>CAZGXN010000021.1:0-1013 GCA_964530135.1 uncultured Bdellovibrionales bacterium | reverse complement strand
GGAGTCAAGATGACGGCCATCGTCATGGTGCGGGTGCGCTGCCCCTATGGGCACACGTTCCCCGTGAGCGCGCCCGATGGTACGCCGATCGTTCTGGAGTGCCGGAAGTGTGGGCGGTTCTTTGAAGTAACGGTGCGTTGACAATTCCATGAAAGCCGTATAATGGGCACACGGGCATAAGCTCGTTAGCAATACCGCAAGAGCGTCATCACACGCCGTTCCCGAAAGGGTGCGGCGTTTTTTGCGTTCTGCGGTGGGAGGGAATCAGGACATGGCAGAGGGCAACGCGGCAGTGTTGGAACCGGGCACCGCGTCTGAACCGGAAGCGACAACGGAGATTCTTGAAGAATCCCCGGAATCGGTGCTTTCGGAAGACACGGAAACGGACGGTTCTGAGACTGGCACGGACTCAGACGAAGCCAGCGAAGAGGACGACAAGGAACCCGTAACCCTGACGCGCGAAGAGCACGAAAAGGCTCTGAAGGACGTTGAGGCGCGGCTTACCGAATCGTTCCGGCAGAAGACAGAGAACGCACAGAAAGCAGCCGAGGATGCGGCCAACAGGGCAGCGTTTACGCAGCGTGTTACCGAATCCGCGAAGGCTCGCCAGGTTCAGACGTACCAGCAGATCACGAACGTGATAAAGGACGTTGCTACCCGCCGTGACAACGGCGAGGAGATCGACCTTTCTCCGCAGTGGTTGATGGGTATCGCTGCTCAACAGGCGGACGCAGCTTTCTACGACCAGGACGCGGCCTATGCGTCGGCGTTCGATGCGTACGTGGCGAAAGAGGCACCGGAATGGCGCAAGCCGCCGGAAGTGTCCGCCGCCGTGGAACGCGCTCTGCATTTGCCACCCTCCGATCCCAACCGAATCCCGCAACTGTTCCAGGCACGGATGGATGTCCTACGGGCAGCCGTCAGGGAACAGATCGCCCCGAAGCTCCGCGAGGAGATTGAGGCGGAAGTGCGGGCGGAGATGGGCGCGGCCAAGACAACGGCTGCGATGAAAG
>CAZGXN010000020.1:0-1118 GCA_964530135.1 uncultured Bdellovibrionales bacterium | reverse complement strand
GTGAGTCGTAGATGCGCTTCCGGCACGAAATCTCCGGGCAGACGCGGAACTTCTTGGGCTCCTTGCCGGCACACCAGTTCGTCGGGATCTCGCCCTTGATCGTGGTGGCGTACAGGCAGTCATTCCGCCCGCAGTCGAAGCACACGTCTGAGTAGTGGTCCTGCGAAAGAACGTCAGCGATGCTCTGCGCGTTCACTTCGATGCGGACACACCCGGAGGGCGTGAGTTTGTAAACCGGGAAGCGCCCGTAGGCCGAATGGGTGACGGTCGCCGTTGCGCCGCTTTCCTTCGTGTCGTCGTCCTGGTAGTCCGAGACAATCTCGGTTGGCTGCGACTGCCGCGCCTGGTTCATCAAGAGCGACGCCCTGACGTTCGGCTGCTGGCGGTTGGCCTTCAACCGGCGATCTGTGGGGGTAATGGTTCGTGACATCTAGGCTCCTCGCATGTGTGGCATGTCCCGTCCTCGGGGGTCCGTGACCTGGTTCCGCTTCAGGTAGTCGGCATTGCGCTGTAAGGCGTCCGAGAGCACCTTGCCGAAGTCCTCACGACGAATCATCCCGTTACGCTCGCGGGCATCGTCGAAGTCGAACGCCCGGCCGTACTTCTTGACGTTCTCTTCTTGCTTGCCTAACGCTTCTTCCGCCAGGTCCTGCATCTCTGCGGCCTCGGTCACGCCACCGCCAACGACGAGGATGGGCATGTAGTCGTCTGGCCCGTAGACCATCAACGGTTGTGTCGGCATCCTGTCCCGGCCTACCGCATGGGCGAACTCTGACACCTGCTTCGCCCCCCGTAGAGAGCCGGACAGTTGCCCTTGCATGTCCATCGGGATTTGGTCGTCATAGACCACCGCAACGTCAACCACGCGAGCAATTGGCACAAGAATATCAACCATCACTTCTCCTTCATCACATACTAACCTAGGACCAATCTTTGCGGCTGGTGCTCCAAGTAATACGGAATGAACCACTTGGCGCAGATGGCGGGGCTGATGGTGGTGCGCCCTTACCGCCGCCTTTCTTGCCGCCACCCTTCTTGCCGCCGCCGCCAGTGGAACCGCCTGCGCCGCCACCAGCGGGGCTAACCCCTGCCTTCAACGCAAACCAGCGCAGAGTTAC
>CAZGXN010000019.1:0-1212 GCA_964530135.1 uncultured Bdellovibrionales bacterium | reverse complement strand
ATAGTCACCTATGAAGATTATATTCGTCTTCCTCTATCAGAATGTCTAAAAAAATCCTTATTGGACAACTAGCAAGCTATGGTGATTGTTTGTACGCCACAACCATTGCAAAACAAATAAAACATGATTATCCAGACAGCCACATAACCTGGGCAGTAGCCACTCGATATAAAACGATTCTCAACCTCAATCCTCATGTGGATGAAATCTGGGAAATACCTCCTACCTATGGAGACATCTTTACGGTAGGTTGGAAAAGATTCAAAAAAGAAGCTCTTCAGAGAAAAAAGCTGGGGGAGTTTGATGAAATCATTCTAAGCCAGATAGCTCCTCGATGGATACAATTCAAAGGCACAATACGAGGGACAACTCTAAGTGCCTACAACAAACCTATTACAGTAGACCCTTCCCCTGTTGTACGTCTTTCCGATGAAGAAGTGGAGCATGTAAGATTGTTTGCTGAGAAAAACAACCTACAAAGTTTCAAAAAAGTGGTTCTTTTCGAGTGCTCTCCAACAAGCGGGCAATCCAAGCATGTCACAATTGAGTTCGCCTTGTCAGTAGCAAAACTAGTCACTAGAGTCTTACCAGATATCTGTTTTATTCTAAGCTCTCCTACTAAAATTGAAACTGGAAATAATCACATCATAGACGCTAGCGAATTATCTTTTAGGGAAAATGCGGAGCTTACTAAATACTGTGATCTGCTTGTTGGGTGCAGCAGTGGAATAAGTTGGATAGCAACATCGGACTGGGCAAAAAAGTTACCCATGATACAACTTTTGGACCGAAATTATGGCTTATTCTATGGAATAAAATATGATCATACGTTACATGAATTAGCCCATGACCACATTTTGGAAGTTTTCACCCCTTCTAAGGAATCCATCGGGGACTGCATCACATTAGTGCTGCAAGGAAATTTTCAAGAGGCAAAAGAAAAATACCACGAATCTTATACTGTCTCATATGAAAATTTTCGTTCCATGATTATTCTGCTGCTGAAAAATAAACATCCATTTGCAGGACTTGCGATGCTCTTACGCTATAAGAAAACACATACACACCTTTCCCTTAAGAGACTCATCTTATATTTTGTGGGAGCATACTGGCTCTTTCTTCTTTTAGCTCTCAAAAAGGGGGCGCAATATCTTTTGACTAAAGAACGCTGGGCTGACGCCACAGCGGATTAGACGCAATCCTTTGGATTGC
>CAZGXN010000018.1:0-1234 GCA_964530135.1 uncultured Bdellovibrionales bacterium | reverse complement strand
GTCGCACAATATAATGTTGTGCGTCACTCCCTTCTCTTATAAATAGTAATGTACTTTCCACATTATATTCTCTTCTTTTTTATTTGCAAACTAAGAAAGTGCGTAACCTGTGGATAACTCATTTTGACATGGGGTGGGGTAGAGCATATACTAATGATTATAATATGGAAAATATCAAAGTAGGTAAGGTTATAAAGGTAGGTTCATCGCTCGCGGTAGTAGTACCCGCACAACTCGCGCGAGCGATGAATCTCGAACGTGGTGATCAAATTGTGTATGCTATTTTTTCCGCAAATCAGTTTGTTGTGAGACGTCTTACAGATGAGGAGCTACGCGCAATGAAACCACACGACACTCAAATTTAATTTTTATAAAATCATGAATGATATCATCAGAGAAATATTTACCGACCAAATCGACGACCCCGAACACGCAATGCGTACAGGTCTTGACCGCAATGATCTATTTGAACTTGCCGACAATATAAAACAAAATGGACTCATCAACCCGATTACTGTACGACCAAAAAATGGAAGGTATGAGGTTGTTGCAGGACATCGACGTTTTAGTGCGTGCAAGATTGCGGGCATAATAAAAATACAATGCTGTGTAAGAGAGCTCAACGACAAGCAAACTTTCGCCGTCATGGCAGCAGAAAATCTTGAGCGTGCAGACGTGGACCCTGTCGACGAGGCAATATTTATTTCTAAATATATTGAGCAAACAAATCAGAGTGTGCCCGACGTTGCAAAAACTTTGCGACGTTCCGTGTCGTATGTTGAATCACGTTTAGCAGTTGGTGCGATGCCAGACTACATGAAAGATTATTTGAAAAGTGGTGCGCTCAAACTCGGAGCTGCACTCGCTCTTGTGCAAATCACAAAAGAGGATATGCGAAAAATGTGGGTGGACATGGCCGCGCGCGACGGAGTATCCGTCGCACAAGCAGAGTATTGGTTGCACGGTTGGAAAATGAATCAACTGCCTGGTGGTAGTGATTGTGACACACCTCCTGACGGTTTCGTTTCTGGGGAGTCGCGCCCTGTAATGTTTGAGTGTGCCCTCGACGGTAAGAAATATGACATACGTCTTTTTAAGACCGCCATGATATACGAAGGCAATATGCAATTATTTAGTGACATCGTATCTCAAATCCGTTTGCATTCTGAATCGAACCCAACCCCCCCCGAATCCGAGCCCGTTTAGACCACGGCGGTAGCCTGGTCGAGCCTGG
>CAZGXN010000017.1:0-1447 GCA_964530135.1 uncultured Bdellovibrionales bacterium | reverse complement strand
GAACCCGAGAGCGTGATGGATTGCAAGCTGCCCGTAAAAGCAGTAGCGGTGGAACTGAGTGCGAGAGCTGTACCGGAGGTGAGAGAGTTGGTGGCATAGCTCAAACCTGTCGTCGTGGTACCCGTAAATGACTGTGTCCAGGTATTGGTTGATTGGTTGAGTGTCAGGGCCGCATCGAGATCGAGGACATCTTGGAATTCGGTGAAGTCGAGGGAGTCGGCGGTGATCGAACTGGCTCCAAGTGTTCCGACCGAAAGAATACCGGTACCCGCGGCAGCACTCACAACCCCGCCCGCCGTGAGTCCTGAGAAGGTGATCGTTCCACTGGAGGTGATGCCGGCTGCGGCAGCTATGGCACCGGAGGAGTTGATCTGGAACTGAGAGGAGGAGCCAACTGAGAAGAGCGAGGTCGGAGTGGCGGTGCCGACACCGACATTGCCATTCAAGAGAATCGCAGCATACTCGGTACCAGCACCAGTCCCCGCATCGACATAGAGACCATAGGCAGTGCCGGCATTGGATTCGGTATTGATGTATTGACCATAGACAGTGTCGGCATTGGTGGCTCCAGCCGTACCGGTATCGATATAAGAACCATAGGCAGTGCTGGTACCAGCACCAGCATTGTCCGTAGTAAGGAGGGTGTATTGGCCATAGCTATTGATGGTGCCACCGGTCGCACCAGTGCGGGTAACGGTGGTCGAGAGACCATAGGTGGTGTCGGTGCCGGTAGTGACGATGCCGGTGTCAGAGACGACTGTGCGCTGGCCATATTCACTCGCACCCGTTGTCGCGGTTGAGGTAAGGGCGAGATCTAGTCGTGCCGCTGGAGCCGTCGTCCCCGTACCGATACCGACATGGCCGGTAGTGGAATCGATAGCCAGGAGGGTGCTGTTGCCGACTATCACCCCGCTGCCGATCATGAAGTAACCAGTGCCGTGATCGAGACCAGAATAATAGTCAATGGTTGCACCATCAAACGCCACTGAAGCATCGACCGCACTCCCGTTGCCGACCAGGAATTGGGATTCCGTCGCATTGGTGCTAGTGATATTCAAGACACCTGTACTCGCAGTTGCAAGGGTCGCATAATTGGTCGCGTCATATGAGAGGCGAATAGAATTACTCGCACCAAAGATAGAGAGTTGGTCGGTGGGCGTGGTCGTGCCGATACCCAGGCGATTGGCATTGTCATCCCAGAAGAAGTTGGCATTGTCCTGCTGCAGGATGCCGCTCGTGCCAGCAAAGAGGATGGAACCCGCCGTTGGAGCGTAAAAGGTGGGAGCACCCGTACCACCGGAGACGAGAGCTTGGCCACTCGTACCCACAGCTGAAAAGGCATAGGCGGTGCCCGTGGAATACGGGATGGAGCCAGCCGAGCCGATCGTGGTGGCATTGGTACCACCATTGGCGATGGGGACCGTGGTCGTGGTGCCGAGGACACCGC
>CAZGXN010000016.1:0-4306 GCA_964530135.1 uncultured Bdellovibrionales bacterium | reverse complement strand
GAATATATCTTGATTATGCGGCACTTACACCTATAGATAAAGGGGTAATAAAGATAATGAATAAGTATTCAAAAGATGAATATACCAATCCATCAGCCCTTTATCATTCTGCAGTAAATGCAAAGAAAGTTTTAGATGAATCTAGATTAAAAATCGCCAATATATTGCATGCACATTCTGATGAAATAGTATTTACTTCTGGTGGTACAGAATCAAATCATTTAATTTTAAATAATTTTACAAATAAAAATATAATAATAAGTTCAATAGAGCATTCATCTATTATTAATTATGTAAATAGTATTTCAGATAATGTTATTAGAATTCCAGTTGATGAAAATGGAATTCTAGATCTAGAAATATTAAAGAATTCTATTACAGAAAAAACTGATTTAATTTCTATTATTATGGTGAACAATGAAATTGGCACATTGCAGTCTATAAATGAAATTTCAAAGATAATTAGAGATGCAAAAAAGAAATTTAATAAAGAGATTTTCTTTCATATTGATGCATGTCAGGCTATTACACATTATCCATTATATATAGAAAAATTAGGTATTGATTCTATTACTCTCGATTCTCATAAAGTATATGGACCGAGAGGTATTGGAATGTTATTTATTAAAAGAAATACAATTAAAATAAATAGAGAAGGCACATATAATATTCCTGGTATAGCTGGATTCACATATGCATTAGAATTGAATGAAAAGATCAGAGAAAAAGAAATAGAGAGAATAATTTATTTAAAGAATTATTTTCTATCTGAATTATTAAAGATCAATTCATTAATAAAAGTAAATGGAAATTTGAATAATTCAAGTCCACATATATTAAATATTTCTATTCCAAATATTGATAGTGAATATTTCGTTTTACAATTGGATGCAAAGGGAATTGAATGTTCAACAAAAAGTGCATGTTTAAGAGATGAAAATGAATCTTATGTAATTAAAGCTATTAATGGTAATTCAGGGAATTCATTAAGATTTTCATTTGGTAGGAAAACTTCTAAAGGTGATTTAAAGAGAGTAATCAATATTATTAAAAAAATTCTAATTAATAATGTAAGTATAAAAAAATAATGCCGTCAGATTTGAACCTGACGGCACGAAGTCCGCATAAATGCGTTAAACGCATAATGCGCTTCTTGCGAATGTTGAAACCCTCGAGGATTCCTGGCAATGAATCAGGCTCTCAGACCCGATCCAAGGAGGATCCAGGTGTAGCTGCATTTCAACATTCACCATGATATATGGTACATTTTATTATAATATAAGTCACTATTTACAATACATGCAAATGTGTTAGTATTAAGGTCTAAAAAAGGCTGAAAATCAAAATAATATGCCACCATTAGCAAATTTTACAACAAAAGCAAAGGAAGTTTTGCGCCGATCACATGAATTGGCTATTGAGCGTGGTATAAATCATGTAAATCCATTACACCTTATGTGTGCTCTTATTTTACAAGAAGAAAGTATGGTTACTTCTATTCTAGATAGACTGGAAATAGATGTAATACTTCTTACAGATTTGATAATGGAAAATATAGAAGCACCAGAAGCAGGGAAAACTCTTTCTCCTTCGTATCAAGTATATATTACTCCAGAATTTGGTTCTGTATTGGAACAAGCGGGTAAGGTTGCATTGAGTATGAAAGATGAATTTATTTCTACAGAACATCTATTCGTAGCATTATTTGATGTGCAAGGTCAGGCAAAGGATATTCTTACAAGATTTAAAATTGAAAGAGCAAATGTAATACAAGTTATTGAGGAATTAAAATCATCAAATATTGTAGATCAACAAAAACCAAAGCAGTACAGAACTCTTTCAAAATACGCAAGAAGTCTTACAAAGCTTGCAAAAGAAAATAAATTAGATCCAGTTATTGGTAGAGATAATGAAATATTGAGAGTAATTCAAATTCTCTCTAGAAGAACAAAGAATAATCCTATTCTTATAGGAGAAGCAGGTGTGGGTAAAACTGCAATTATAGAGGGTCTAGCTATACGTATGGCACAAGGTGATATACCAGAATCATTGAAAGATAAAGAACTTGTATCATTAGACCTCGGTTCTCTTATCGCTGGTACCAAGTATAGAGGAGAATTTGAAGAAAGATTAAAAAATATTCTTAAAGAAGTAGAAAGGGCAGAAGGGAAAATAATTCTTTTTATTGATGAAATTCATACTATTGTAGGTGCTGGAGCTTCAGAAGGATCTATGGATGCATCAAATATGTTAAAGCCTGCATTATCTAGAGGTGAATTGAGAGCTATTGGCGCAACTACCCTTAGAGAATATCAAAAGCATATAGAGAAAGATCCTGCCCTTACTCGTCGTTTTCAGCCTGTATATGTAAATGAACCATCAATAGAAGATGCTATTGCTATTTTGAGAGGATTAAAAGAAAAGTATGAACTATATCACGGCGTAAGAATTACAGATGATGCAATAGTTGCAGCTGTAAATCTTTCTAGTAGATATATTTCAGATAGATTTTTACCTGATAAAACTGTAGACCTTATAGACGAAGCAGCTTCAGCATTGAAAATCTCTTTAGAAAATATGCCTCCTTTACTTGAAGAAACAAGAAGAAAGATTATGAGATTGGAAATTGAAAGAGAGGCTTTGAAAAAAGAAAATACAAAAGAAGCAAAATCTCGCATTCATAAAATAGAGCAAGAAATAGCAGATCTAAAAGAAGGTACTTCAGAATTAGAATTAAAATGGACAAATGAAAAAGAAACGATAACAAGCATAAAGAAAATCAAAAAAGATTTAGAAATATTGAGAATAGAAGCTGAATCTGCAGAAGCAAAGGCTGATCTATCTAAGGCTGCGGAGATTCGTTATGGAAAAATTCCAGATTTAGAAAATGAATTGGAAACAAAGAATAAAAGATTAAAGAAATTGCAATCCTCAAGAAGAATATTAAAGGAAGAAATTACTGAACAAGATATTGCTGAAGTTGTAGCTAGATGGACTGGTATTCCTGTTACAAGAATGATGGAAGAGGAAGCTAATAAACTATCCAGAATGGAAGAGGAATTGAAGAAAAGACTTGTAGGACAAGACGAAGCTGTAAAGAAAATTGCAGATACAATAAAGCGTTCTCGTGCTGGTATAGCAGATCCTCAAAGACCTATCGGTTCATTTATTTTCCTTGGCCCTACAGGTGTAGGAAAAACAGAGCTTACAAAAGCATTAGCAAATTTCTTATTTAATGATGATAATGCATTGATTAGAGTAGATATGTCTGAATTTATGGAAAAGCATTCAATATCCAAGCTTATTGGTGCACCTCCTGGATATGTAGGACATGATGAAGGTGGAGGGCTTACTGAGCTTGTGCGTAGAAGACCATATTCTGTAATTCTTTTTGATGAAATTGAGAAAGCACATCCAGAAGTATTCAATATATTACTTCAGGTTCTTGATAATGGACGATTAACTGATTCTAAGGGTCGCACTGTAAATTTCAAGAATACTGTTATTGTAATGACATCAAATATTGGTGCTCAATATATAGAAAAGATGGAAAAGATTGGTTTTATAAATACTAGAGAAAATATTGAAAATGAAAATTATGATGAAGTAAAAAGTAAAGTTATGACAAGTCTAAAGGATTATTTCCGTCCAGAATTTCTAAATCGCGTAGATGATATTATTCTCTTTGATATATTGAGTAAAGAATCAATAGAGAAGATAGTAAAGATACAAGTAGATATTGTTGCGGGTAGATTGAAATCAAAAGATATAAATCTTATTGTTTCAGATGATGTTTTGATCTATTTAGCAAAAGAAGGATACAATCCACATTATGGAGCTAGACCATTGAAGAGATTAATACAAAATAAAATCCTTACACCCGTTGCTTCATTAATGATTTCTCAGGGTGTAGTAAAAGGAGGGACTATAAATGTTGGTATAAAGAACAGTGAATTTACTTTTGATGTAAAGAAGAAAAAGAGAAATGAGAGTACTCTTGTATTGTCAGATATTGAGTTGAAGAAATAAATCTGCTACACTCATTATTAGATAGTTCATTTTTGCGCCGATCGGATAGTGGCTATTCCAGGAGACTGTAAATCTCCGGCCCTTTGGGCATCGCTGGTTCGAGTCCAGCTCGGCGCACAAAAATAATGAGTGGAACGAATATATTTTTGTAGCGTGCCCGTATGGGTGCGCACAACTCACGGTTTCATTTATCCACAATTTCCCAATTTGTTTATTAAAAATATAGTATAATTGTAGTTAATGAATCCAGAAATAAATAACACTTCAAATAATAAAT
>CAZGXN010000015.1:0-4485 GCA_964530135.1 uncultured Bdellovibrionales bacterium | reverse complement strand
AATATATACCCTATGAAAATCTAGATAAAATAGGAGAAATACCTATTTATTATGGATTTCTTCCATTTAAAAGTCCTGAAATTAAAAAATTAGATTTAGATCATGCCAAGAACCTATTAGAAGGAGATTATATTGATGAAAATGAAAATGATAAGAAAAATCTTCCACTACATGTAGAAGAAAAAATATCTTTACTTAGAAAGTATACAGAAGAAAATATGAATACATTAAGTCAGCCGGTTATGATGTATTTCAAAGAACCATTCAAAGGTTCATTAAAGAAAAGTTCAAATCAATTCAATAGATACTGTGATTTAGAAATAATTGGATATTCTAGAAGTATTGCCGAAGCAACATTAATACAAACAGCTAGAGCTATATTGATTGAAGAAGGATATAAAAATATATGTGTAGAAATAAATAGTATTGGTGATAAAGAATCCATAAATAGATTTTCTAAAGAACTAACTTCACATTATAAAAAGAATATAAATGATATGCATGCGGAATGCAGACAATTATTCAAAAAAGATCCATTTGAACTTTTGGGATGTCAAAATGATAAATGTAAGGAAATAAATGACTCAGCACCAAAATCAATGGATTTCCTTTCTGAATCTAGCAGAATACATTTTCAAGAGGTATTAGAATATTTAGAATCATTAAATATTCCATACAAAATAAACAATGCATTGATAGGAAATCGTAAATATTGCACTGAGACTATATTTACAATAGTTAATTCAGACAATGATAAGAAATCAAAGACACAAAGAACACTAGCTGTTGGGGTTAGATATGACGGTTTATCAAGAAAGATTGGGAATAAAAAAGAAATACAGGGAGTTGGTATTTCAATATTAATAAAGAATAGCAAAGCAGAATTAAGGAAAGAATTAAAGAAATCAAAAGCTCCATTTGCATCATTCGTTCAATTAGGTTTTGAATCAAAATTACTTAGTCTTAGTGTTATAGAAAACTTAAGACAAGTTAAAATTCCATTATATTTATCTTTGGCAAAGGATAGACTTGGTGCTCAAGTTTCCATGGTAGAAAGAAAGAATATCCCCTATTCTATAATTATGGGCAAAAAAGAAGCTATGGATAGTACTGCTATAGTTAGAAATATGGATACACATGCCCAAGAAACAGTTTCATTAAAAGAGCTAGCAAAATACATGAAGGGACTTGAGAAATAATATACAGTATGTTACTATTTTGAAACTATGATAAATGTAGAAGTTACAAGAAATGGCACAGAGAATAGTATGGGTACTCTTCGTCGTTTTACAAAGAAAGTTCAAGGATCTGGAATACTCCCTAGAGTAAGAAGTCTTCGATATAATCAAAGAGATTTATCTTCATACAAAACTAAGATGAAGACATTAAAATCAATAAAAAGAAAAGCAGAAATAACTGAACTTATTAAATTAGGTAAAATGCAAGAAAAGACATCTCGTTTCTCTAAGTAATGTCAAATATAACTTTTAATATTACAAACACCACAAAAGCCAAGCTTCCAAGTTTGGCTTTTGCTGATATGAAGGATGCTATTTTGGGCAAAAAATATGAATTATCTTTTATAATTATCAATAAAAAAGGAATTCAAAAATTAAATAAAGAATATAGAGAAATAAATAAACCTACTGACATTTTGAGTTTCCCTTTATCTGATGATTTTGGTGAAATTTATATAAATCCTGATATGGTAAAAATTGAAGCAAAGAAATTTAATAGAAATTATGAAAACTTTTTTGGATTTTTACTTATCCACGGTTTAGTTCATTTGAAAGGATTCGATCATGGTAGTACAATGGAGAGTATAGAAGCTCGTTTCCGAAAACAATTCGGCATCTGACTTCTTTCTATAGATGTCAAGAAATACAATTACCGGAATTGATATTGGAACATACCACATCAAGGTGGTTATTTCTGATTCAAAAGAAAAAAATGAAAAAGGTTTTCCAAAAATATTAGGAATCGGTACTGCAGAATCAAGAGGTATTCGTCATGGATATATTATAAATATTCAAGACACTGTAGAAAGTATTAAACAAGCCATTCTAGAAGCAGAAAAAAGAGCAAATATAAAAATAAAAAAAGCATTTGTATCAATAGGTGGTATTGGACTTTCAAGTATAGTAAATACAAGTTCAGTAATAATCTCTAGAGCTGATTCTGAAATAACTTCTTTAGATATAAAGAAGGTTCAAGAACAATGTGAAAAGGATATACCAAATAGCGCATCATTAAATAAAAAGATAATTCATTCTATTCCACTACATTTCAAAATTGATGGAAAAATAGCATTAGGAAAACCAGAGGGAATGAGAGGAAGTAAATTAGAAGTTAAAACATTATATATTACATGTTTGGAGCATCATTTAAATGATATTATTCAAGCTGTTGAGGAAGCAGGTATAAGTGTTCAAGATGTTATGGCTTCACCTATTGCAGCAAGCTTAATTACACTTACAAAAGCACAAAAGATCGCTGGATGTATTCTTGCGAATATTGGTGCTGAAACAGTTTCTATTGCTGTATTTGAAAACAATATTCCTGTTTCATTAGAAATATTCCCTATTGGATCAACAGACATTACAAATGATATTGCATTAGGATTAAAGGTGCCCCTAGAAGAAGCAGAGCAAATAAAAATTGGTGCAATAACAGGTAGTTCATATCCAAGAAAAAAACTAGAAGAAATTATTTCTGCAAGATTATCAGATATATTTGAATTAATTGAAGCTCATTTAAAAAAGATCGGCAGAAATGGTTTATTACCTGCGGGAATAGTTATTACAGGTGGCGGTTCTGGATTATCAAATATTGAGGATCTAGCAAAAGTAGCATTGAGATTACCATCACGTATTGGTACTGCAAATCTTGGTTTATCAGAAAAACAAAGCTATAAAGACTCAACATGGGCTGTGGCTTATGGATTATGTATTCTAGGTAGGCACGCAGATGAAGATATGCCAATAGATAATAGTGGAATTGTATTGGGAACTGCATGGAAAAAAATAGTAATTTGGCTAAAACAGTTCCTACCTTAAGGATTTTGACTAATTTTCTGTATCTGATAAGATTTGACCATGCCTAATATTACCCCTGAAATAGAAGCCTTTGCCAGAATAAAAGTTATAGGAGTTGGTGGCTCTGGTAAAAATGCTGTAAACCATATGATCAACTCAAAGGTAAAGGGTGTTGATTTTATTTCTATTAATACTGATGCTCAAGATTTACATCATTCATTAGCAAAGAAAAGAATACATATTGGTAAAAACTTAACTAGAGGTCTAGGTACAGGAATGAATCCAGAAATGGGAAAACGAGCGATTGAAGAAACAAAAGAAGAGGTACAAGAAGCATTAAAGGGTGCTGATATGGTATTCGTAGCTTGTGGACTTGGTGGAGGTACTGGTAGTGGCTCTAGTCCTACTGTAGCCAGAATTTCCAAGGAATTAGGAGCTCTAACAGTTGCTGTTGTAACAAAACCTTTTTTCTTTGAAGGACAACAAAGATCAAAAATCTCCGACGTAGCATTAGAAGAACTCAGAAAAGAAGTTGATGCTATTATCGTAATTCCAAATGATAGATTGCTTACAACAATAGACAAGAACACTACAGTAAAAAATGCATTCTCAATGTGTGATGAAATACTTCGTCAAGCTGTAGAGGGTATTTCTGACCTTATTACTACTCCAGGACTTATCAATATAGACTTTGCTGATATTAGAACTGTTATGGAAAGTGCAGGATCTGCTCTTATGGGTATTGGTTCAGCATCTGGAGAAAATAGAGCAATAGAGGCAGCAAAGCTTGCTATCAATTCCCCACTTCTAGATGTTTCAATAAACGGCGCAAAAGGTGTTCTATTCTCTATTGCAGGCGGTGAGGACCTTACAATGTTTGAAATTCAAGATGCAGCAAAAGTCATTACAGAATCAGTAGATCCACAGGCAAAAGTTATATTCGGTACAGTTAGAGATGATAAATTAAAGAAAAATGAAGTAAAGATAACTGTTATTGCTGCTGGATTCCCAGAAGGAGTATTAACAAATGATAATCAAAATAATCAGTCAAAGCAGGTACCCTTTTCAGCTCCAGATAATAAACAGAAAGAAGAAACAAAAGGCAGAATATTCAATTCAATTTCTCAACCATCAAATACAAATGCACCAATAGCAAAAGAAAAAGTTGAAGAGAAAAAGGATTTAAAAAATGAGGTTCAAGAAGATGATGATTGGGGTGCAGTTCCAGCATTTTTGAGAAGATCAAAGTTGAAATAGAAATTTTATATGATTTATGACCTTACAATAATAGGAGGTGGACCTGCAGGTGTATCTGCTGGTGTTTATTCTGCTCGTAAAGAGCTAAAAACTTTATTCATTACAAAAGACTGGAATAGTCAGAGTACTGTATCAGAGGGTATAGAAAATTGGATTGGTACTGTGAAGATTTCAGGCGCAGACTTTGCAAAAA
>CAZGXN010000014.1:0-12633 GCA_964530135.1 uncultured Bdellovibrionales bacterium | reverse complement strand
GAGGAGGAGCTCGAGGAGGAGCTCGAGGAGGAGCTCGAGGAGGAGCTCGAGGAGGCTTACCTGCTGGACGAGTCCCTAACCCACGCAGCGCTCGACAAGATCGCAGAAGAGCGAGGGGTGGACCTCCCCTCCAACTTGACCAAGGCTGAGAAGATCGAGCTTCTCAACTCGCTCTAATGGCCCTCACCGCGGACCAGCTTGTAACCATCCGCCGCGCGGTCGGGAACGCTCCAACCGACGCCGAGCTTGACGCTATCTACCTCCGCACCGCCGACGTACCCGAGCTGATCCTAGAGGTACTGGAGATCCGTCTGGCAGACATGAAGCGTCAGCCTGCTTCTTTCAATATCCCGGGGGAGTACGGCCAGAGCACTGGGGACAACATATCCGCCCTGGAGAGGACCGTATCGGCTCTCGGTGGCGGAGGCTCCGTCGTTCGGATCATTGACCCTGAGCCCCGTCCGCACCGTTAGAGGAAGCAGCTTCGGCCAGTCTCCGGCTCGCTTCGATAACGAGAGAGGGGGGCGCTACCCCTCGAACGCACGCCATCAGAGGGATTTCAAACCCCCATTCGGACTCCACCAGAGCGAATGCTTCGATTGAGGGGGTTGGGGTGGGTAGTGGTAGAACGATCATGGTGCCTCCCAAGACCACACAGGTTGTTGGATGGCTCGCACCTTCAAGTAAATCGTGTCGCCGTCGCGAACAACCGATAGAACTTCCATGGTCGTCCCTCTCTGAAAAAGTACCTCGGCCTGGTCGTAGGCTTTATCCCCCAGTGAGTCCCCGATGTGAATCGCCTTCGTTCCTTTAGGGGCCACGATTTCCAGCTGCACATTGTGGTCCCCCAAGAAATCTTCTGCTTTCGCCCGGTCTAGACTAGTACTCATAAACCCAGGCTCGGTCAAGGTGTCCCCCACCTTCAGATTACGGAACTTATCCATGTCGCTGGGGGAGTCGAAGAACATCACTCGGTGGGTCGTAGCATCCACGTCCAGCTCATACTTATTCAGCAGGCGGGTGTAGCGTTCGAGGTCTCCAGATATCCCTCCTATACCACCACTACGAAGCGAATTATTCAGTTTCAGATATGTTTCATAGTCCCATGCGTAGTTGTATATATCCTGCTTCTCGGAAGCATCCAAGACAGCTTTCTTGGGTATTTGACGACGGGGCTGCCGCCGCAACTCCTGGTACCTGTCTAGATCCAGCTTCTCTTTGTTAGAAAGGTATTGTCTACGAGCATCCGGACTCAGCTTGCCTAGCGGTACCTTCTTGCCAGATATGTTGATGGTTCTACGGTTCGTTCGGTCCACTCGAACCTTTAGATCTGCCGGTATCGGTTTCGAAACAGCGCTTTGTGGTTTCGCCAGTTGGCGAACTCCTACGGGGGTGTTGGGGTCCGGTTTTGTTGTTCTCTTCTCGAGCTTCTGAGCTCTCTTCTCGAGCCTGTTCTTCGGGCCCCTACCAGCTCGAGCCGACTGCTGCTGTTGCCTGCGAAGAGCCCCTCGAGCCTGCCTCGCAGCCCGCTCTTGGTCCTGGGCACGCTGTGCCGCCACCTGCTCCGGGGTGACTTGGCCATTCCCGCTGGGGCTTGTTCCGTTCAAGTCCGGCCTGGGGCCAAAGCTCCTACGGCACCGAGGATGAGAAATAGGGTATGACAGAGCTTCTTCCCGAGTGACTATCTTCCCCAGCGCAAGTTCGCCTGAGTCGTGAGTAGACCATCCGCAGTCAGGTCCATCAAAGACTTCCCAGAATTGGCATCCGTTCTGGGCAGCCCCGTTCAAGACCCCGATGTTGTATGCCTTGGCCGTTGTGGTGCGGGCCAGCATCTCTCCGTAGTCCGCCAGACCGTGCCGGGCTCCGTTGCTATACACGATTGCGGAGATGCCTTTCTTGGCGATCAACTTGCTCATCTCTTTACCTGCCTGGGTGGCTGTCCTGCCTTCGATCAGCTTCTGCAGTCCTTCCGCTCGGGCTATCTCCCGGATTAGACCCTTGGTGGTGGCGTCTACATGTTTCGTCGCCGCCAAGACCTCGTCCATTAGGTTGAACGCGAGTTCTTCTACTGCCTCTTGGCTGATTGAATTCCACAAGAAGGAAGAAGCCCCCGTTGCCTCCGCGCCCACTGTCCCGCCGGTTGCATACAGCGCCGGCAAACGTCTCTCGATCCAGGCTCTGGAGGATGCTTCAACCTCTTCCATAATGGATTCAATTGAGGCCCTCATCTCGGCTAGCCTGGCTCGCCGGGCTGCTCTCAACGGATCGTCGATAAGAGCTTGTTGCTGGGATACCACTCTTTCCCAAGCATCTTGGTACAGCTTGATCAGAGGGCTCTCTGTCTCAAGAACAGTAGGCACGTTCGAAGCCTACCTTGAGGGTAAGCTTGCGAGATGGGCATAGCCTCCTTCTTCATCGAGCTCAACCCGAGCAAGAAGAAGGTCGTCGTCAACGAAGAAGACCTCACCACGCGGGTGCGGAGGGTTGTCATCGAAGACGAAGCAGGGGGTGTTCCTCGAGTGTTCCTGGAGATGTTCGGCGAAGGAACGGTCCAGGGGGAAGGCATCGTCACTGTCCAGCTGGGGAATGAGGTAGACCTCCGGGAGTCGATACACCAGTTCTTGCAGAGCTTGGACCCCGGGATGGTGGAGAAGGCTGCCCTAGACCGAATCGGGGGATTCGGGGGAGATGAGACAACTGGGCAGGCTTTTCTTAACGCTCTCTCGGAGTTGGTTCGTGGCGACGGGGCCTGACCTCAGCTCCGCCCGCGCGGCGGTAGAAGCTCTCATGGATGATACCTGCCTCATCACTCGTGACGTGGAGCAATTCTCGGATGACGTCCTTGACCCAGTCACGGGGGTGCTTGTGCCTCCTGCCCCCGACACCATCAACATCTACAGCGGACGTTGCAAGGTCTCGCCTGAGGGGGTTCAGCCTTCCGAACGGCGGGAAGGCGGGGTCGACGTCTACGCTAGAACGTACCGAGGCGCTATCCCTTGGGGGTCCCCGATGCCTCAGGTAGGGGACCTGATGTCTATCACCAGTTCCTACCGTGACCCGGAGCTGGTAGGCAAGGTGTTCAGGGTTAAGTCGGTGGCGGTGTCCACGTTCCTGGTATCTCGCAGGTTGGAGCTGGAGCTACGATGACCGTGCCAGATCGACGAGAGATAACGTCTGCTCTTCTGTCGATGCTTTCCAGTTCCGTAGCGGTACCGGTCGGGGACCAGGTAGCTCCAAGCATAGATCCTCAACGGCCTTGGGTTGTGGTGTACTCTCTGGGGGGCCAGTTTGAAGGCTCCTTCGGTCTTCCTGATTCAGATGCTCGGTTCGCCTACCGAATTGAATCGGTAGGCAGGACCCGGGAGCAGTGCGAGTGGTGCGGGGACACGGTACGACGTACCATGTTGTCGAGGTCTTCCTCAGGAACCTTTCAAGTGGCATTCCCGACTACCTCCCCGTGGCGGGTGAACGACCGGCAACCCGAAGGAACCCCGGGCGGAGTATCTCTAGAAGGGAGTCCTCCAGATCGAGTGTTCTCTTTCTCAGAGAACTATGTCCTTTGCGTGACACCACAATGAACCTAGGGGCGAAAGTATTCGGGGACCTAGGGGTTATTCAGGCTACCCAGGGGAGAGCGCTGACTCTGGAAGCAGAAGTGTCTCAGTTGGTGTCCCACTACGGTCAATTGCTAAACACCCGGATTAAGGCGAAGGCGTCGGGGAGGCCGGGGCCAAATGCTCCCACTGGCGACTACCGGAGGTCTTGGACTCACAAGGTTTCTCAAGACGGGCCCACAACGACATCTACCAACGGGACTAACGCTCCTCAAGGGAGGCGTCTGGAGTTCGGGTTTGTTGGTGCAGACTCTTTGGGGAGGGTTTACAATCAGCCTCCTTACCCTCACGCGGGCCCAGCCTTCGACGAGATTGCCCCACAGTTCTTGAAGTCTATCGAGAAGATTCAACGGTCGATCTGATGCAGGTGACAGATGCGCTACGAGCACTCATTTCTGAGGGTACGAACCGGCCCTGTGGGGACCACGGTTCTCCTCCCGGTGGAATCCTCTGGGAAGGATACACCTTTGTGTACTCGATCGAAGGAGGAAGTTTCGACGGTCCTCCCCTGGGCTCCCCGGAGGAGGACGCGACTTTCGTGTACCAAGTTACTTCGGTGGGTGCGACTCGAGCCCATGCGCAATGGCTTGCGGACAAGGTAAATTGGTTGCTTACTTCTAGGGACGAGTATGGGGGATTCCTAACCGACTTCCCAACCCTGGAGGGTATGTCGGTCATAGACCGGTCTCCAGACGAATTTTCGCCTGGAGTTGTTTCTGAAGGTACTATTTACACTATCCCCGTTCGGTACCGCATCAGCGTGGTATCCACTTAACAGAATGAGGTACTCATGGCTCTCCTGACGGCCCAGCAGATCAGCGTTACGGGGACAACTCCGTCCTACGCTGCAGTGTCGGCATCGGACACCATCGCTCCAGATGCGGCGGATAACCTGTTCCTCCACGTGAAGAACGCGGGGGGTTCCGCAGATGTGGTGACTATCGTCGTTCCGGGAACCTACCTTGGGGTGGCTATCGCCGACATCACAGTTTCAGTCCCTGCTACCACAGGAGACCGTATGATCGCGGTCCCCGCTGCCGCTATGGACCCTGCGACGGGGCTTGTTACCGTCAACCACTCATTCACAACCTCAGTCACCCAGGGGCTGTTCCGGAGATAACTTCTCAAATGTGGGCCCCCACCTTTCTGGCAGGGTTGGGTCCATTCGTCTAGGCCAGATGAGTCCATCTACACCAACTCTCAGGAGGCCAAATGGCAGACTTCATCTACATTAAGCACCCCGACGTCCAATCTCTCGGCGGCCCTATCACTCGAGGGGCGCTAACCGAGGTCTTTGCGGACAAGGGGTGGCTCGAGGCATCTGACGAGGAGGTTCGGGAGTACCAACACGGTCTCTTGTTCCGAGCCAATAGGTCTGCCAATTTGACGGCGGAGGACGTGGACGTGATCAAGCGTCGAGCGGATCTCGATGAGCTCGCTCTTGACAGGGGTGTAGACCCGACCCAGTACGACAATATGACCACCCTGGCCGACGCCATCAAGTCGACCACAGCCCCCAAGGAGTAAACCATGGCAAAGTTCTTCCGTAGAGGTGTTTCGATTATCAGGTTCCTCCCCGCTGTGGCGACCCCCACGGCTCCATCGGGGGCGGAGATTTCCGCTGGTACGAACCTCACTGCCAGTGTAGGGGGCATTTCTGGCTTCCAGCTGTCAAACTCCCCGATCCCTGTCCCCGACCTTTCAACAATCTTCACATCTCAGATCACTGGTGAGGACACGGTGTCGGATTCGTCATTGACTATCAATGACGACGACACTTCGACCACGATCCGCACCGTTCTGGCGAAGGGTACTTCAGGTTTCATCCTCCTCCAGCCGTACGGGGCGACGGCTGCGAAGCGTGCAGAAGTGTGGCCCATCAAGGTCACCGGCTACAACGACGAGTGGTCCCTGGACAACTCGAACGCCAAGTCCGTTGTGCAGTTCGCCATCACGGGGACCCCAACCCAAAACGCTGTCAACCCATAAGACCCGGCTAGCGGCCCACACGATAGCGTGGGCCGCTAGCCTGCACCCAAGTCTTGGGCTATGCTTCAGAGGTATTCCGGGGACTTTCGTAGGTCGGGGTTCTGGTAGGGTTTCTCCTCCCCGGAGAGACTACAACCATCCAGAACTCAGGGCCACCGAGGAGAGGACTCCCGATGGCAGGTTTTACCGAACCGATCACAAAGGTTCCCGTCCTAGACCGGCTGAAGTCCAAGAAGGGCCTGGTTCGGCGGATCCCGGTCTATCTTGACTCGGAGGCGATTCTCGCCTACGAAGAGGCCCAGGCCGAAGTTGACGATCTGACCGAGGATGACTCTCGTCGTCCCGAGGCGGTGGGTCGGCTAGCGGAGGCCAAAGCTGCCCTAGGCGAGTCGACCGTAACCTTGGTCCTGCGGCGACCGGAGGTCACTTACGACGACGAGGACGGGGTCACCCGTACCCTCCGAGGTCGACAGGCTTACGAGTGGCTGATGGAGAACCATCCCCCCACCGACGAACAGAACGCACAGTCTCAAGCGGAACATTCGGTAAACGCGCCCTACGACGCCGACACATTCGCTCCTGCGTTAATCGCTGCTTGTTGTGACGACCCCAAGATGACCCCGGAGGAGGCGGACGAACTGATCTCCGAGTGGACGTTGCCGGAAGTCATGGTGGTGTTCTCGGCGGCGATGGAGATCTGTAACACGAGTCAGGTTGGCCCGCTGGGAAAAGGCTCTGGCAGGACCCAGGGCTACTAGAGGAGCTCTCCTACTGTGTCCCCCTTGGCCTGCCCCACTCAACCTTCCTTGCTTGGTCCGACGAGGACCGCTCCAAGGCGCTGGCATATGTCCGTGAAATGGCGAAGGTGTGCAAGGGCTGTGGTACAAGGAAGGAAGAGTGGGACGACGACCTGGATGCCTACATTGGGGACCTCGTCGTCTGTGAGGGCTGTGGCCGAATGGAAGACGAACGCAACAACGTCGGGGAGAACGGGCGGGGCATCCACATCCGCCTGCTCCCAGCTGAAGTCGCTAGAGCACGTGTCGAGCGGGGGGAGGGGCTGTTGTGAGTGTTCATAACCTGAGCGTCATCCTCACCGGCAACGCCACTTCTCTAAAGGGCGCATTGAACACCGCAGGTCGGGAGGTGTCGTCCTTCAAGAAGGACGTCGACGGGTTGGGAACCTCCAGCTCGAAAACCAGCGACCTTCTGAAGCTGGGGTTTGCAGCTGCGGCGGTAGCGGTAGGAGTGGCGTTGGTGTATTCGGTAGCGCAGGCTGCCGCCTTCGATCGTGAGATGCGGAACGTCCAGTCGATCACGAAGGTCTCAGACGCCGAGTTGAAGACGATGGGCCAAACCCTCGTCGGAATGAGCACGAAGCTGCCTCAGTCCGCTAAGACACTCGCTGAGGGGCTGTACGACATCGCTTCGTCGGGGTTCCAGGGCGCGGACGGTCTAAGAGTTCTCAAGGCATCTGCGGAGGCCGCCTCCGCTGGGCTAACCACCACCGAAGTGTCGGCCAAAGCGATAACGGCAACGCTGAACGCCTATGGGCGGAAAGCATCAGAGGCGGGGGATGTCTCGGACGTTCTCTTCCAGACCGTAAACCTCGGGGTTGTCAGCTTTGAGGAGTTGGCGGGGACCATAGGCGATGTGGTCGGTACTGCTGCGGCGGCCACCGTCGGGATTGATGAAGTGGGGTCGGCTATCGCCACGATGACCCTGTCGGGGATCAGCGGGGCGGAGGCGGGAACGTCCCTTAACCGGCTGCTTCAATCCATGATCGACCCGAGCGACGAGCTGGCAGCTGCTTTGAATGACGTCGGCTACGAGTCCGGAGTAGTAGCGCTGCAGCAGGATTCGTTGGCTACGGTTATGGAGAAGCTCCGGGTGGCGTCGGGGGGAAACATAGAGACCCTTCTCAAGTGGTTCCCGGAGATCCGTGCTGCTCGAGGCGCGCTGGCTCTTATGGCGAACGAAGGCCGGAACTATATCAAAGTGGCGGCAGGAATTGAGGACGCCGACGCCAGAGCAGGGGCGACCCGCGCGGCACTCAAAGAACAGATGAAGGCGGTAACTGCTCAGTTTGAGGTGTTCAAGAACAAGGTGAATGCTGCAGCGATCACCGTTGGGGTAGAAATGCTCCCTGTTATGTCCGCTCTCATGACTAGCCTGGGGAAGTTGGCCTCAGCGGGCTTCGGCCCATTGCAGCAAGCTCTGACCCGGATGCAGCCTCTCTTCCGGGCCTGGGAACAGATCTGGGGGGACGTACTCGTTGTGTCCAAAGAGGTCGTAAGAGCTCTAGGTCCTGCCGCTGCTGCGTTCGCCGGGTTGATCGGGTATGGAACGATAGCTGCATTGAACATGTTTTCCGAGGCGCTATCTATGGCGACTGGGCTCATAGCGGACCACCCAGCGTTGGTGAAGGCTGCCGCTGTCGTTATCGGCGGGGTGTACGTCGCCAGTCTTTTGCTGGCTGGCGGAGCCACCGCAAAGCTCGTTGTTGAGACAGGAATCCTTAAAGCTCTATACGCAGGCGAGGCTATCAGTTCGGGGATGGCTGCTGTTGCCTCTCGTGCGGTGCTCATGGGCCAAGGGCTCAGCCAGGTGGTGTCTGTTAGCGGAAGTGCGAGCGCCGGAATAGCGTCCATCAAAGCTGGGTTGTCTGGGTTGGGGTCAGCCCTGTTCTCCCCTCTGGGGGCGATGTCGTTGCTTACCATCGGTATTACTTCCATGGCGTTGTCTTGGGTTGAAGCGGGAAAGGAAGCGAAGGCCGCCAGGCGGGAGATAGAGAAGGACATCGACTTCAAGTCCCCCGACTCTATCCGGAAGGGGGTTGAACGCACCCGGGAGGAGCTCGACAAGGCCATAGTGAAGTGGCACGAGTACGACGGGGTCATGGGCATTGTAAAGGGGACTCTGGACGTTCTTTCCTTCGGGGCCCTGGGAGAGGACGTCGATGGAAACGGGCGGAAGGTAACAGAGCTTACCAAAGCCTGGGACGAGCAGCACGCAGCTCTCCGCACAGTCAGCGAGGCATACTCCATGGTGGCGAACAATTTGGGGATATCCTCTGCTGCTGTCCAGAAGTGGATATCGGCCAACCCCGATCTGGACCCTATGACGGACAGTGTCACCTCTTTGACAGATGCTTTGAGGAGCAATGTGATGGTGGCGGAGAACGCCACTCCGAAACAGACTGCCATGGCCTCCGCCTTTATCAAGGTGGCGGATGCCACAGCAGAAGCCACCGACGAGGTAGACGCTTTCAAGTCTGCTATGGATGCACTGTTGGGGATTGAGTTAGATTGGTTTGACGCTCAAACTAAGAGCCGCGCAGCTATGGACGACCTAGTCGAGTCCCTCAAAGACACCAAAGCTGCAGGAGCGAATGTGGGGGATCTGTTCAACGAGTTCACAAGCGGGGGCCAAGCTAACCGTGACGCCATATCCGGGGTTACCTCCGCCTGGATCGATATGGCGGAGGCTCTCGCGAACAAAGGGGACATGGCAGGGGGAATCCAGCTTCTCAAGGATGTAGAACAAGAGCTGCGCGGGGTCTTGAAGCAGGCAGGGATGGGTCCAGCTCAAATCGACCCCCTGGTGAAGTCCCTGGGGCTGGTCCCGGGGAACTACGAAGCTCTTCTGGGGTTGACGGGAGACGAGGAGGCCAAGAAGCAGCTGGAGGCTCTTATGGGGCAGCTAGAGGCTACAGACAAGAAGGTAGCTTC
The DNA here is from genome assembly GCA_964530135.1 of uncultured Bdellovibrionales bacterium. Classification (GTDB taxonomy): domain Bacteria; phylum Patescibacteriota; class Minisyncoccia; order Moranbacterales; family UBA1568; genus SSEF01. The sequence continues at coordinate 3,299 of CAZGXN010000014.1, read as the reverse complement.
ACCCACGCTGAAGGTCATCGACGGCACCGGGGAGAGCCGGCAGAACCTCGACAGGTGGATCTTGTGGTGGGCTAACAGTGACCCCACCGCCCGGGTGTACGTAAACGGGGAACCGGCCCGGCCATCGCAAGAAGCCTTGGACGGGTGGATTAGAAAGTATGACGCTGAGTCCCCGGAAGCCGTGGCTCTCCTGAATGCGCTTGACCCCACCAACAAGTTCAACACGCTAGCGGAGTTGTCCGCTAGTTATTCTAACTCAAGACCAACTACTGGGGTGTATGTCGAAGACCATGCCTCTGCCACGCTGCGGGGCATCGACCGGCTGCTTAATTCTTTCAGTGGTTCTCGTTCCGTGAGCGTCAACGTTAAGAACAACAGGTGGGGCGGGTTGATGGAGTTCGCCGCGGGCGGGATAACCCCTGCTCATGTCGCTCGAGGCCAGATGATCAAGTACGCTGAACCTGAAACGGGCGGGGAGGCTTACATCCCCCGGCTGGGGAGCTCAGAGAGGTCTAGGCAGGTCTTGACTGAGGCTGCTAGTTGGTATGGGTTTGGGCTCGTCAAGATGGCGTCTGGAGGGGTCGCTTCTTACGGGGCCAGTGGGGTCGGTGGCGGCGGAGGTACCACGGTGATCGCTCCTGAGGTTCATGTCCACGTGGGAGAAGATGTTACTCCTATGGGCTTGTCCAAAGTGGAGAAGGTAGCAAAGCGCGCGGCTTTGGATGCAGTACGCTCTGCTATGCGTCGGCCGCTAGGGGGCACACCGTGATACCCTACCAAATCGAAATCGGTAGCACCGGAGTGGTGCTTGGACCGTCCACCGAATACCGGGTGGCCCGCACCCAGGGGCTGTGGGGCCGGTCGGTCGATTCGAACGATGTGGGCCGCCCAGCAAGCCACGGTATCTTCGCAGGCCAGGACTTCGTGTCGTCTTCAATCAACATCATCGAGACAAACTTCGGCGGAGGGAACGGGGTCACGGACGGCGCTGCCACAGAGGTCCTCATGGACACGTTGTCGGGGGCCTGGGCACCTGGAGTCGACACCTACCTGCGGCTGTGCATGCGGGACGGGTCGATCCGGCGAAAGTATGGCCGTACGAGAGGCTTCGAAGGGGACGAGACAAACATGGTTCGGGGTTATGCCGAGGCGACCTGCGAGTTTATCGGTACGGACCCCCGCACCTACTCCGACACCCTCTCTTCGTCGAGCGTGGCGTTCCCAGAGTTGAACGAGGGGAGAGCCTACAACCTGACCTACCCGAAGACCTTCGGCACAACGGGTGCGGGCGGCATTATTGACGCAGTAAACTCGGGGAACGCAGAAGTTCCTTGGACTGCAAGGCTGAACGGGCCTCTCGTCGACCCGACCATTGAAGCTGTTGGGCAGGGGCTAACCCTCTCCCTGGTGGGTTCGATAGAGACGGGAGAGTATCTTGACATCGACTCCGACCTCAGGCTGATCCTACTCGGCGGCACTGCTTCGAGGTATTCTTGGGTGACGGCGACGTCGTCCTGGTTCGGTCTTCTCCCCGGCTCTAATTCAATCAAGTTGGGCGGTGCTAGCGGTACCGGCACTCTCGACTTCAACTGGCGTTCAGGATGGTGGTAGACAATGGCAACCAAGGATCCGTTGTGGCTTGGTACAGGGTTTTCGTACTCCCCTGGAGAGGACAGGCTCCTCCTCTCTAGCTTGTTGGGTGGTCCTCGTGCTACGTTCACCCCCAGCACGACGTTGGGTAATCGCCCTGGGCATGGGGTGGTTCGCCTAACCGACCTGAACGTTACCCAAGACGGCACCCCCGGTATGAGGGTGCTTGTTGCTGCTGGGTCTGCCTTCGTCGCAGGCAGCAGCAATGCTGAGCAGGGTTCCTACGCGGTAAGAAACGATGCGGGGCTGGTCGTGAACCTCGCTGCTTCAAACGCTACCCAGCGCAGGAACGACATCGTCGTGGCGAGGATAACAGACGCTGACTATGCCGGGGGGACCCGAACGTTCACAATTGAGATCGTCCAGGGAACGTTGTACTCCGGAGCACACAACGTAGCGAACGACCCTGCTCTTCCTGCGTCGTGTCTGGCGCTGGCTCGTGTGCAAGTTGCTGCCGCCGACACTTCGATCACTAATGCGGAGATCACAGACCTGCGCCAGTTTATCTCGACGTTGGGTTCCGATCGGAGGGGCACCTCAGCACAGCGGGTGCTAGCCATAGACCTGGAGAACGGGGATACCTGGTACGAGACGGACACAACTCGTACTTACCTCTACAACGGCACGGCATGGCAATTTCTGTACGGGTCTCCCCCTAGGTTCCGTGTTACTGGTGGCGGGGCAGGTCAGACAGGCGTTGTCAACGGGGCGAACACAAACTGCACTTGGGCCAACGGAACTGAGGTGACTGACACCGAGGGTGCCATCGCCATTGGCACCGGTGTGTTCACCTGCCCAACGGCGTTCGCAGGACGGTGGGTCTTTGAGTTCTCCGCCTCTTTTGCCGCCAACAATACCGGCATCCGGGCCACATGGTTAACCCATTCGGTAAGCTCACGTCGTTACGCTCAGGGCTCTCAAATCAACCAGAACGCAGCTGGGGGGGAAACAATCTGTGGAGCGGCTGAGATTGTACTGGCAGCGGGAGAAACCGTCGCCGTCACGGTGTACCAGACCAGCGGGGGAAACCTCACCGTCAACACTAGTGCTGACCAATACTTCCAAGGAAGATATGTTGGTAGCGTATAGGGTAGTGTCAAACCCTATTAGGACAGGAGAGCATCATGCGAGTAGTGCATAGAGCCGAGTGGGGGGCCACAGCGAACCTGGGCCCTCCAATGTCACTTCCTGTGTCGGAGCTGTGGTTGCACCATTCGGTCACTCAGCTTACCGACGACCCTCACGCCGATATGAAGGCTATCGAGCGGGTAGGAGTCTCACGCTTTGGCAGGTTCTCTTACTCGTGGGCATACCACGCTAAGAACCGACTTCTACTCGAGGGAGCAGGCGACACGGTCGGGGCCCACACCGCCAACAGGAACAGCACTTCGCTGGGGCTGGTCCTCATCGGGGACTACACGAACCTCGTTCTCTCCGACGATAACGTGGAAGACTTGCGTTGGACGATCCAATGGCTGATCGAGAGCAACCGTCTGAAGTCGGGGGTCTATCCGACAGGTGGGCACCGAGACCTCAAAGCCACCGCTTGCCCAGGCAACAACGCCTATGCACGCCTGGATGAACTCCGGCAGCGACAGCACGCCGACCAGGTTCTGCGACTGGTCATCGGCGCGCGACAGCACGACCTT
>CAZGXN010000013.1:0-13117 GCA_964530135.1 uncultured Bdellovibrionales bacterium | reverse complement strand
TCCAGCACTGGTCAGGTGTCACCCCCTATACTTCCCCTTGCGGGTTTGCAGAGAGTTGTGTTTTTGGTAAACAGTTGCTTGAAAAACTTTCGCTGCGCCCGACTTTACATTCAGCCCTCTTAATCTCTAGTTTTAGAGGTAAAAGGGGCCGAGGAGACAGGATCTGCGTGATTTCGTTGATGGGCTTCTTTTTGATTGCTTCATGAAACTTGGATTTTAACCTGGAGCCAACAAACGGTATGGGACCGTACCTGGACATCCAAACGCACCAGCTCAATCAGCCTTGTCACTCAAAGAGTTAGCGTCTTTCGAGATAACGCCACACTCTTGATTTAACACTGGGCGATTCCGTCGCCATGACGTTCACTAACCCCAGCGAGTTTCTCTGACATCTGTCTTTATGCCACCGTCAGAGGGAGACTTTGTGAATGTACACCTTTGTGCACACCGCCACTTTCTCAAGGTGGTCTAACGACACTGTATTACCAGTTCACAGCCTTTCACAGCCGCGCTGTCGTCAACTTTTCAACTCATCACACTTCACCTGCTCCTCGGCTTTTCATTTGCTCTTCAAAAGAGCTGAATGTAAAGCCGGGAAGACATATTGCGAACTTACGTCTAGCTTTTTTGCCTAGTTCCTTAACGAATGCTCTCCCGTTCATCTTAGGCTACTCGCCCAGTCCACCTGTGTCGGTTTGCGGTACGGATATGTACATACATAACTGAGAAGCTTTTCCAGGCACCGTGCTCTCTTTTCTTCGCCGGTATTGCTACCAGCCACGCCCGTTTCCATTGGATACGCGCCATGCGGATTTGCCTACATGACATCCTCAGAAACACGACCCCAATCCAATAAGGGGCAAAAGATACAACGATGCGTCACTCCTTCGAATATGTACACAGTTCAGGAATATTAACCTGATGTCCATCGACTACGCCTTTCAGCCTCGCCTTAGGACCGACTAACCCTGGGGTGATCACCATGGCCCAGGAAACCTCGGACTTTCGATGTGTGAGGATCTCACTCACATTGCGGTTACTCATTCCAACATTCTCACTTCCATGCGCTCCACGGTCGGTCACCCTTCCGCTTCGGTGCACATGGGACGCTCTCCTACCACTGCATCTTGCGATGCAATCCGTAGCTTCGGTACTATGCTTAGCCCCGTTACATTGTCGGCGCAGAATCTCTAGATGAGTGAGCTATTACGCACTCTTTAAAGGATGGCTGCTTCTAAGCCAACCTCCTCAGTGTCTGAGAGTTTCCACTTCCTTTCCCACTTAGCATAGATTTAGGGACCTTAGCTGACGATCTGGGCTGTTTCCCTTTTGTGCTACGAGCTTAGCCCCGTAGTACTGACTGCCCTGTTCGCTATCTCGAGTATTCGGAGTTTGGTTGAGAGACCTACGCTTGCGCGCGGAATCTCATCCAGTAGCTCTACCCCTCGGATAAATATACACAGGACGCTAGCCCTCAAGCTATTTCGGAGAGAACCAGCTATTGCCGAGCTCGATTGGAATTTCTCCCCTACACTCAAGTCATCCCCTCGTGTTGCACAGCGAGTGGGTTCGGGCCTCCACGTGGTTTTACCCACGCTTCACCCTGCTCAAGTGTAGCTCGCCCGGCTTCGGGTCTTGTCCATACGACTTAGATCGGCCTATTCAGCCTCGCTTTCACTGTGTCTCCGGAACTCTTCATCCCTTAGACTTGCCGTACAGAACAAACTCGTTGGATCGTGCTGCAAAAAGCACGCCGTCACCGTACCTCAATTCTATCTCTTACGGAATTCCTCTTAACTCACTGCCAAATCCCTATACATCAATTTTCAAAACATTCATGAACTTCATTGAGGGGGCGTAATGTAGATCTTCTCATTACCCCCATTGAAAATCACCCCTTGCGCCGAATCTTCGTCATGAGCACTCCGAGAATGGCCGCTGCGATCAGCACCAAAATCGTGTGTACAGTCCATTGTTCCATCGTGAGCGGTGTCACCGATACAAAGAACGGGTAGATCTCGGCAACCAGTATAGCGACAACGAAGGGTAGTACCCCTCGACGAGATTTGAGCCAATCACTCATTTCACTTTCTCCTCAGTTGAGTCGACACACAAAAAAACCTGCACAGCCTCAATGAAGCCTATGATGTTTTGATTTGAAGTATAGTTGTTTGGTCAGCGGTTACAGGGTCATCCCGTACTCAACAGAATTGAGGCACGGCTCCGACTCTTTGTTAGCAGAGAGTTTCAGTTCTATTTCACCTCCCTTTCGGGATGCTTTTCACCTTTCCCTCACGGTACTAGTTCGCTATCGATCTTATGCAATGTTTAGCCTTGGAAGTTAGTGCTCCCGGATTCAAACGGGGTTTCTCCGGCCCCGCCCTACTTAGGAACTGATGCATCAAGTACAAAATCGTTTTCGGATACGGGACTATTACCCCCTGTGGTAGTTCTTTCCAGAACCTTCTCCTAACAATTGTACTGGACCCCGATCAATCGAGTCCATCAGCCCTGCAACCCCACTCGAGTAAACTCGGTGGTTTAGGCTCTTCCGCGTTCGCTCGCCACTACTGACGGAATCTTTAATTAATTTCTTTTCCTCCAGCTACTAAGATGTTTCAATTCACTGGGTTTGCTCGATAGCCCTATGTATTCAGACTATCGTTCCGGTATTGCTACCAGAGGGTTGCCCCATTCGGATATCCTCGGATCACAGCTTGGTTGACAGCTCCCCGGGGCTTTTCGCAGCCTCCTACGTCCTTCATCGCTTGCATAAGTCAAGGCATCCACACTCTGCGTTGGTAACCTGCTTTCATTTGAATGTCCGCAAATGCTCTAGCTTGCGCTAAAAACACTCACGGACACTTCAGTTGACGATGAAGAATGTTTGCGCAGACTTCACCGTTTCTCGAATTGCTTGCCATGCCATATCCCTTGACGAAATATGACACAGCGACCTTACAACTTTGACTTTTAAGCATACTCGTCACAGCCCCGCGCATGCGGCAACTCTCTCGACGTGCTTACAAAGACTTCAATGATTGTTAAGGGTTCTTGCGCGGAAAGATGAATTCTGGAGGAAGTTTCACCCAAACCTCTCTCTTTCCGAACAAAATATTCTCTCAAAGTACGCTGCTTCTCAAAATAAAACTCCGGTTTTGAGCCGGAGTCTCTTCTCCCACCCAAAGTATCTATTCAATTCAATTGGAGTTCCACAGTTGGCAGTTTTTTCCGTTTCTAAAGCGGTTTTTCTATAGTATAGAAGCATCGGAAAGCTGTCAAGTATTTGATCCAGATCATCTTCGCGTCTGAGTAAAATAGAACAAAATCCCTATTTTGAGAGGAAAATACCCCTTCCTCAGCCACGGTCCTGACTCAATATCCGATTCCCTCTTGCATTCTCTGTAAAGCCACATTTACTCGATGCGTCAAGACTGGAAAAGATGCGTAGATTTGATACGATAGAGCGTTCAGAAATTTTTACCTATGTCTGCTCGATTCATCTCTTCTGCTCTCATTTTCATTACCCTTCTCATCCCAACTGATGCGTTTGCAGCTGTGGTGCTCAGTGAGATCCAGGTTGCAGGATCAAAAGCGTCAGATGAATTTATCGAACTCTATAACTCAAGCGACGAGTCAGTGAACCTCTCGGGCTGGAGCCTGCGACGGAAAAGTGCAAACGATACGACCAACCGTGGCAGCTCACTGAAGACATTGGGTAGCAGCGATACCCTCCCCGCTCACGGGTATTTCCTCTGGGCGAATAGCGTGAGCATTTTTAAAGACCACGCGGACACTACGACCGGATCAAGCTTGTCGGACAACAACAGTCTCGCGCTGTATGATAAGGACGGCGTACTCATCGATTCACTCACTTGGGGCACAGGGCACGCTCTTCCCTATTCACCAAGGCAGCTTGCTAATCCCGATGAAAAAGAAATCTTCGTACGTGATCTCGACACACTCACCTGGTCTGCGATAAAAAGTTCGACACCGACGAATTCGAAAGGTGAAGTTTTCAAAAATGAGACTGGTACTGCTGGAGAGGAAGATAGTCCTCATGAGATACTCATCAATGAAGTCCTACCAAACCCGAAAGAAAAAGGTGATACCGGAGAATTCATCGAACTCTACAATCCCGGCTCAGAACCAGTCGATCTCTCGGGCTGGGAAATTCGCGATGCATCAATCACAGGGAGATATGTCTTCCCCAGCGGCGCCAGCATCCCAACGCTTGGCTATCTCGTCGTAACAGATAAGGAATTCTCCCTCTCGCTGAATAATTCTCATGAAACTCTTTCGCTCCGGGACAAAGAAAAGCGTTTCGTGCATCGCGTACAGTATGAGAAGACGAAAGAAGGTGTAGCCCTCAATCTCGTCGGTTCAACTCTCCGCGGTGCTCGAAGACCAACTCCCGGGGCGATCAATGTTGAAAACACTAATCCCGTAACTCAAGAGCGCGTTCCCAAAAAGGGACATCGTGGTTTTGCTATTGAATTCCGCGCCCGCGGCAAAGATAGTGATGGCGACAAGCTGAAATTCACCTGGGACTTCGGCGACGGACACAAGAGCTACAGAGAAAACACTTCGCACAAATATCTGAAATCTGGCCGCTATGCTATCACCCTCACGACCGATGATGGTATTGATGTAACCGATGAAATCTTTGAGATTACTATCGAAAAGTATCGGACTCCAAAAGTCCGCATTGTGTCATTTGTACCGAACCCAAAGGGCAACGACAGCGACCTCGAGTGGATCGAAATTGAAAATCGGGAGCGAAAAGCAGTTAACCTCAAGACCTTCAGTATCGCGACCGGCACAAAGAAGAAATCCATTGTCAACCACCCAATCCGGAAAGATTTCATCATTCCAGCGAAATCCGTAAAACGGCTCACTCGCGAGCATTCACTCTTTACGCTCGGAAATATTCGCGGGCGCATCGAACTCCGTGCTCCGGATGGTAAAGTGATCCAAGATCTGAAGTATGCCTTCGACAAAAGCCTAGCAGACAATACACTTCTAAAAAAAGAAAAGGGGCAGGCGCTCATCGCTATTGCGGCACCACCTAAATCAGACCCACCCGAAGTTGAAGTGGGGACTTCCGATACTCTGCCAATCACTCCGGCAGAAATTCTTTCAACTACTGAGGTGCCAGAAAAAGAAGAGATTGTGTCGCCAATCGAGATCGAAGCTGAGCCAGAATTAAAAGTATACCCCCATGAGACCGTCAATGCCGAAAAACTCACCTGGACAAGAGTAATATCCTCTGGCACGCCCTTCACGCTACCATCATCATTTGTTCTCAAAGTAAACACCACCATTCCATCAAATGAAGTCATCGAGGACAAAAACGGCCCGCTCATGTGGCAAGACGCAGTGAACGAATTTTTGAATCGTCTCCTAGTAAGACTTATCTAGTTCACCGTGTCGGATTTTGAAGCTTCAGTTTTTTCCGATACTGGAGTAATCATGACTTCTGGGGCCTGAGCCTCCACTCCAGGAGTTGAAATCTCTGCGGCTGGCACCGTAACGACTGTCCCCGCCGTCGCTGTCGCCAGATCAAAGGTCTGATCATACAACGAACGATAGACAAAAACCAATGCGAGAGAAACGATTGGGATTGCTATCAATATTCCAATCATAAAGGCAAGTGCACCGAGTATAACGATACCTACCGAGGTAAGACCAAAGCCGGTAAGAAGCCATTTCACGCCCGATGTCATTTGTCCGCTAGATTTCAAAGCATCAAACGCACCAAGACGCTTATCGGCTATAAGGAAGCCATAGAAACCATACTTCACGGCTAGGTACAGACCAGGAATCACAAAGGCGAGACAACCGAGAAAAACCATGATGCCGTACAGGAGGGAAGCACCTACATAGGCGAGTGTTTCCTCGCGCCACCGGAACAAATCACTCACCTCTGGCTTCACTCCGTCAAAAATGCGGATTGTAATAACGAGAAAATTGAAGTTGATCCAAATCCGAAGCAAGAGTCCAATCAACCCCAGCAGCCCGCTCGTCGGTTCGATATCTCGGTAGGGGCCATCAGAGAGGTATCCAAAGGCACCGCTTACCGCAAAAATAATCGTGTAGGCCAAGATGAAAAAACGCCAATGTTCCTTTAACTTTGCCCACCCAGCACCAAAGGCTTCACTGAATGAAAAGTTCTTGTTTGTCATAGACTTTTTTGTTTGATGGTATTCGTACTACTTAAGCAAACAATGATAGATCCGCGCAAGCCTCCTACACCCAACTGGTTGTCTGTAGAGCGAGATACGGGAATCGAACCCGTGCCCTAACCTTGGGAAGGTCATGTACTACCATTATACTAATCTCGCATCTGCTCCCCGTAAAGAGCTCAGCCCAATCCGCACTCTTTACCATACTCGCTTATTCTGCTCATTTACGCCATACCGCACTCTTAGAACGAATAAACAGAAATGAAAATCTCTTCTTATATAACGCATTAAGCAAAGTAAATCAAGCGTTCGTCAAAGATCCTGGTTCTTGGTATCATTGAGTGGTCTGTATTATAAATCTTTTATCTCCTCTCATGCCTACATGGTTTACCCGAAAGCGATTTTTTATTGCGCTTTCCCTCACACTCGTCCTCGCCGGAAGTGCGGTTGCATTCTTCATCAAAGATCATAAACAGGAGTTTGCACTCGGTAGTCTCTCATTTGCAACAAAAGTCTCGCGACTGCTTCCACTAGAGGCTGATACAAAAAAAGAGCTCGAGGCTGTCAATCAACTCGCTGAGGCTCTCTTGAAAAAAGATGGGGTTCAACGTGCCTATCTCGTACTCCTCCAAAACAACTATGAGCTCCGGCCCGGTGGTGGCTTCCTCGGTCAATACGCCATCGTCAAAGTACAGGATGGCCAAGTACTCTCAACTTTTGTCGAAGATGCCAACATTCTTGACCAGCGTATCACCGTGAAGATTACCCCACCCTATCCCCTCACTCGGAAACTTCAGCTGAAGCGCTGGAAATTTCGCGATTCGAATTTCTCACCAGACTTTCCGACCAATGCTCAAAAGGCTGAATACTTCTATCGACTCGCCGGTGGCGGCCAGAAATTCGATGGAGTTATCGCCATCAATGCAAATGTTTTTGACCATGCGCTCGCCCTCACTGGACCTGTTACCCCACCCGGATACTCGACGACCTTTCGCGCCGAAGATGGTGCATTGAAACTCGAAGAAGTTGTCGAGAAAGCCTATCTCGGTGATGATGTTGCAGCAGAACTGAAACAAAATCGCAAAGCAATCATGAAGGTCTTGGCCGTCGAAATGGTGAAGCGACTCGCCACCGTCGAAAATATTCCCAAGCTCATAGAGTTTGCTCACCGCGAACTCGGCGAGAAAAATGTCATGCTTTTTTTCAAAGATACAGCCCTCCAAAATATCGTCGCGGGTGTGAAGTGGGATGGCACAGTAAACACCAACTGGAACAATGACTACCTCATGCTCGTCGATGCAAATCTCGGCGGTCTGAAGACTGACTATTACATCCAACGCTCTCTCAATTACACTGTCGACTTCACCGGTGAGAAACCGCTCGCCACACTCGTCCAAACCTACAAAAATACCGCTCCCGGAAGAGATTGGCGAACCAATGATTACCACACCTATCTCAGAGCCTATGTACCCCTTGGCTCCCGATATCTTGAACGCTCCATGATCAATGCTGTCCTCACAGATGAAAACCTCGGCAAGACTTATTTCGGCGGCTTCGTTGATGTCGAAATTGGTCAAAGCGATGTCCCTACAACTCTCAAGTACGAACTACCGGACACCATCAAAGAAGAAGGCTACCAACTCCTCCTCCAGAAACAGTCTGGTGTCGGTACTATCCCAGTTATGATCACTCTCAAACGCAAAGACGGTACCGTGGTCACACAAAATGTTGACTTACGGAAAGATCTCATCCTCAGCTTTCAAGAGGTCGACGAGAAGAAATAAAAAAAGGCGTCCGACCACACAAGGGAGATCGGACGCAAGCGCAGATGCGCACTAGGGAGGGCTTGTGCCGAGCCTGATGAGCAACCCGACACACTCACACCATAACCTTTCCGTACGATCCTGTCAAGATGAATGGTAACGAAACTACCTTTATGGACAAAGGGTTGTGTTCCACCGACCCTTTGAATCTCTCCGTGCTACTTGTTCCGCCCTATCCAATTGAGACTGAAGCCGGGTATCCGGCCGATATGCGACGGATTGAGCATAGCCCTCGCGGACAATTTTTTCATTGACGAAAATCCCATCAAGATACACATAGCGCAAAAGTCGACCATACTGGTCGCGATTCGTCGTATCCCGTACCAGTTTCACTGTCTTGCCCTCAATCAATTCTTTCAGGTATTCGCTCGATTCACGCGCATAACACTCAACCGGCGTATCTGACTGTACACTCTCAGGCGTATCGACACCAATGAGACGCACTCGCTCAGCACCTTCAATTTCAAAAGTATCACCATCAATAATCCGGATCACCTGAACTGATACTGCTGTGTCCTGATACTCCTCTGATTGCTGAGTACTCCATGGAGAGCCCGTCAATACTTGCCAGTACCAGAAGACTCCAAAGAGGAAGAGGATGAGCAAAGCTGTCAAAAACGACTTACCGAAAAATAGATGCCTAGAAATCATATCCCTCTACTTCGCACGATATCGAAATGACGCACATAGTAATATTTCACTAATTCAGTCGCGACAAAGTATAGTCCGGCGAGTGCCATCACCACCATGAAAATACGGCTACTCTCTTGGGAGAAATGGAGGATGTCTCGACCAACACTGCTTTCAACCACTGAAAATGCCGCAAGAAGCGCAAACACTGAAAGCCCGATGAGCGCCAGAGAAGGTCGGCGGGCCGAGAGGAAAAAAGACCGTGTCCGAAGGGAAAAAATGAGAATAATTTCGGTTACCAGCGAGAGCATAAACCAGGCTGTCTGGAGAGCGGCTGGTCCATCGCGATAAAACATCGCAAACAATGCAAAATCAAAAAGTGAGCTGACGAAACCAAAGAAAACTGTCATGAGAACTATCGAGCTGACTTGATAGGACCGCGGATTCACCAACTCCTCGGCATCAACATTGTCTGTTGCGACAGCAATCATCGGAAAATCCGAAAGAAGGTTGAGGAGCAGGATCTGAATCGGGAGCAGTGGGACAAAGGGAAGAAAAAGAGAGGCCAGCGCCACTGAGTAGAAGTTTCCAAAATTTGATGTCAGTGTAATGCGTAAGTACTTCAGAATATTGGCAAAGATGATACGACCTTCACGGACTCCCGTGATGACTGTATCTAGGTTGCGTTGGAGCAGCACGATATCTGCCGCTTCCTTTGCAATATCCGCGGCGCCCTGAACAACCAGACCGACATTAGCCAGCTTCAGAGCAGGTGCATCATTGATGCCCTCACCCAGAAATCCAACCTCATGTTTTTCTTGCAGTAACCCAATGATGAGGTGCTTCTGCTGCGGCGATACCCGAGCAAAGACATGGCACTGCTCCACCCGTTCCCGTTGACGTTCCGCTGTGAGTGCTTCGAGTTCAGCGCCCGTGATAACCTCACTCGGATCCTTCACGAGTCCGACGGCCTGGGCAACGGCACCAGCAACATCGCGGCTGTCACCCGTGAGGATCTTCACTGTAATACCGAGCGCGCGGGCATCTATAATTGTCTTTTCGGCTGATTTTTTCAGCGGATCGAGAAAAGCGATCATCCCGACATAGGTGAGATCAGTTTCAAGATCCGGTACGATAGCACGCTTTCTCGGAAGTAGCCGCGTCGCGACCGCGAGCACACGCTTCCCGTTTTTTCCGGCCGCATTTCCCCACTCGGTCAATCGGACTCGATCGCTCTCTGAAAGATTTGAACAGTGTTCGATAATTTCTTCAAAAGCCCCACGAACAATCAGGGTTGTCTTGCGTTCCAATTGGACCAAGACGCTATTGCGCCGCCGACCCGGATCAAACGGTAGGGCATCCATCCGCGCAATACCCGCGACCCGAATTTTTTCAGCATCAGACAGCGCGTGCCAGAGCGCGAGGTCAAAGGGGTCATGCAAGAGCGATCGATGCAGTGGTGTCTGGACAGACGAAACACTCGCGAGACGAAGACAGAGTGATCGGTCCGTCGCTTGGACATCCGCTACAGCGAGCGCATTCTCGGTCAGCGTGCCTGTCTTGTCGGTACACAGGACGCTGATACTCCCAAGGTCCTCGATTGCAGAAAGCCGCTTCACAACGACTTTCTTCTGAGCGAGACGAATTGATCCGCGTGAAAGTGTTACCGTCGTAATCACCGGCAACGCTTCGGGAATAACTGAAACCGCGAGCGCAAGTGAAAATATAAGCAGTTCAGTGATATTTGTTTCTCCACGGTGGAGAAAAATATTGGCAATGAAAATAAAAAGGAGCGTCCCGCCAACGAGCCGGAAAATAAAACGACTAAAGTGATTGATTCCTTTTTCAAAGGTTGTCTCATGCCGCGGTTCCTCAGTCAGCGTTGCAATATCGCCGAGCGATGTCGCTTTGCCAGTCGCAACGATCACACCCTCGCCCCGACCAGAAGTTACCACGGTCCCTGTGAATCCAATATTCGCTGCCTCAGACATTTCCAACTTCGGAAAAGTCAGTGGTGTATGTGTTTTTGGTACTGGTATCGATTCGCCGGTGATAATACTCTCATCCACAGCGAGAGCCGTCGATGTGATAAAACGAAGATCCGCTGCGAGACGATCCCCTGCCTCAACCAAAACGATATCGCCTGGCACGATCCGTTCACTTTCGACCAGTACTATTTCACCCCCCCGCCGCACTCGGACATGCGAAATGAGATACTTCCGCAATAACCTGAGGCTCTGTTCTGAGTGATACTCTTGATAACTCTCGAGTGCAACATTGATGAAGATAAACAAGAGAATAAGCAACGCCTCGAGGCGTTCACCCAAAACAAAAGAAAGAATAGCTGCTGCGAGCAGTAAGTATAAAAAGGAGGACTGAAAACGACGCCGGAGCATCGCCGGCCAAGGAGAACGCTCTTCGGTAAAACGGTTTAGGCCATACTCAGCCAAAGCGTCGCGAACTTCGGTGCTAGACAGCCCGCTTTTCCGCGATCGCATCTCGATAACGACATCCTCCGGCTCAGGAAGAGCCATTTTTTTCCACTGCATACCCAGTCGGTAGAACTCCGACATTCTCCAGATAATGTCGAAAATCTACGCTTTTTTTATTGTATCAAGACACACCATCCCATCACCGAATAAAAACTTTTTTTACAACACGAGCATCCTTCACCCGCGTGTGGTATAAAAACGCTTTTGGTTTGCCCGACGCTGAAGCGCGAGGATCGCCTCAAAATCATCACTTTCTCCGACTTTATTTTTGCGCTCATACTGACACTTCAGACAACGATGAAGGATTTTCCAACTCTGACCAAACGGTTCGATGCTGATCGGCTCCATCAGACCATCACAGTCAGCTGCCCGATCACCTGGCTGAACATCCACATGCTGACTATATAGACATCGCGGACAGTGATTCGTATACCCACCCCCGATCACGCTCCATGAGCAGCGGATACAAGTAAAATCCTCGGCGTGCTTCTGAAAACGTTTGGTTGGAAGAAAATCATCCATAGCCTCAGTATATCACCCCACCCACCCAAGCAACCTGCTGCTCTACCAAAAATTCTTCTCCCGCCCGATTATTATTTCAAAATATCATTGATCACATCCTCATCCTGACAAGTATATTTTCGATGGGCAGAATAGTAACGCCGCTTTGGTCCATAGCAACCATTGTTTTCACGATGCAACGTTGCCATGAGCGGCAAGAGAAAACCGACGCGCTCGCTACGGAATCGATCATGCAGCCGACGCATCGTACTCGCCCGACGATCTTTACTCATCCGTGTAAAGACGCTCATATCATCACCAATTTTCCCACTCCAATCGAAATGGACAAAAACATTTTTGGCCTTGTCCCGATAGCTCGGGTGCCAGAGAAGTGCCCAACACCAATCCCCCGGCTCCTGCCACCATCGACTATGACAGGGATTATCTTGGACATCACCCCGACTGTCGATACCCACACCCCCCTCAATAAAATCAAAGTTTGCCAAGTACACGGGATCAGTGATGTCGTTTGTCTGCGCCCCGATAACGATTTCCATACCGCGAAACTCAGCATACTCGCGCATGCCTCGAATGATCTCGGGGATCCACGCTTGTGAGAGATCACTACTTTCTTGATAAAAAATCTGACCAAAGAGGAAGCTCTGGATACCCATATCCATTGCCCGCTCGGTGATGTACTTCAGGTATTTGCGATACTCTTCGCGCTCAAAGGATGGTTTGCAGGTATGTTCCCCCCAATCATTTTTTGTTCCATTCCGACACATTTTTTTGAATGCAAATTCACGTTCTTCGGCCGGAAAATAATAGTCCTCATTGGTCGCGATCGCTTCAGCGATAAACATCCCATACACGATATCTTTCCGCTCAATTTTCGAAACAATTTTTCGAGCCAATTTAAAATCTGGCGGCTTGAGCCACGTCTCAAGCGCTCGGTGAAGATAATAACACTTTGACCGATTGACAAGCGCGATCGCACTGTTTATGTCGTCGCCATACCCGGAAAGGAATCCGTCAGCCACGCAGCCCGCGTACTTCATCCGGTCCATCGAAGGTGGTGGGGGCGGAGGGAGGGGTAGCAAATCAATGAGCTCTTCGATTGGCTGCTCAGCCACATCAGCCACTTCATCCCACACTTCGACAGGACTGACCCACTCCGTGAGCGGTTGCGGATTCACTGTCGATTCAGTTACAGGGGTCGCCTTCGGACGCATGAAAAAATAAGCTCCGACGGAACCAAACAGAACAACGAGAACAAGTATGATGGCCTGAAGCGAGAGAAAACGCTTTTCCCTCCGGTCCATTTTTTGGCGAAAGGCAAGCATATTGGTTCCCTTAGTATAGCGTGAAAACAAAAAAGCCCCGACAGGCTTCCTCTCAACGGGCCAGACAAGGAACGAGCAGAATACGAGTGAGCGAGAGACGGGAATCGAACCCGCGTATCTAGCTTGGAAGGCTAGCGTACTAC
>CAZGXN010000012.1:0-22678 GCA_964530135.1 uncultured Bdellovibrionales bacterium | reverse complement strand
AAGTCTATTACTTTGGATCCCAAGACCTACAGAACGAACAAGCCCGTGCCGCTGTCGATCAAAGCCTCCTCGATCGGGCGCAGCGGACCCTGGCGCGAGAGATGGGGGAGGATCTCCTCACTGGCAACCACACCCCTGACTTTACTATCCCAGCTCCCTACTATCTGGATGCCCAGGGTATCCGGCATGAGGCCGCCTGGCAGTGGAGTGCCGACACCCAGACCCTCTCCGTGTCATTCACTCCGGAGAGCTATCCCATCGCGCTTGATCCGACGCTCTCCTTCACCGCGCCTGGCACGAGTACATCGGGGAGCGTATTGACGGGTACGGCTTTTAGTAATTTCGGCAATTCCCTCACCGCCGGCGACTTCAATGCCGATGGCCGGACTGACCTGGCTGTCGGAGCCCAGGGCTACTCCACCAATACCGGCCGCGTGTATCTCTTTTACACTGACGGCTCTATCCCGACCACCGCCGCTACGGCCGATGTGACCATTACGGGTGCAGCCGTCGACGATCGTTTCGGCAATTCCCTCACCTCCGGCGACTTCAATGCCGACGGCCGGACGGATTTGGCCGTGGGCGCCGATCAGTTTAACTCCTCCACCGGCCGTGCCTATCTCTTTTACAATGACGGCTCCATCCCGACGACCGCTGCGACGGCGGATGTGATCATCATCGGTGCAGCTAGCAGCGTTTTTGGCAGAGCCCTTACTGCGGGCGACTTCAATGCCGATGGCCGGACGGATTTGGCGGTCGGCGCCTATAACTACTCCTCTAGTACTGGCCGCGCCTACATCTTTTACAATGACGGCTCTATCCCGACCACGGCTGCTACCGCTGATGTGACCATTACCGGTGAAGCGAGCAGTAAGTTCGGCTCTTCCATCACCAGTGGCGACTTCAATGCTGACGGCCGGACGGATTTAGCCGTGGGTGCCCAGGGCTATTCCTCTAATACCGGCCGTGCCTATCTCTTTTACAATGACGGCTCCATCCCGACGACCGCTGCGACGGCGGATGTGATCATCATCGGTGCAGCTAGCAGCGTTTTTGGCAGAGCCCTTACTGCGGGCGACTTCAATGCCGATGGCCGGACGGATTTGGCGGTCGGCGCCTATAACTACTCCTCTAGTACTGGCCGCGCCTACATCTTTTACAATGACGGCTCTATCCCGACCACGGCTGCTACCGCTGATGTGACCATTACCGGTGAAGCGAGCAGTAAGTTCGGCTCTTCCATCACCAGTGGCGACTTCAATGCTGACGGCCGGACGGATTTAGCCGTGGGTGCCCAGGGCTATTCCTCTAATACCGGCCGTGCCTATCTCTTTTACAATGACGGCTCCATCCCGACGACCGCCGCTACGGCGGATGTGATCATCACGGGTGCGAGTGGTGAGTTTGGCAATTCCCTCACCAGTGGCGACTTCAATGCTGACGGCCGGACGGATTTAGCGGTCGGCGCCTATGGTTCTACCAACGGCACTGCTTACATCTTTTACAATGATGGCTCTATTCCAACCACAGCCGCTACCGCCGATGTGACTATCGCCGGTGAGGCATCTCTCAACTTGTTCGGCAATTCCCTCACCAGTGGCGATTTCAATGCCGATGGCCGGACGGACCTGGCCATTGGTGCGTATTTCTACTCCACCGGTCTCGGCCGCGCCTATATCTTTTACAATGACGGCGCCATCCCGACCACCGCTGCTACCGCCGATGTGATTATTACGGGTGAAGCTGCCAGTAGCCAGTTCGGTTATTCCCTCACCAGTGGCGATTTCAATGCTGACGGCCGGACGGATTTGGCCGTGGGCGCCTTTGCCTACTCCTCCAGTACTGGCCGCGCCTATATCTTTTATTCTCAAAACGGTCAGATAAATACCAATACCAACCTCACCGGTGAAGCTGGTAGCTCTTTCGGTGGTTCCCTCACCAGTGGCGACTTTAATTTCGATGGCCGCATTGACCTGGCCGTCGGTGCCTCTGGCTACTCCACCAATACCGGCCGCGCCTATATCTTTTATGCTGATGGCTCTCTTCCCACGACGGCCGCCACGGCTGATGTGACTATTACCGGTGAAACCACTAGTAACTACTTCGGCGTCTCCCTCACCGCCGGTGACTTCAATGCCGATGGCCGGACTGACCTGGCTGTCGGAGCCCAGGGCTACTCCACCAATACCGGCCGCGCCTATATCTTCTACAATGACGGCTCCATCCCGACGACGGCCGCCACGGCCGATGTCATTATTGATGGGGGAGCTACCTACAATTATTTCGGCGCCTCCCTCACCTCCGGCGACTTCAATACTGATGGCCGCATTGACCTGGCCGTCGGAGCTGTTGGGAATCTTTTTTTCTTCCATACCGGCCGTGCCTACATCTTTTACAATGATGGTTCCATCCCGACCACGGCGGCTACCGCTGATGTCATCATTGATGGTGGAGCATCCAGTAGTAATTTTGGTGGCACTCTCACCGCTGGCGACTTTAATTTCGATGGCCGGACTGATCTGGCCGTTGGAGGAAGTTCTTTTCCGACAAACACCGGCAGCGTCCGCCTCTTCTACAATGATGGCTCTATCCCCACGACCGCGGCCACGGCGGATGTTATCATCATGGGTGCAGTCGGTAGTTTTTTCGGCGTCTCCCTCACCGCTGGCGACTTCAACGCTGATGGCCGCACTGACCTGGCCGTCGGAGCGTATAACTATTCCACTGCTACCGGCCGCACCTATCTTTTCTATGGCGATGGGTCTATTCCGACAACTGAAACAACGGCCGATGTAACTATTACCGGTGAAACCACGAGCAACGGTTTCGGCATCTCCCTCACCAGTGGTGACTTCAATGCCGATGGCCGGACCGACCTCGCTGTCGGTGCTTATCAATACTCCACCAGTACCGGCCGGGCCTACATTTTCTACAATGACGGCACTATCCCCACCGCCGCCGGATCGGCCGATGTGATCATCACCGGTGAAACCACCAGTAACTCCTTCGGCGGCTCCCTCACCGCGGGCGACTTCAACGCTGATGGCCGCACTGACCTCGCGGTCGGCGCCTCTGGCTACTCCACCAGTACCGGCCGCGCCTATATCTATGAAACGCGGGAGAATTTCGCCTGGAAGCTCCAGCGCCTGACGGCCAACACCAGTCTCCGTATCGACCCCTCCGGCACCGGTGAGGAAATGAAGATTACCGGTGAAGCCAGTAGTGCTTTCGGCGCATCCCTCACCTCAGGCGACTTCAATGCCGATGGCCGGACGGATCTGGCCGTCGGAGCGTATAACTATTCCTCTGGCGCCGGCCGTGCCTATGTCTTTTATGCGAGTGGCATACTCGCTCCAGTCGCTGGTTCGGCCGATGTCATCATCACGGGTGAGGCGAGCAGTCGCTTCGGCACTTCCCTCATCTCCGGCGACTTTAATTTCGATGGTCGGACGGATTTGGCCGTTGGTGCCACTAACTACTCCTCCAGTACCGGCCGCGCCTATCTCTTTTACAATGACGGCTCTATCCCGACCACTGCCGCCACGGCCGATGTGACTATTACCGGTGAAGCCACGAGCAACGCCTTCGGCACCTCCCTCACCGCTGGCGACTTCAATGCCGATGGCCGCATTGATCTGGCCGTGGGCGCCTCTAGCTATTCCTCCAGTACCGGCCGCGCCTATCTCTTTTACAATGACGGCTCCATCCCCACCACCGCCGCTACCGCCGATGTCATCATCACCGGTGAAACCACGAGCAACTTTTTCGGCACCTCCCTCACCGCTGGCGACTTCAATGCCGATGGCCGCATCGACCTCACCGTCGGAGCGTATAACTATTCATCAACCACCGGTCGTGCCTATATCTTCTACAATGACGGCTCCATCCCGACGACCGCCGCCACCGCTGATGTCATTATCACGGGTGGAGGCTCGACCAACGCCTTCGGCTATTCCCTCACCGCCGGCGACTTCAATACTGACGGCCGCATCGACCTGGCCGTCGGAGCGTATAGCTACTCCACCTCTACCGGTCGTGCCTACATCTTTTACAATGACGGCTCCATTCCCACGACGGCCGCCACGGCCGATGTCATCATCACGGGTCAAGCCAATGACACCGCATTCGGCTACTCCCTCACCGCCGGCGACTTCAATACTGACGGCCGCACTGATTTGGCCGTGGGAGCTATGGGAAATCGTTTCTTCCCCACTGGTACCACCGGCCGCGCCTATGTCTTTTACAATGATGGCTCCATCCCGACGACGGCCGCCACGGCTGATATGACTATGACCAATGAAGCCACTGGCAACGCCTTCGGCTATTCCCTCACCGCCGGCGACTTCAATGCCGATGGCCGGACCGACCTCGTCGTCGGTGCCTCTGGCTATTCCTCCTCCACCGGCCGCGTGTATCTGTACACTTTCAATGATCGCGTCATTACCGGTGAAACTACCAATAATAATTTCGGCGTCGCCCTCAGTACCGCCGACTTCAATGCCGACGGCCGGACTGACCTGGCCGTCGGAGCGCATGGCTATTCCACTTTCACCGGTCGTGCCTATATCTTTTACAATGACGGCTCTATCCCGACCACTGCCGCCACGGCGGATGTAACGATCACGGGTGAAGCGAGCGAAAGCAGCTATTTTGGTTCTGCTCTCACCTCAGGCGACTTTAATTTTGATGGCCGCATCGACCTGGCCGTCGGAGCCCAGGGCTATTCCGCCAATACCGGTCGTGCCTATCTCTTTTACAATGATGGCTCTATCCCCACGACGGCCGCCACGGCGGATGTAACGATCACGGGTGAAGCGAGCAGTCGCTTCGGCTCCTCCCTTACCGCCGGCGACTTTAATTTTGATGGCCGGACTGACCTGGCTGTCGGAGCGTATGCCTACTCCTCCAATACTGGCCGCGCCTATCTCTTTTACAATGATGGCTCTATCCCGACGACAGCTGCGACGGCTGATGTAACGATCACGGGTGAGGGTGGATACTTCGGCACCTCCCTCACCGCTGGCGACTTCAATGCCGACGGCCGTACCGACCTAGCCGTCAGTGCCTATCTCTACTCCACCAATACCGGCCGTGCCTATATCTTTTACAATGACGGATCCATCCCCACCACCGCGGCCACGGCCGATGTAACGATTACCGGTGAAACCACGAGTAATTACTTCGGCTACTCCCTCACCAGTGGCGACTTCAATGCCGATGGCCGCATCGACCTCGCCGTCGGAGCCTATGGCTACTCCACCTCTACCGGCCGCGCCTATATCTTTTACAATGATGGCTCTATCCCGACGACCGCTGCTACGGCGGATGTCATCATCACGGGTGAAGCTGCCAGTGGCCAGTTCGGCAATTCCCTCACCTCCGGCGACTTCAATGCCGATGGCCGCGTTGACCTGGCCGTGGGAGCGTTCCAATATTCCTCCGGCACCGGCCGCGCCTATATCTTTTACAATGACAATACCTATGCCCGTCTGGCCAGCCTGGCAGATATCACCATCACGGGGACGTCCAGCAGCTCTTTCGGCTCGGCCCTGGCCGCAGCTGATATGAATAGCGATAGTATCATAGACCTGGTGATTGGTGCCTCTGGTTATAGCTCGAGCACGGGCCGCGTCTCTGTCTTCATCACCGAAGCCGCCATCGCCCCCGCAGCCGCCATAAATCTCCGTGGCCATGGCTCCTTCCGCGGGAACTTTCAATTGAAGTAGTCCTGCACCTTCACTCTGTGCAATTCCTGTCCTGTAATTCTCACTTTGCAATCACCCCTTCTTCGTACCCCTTAACTTGTACCTCTTAACTCGCTATCGCTGCGTATAGGTTACAAGAGCGTCAATATTTTATTCTATTGTCCGTTTTGCCATGAGTGATTGAGTCGGGGAGCGACTACTCTCTATCTCTGGGCAAAGGCATCAGGCCAGGCTTGGATAGTGATACTGATCAGGCCAAGAGGTACCCGTTGCCATGGTCGTAACACTTTCTTGCACCACAATTTGGGGTGGCGTATACTGAGGATATTGATGATACCCTTAAATTCCCGCTTTATGCCGCTGCCAGAAAAGCCTGCTTTCGCCCGTTTTGGAAACCAAGCCAACTTCCCGCCTGAAGAAAAGATGAACGGTTTCACTCCGCGTCCCGAGGGGAGTGTCCGACCCGCCGCCTTCGAGCGTTCGGCACCGGTAGCACCTCGGTCGCCGGCGCGGACAGCTCGGGCTTTCGAGAGTATTATCACTGGTGTTTTGATGCTGCTGTTTTTCGGCGTCCCGCTCTTTTTTACGGGACTGACCTTTCAGGGGATTACTTTTGAAAAGCAGCTGTTCTTCTATAGCTGTCTCCTCATCGGACTCATCGCTTGGGTATCTCGCGGTGTGATGTCGGGTGAGATGCGGATTCGCCGGACACCGCTCGATATCCCGATCGTGCTATTTTGGCTGTTTGCGATCGTTTCGACGGTTGTCTCGGTTGACCGCTGGCACAGTTTTTGGGGATTTTTCGGTGATCCGTCCCGCGGTTTCATCAGCCTAACGGCACTCATGCTGGCGTACTTCTTCATCCTGAGCCATTTCACCGCGCGGCGGAGAGATCTCATGTTGGGTTCATTTGTGGCTTCGGGTGTCATCGTCATCATCTGGAGTTTCCTCGCGGTGATGAAGATCCGTTTTCTCCCGCCGAGCTGGGAGGCGTTCGCTCCGCTCTCACTCATTGGTTCCATGTCGACTCTGGCACTGTACCTCGCGATCCTGGTGCCGCTCATGGTCACAGCCCTCTTCCTCCTCTTCCGTGAAGGGGCGGTTGTCTCACGCGGACTGCGCCTCGCGGGGGCGGTGGTGATCGGGGCCGCACTCGTGCTTGATCTCTTTCTCCTCCTCGCACTGTATCCGTTCGTCGCCTGGGCAGTCGTCCTGGCTGGTCTCGGATTTTTCCTGATCTATATCTTGGCGCAGATCGTCCGGCCCGCGGCAGAACTGACCTGGATGCCGATGGTGATATTTGTCATCGTCCTGGCTTTCCTCATGATCGGGACAAACAGTTTGTCGCGTGCGACTCTGCCGGTCGAAGTGGCACCAAATATGAAGCTCTCGTGGCAAGTGGCCCAAGCGTCGCTCGGGACGAATTTCCTCTTGGGCAGCGGATTGGCGACTTATGGGTATGACTTTTCTCTCTTTCGGCCGCAGGAGTTCAATGGCAATGCACTCTATACACTGCGTTTCTATCAGGGGACGGGCCTCGTCGCAGAGGCACTCTCGACTATCGGTGCGCTTGGGACGATTCTCTTGCTTGTTGTCTGGTTTTCCTTTCTTTCGATCGGTCTCTATCTCTTGACACTCGACAAAGCCAAGAACAAACTCGTTTCGCTCGGACTCTGGTCGGTAGCTGTGATGCTCTTCGTCGCGGGTTTCATCGCGCCGGTCAATGCCACGATCATCATCATCGGTGCACTCCTGTCCGCCCTCGCCCTCGCGACGCTTTTGCATGAGAGCGGCTCGGAGGAGCGATACTGGGAACTCTCATTTCGGGCTACGCCGAAATTTGCCCTCGCGCTAGCCTTTGTTTTCATGGTGGTTTCGGCCGGTGTCGCCTTCATCTTTGTCTTTATCGGCAAAGTTTTTGTAGCGGATGTCTCAGCCGGTCTCGCTGCACGCCAGCCGGCATCGCTCGAGACAACGATTCCGAAATACCTGAAAGCGATCCAGCTCTATCCTGAGGAGGGTCGCTACCATACCCGTCTCGCTCAGGAATACATGGCCATCGCCAATGCCGAAGGGGGCAAGAGTGTCGAGGAGCGCGATGTAAATCGGATCGCGTTTGCGGTGCGGGAAGCTGTGGCGGCGGGTGTCCGGGCCAGGGATCTCATGCCCAATGATGTACTCGCGACAGAGGCGCTCGGTCTCATCTATGAAAATGCGAGCGTCTTTGCGACCGATGCATTGCCAAAAGCCGAAGAGATGTATCTGCGGGCACTCGAACTGGAACCGCAGAACCCACTCTTCCTGATCAAGCTCGGTCAGATCAAGCGACTCGCGGCAGATGCTGCCAAGCCAGACAGTGCTGAAAAGACGACGCTCCTCAACGAGTCTAAAGCCTATTTTGAACGCGCGATCGAAAAAAAGCCCGACCTTGCCATCGCTCACTACAGCCTCGCAGTCGTCGCTGCACGGATGAAGGACTATGATGCGGCGATTGATTCGACCCTGCGGGCGATCCGTTTCGCGCCCTCCAATCTCTCTTTCCGTTACAACCTCGGACTCCTCTATCAGGAACGCGATGCTGAGGGTGATCGCGCACAGGCCGAGAGTCTCTACAAACAAGTGCTCGAAGCAAATGAGCGGCTCATCGATGTCCGGCTGTCGCTCGGCCTCCTCTATGAATCAGAAAACAAACGCGCGGCGGCGATGGAAGAATACGAGAAAATTCTCACTCTCATCCCAGATAATGAGGGGACTCCGGACAATGTAAAGAAAACTCGCACCCAGATCACTCAGGTGATCGAGAACCTGCGCTCTGGCAAGGGCAATATCCCCGCCGGCAATAGTTTGGCTGAGCCTGGTCTCACGACACCTGCGACTATCGCCCCGACCAATTCTACTGGTCCGCAGGGTGAGTCGCTCTTGAATGGACCGACACCCTAACCGGTCGCCGTATCTGCCACCGTCAAAATAGATATGTCAACAAAACTTTTTGGACTGATCGTGTTCTGTGTGAGTGTACCGGTGCGTGTGTCGGC
Organism: uncultured Bdellovibrionales bacterium; assembly: GCA_964530135.1. GTDB lineage: Bacteria > Patescibacteriota > Minisyncoccia > Moranbacterales > UBA1568 > SSEF01. The sequence continues at coordinate 13,938 of CAZGXN010000012.1, read as the reverse complement.
GGGCGTGATCGATGAAGCCCAGCCACTCTCGGTTGGACTGACCAATATCCTTGACTTTTTATTGTCAATCATTGGCATTGTCGCTATAATTGGATTGGTGATAGCGGGCTTTCTGTATTTTTTTGCTGCTGGCGATATGCGTCAGATCGAATTAGCGAAAAAAGCTACACTGGCCGCCGTTACCGGTATCGTCATCGCCCTTGGTGGGTATGCATTCATCCGGACTATCACAGCGTTTCTCTAGCACAACCAACAAAAATAAAATCTAATGCTCGAGTGAAGCCTCAGCGGTTGGCCGAGCAAGGGAAAGGAGGTGAGAGGTTATGCAAAAATTCAAAAAAGTCGCCTTTGGTGCAGCGAACGGACTGCTCTTGCTCGCTCCCGCCATCGCTTCAGCTCAATTGACAGGTGGAAATTGGGCCGACAGAGGTACGACGAACTATCAGTCATCCGGTCTCCCGACAGGAACCATTTATCAGATTATCTCATCGACCCTGTCGTGGCTCCTCGCCATCCTCGGTTTCATTGCAGTTATCGGTTTCGTGATTTCGGGCATTCTCTATCTCACCGCAGCCGGTGATGAGACTCAGATCGAGAGAGCCAAAAACGCGATGACATATTCCATCATCGGTGTCATCGTGGCACTCATGGGCTATGTGATCATCCAAGCCGTCAACTCATGGCTCGGAACATCGGCCAGTTTCTAGTGGTCTATCTGGCATCGATGCTTTTCGATCGAAAAGAGAAAATGACTCCAAGTCCTATCGGCTGGAGTCGTTTTCTTTTCATCTTCGGAGGAGTATACTGAAAGAGAGAAAAGAACTAATACTTTTTTGATGCTGGCGATATGCGTCAGATCGAATTAGCGAAAAAAGCTACACTGGCCGCCGTTACCGGTATCGTCATCGCCCTTGGTGGGTATGCATTCATCCGGACTATCACAGCGTTTCTCTAGCACAACCAACAAAAATAAAATCTAATGCTCGAGTGAAGCCTCAGCGGTTGGCCGAGCAAGGGAAAGGAGGTGAGAGGTTATGCAAAAATTCAAAAAAGTCGCCTTTGGTGCAGCGAACGGACTGCTCTTGCTCGCTCCCGCCATCGCTTCAGCTCAATTGACAGGTGGAAATTGGGCCGACAGAGGTACGACGAACTATCAGTCATCCGGTCTCCCGACAGGAACCATTTATCAGATTATCTCATCGACCCTGTCGTGGCTCCTCGCCATCCTCGGTTTCATTGCAGTTATCGGTTTCGTGATTTCGGGCATTCTCTATCTCACCGCAGCCGGTGATGAGACTCAGATCGAGAGAGCCAAAAACGCGATGACATATTCCATCATCGGTGTCATCGTGGCACTCATGGGCTATGTGATCATCCAAGCCGTCAACTCATGGCTCGGAACATCGGCCAGTTTCTAGTGGTCTATCTGGCATCGATGCTTTTCGATCGAAAAGAGAAAATGACTCCAAGTCCTATCGGCTGGAGTCGTTTTCTTTTCATCTTCGGAGGAGTATACTGAAAGAGAGAAAAGAACTAATATTTTTTTGATGCTTATGCGCAGGAGAAATATGTGGGTCAGAGTTTTGTCGTTTGTACTGATCGCTTCACCGGCCGAAGTCCTCGCTCAGGGGTGGTTGACCGGTCAGGCCAATGTTGTCTCCTCCAATCTACCTTTTTCGAGCGTGTATGGGATCATCAGCAATACGCTGTCATGGCTCCTTGCTGTTTTGGGCTTCATTGCGGTTATCGGCTTTGTCATTTCGGGTATACAATACCTCTTGTCGGCGGGGGATGAGGGCATGATCGAGACGGCCAAGACCAATATGAAGTACTCTATCGTGGGGGTCATCGTCGCCCTCATGGGGTATGTCGTGATCGCTGCCATCAATAACTGGCTCAATGCCACTACTGCCTTTTAAGCCCCTTGCGCCTCACGGAGTAGCAGCTATGAAAACAAAAATATCATCCAATACATCTCTCTACTATCGCCGCTTGGCGGCGCTGTTTGTGCCCGTATTGCTTCTTTTCGTTTTTTCGGTCGCTGAGGTTTCGGCGCAGGCAACCTGTCCGACTGGGTACACAATGGTGTCAGGAGTGTGTTTCCCTGGTGGTACCGGCCTGTCCAGCACACCCGTCGAGACCATCATCATGAATGTGATGAATTGGATGCTTGCCGTCCTCGGTTTCGTCGCCGTCCTCGGATTTGTCATTTCAGGTATGCAATATCTCTTGTCGGCGGGGGATGAGGGGGTGATTGAGACGGCCAAGCGCAACATGAAATACTCACTCATCGGTATTGTTGTAGCCTTGTCCGGTCGTATTCTCATCATCGCGATCAATAATCTCTTGAACGCGAGCGCGACACCATTTTAGCTTTGAACGCAGTATGCACTACTCTCGCTCTATCATCATCGCTGGCCTGATCGTTGGTATAGGTTTTCTGGGAGTGCCAAGCGCCCTGGCACAACCAACGGGTGGACCAGGCCCGACACCACCGGTTGGGACTACGACAGTCGGCGTAACCAATCCACTCACCTTCAGTACGGTGAATGAGTTGCTTGGCCGTATTCTCACATTTCTCCAGAGCTTCATCGTCATCCTCGCACTCATTTTCATTGTCATCGGCGGTTTCCTCTATATCACCTCGGGCGGTGATACGGGTCGCGTTGAAACGGCGAAAAAATGCATCACCGCCGCACTCATCGGCCTCGCCATCGGCATCGCAGCACCAGCCTTCCTCCGCCAGATATCCGATATCCTCGGGTGGAGTGCTGCGACACCACCGACGGGTGTCGGCACCTCTCTCACTCTCATCGAGATCGCGACCAATGTGCTGAACTTCCTCCTCTCAGTCGTCGGTGTCGTGGCTCTCATCATGCTGGTCGTTGGAGCCTTTGTGTATCTCACTTCGGCGGGGGATGAGGATCGAATCGACACTGGTAAGTCCATCGTCAAGTACTCCATCATCGGTATCACGATTGCGCTCGCGGCGCTCGTCCTCGTCCGCCAGGTTGCTCGATTTCTCTAAGAGACCTCTCCTATGCTTCGTCGAAATATTATTTTCTCACTCATTCTGGCTGCGGGCGGGCTGCTTGCCTCGACATCAGAAGTTTTGGCACAGCCGGTGCCAAATATCGGCGGGGCGTGTACGAGTCTCGATTCAGGGAATACAGGCGTCTGTCAGTATAATTGCTCCGGCTATTCGATTGCCGAGACGCCCGATGCGACTTGTGCGGGCGCCTCTTGCTGTGTCGATTATGGTCCTCCGGCACCTACGGTTCTGACTTTTACAGTTCCTTCACCATGCAGTATCCCTGTCGGTGCCAGCACCTGTTCTATCACAGTAGTTTGGCGGGTCGGCAACCCCATCAGTCCGTCCGTGAGGCATGGCGCTATAGTCTTTTCGACCGCGGCCAGTGGAACTGCGAGCCGCACACTTTCTTTTGGAACAAATTTCTTTGAGCTTACCGACAGTGGTGTTTCACTTCGATCGGCGATAGCGCAGGGTATCTGCGCGACCGGTAGCACTTGGAACGGCAGTGTGTGTGCCGCCTCCTCGGGAACCGGTGGCCCAGGAACCGGAACCGGTGGCCCAGGAACCGGAACAGGTGGCCCAGGCCCAGGAACTGGAACAGGTGACCCAGGAACCGGAACAGGTGGCCCAGGCCCAGGAACCGGAACAGGTGGCCCAGGCCCGGGATCGGGCACTGGCTCGGGGAGCTCAGTCGCTGGGGCACCAGTCGGGTTTTTGAATCCGCTCATTTGGAACGATCTCCCCACACTCCTGACAGCTGTGCTCACCTCCCTACAAAGTTTTATCGTCATCCTGGCTATCATCATGATCGTTATCGGCGGCTTCATGTATATCATGTCGGCGGGTGATGATGGGCGCATGACAACCGGAAAGCATATCGTACTCGGTGCACTTGTCGGCCTCGCTCTCGGCATCGCAGCACCAGCCTTCCTCCGCCAGATAGCCGATATCCTCGGATGGAGTGCTGCGACACTGCCCCCAGGTGTCGGCACCTCTCTCACCCTCATCGAGATCGCGACCAATGTATTGAACTTCCTCCTCTCAGTCGTCGGCATTGTTGCCCTCATCATGCTCGTTGTCGGAGCCTTCATGTATCTGACGGCCGCGGGCGACGAAAGTCGGATCGACACCGGCAAGTCCATCGTCAAGTACTCCATCATCGGTATCACAGTCGCCCTGGTGGCTCTCGTCCTCGTCCGCCAGGTCGCTGGATTCTTCTAAAAAAATCAGTAATACCACCAAAGTCTCAAAGGGTAGGAGAAATGGTGAGATGAAAAAGAAAAAACGGGCTTTGCAAAAGTATTGCGAGGCCCGTTCAATTTATCCCTGCCGACCGTGTCGGTCAGGTTGTCTGGCACTGCTTGATGACGCCATGGAGTATGCCGTGTCCGACATACGACTCGGTCGCCTGGTAGTTGTTCACATCGACGGCGATGGGGAGCTCCGATCCGGTCTGGATTCGCAGCCGGCCATTCACGGACGGGAGTGGTTTCCCCCAACCATGGATGACTACTTTCCCATATTCTTCTCCGGGGACGAGCAGCGGAGAGACCTCTGTCTCGACGGTGGGCTTGGCAATGAATGGTTGTCCACGCATATCGCGTGGCATCCGGCCGGCCGTCTCGGGATAGGCGCAGGTCGTAAAGCGACCCGCGGCATCCATCTCACAGACCTGCTCCACCTGGTGGGGTGGGTTGTAAAAGGTCTGCCAGATTTTCCCCGTCATTTCGATGTCATAAACCCCGGGTGGCAGTTTGCCTAGCGACATGGGGCCGAGAGTCTTGCTCGGCTCATAGTCGAATTCCTTCCATGCGGTATTGCAGCTGACGACCGTGTCGACTGAGTCGGTCGACTGGTTGGCGGGCACGCGTACAGGAGTGAGGGGTTCACTCACTGTGGTGGGCTCGATGGCCTGGCGGAGCGCTTCACAGCGGTCCCTGTCGGCAATCGTCGCTTCGGCGGACAGTGCTTTGAAGCACTGAGCCGCTTCTGCGATACGCGCGTTGCGTATGAGTGCCATCGCCTCGGCCCGGGCCTTTTCAGCCTCGTTCCGATAATCGACAGTGGTTGTCATCGGCACGCCTTTATTGGCACAGTCCTCGAACTCGGCCGCAGTCGGGATGACTGGTGGGTTTTTCGTGGCCTTGTTCTTCAGGCCATCGAAGCAAGCTGCTTGCAGTTCCGCCCGCGCTTGTTCCGCTGCCCGCTTGGCATCGGTCGACCGATTGTCGGCCGACTTCAGTCCCAGCTTGTGCTGGGTCCAGGCTACCAAGTCTTGCTGGTATTCCCGGACAATGGGAGTCCAGCTCGCGAGCGTCCAGACGATGAGCACCGTCATGATGGTCGCGGCCAGGCCAAGCACAAACTTTCCGTCCCGATTGGTGTACATCGACCAGATGGTCAGGAACACCGCACAGGCGAGGATGGCGATGGCGCCGAGGGGATTGCTCCCGATGGGCCAGAGCGCCAGGACGAAGAACGGAAGCGATCCGTAGAGTGCGATTGCAGCGGCGAACCGCCCGAGTGCATTGATCCACTTTTCGCCTGCATTCGTACCGTCCTGCAGACTGAGACCTTCCTCGCCACCGGGTTGGGCGGCGATGAAGGCTGCACCCGCTGGCCCGAGCAGGTTGAGTGGTGTCAGGATGCACACTGCAGCCGCTACCAGGAACGCCATTGCAGCGATCCAGTTGAGGTGCCGCAGCGAGTCCGGCGCGATGACATTTAGCACGGCGCCGACGATGCAGGCTGCAAAGTAGGCGAGGAGGAACAGTCGGGTGACCCGGAAGTAGCCCTGATGGTATGAGAGCCACCGGCCGGTCCAGTCGGCCCCGACGATTGGGCCGAGGTAGCTGGTGAGCGGCACGCTGGGTGTCGCAGGTGTGACAGGGGAAGTTGCCATGATGGCTCCTAGGGGTTGAGGTTGAGTTTGGCGGCGACACCAAGGACGATGAGGCCACCGATAATGATTCCAATGAGCAGCTTGGTCAGCCACACATCTTTCCTCGCGCGTTCTTCGGGAGTTGATTGCCCCGCTTCACGCGCCTGGTGACGGGCGATGGCTGGACTGTCCGGATTTTGAATCTCCCGGACCCGCTGCAGAAGGAATGCCTGAAATGCCTCGTGGCATTGGCGTTTCTGCTCGGCTGGAGCCGCTTCGATAGCAGCCATAAGCCTGATGGCTTCCGGACTAGACAGGATACGGTTGACCGTTTCCCGATTGGTCGCGACGGTAGCGAGGAACACATGGACACGGCTGTCATAGTCGCCGTACCAGTCTTTCAGTTTGGCCCAAACTTCGTCGGCCTTGTCCTTGGCCGCTCTGGTACCAGCCGCCGTTTTGTCCTCAAGATTGTCGAGGATACGGAGACTTTGCAGGGTCTTGGCGATGGCCGCGATCCGCTTGTCCTCGGTATCCGAGCCCTGGTTCATGACGAGCCAGGTGAGAGCGCCGATGACTTGCTGGCCCTTGAGGTTCAGCTTGTCGTCCCATTCCGATGTGATCGGTGTCTGTTTCGACTTACTGGGATCCCGAGAGTCCTTGTGCTGCGTGAAGCCGGTTGTCTTCTTGCGCTTGACCGTTGTGACTTCGACAGCCACGGTCTGCATCAGGCGTTTGACGGCCCCGGGAGGGAGCGCGTCGACGAGCTTGGGGAAGACGTGGAGTTCGGTCCGCTTGGCCCTGTACTCCAGAATGCAGCGGCTGTTGTTGGTGTCGTCCATGTGGATGGTCGACAGCCAGGCGAGAAGAGCGTAGAGCTCACCTTCCTGGACCTTGTTTTCACTTATAGTTTCCGTTCCTGACTGACTTTTTGGTTCAGTGGGTGGGGCATTGCGCTTTCGCATAATCCCCAACACATTCATCCACCCTCCGAATTCGCCGACGACTTCAGACAATTTGCTCAGCATCGGACCTGCTTGGCCGATGGATTTCCAGAGTTCGGTTGCCATGATTGATCTCCTTGATCAAGTAGTGTTGATTGTAAAAGTACCCGCAGGTGGCGTACTGCCTCCTGGTTGTGTGCGGGTACTGACCCGAAATTCACAACAGTCTATTCTAGCATAAAATAGCCGAAAAGTCAATCAGTCATAATCTCCCTCTGCCCCTACAACCTTTATGTATATATGTAACACATAACTCACGATCGCTTCGTATGGGTAAAACGAGGGTGATTGACAGGAGCCCAAGGAGAGGGTACACTGGGGTTGTAAGAGAGGGATGTGTCAGGAGTTCGCTGTGGCGAGCTTTTTTTGTTCAAAATTCAGATCGGTCGTGGAATAAATTCGTAAGCTGTTGGGTTATGCCTAAGAAAAAAGTTAGTGTCGCGACGGAAGCAGAGAGTTTGTCGGGACGATTGGGAGAGTTCGGAAGTGCGGTTATGCAAATCGCTGAGGAGAAGAATCTCCCGCGTGAAAAGGTGTTCGAAATCGTCGAAGCCGCCCTGGCCGCCGCCTACAAGAAGGATTATGGCAAGAAGGGTCAGGTCATCAAGGCGAAATTTGATGAAGTAACAAAGTCAGCTGATTTTTTTCTCGTGAAGGAAGTCGTCGATGAGACGCTCCGTGACTTCACCGTGGAGGAAGAGTCAGAAGAGGGTACTCCAGAAAAGGGGGGAGTCCATTCCGAACACAGCTCCTCTTTGGCTGAGTCTGATGAGGATCGGTTACCGCGTTTCAATTTTGAACGTGATTTGACATTGGAGGAAGCCAGGCTCATCAAGAAAGATGCGAAGGTGGGAGAGAGTATTGAGATTCCACTTGAAAACCATGAGGATTTCGGTCGTGTCGCAGCCCAGACGGCCAAGCAGGTCATCATTCAGCGTATCCGAGAGGCTGAGCGTGAGACGATGTTTGCGGAATACAAAGAGAAGGAAGGTCAGGCTGTGAACGGTATCGTCCAGCGAATTGAAGGTCGCAATGTTTTTGTTGATCTCGGCAAGTCCACCGGCATTCTCTTTCCGTCGGAGCAGATCCCGGGCGAGAATTATCGCGTTGGACAGCATGTGAAAGTCTATCTCACGCGCGTCGAATCCGATCCAAAGGGGCCGGGGCTGATCTTGTCTCGGGTTCATCCGGAAATGGTGCGTCATCTGTTCACACTCGAGGTACCAGAGATCTTTGCCGGTACGGTTGAGATCAAAGCCATCGCTCGAGAGGCCGGATCGCGGACCAAAATCGCCGTTTCAGCGACCGAAGAGGGTGTGGATCCCATCGGTTCCTGTGTCGGTCAGAAGGGAACACGGGTTCAGACTGTCATTGATGAACTAGGCGGAGAGAAAGTCGATATTATCGAGTGGAATGAAGATATTCAGAAATTTATCAGCGCGGCACTTTCACCAGCCAAGGTGTTGGCCGTTGATTTGCGTTCTGAAGAAAATCAGGCCATTGTAACGGTGCCGGCCGATCAGCTCTCCCTCGCGATTGGCAAGCGTGGGCAGAATGTTCGACTTGCGGCCAAGCTCACCGGTTGGCGCATCGATGTGATGAGTCCAGAAGAGGAGTCCTCCGACGAGGCTGCAGCAGTTGCTGAAACGGAACCTATCGCTGAGACCGTTCCAGAAACATCCGAAGCCGCCCCAGCCGCAGCAGAAACAGCTCCGGAAGCCGTGGCTGAGGAAAAAGAGTAGCCGCATGAGAAGTAGTTTCGCTCTAGCATTACATTTCTAATTACTCATTCTTTCCCTATGAATTTGTGGCATGATGTGAAGCTCGGTGACAGTGCTCCAGAAGAGATCAATGTCATCATTGAGATCCCAAAAGGGTCGCTCAACAAGTATGAGATTGACAAAGAGACTGGTCTCATCAAGCTCGACCGGGCCAATTATTCGGCTGCACCGTATCCGGTGGACTATGGCTTTGCACCACAGACATTTTGGGATGACGGCGACGCGCTCGATGTGATCGTCCTTTCGACTTTCCCCCTCGCGTCCGGCATTCTCGTAAATGCTCGGCCGGTCGCTATCATGGAGATGATCGACGGTGGAGATTCTGATTTCAAGGTAATCGCCGTGCCGGTGGATGACAAGCGCTGGGATGATGTGAAAGACCTGAAGGATATCAACAAGCATAACTTGAAGGAGTACCAGCATTTCTTCGAGACTTACAAGGTTTTGAAGGGGAAGAAGAACGAAGTCGTCGTTCATGGCTTCAAGGGCCGCAAGGATGCCATCGCGGCAGTGAAACGCTCAGTGAAGCTTTACGAGAAAGAATTCGGAAAACGGAAGTAACCAGCCTGATTGGAAGATTTTATGGAAGTCAAGATACAGAAACTCCCCGCATCAAAGTGGGTCATCACTGTTACGGTGCCATGGGAGGAATGGCAGCGGCATAAGGAACACGCGGTCGAACATATGGCTGAGAAGGTGAGCTTGGCGGGTTTCCGCCAGGGGAAAGTTCCTGAAGCGTTGATTGAACAGCGTTTTGGCCCCGAAGCGATACTCGTTGAGACAGCAGAACACGCCGTCCATCATACCTATCCACAGGCCTTGCTCGAGGCCAAGGCTGAAGCTATTGGTCGGCCTGAGATAAAACTCGAGACAGTGAAGACCGGAGAGCCTCTCGTCTATACGGTTGTAACAGATGTCCTTCCAGAGATTGTTCTCTCGGAGTGGAAGCCAGCTGTTGTAAAAATCAATACGGCTGAGAAGGCAAAGGAAATCAGTGTGACTGAAGCAGATATTGATCAGGAGTTGGCTAAGCTGGCCCAGATGCGGGCGGCTGTGGTGCCAGTTGATCGACCCGCCGCTATGGGCGATACGGTAAAAATCGATTTTACGGTTACGGTGGACGGCGTTATCATTGACGGTGGTAAAAGTACAAATCATGCGCTCGTTCTTGGATCGGGGGCCTTTATTCCAGGATTCGAGGATCAGTTGGTTGGTATGGAACAGGGGAGTGAAAAGTCATTTGAACTGGTTTTTCCTGCGGAGTATCATGCCAAGCATTTGGCCGGCAAGTCGGCCCAGTTTCAGGTGAAACTCAATGCTGTTGAAGAGCAGCAGCCACCAGTTATCGACGATGCCTTTGCGAAAACACTGGGAAAGTTTGAAACTCTCCAGCAATTGAAAGAAAATATGCGTACGGGCATGTTGGAAGAAAAAAAGCGTGCCGCCAAAGAAGCCTGGCGCAGTACACTCCTTGATACGCTTATTGTTGCGGCTGAGCTGGAGTATCCAGCCGTACTCGTGGCGGAGGAGGCGAAACGCATGTTGCAACAGTTTCGCTCACAGGTTGAGTCGATGGGTTTCGAATGGGAGAAATATCTGGCTGAGACCAAGAAGACTGAAGCGGAGCTTGAAAAGGAGTGGGAACCGCAGGCGAAGAAGCGTGTCGCTGCTGAACTCATCCTCCAAAAACTGGCCACTGATGAATCAATTGATGTCGATACGGAAGCCGTAGAGGCTGAAATGAACAAAGTCTTTCAGTACTACAAAAATGTGAAGAATGTCAAAGAGAATATTGATATGGGGAAGCTCTATACATCTGTCCGTGGGCAGATGGTAAATGAGAAGGTGCTTGCCTGGCTCGAAGGTGTTGGTGTTTCGTGAGAACGGAATCCATAATTACACACGCTATGTTACCCATACAGAACAACACTCTGGTGCCGATGGTCATCGAGAAGACAAGCCTGGGCGAGCGAGCTTACGATATCTATTCTCGGCTTTTGAAGGACCGAATCATCTTTATCGGTTCACCGATTGATGATGCCGTAGCGAATACAGTGATCGCTCAACTACTCTTTCTCCAGTCGCAAAGCACTCAAGAAGATATCAAGATTTATATCAACTCCCCGGGCGGCTCGGTAACTTCCGCTTTGGCAATCTATGATACGATGCAACATGTGAAGCCGGAGGTAGAAACAATCTGTATTGGTCTCGCGGCATCAGCCGCTTCAGTATTACTCGCTGCTGGTGCCAAGGGAAAGCGTTTTGTACTCCCAAATGCTGAGGTGATGATCCATCAGGTCTTGGGTGGAGTTGAGGGTCAGGCCACTGATATTGATATCCATGCACGGCATATCTTGAAAGTGCGGGATCGATTGAACCGGATTCTCATGAAACATACGGGACAAAAGTTGGCAAAAATCGAGCATGATACGGAGCGGGATTATTTTATGACAGCCGAAGAGGCAAAGGCGTACGGTATCGTGGATAAAGTCTTGGTCTAGGGGAGGAACATGTGTGTGTCCTAGAAAAAAAAGCTGCCCCATGGCAGCTTTTTTTTTACTGACAAGAGAGTATTAGATACTCTCTTGCTGGGCTGATCTTGCGTGGCAGTCGAGACGAGCCATGAGGAGGAGGCCACCGATAATCGCGAGATTTTTCAGGATCATGGTGTACTGCAGTTGGTCGCGCATCGCATCGCCTGTAAAGGTTGTGTGTCCGATGATAGTCGCCACGACCGTAAAGGCGATGAGCATATCAATCGCGAGAGACACCTTCCAATTGAGGAGGAGCATCAGTCCGCCACCGAGTTCGAAAATGATAGCGAGCACCGTGAGGATGGGTGCAATTGATTCATTGGTGAGCGAACCGATATACCCAACTGTTGCATCAAATCCGGTGAGCTTGCCGAAACCGCCGATGACAAACAACAGGGCAAGAAACACTCGCGCGACGGCGGGGGTCCAGGGCGCGGTCGCACAGGTCTGAGAAAACATAGACAAGTGAGTTAAGGATTACCTCTTTTAGTATAACGCTTTTTTAGGTTTTGGAAGAGTAGAAAACGGATAAGAGAGACTCTTTCTTTAGAGAGCATCTCGGCGTATATATAGGAAGAAAAGAGGGGAAATGGTGCTATAACGGTTACGCTTTGTGCAAATATTCTCCGAGCAAAAACCGGACCAATGGACCAGTCCCACCAGCATACCGCAGCACTCCGGCGGACACTAAAGACACCTTTTCTTTTTAGCTTCTGAAAACACTCTCTCTGGATAGACTACAGCGAAGAGTTTTGGGCTTGGCCTCGCTTCGTTCGGTGACTGCCTCCAAATGTACAATTTTCTAACGCGGTGTCCCCGGAAGGAATCGAACCTTCATCAAGAGCTTAGAAGACTCCTGCTCTATCCATTGAGCTACAGGGACGGTGTGGCTTGGCGTGTCGACTATGCTCCAACTCCCATTACAGGGAGGAGCACCATTCTTTTCTTTGTTGTTCTAGATCCAGCCAGAGAACCAATCAAATATCCACAGGGGTGACTAGAGGGGCTTGAGCAATGACTTTCTGGTGAGCCTTGAATAAAGGCTTATAATCATCCCTCGATTCTATCCTAACAACTTTCTCGTCTTTTATCCAAATCCGCTTGATGGTCATCAAAACCTCTAATCACGCTACCCCTCTCTCGTGAGCTCATTTGAGAAGGTAGGAAATCTTGGTGGAAATTTTCTATTTTTACTATTTATTGGTATTTTCTTGGTTATTGGCAGACCCAGCGAATTAGAGATGAACGACTAGGCCGAAAGAGTGAAACTAAGTGTTTTCAACTCAGCAAGTAAAAGTAGAAATAAAGCTTTCATTGAGCCTCAAAAGACAGATATTCTGCCATTGACAGAAAGCTAAAGATATGCTACTATAGTAAATCAGTTCTTTGATATGATATTCACTCCTTGAGACGAGCTTTTTGGACGTCATTTTTGGCTTCTCAAAAGCTCGTCTCATCTTCGAGGCAGAGCCGCACGTCCGACGGTTCGGATATGGAGCTAACGTCATGCAGACGCTTACTCAGCAGGAAACGACAGACGGCCAAATCGAACAAACCACGCGTGTCGTGGTCGATGCGGTCAAGAAGGCCTTGAAGCCTCTCGGCAAGGAAGCGGCACAACGGGTGCACAAACGCGGGAATGAACTCGCGTCGAGCATCTCGAAGCTCATCGCGGAACTGTCGGTCTCCGACCAATATGCGAATGAGCAGGTCGCAACCGACTACAACTACCCCGCGAACTATCGCCCGAAGCCCATCACCGAGCAAATCGAGGCCATCGCCAAGTTGTTCGGCCTCGACGGCACGGCGGCCTACGTCTACGCCAAGAACCTGGAAGCGAACAAGGCAGAGCTCCCCGAAGGAGCCGAAGGCTGGTTCGCCATCCCACGCTTCGAAGCGGTGGCCAAGACCTACGGCGAAGCAGTCGAAAAGGTGCTCGGCCTCGTCGGGAAGAGCCGCAAGCTCCAGAACTGGCGTGAAGGTCAGCTCCACGAGCGGTATCTCCGCCAATCGGAACGGACGAAGCAGATGTTCGCTACTCTGGCCGAAAGCCAGTCAGGCGACATCCTCATCGTTCCTGCCCAGTTCGGCTTCCTCCATCGTGGCCAGTCCGTCCGCCGTGCCCGCGAGACCTTCGCGGAACACGAGTTCGGCCTCGGAGCCTTCGCTGTCGGCACGTTGCTTCTCACCCACCCCGAACGGGAAGTGGAATGGGAACAACTGCACATCGACTGCTCGGGCGACGAATACTCGCCTGACGCGGATGGTCGGTTCGTCAACGCTCCCCTCTTCTCCTGGGACAAAGGCAAGCTCCACTTCTACGACTACTGGGCGAGCTGTGCCGGCAAGCAATGTGGTTCCGCCTCGGGGTTTCTGCCGCGGGAGTGAATCTCGCAACTTGAAGTCTTGAGTTTCTTTTGAATACTTGAGCACAACAGCTGCGATTTTTTTGAGAGGGTTGTCTACGCTACGGTGTGGGCAACCCTTTTTCTTTTGCGATACCTTGAGAAGACTCCTGCTCTATCCATTGAGCTACAGGGACGGTGTGGCTTGGCGTGTCGACTATGCTCCAACTCCCATTACAGGGAGGAGCACCATTCTTTTCTTTGTTGTTCTAGATCCAGCCAGAGAACCAATCAAATATCCACAGGGGTGACTAGAGGGAATCGGACCCTCGTTCACGGTACCACAAACCGTTGTCTTA
>CAZGXN010000011.1:0-29542 GCA_964530135.1 uncultured Bdellovibrionales bacterium | reverse complement strand
CGAACCCGCGTATCTAGCTTGGAAGGCTAGCGTACTACCATTGTACTACTCTCGCGAATTGTTTATTTCGCTGTCTGATTGGCCGAGGCCAAACCCGTGAACGGATCATTCACACAGCGTTCCTGAGCAACGCCCATAGAGATGAGCATCTGTTCCATCGCTTCGATGAAAGCTGGTGCACCGACGAGATAGTACCAGCTCGTAGTGATTTCTTCGGCCGGCAGGTATTTTCGCAGCATATCCTCGCAGATATACCCACGCTCATCATTCGCCCCCGCACACGGCAATGTCTCCTGAGAAAAGGTCGTTACATACTGATACTGTGGGAGTGAGAGTGCCTTCAGTTCCGCATGAAAGGCAGCGTCCTTGATCATCCGATTCGAATAGAAACAAGTAAACGGCCGAGTCAATTGAGCCCGCGCGGCTTCGATGAGGATGCTTCGAACCGGAGTCACGCCGATGCCGCCCGCGAGAAACACGATGCGCCGACCATCCGCAGCATACGACAGTGTGAAGTGCCCGATAGGCTTCGTCGCCTGAGCCACTTCGCCAGGCATAAGTGTCATGAGCGTCTGCTTGAATCCACTATCCGTTATCCGAACCGCAAACATAAGATCCGGTTCACTCGGTGCCGAACAAATGGAGAGGGAGCGCACTGGACCGCGTTTGTCCGGAGCGACGAGTCGGGGCAAAACGAGCGCGACATACTGTCCAGCTTCAAAGACGAAATCGGCTGGCTTCTCGAAGGAGAAGGCCCAGGTGCCGTCGGCTATTTGAACCTTGTTCTTGAATCGGAGGGAAAAATTAGCCATATCGCTCGCTATTGTATCGGCTCCCGCTCGACAAGTCAAAAAGTGAGCTTGATTGATGACGCTACCACATCAGAATGCTATCCTAACTGTGGAAGCTGTGGAAACTCAACACCTGTTCAATTCCTACAACATATGAAAATCCATGAACTCGGCCATGTCGTTCTGTATGTTTCAAATCTGGAACGATCACGAACATTTTATCGGGAGACTCTTGGTTTTCCCGAAATCCAAAGTGATATGCGTGGAGCGGCACTCTTCACCACTGGCCGGACGCATCACGAGCTGCTCCTCATCGAAATCGGCGGTACGCCACGAGCAAAACATATACCCGAGCCCGGCCTGTACCACATCGGACTCAAGATCGGAAATACTGATGAAGAATTACGACAGGCAAAAAAAGAATTGGAAACAGCTGGGGTTACCATTATCGGTACCGCTGATCACACGGTTACGCATAGCCTCTATATCCTCGACCCCGATGGCAATGAGCTCGAGCTCTACGCCGATGTCTCCGATGCCTGGAAGACTGATCCCTCGGCTGTCGCCCGCCCAACACGCCATCTAGACCTTTGATCTTCCTACTTGGAAGTTCGACTTCAAAGTAAATCGTGTATAAAAAAGTTGAAGGACCCCAGCGACAATGTCGTGGGGCCCATCAGCCGGTTGCCGCTTACCTGGCCGGAGATAATCGTCTTCGGTGCCGGTGGGCTTTCTGGCTGGCGTAGCTGCGTGCAGTCATTTCGTGTGGTCTCCTTTCGTCTGGATGGATGGTGGGGGAAACCGTCGCGAGCCACGAGTGGCGAGCGAACGGGCAAGTATCGCCTTCGACAGAAAGCAACGCTTGTCCATTCACTCAAAATGACTGCAAAGATGAGAAGAACTTGATTCCAATATGCTACTAGCAGAGGGCTGAGTAGCGTTCAAGCTTTTTAAAACTTGAAAAAGCAGTATAGCACTTTCAACCAGCTCTGTCAATACTGATTAGAGGCTTACTTAAAGCCTTTAGACAATTTCTTTCAAGATACTTTCATAGTCTCCGATCTCGAGGAGGAACATGAGCATTTTGGCAAGTTTCTTCGAATCATGTCGGATAAGCGAGCGGGTTGCCGCAATTTTGTCGCCAGGCTTAGCAGTATATACTTTTGTACTGAGGAGATCGCCTTTGACGATGCGGTATCTGCGCTTGGGCTTGGCGGCGACATCAAACGCCACGATACTCCCGCTTTCTTGCACCTGATAGTGCTCCAGGAGGGTTTTCCCCGGGCGGCGAGTATTGTAGGTTACGAAATCAATGACGGATTTACCAATAGTCCGATTGACCGCATCGACATAGTCATCGAGCGAAAAGTTATTGGTATGCCCAAGCTTGTTCACGAGGTTACAATTATACACGATCTTGGCTTTTGTTTTCCGAAGTGCCTCAGGAATACCCTGAACAAGGAGATTGGGAATGATGCTGCAATAATGATTGCCGGGCCCGATAATGATCATGTCCGCGGCAAGAATCTTTTTCACTGCCTCCGTATTCGCGCGAGCCGCCGGCGCGAGGTAGATCCGATCAATACCAACTTTTTCCAAATTGAAATTTACATTGATTGCATTCTCGCCACGGATGGTTTTTCCATTTTTCAACAATGCGAAGAGATGCGTATCGTCTTTTGTTACCGGAATGACACTCCCTCGCACATCGAGAATAGCCGATGCTTCCCTGACCGCTGAAGAAAAATCACCCGTGATTTTTTCCAGGGCGGAGAGCAAAAGATTGCCAAAACTATGGCCATCGAGTCCGCCCTCACTAAAGCGATAACTCATGAGCTCCCGCATAATATCCGGCGAATCCGAGAGTGCCACCAGGCATTGACGGACATCCCCGGGGGGCAGAACACCGAGTTCATCACGATGCACGCCACTTGATCCTCCATCATCCGCCATCGAAACGATCGCCGACAACTCAATCGGATAATCCTTCAGACCTGACAAAAGCATAAAACTGCCCGTCCCGCCGCCGATCGTAACGACTTTTTTCTTCATTCTTTTTCTTCTACTGATTCCAGAAATATCCTTGCTGCAAAAGCGCCGCGTTCGGCCCGTTTCTTTTCCTGCACGGCAATGATCTGTTCGATATCCCGCCCCTCCACTTGATTCAAGGCCGTAATGACTTCAAAGATGTCCGCTATTTCTTCCAGCCGCGCCTCTGGCGTCTCGGCCGAGAGATACTCGCTGAGCTCCTCCTGAAATTTTTTCTTGAGTTCGATGAGATACTCAGTCTCGGCCAATTGACGGGTCTCCGGTACGCTCCCCTTCTGCCGGATGATGTCCGGAATCAGATCGCGTACCAGCTTCTTATATTCCTTCTTCATAGAAAAATATAAACAGTCGGGGCGCAGGGAATTGAACCCTGTCTATCTGCTCCCAAAGCAGACGTACTACCGGTATACGACGCCCCGAATTCTTCACCTCTCCAAAACCTCCACACCCGCGTACGGGTAACTACCACTCTATATAATACTCCACGAAAGACTCTTCTCTCCACAAAGCTCACTCATCCTAGCCTTTTTCCTCACTTCTGGCTACCCTCTCTGGAAAACAACCCCCCGCCGATGGGCGGGGGACAGTTCTATCTTTTTTTCCAATACCAGAACAACGAACTGCTATTTCACGGCCTCTTTGAGACCTTTACCAGCAGTAAACTTTGGCACCGTCATCGCCGGAATCATAATCTTGGCCTTGGTCTGAGGATTAATACCCTCTCGTGCTGCACGGTTCGAGACCTTGAAAGTACCAAAACCTGTCATGGTTACTTTGTTCCCCTTACGAAGTTCAGCCGTTACCACATCCTCGAATGCCTCGAGTACGAGCTCGACATCCTTCTTTGAGAGACTGGTCTTGTCACAAATCTCATGTGTCAGCGTATCTTTATTCACATTTTTCATAATCAGTTCCACCCGCCTTTCTAGTTTTAACTTTGTTCACTTCTGAAGGAGTCTGTCTCCTTTCCCCGAGAATAAAGCAAAATTCGAAAGTGCGCAAGGCTTTTTGGCTCTACTGCGGGATTTCTGTCAAGTCTCTAAATAAGGAGACGCAAATTGACAGTGGGATTCAAAAAATGTATATTTCGTTGTCCATGTGGACGGTTTCCTAAGGAGTTCCTTCATGTTTGGTCCAATGGTGATTCCGCAGCTTCCTCGCACACTATGTCGTCGTCTCGAACGCTCGATGAAGTATGTGTGGATCGCGCTCGGCGTAACAATCGCCAGCATGATCATGGCGGGGGTCTGGCAGTGGCTGTTTGATGTCAGAGACGCGAAAAACCTTTTCGACGGCGTTCCTGCCGCGTTCAAATGGCTCACTTTCGCCGGCCTCATCAGCTTCGCTATCTCGCTCTTCATCACGCTTTTCGCCCTGCCGCTCCAGTACGACATCGAGGTCCGCTGGAAAGCCTGGAAAAAACAGAGATGAGGCAATAGCTTCAAAAAACTCAAGGCCCCTGAACACTCGTTCCGGGGCCTCACTTTTTCTCAAACTCTTACCTGGCGTATTCGACGGCGCGTGTCTCGCGGAAGACGACGACTTTGATCTCACCTGGGTACTGCAGTTCTTCTTGGATACGCTTGGAGACATCACGCGCAAGCGTCATGGCACCATAATCATCCGTTTTTTCGGGATTCACGAAGATGCGGACCTCACGGCCGGCCTGAATCGCATAGGACTTCTCCACCTGGGGGAAGGTATTGATAAGGGACTCAAGCTCTTCGAGTCGCTTGATGTATTTCTCGGCAGTTTCCTTGCGGGCACCTGGACGAGCTGCGGAGAGAGCATCAGCCGCCGTTACGATATAGCTCTCAATCGTCGCGTGTGGGTACTCGTCATGATGCGATTTCATACCATCGATGACATTTTGGGTGATACCAAACTTCTCCAAGATGCGCATCCCAATCTTCACATGTGTCCCTTCAATCTCGTGATCAACCGCCTTGCCGATATCGTGCATGAGGCCCGCTTTTCGGGCCGTCGCAACATCAGCCCCCAGTTCCGCTGCGAGAGCGGCCGAGAGATAGGACACTTCAAGTGAGTGCAGCAGTACATTTTGCTTGTAACTGTAGCGATAGCGGAGCCGACCGAGGATATAGAGCAATTTCGGATGCAGCCCAGGCACGCCCGCTTCATACGCAGCGGCCTCACCAGCTTCTTTTATCTTGTTATCGATCTCTTTGCGTGCCTCAGCGACCGCTTCCTCAATCCGAGCTGGATGGATACGCCCATCTCCAATGAGTTTTTCAAGTGCAATCCGCGCGACTTCACGGCGCACCGGATCAAATCCTGAAATGATAATGGATTCGGGCGTATCATCAACGATGAGCTCGACACCGGTTTCTTTTTCTAACGCACGGATATTCCGGCCTTCCTTTCCAATAATCTTCCCTTTGATGTCATCCGAAGGAATCGTAATCGTTGTTGTTGTAAATTCAGAGACATGCGTCCGTGAATATTTCTGAATAATAGTCGCCATGATCTGAAACGAACGCTTTTCCAGCTCATCATGTGCCTCCTTCTCAAGTTTTGTCATGCGAGCAACCAGGGCATCTTTACTCTCATCTTCGACGAGCTTCATCAATCGACTCTCCGCCTCTTCATGACTGAGTTTGGCTGTGCGCTGCAATTCCTCAATTTCTTTATCTTTTAATTGCTCAACTTCAACCTTGATCGCCTGAATCTCTTCAGCCTTGCCAATAAGACGATTCTTCTCCTCTTCAATGGAGCGCAGTTCTTTTTCAATCTGCTCCTCGCGCTTTTCGAGGCGGGACTCCTGGTGACTGAGCTTCTCCTCTCTGGATCGCTCATTTTTTTTAGTATCCTCGAGGATAGCGAGTGCTTTATTCTTAGCTTCAAGCGTAACCGTCGCAGCTTTCTTCTCAGCTTCCTCAATGATCTTGGCGGCCTGTCCCTCCGCGGTGGAGAGCTGTTTCTTGGCAAGATTTTGCCGGATGAGATACCCAACAAAGATACCCGCACTGAGCGCGGCCAGTACGCTGCTAATAGTAAGGGGGGTCATACAAAAAAATGACGCTCGGGCAGGCGCCGCCTCACTTCCGGTTCGTAATCAGTACACGCGGAAAAGCAGAGATGGTGAATGTTCATTAGGAACGAACCATCCTTCCAAAAAAAGTTGAATTGAAAACTAGGAAAATCCGACGAATCATAGCAACTTCTTCTTCGGTACCAACCGGTAAAAGCGACACGAGAAGAGCGATTTGAAAATTAGTCTCTGCGCCAAGCCTACTCCTTCAGAGACCTTTTGTCAAAGACCAAGTCCTGTTATACTGCGCTCAAGAAAGCCAAAAATAACAAGAAAATACACATTCTGTATGTTTCGACCGTTTGTCCTCATCATCCTTGACGGCTGGGGCATCTCAAACACCACCCGCGGAAATCCCATCCGCGAGGCCAAGACGCCAACTTTTGATAAGCTGAATCGTTACTACCCGATGACCACCCTCCAAGCATCGGGTATTTCTGTTGGTCTACCCTGGAATACAGCTGGCAATAGTGAGGTTGGTCACATGACGATAGGTGCTGGACGCATCATCTATCAAAACATGCCACGGATCGCACTTGCCATCCAAGACGGGAGCTTCAATGCCAACCCTGCCCTGCTCGACGCGATGGAGACGGTGAAGCAAAATGACTCAACTCTGCACCTCATGGGACTCATCAGTCCTGGGTCAGTTCATTCGCACAAGGATCACCTTCTCGCACTGCTACGACTCGCCAAAGAACAAAATCTCACCAAAGTTGTCGTCCACGCATTCATGGATGGCCGCGACTCTGGACCGACATCAGGCATTGGACACCTGCGCGAACTTGTCCGAGAGCTCAAACTCGTGGGTGTCGGCGAGCTCGGCAGTCTCATTGGTCGCCACTATGCTATGGATCGAAACAATAACTGGGACCGTATCGAACGCGCCTATCGTATGCTAACCGAAGGCGTCGGTGAACACACCAATGACCCACTCCTCCATCTCGAACAGTCCTACGCCAAAAACATTACCGATGAATACATCGAGCCGACGCTCATCGAGAAAAACGGAGTTCCGATCGGGCTGATCAAAGATGGTGACTCTGTCATTTTCTTTAATTTTCGCGAAGATCGCGCCCGCGAGCTCACACGCGCATTTGTACTCCCCGACTTCACTGAATTCAACCGCCCAAAGAAACTCGATCTTCACTTTGTCACATTGACGGAGTATGAGAAAAATCTCCCTGTCCAGATTGCCTTCCCACCCGAGGAAGTGCATGGCAGTCTGGGAGAAATTCTTTCAAACGCTGGATTACGACAACTCCGTATCGCTGAAACGGAAAAGTACGCGCATGTTACCTATTTTTTTAATGGCGGCCATGAGGAAGCTTTTCCGAATGAAGATCGCATTCTCATTCCCTCACCCTCTGTTGCGCACTTTGACGAACAACCCGAGATGAGCGCTCCGGAAGTTACAAACACCGTCATTAAGAAAATTCAAGAAAACATCTACGATTTCATTTTGGTCAATTACGCCAATCCCGATATGGTCGGACATACTGGCAATGAAGCCGCGGCGATCAAATCGATTGAAGTAACTGATAAAAGTATGTCCCAACTCATTCCGGTGATCCTCCAAGCAGGAGGAGCGGTTATGATTACAGCCGATCACGGCAATGTCGAAGAGGTTATCAATCTCCAAACGGGCGAGTCAGACACCGAGCACTCGACCAATCCGATACCCCTCTGGTACATCACACCAAACAATCACCGTGAAAAAACAGCTGCGGAAATGGTACGCGATCAAAATGAAGTTCGTGGATTACTCTCGGATGTCGCCCCGACGATACTCGACATCTTTGGTCTAGCCAAGCCCGAGGCCATGAATGGAGCGACTCTCCGATCACTCCTCGATTTTCGAAAATAGTTTTGACGGAAAGCCTTTTCTGAGCTACAAAAAGGAGGCTGCTGGCCCGCGCTGATTCACTTCAAGTGAGGGTACGATGTTTTCCAAGATGTGAACAAGGCCAGCTGAAAAATTGCGCTCGTAGCTCAGTGGATTAGAGCATCTGGCTTCGAACCAGAGGGTCGGGGGTTCGATCCCCTCCGAGCGCACCACAGAATAAGAGAAAGCCTGGTCAAAGGGTTGTAGGTACCAGCGTGTCCCGTCGGAGAGCGGAGGAGTGGCCGAGTGGTTGAAGGCAACAGTCTTGAAAACTGTCGTACCTGAAAGGGTATCGTGAGTTCGAATCTCACCTCCTCCGCTCTCCGACGGACTCGTAAAAACCAGATTGTCAGCAATGAGAGACTCTGTATGCTGTTTTACAGACTTGACGAGTTTCTCACTTTCTTTATTCCAGAAAAAAACATGGTATAGTAAAGAAAAAGCAATTCTCTATGGAACCACTTTCTATCGGTCGGCCCCTACTCTCTTGGCGCGCACCAGAGCATATTCACATCCGGCCCAATCCACGCGGCCTAGTGATCTCGACTGTTCTCCTCGCACTCATTATTGCCTATGCTATTTTTACCAATAGCCCGCTCATGGCCATTACCTTTATCCTGATTGGCATTGTCGGCTATATTTTCATTACCCGCGACCCGCGTGAATTCGAATTTACACTCACTGATCGAGGTATCCTCGGCGGTAACACACTCTATGAGTTTGATGATCTCCGTTCTTTTTGGATCTATGAGGATCCGCCGCTGAGTCGTGTATTGAGCCTTCACTCCAACGGAATCATTTCGCCCTTCGTTCATATTCCACTCGGTGATGTGAACGAGAATGAACTCCGTGCCCTTCTCCTCGAGTTTGTTCCCGAAGAAAAACACCACCCCACGATCATTGACACCCTCGAAAAAATGCTGCATATTTAACAGAATCTGGGATTCAGAATAGAGAATCTAGAATGTAAGGGATTTTTCAGGATTCAAAATTCAGTGTTCTGGATTTTTTCTTATTGCGCTCGTAGCTCAGTGGATAGAGCATCTGGTTGCGGTCCAGAGGGTCGCAGGTTCGATTCCTGCCGAGCGCACCACGAAACGGAGATTCTGTTTTTGAAAATGTCGAGGAAAAGAGTACACTAGAGACCGTAGGAGTGCTGGTCGACATCCCTTTTATAAACCCTCTTCATACTTCAAACAGTATGGGTGATACGCCCCGAAAAGTAGCCGATTGCCGCAAGTTCCCAAGTGTCAATAATTGTGACTTGTACATTTCCGGCAGCGAGGAGCACGTTGTAGCGGCTGCTACGGTTCATGCCGTTGCAAGTCATGGCCATACGGATACTCCCGAGCTCCGGGAACAGATCCGCTCCAGCCTGACCGACGAGACGGTGAAGGTCTAGAGCTGGATCCCTCTTCGGATATCCATCGCCCTTGCTATAAAGGGTTGTTGTGTGTTTTATAAAAGGAGCTTTATCAGCTTAAAAACCTGATCAATTCAATCAGAAAAAATGTCCTCGTCGTATAATGGATAAGACATCGCCCTCCGAAGGCGGAAATGCAGGTTCGATTCCTGCCGAGGACACACTACAAACTGGATCGGACTAATTTTGTATCCGAAATGTTTACCCGAAACCAGCCGACGAAAGCCGCTCACCGTATACTCGCCACCCAGTAAAAAAGTTTCTCCTCTTTTTGAAGAAAAATTCCATTACGAATAAAACCCTAACAACCCCTTGACGAAGACGGTTTTTTTGTCTATAGTGATGTCGCTCGTTAACAATAAGAAATCTTCCACCTACCTTCTCTGTGAAAGGAGTCCCTATGATTTCCCAACTTCCCCTCGTGCGCCATGCTGGACTACAGCACCGCCGGGGCGCTGGAAATCCGGCGCTCCATCTCCATTTCGAGTGCCCGCTCGAAACGGTTCATCAGGCCATTATACTGGGTGAACTCGGTACCCATGCCCTCCGTCCGGATGGACATGTGTTCTCACCAGAGTTCCGGGGAGAAATCGTTCTCCTGAGACCAACGCCCGGGGAAAAACGGCTCGATGAGGCGGCCTTCCAGGCCGCCGCGCGCCACTTTGGGTTTGTGTCGCCTGACGGTGACCTCCCCTTCATCGGCCAAGGCCAATGCCCACCCGAAGACAGCGATGATGAATCAGGAGTAGTGGCCAGAATGCCGCTTCTCCGGCAATAAATGATCCGTCCCGCATGAGATATGAACCGCCCAGAATTGCATCAGCATTCTCGGGCGGTTTTTTTATTTTTATCCTTGACATTTCAGGGTTAACACTGTACTCTGCAGAAGTTACTTAACAATATACATAAGACTGGGCTGAAGGAAAGCACTCCACAACTAAGAGGGCTCAAAATGCATCTGAAGATAACCAATCTCACCCCGTTTGAAAAACTGAATCTTGTGCTGGCAACGGCAACATTTTCAGAAAATATCACACCCGAAATCCAGGCCATTCTGAACGACCGGGTCCGCCGGTTCAATCAGGCGATACCAGGGGGGTCACTCAAACCCCGCTGTTTCCTCGAATACAAGGGTAATCAGATATTGTTCCGCCAGAGCAGTATCACCGAGGCACCGACGAAAGAGCACTTCAACCGGCTCCTCCAGGCGCTCGAGCTCACCTTCACAGATGAGACGATTACCGCGATGGCCCCACTACCGCTGCCGCAGAAGAAATCACTCTCCACAAGCACAACTCGCCAAACCCGGAAGTAACCATCATCGCTTTCACTCAGCCCTACTCCGTTGATCAGCGGAGTGTACGACCCTCGGGATGCAATGCATTCTGGGGGTCTTTTTTATACCAACCAATTTTTCCTGATACGCTATACTGGAGCCAGCTCCCCCCTCCCTATGCTTGATTTCTCCACCCGACTCGACACTCTCCCTGCCATCAAGAAAGCTCATTGGTATGGACTGAAACGCCTTGGCATCGAAACCGTCCGTGATCTCTTCTATCACTTTCCCTATCGCTACGAAGACTACTCTGTCATCACGGCCGTGGCGAGCCTCAGGCCTGATACCCGCGTTACCATCGAAGGCACAGTAATCAAACTCTCTGCTGGTAAGACCTGGAAGCGAAAACTTCTTCTCACCGAGGCAACCATCGAAGACCGCACGGGCACCCTCCGTGCCGTCTGGTTCAATCAACGCTTTGTACAAACCGTGCTCCGTGAAGGACAATCCGTCCGTCTTTCTGGGAAAGTTACACGCGACCAAAATGGCCTCGTGATGCAATCCCCCGCGTTTGAGCGGGCCGAACGCGCTGCGACACACACCGCCCGCCTCGTCCCCATCTATCCCGAGACGACCAATCTCACTTCGAAATTCCTCCGTTGGCAAATCGCGACCATCTTTGAAAAACTGAAAACCATCCCTGATCCCTTAGATCCAGAAATTATTACCGATCTCCACCTGCCCGATCTTCGGACCGCACTCGTCTATCTGCATTTCCCAAAAAATGAGAAACAAGTTCTCCTCGCGCAAAAACGCTTTGCGTTCGAAGAGATGTTTTTTCTGCAACTGAAAAGCTTACAAGTCCGAGCCACTGCCGCCCAGGGTCGAGCCCAGACCATCATCCTTTCATTGGAGGATCAAAAAGTCTTCCGAGAAACACTCGGCTTCGAACTCACGGGTGCCCAAGAAAAAGCGATCAAAGAAATCCTTGTTGATCTGGCCGGCACACACCCGATGAACCGACTTCTTAATGGCGATGTTGGGAGCGGGAAGACTGCTGTCGCCGCGATGGCGATGTACGCTGCTGCGAACAATGGCTATCAATCCGCCCTCCTGGCTCCGACCGAAGTCCTCGCCACGCAGCATGCCGTATCATTTGATCGCCTCTTTGATCCGCTCGGAAAAAATATCGCCCTCCTGACTGGTCATCTCTCCACACTCTCCGGTAAGCCAATTAGTCGAACATCTCTCATAAAAGCAATTGCTGCCGGCATCCCCGATATCATTATCGGCACGCATGCCATCCTCGAGGATGCAGTCCGTTTCCAATCGCTCACATTGGTCGTTGTGGATGAACAGCATCGCTTCGGTGTCGCGCAGCGTGCTCGGTTGCAGGAAAAGGCCTTCGAAAGCCAGGATGGGTCGGACTCGACCATCCCCCATTTCCTCACCATGACCGCCACACCCATCCCACGGACACTCGCCCTGACACTTTTCGGAAATCTCGACCTCTCACTCCTGGACGAACTCCCAAAAAGTCGAAGACCGATCATCACGCGCGTTGCTCAAAACAATCTGGCCCGAAAGAAGGTTTATTCTTTCATCGAGCAGGAAATACAGAAGGGCCGACAGGCTTTCGTCATTCTCCCCTTGGTCGAAGTATCGAAAGCGATGGAGGAAGTGAAGGCTGCCACGCTCGAACATGCTCGCCTCACCAAAGATATTTTTCCTCATCGGACTATCGGACTCTTGCATGGCCGGATGAAGACAAGTGAGAAAGAAAAAGTAATGCGTGCCTTCCGCGATGGTTCGCTCGATATCCTCGTCGCTACGGCCGTCGTCGAAGTCGGTATCGATATCCCCAATGCAACCATTATGCTCATCGAAGGAGCGGAGCGCTTTGGTCTCTCACAGCTTCATCAATTCCGTGGGCGAGTCGGCCGCGGAATTGAGCAGAGCTATTGCTTTCTCTTCCCCAGTGATGGCAAGAGTGCTGAAAGTGCCCGACTCCAGGCACTCGAAAAAACAACCAGTGGTTTTGAATTGGCCGAGATCGACTTACAACTCCGTGGTCCAGGAGCCTTCCTCGGCACCCGCCAATCCGGCCTCCCAGATATCGCTATGGAGCACCTCTCAAATATGAAGCTCATCCGAATCGCCCGAGAAAAAGCCGATACCGTCTTGAAAACTGACCCCTCACTTACCCGACACCCCCTCCTCCAAAAAGCACTCCAGACATTTGAGGAACGGATCCACCTTGAATAGCAATTCCAAGCCGCATCTATTAGAATACAAACATCCTCAACGACAGGAGAAGTGTCATGCAGGCATTGTACTTTCGATACTTTCGGCCGATCTGGTGGGCTCTTTACAAATCACGCTGGGGCTCATCCGTCCGCCTCAGGTGGCACCGACTCTGGGTCCGCTCAGACGAACACCACTCATCACTTGATATAGATATTGTGGCCTGCCTCCATATGCACCATACGGGTGATGTGCAGACCTACTTCCAAGATCTTCTTTGGCGGAGGGAGATTGCCCACTCTCGGAGCATCCCTGGCAAACCTCTTTACTATTCTCGCTTGGATACTGGTGTCATGTTTCTTTGCAAACTCCGCAATGAATGGGTGAAACTCCCTCAAAAAGCCACGCGGTATCGCAAACGAAATATTCAGCCGAGGTGATCACCAGCCAGCCAGAATACGATATAGTCTGGAGCCAGATGAATCAGTCCCAGCAAGCGTTGCCACGCTTGCTTTTTTTGTCACAGGAAATATTTACAAATCCACAATCTGCTCCCCTTGGAGCGCAAAATACTTTCCTTTGCGAGTGATCAGCTCATGATGCGTCCCGCGTTCGACGATCGCCCCTTTTTCAAAAACGAGAATCTCATCCGCATCCCGAATCGTCGAGAGACGATGCGCGATGACGATGACGGTGATATTCAGATGCTCGAGGTTATAAATCGCTTCCTTCACCTGACGCTCTGAAAGTGTATCAAGACTTGAAGTCGCCTCATCCAAAACGAGAATCTTCGGTTGGCGTATGAGCGCCCGTGCGATACCGAGACGTTGTTTTTCTCCACCCGAAAGTTTCACACCGCGCTCCCCGACTTCGGTATCGAGTGCCGCCGGCATTGTCCGAACCCGTTCGTCGAGCACAGCCAAACGGAGTGCCGCCCAAATCGCTTCATCAGAAAAGGCATCACCCATGAGGAGATTATCTCGAATACTCGCGTTGAAGAGTTCAACATCCTGTGGAACAATCGCAAGGAGTTTTCGATAGTCTCGCTGAGCAAATTCACGGATATCAATGCCATCGAGACGGATCGCGCCCTGATTCACATCATAGAGACGAAAGAGCAGCTTCACGAGAGTAGATTTTCCAGAACCCGAGGCTCCGACCAACGCCGTTACTTTCTCTGGTTGGAACGAGACTGAGAAATCTTCATACTGATTCACCACAGATCCAGCGTAAGAAAATGTTACCCGATCAAAAGAAATTTCTCCCCGGATCTGCTCCGGCAGAGGGCGCGTCATGGGCTGATCCACAACTTGTTCTTCCTGGTCGAGCACTGCAGCATACTGGTTCAAGGCCGTCACAAACTCAGACATCCGATCAACCAGACGGGAAAGACTCCCGAGCGAGCGGACATACAGTGGCACGAGGATGAGTAAAAAAAGCCCGGCTTCACTTGAAAGTACGCCCAGACGGTATTGCCCAATAATGAGGACGGCAAAAATAAAGCCCTGAAACCAGAGAAGAAAATTCTTGATCCCCAACAACACGGTAAGCCGTGAGAGCTTGGTCTGCCAGATAGCTGGAATCGCCGAAAATTCTGCATCCCCGCGCTCCCGATAATGATCCTCTTTGGAAAAGAAACGTATTGTCCGGATGAGGCTCAGACTTTCGACGAAGTAAGCACCGACTCGTGTCTCCTGCTCAAAGGCCAGAGTGAAGACGCGGTTCAGATACACGCTGACGAAAAAAACGAAGCTGAGGAGTAACCCAAGGCTCATGGTAAGCCACCACCCACCCGAGAGTGAATACCAAAAAAATACACCGTGCACAAAAAGAATTTCGACAGTTGCCGGCAAAAATTGGTAGAGCATCTGATCAACACCGCTCGTAATTTTGTCCACCGCTCGACGCGTCTTTCCGAGATACTTGCCCGAAGACTCGTTCTCATGGAGGGTGATATCGAAATAGAGCAGTTTCTTGTACACCGTGAACATGAGCGTCTTAGCGAGACGCGCCAAAAAGTCGATATCAAAACGGATCGCCAAGGTCTGAACGATCACCCCTGAGAGAATAATCCCAAGGAGAAAGGCACTCTCTTGGCC
This sequence comes from uncultured Bdellovibrionales bacterium, assembly GCA_964530135.1. Classification (GTDB taxonomy): domain Bacteria; phylum Patescibacteriota; class Minisyncoccia; order Moranbacterales; family UBA1568; genus SSEF01. The sequence continues at coordinate 14,726 of CAZGXN010000011.1, read as the reverse complement.
GAGCATACCCCAAGAAAATTGGTCGAGTACAGAACGGCTAAAAAGGCGCGCAATAATATATGGTTGCGAATACTGCAGCAGCGCCTCGAGCGCAAAGCACACGAAAGCCAGAAAAGCGATGCCTCGATGTTGCTGCCAGATCGGGCGGAGAATGTATGCGATCTTTTTTTTCATAAAAAATATTGCCAAACTGGCACCAGTCGGTCAGCGTTTTAGTCAATTTTCCGCATTTTTTCCGTCACCCAGAACTCGCCGAAATAACGCTTGGTCAAGAGTCGTGTCTGAGAGTCGATTGCAGGGATCGCCGAGAGAAAGGCGACGATTGGTACGAGGAACCACTGGAAAAACATAAGTAATGTCCGCGACCAGTGATAGCGTTTGGGCCGCGGTGGTAGTGTAAGGAGCGACATTGGAATGGAGACGAGGAGCCCGGCCATACCCAGAGTCATGAGCGTTCGGGTGAAAAATGGAAGATTGTGTGCCAGGACACTTTCTTTAAATGCTTCGCCACCGAGGAAAAGCGGCAGCCACCCAAGAAAAGTAAGGAGAAACGAAGTGGTCGCCCAAGAGTAATGACCTTCGAGCATTTCAAACATGATACGGAGTTTCGTACGGATACGGATGGTCGCATCCGGCCAGATTGCTCGCATTGTAACTGGAAAATTTTCGATCCCATAGGCCCAGCGGCGTTTTTGTTTGTATTGATTCACGATCGTTTTCCAATACGTCGGTGCCAACACAGCGTCGAGTGAGACCGGCAAATGAATCGGTTGGACTTCATAGTCGCCATGAAAATATGATAAACATTTCCAATAAATGACCGAGTCCTCACTAATCATATTGACTGGCCAGAAACCAACCTTGACCAGTGTATCAAATGGCTCGGAGTGTGAAGAAAAGGTTACCATCTCCCGCCGTGTCGACTGGTACAGGTGCCAAAACGATGATCCCGTCACGACCACACGGACAAAGGCATTGGTATCCCAGAGATTATTGTGATACATCGGGAGCGGTTGGTAGGCTCGCCGGAGCCGATGCGGATTTGTTGTGTAGTGATAGGTCAACGCCGGAAAATATTCTGGATGAATGACCGAGTCGCAATCGAAGTTAGAGAAAACGACGCGCTTGAAATCAATTCCCTTTTCATTGAGGTATCGCATCAATTCCTTGGCTGCAAAAGTTGCATTGGATGCTTTGCATTTCATCTCACCCGCCGCGACGATATGCGTCGTAACCAAAAAATCCTTGAAAAGGTGTCCAAATTTCGCTTGTAGCGCTGCGACTTTTGGCAGACGCGTGGCTGGATCTTCGCGCTCTTCGGTTGCGAGGAGGATGATCATCTGATCGAGCGGGAAATGAGATTTCGCCAGCGACGCAATCGCCGGTTCTATAACCTCAACCGGCTCGCCGGCCGTCGGCAAGAGCACAACATGTACCACCTCACGCCAATCCATGATCAGTTCAGCCTGGGGAATAAGCCGTTCAGTTTCCCGCAGAATACGCTGTGTCCGGCGGACCGCTTGACGCAAACCCCGACGCTTCCTCCACTCACCGAAACCACGGGACGCTCTGATTTCAGACTCAAGAGCAATCACTCGTGCTTTCAGTGTCTTCACATACGCTGCCGGATGCAGAGACTCTTCGTACCGCTCTCGCCAATCAATCCGCTTTCCTTCGGCGATATTCCATTGTGCCTGTAAAGAAAAGAGAGAGATGTAGATCGCACGATAAATCCAATACGTATCAAAAATAATAATAAAAACTGCAGCTGATACCGGTGCCAAAAAAGACAAGAGGACCATACCAATCAGCGTTCCCCAGGTGAGTGTCCCTGGAATCATCTCGAGTGCTCGCTGAACAAACCGCTCCATCGGGATGGTCGTCTTTGGGTTCGGAAATGAAAATACGGCAGATGTGAGTGGCACAGGCATGTTCATAGTATACGGCATTTTAGAGAAACAGCGTGGTATGATAGCAGCAAGTATCATTCACGACAACTTTACTATGCCGTTTCCAAAAGGCTTTTTCTGGGGTGCCGCCACTGCCTCGCATCAGGTCGAAGGCAACAATCACAATGACTGGACGGTCTGGGAGAGACAGCACGCCATACAACTCGCACAGGCATCAGAAAAAAACTTCCACTGGAATCCACACTGGGAGCGATTCCGAATTGAGGCGACCAATCCCGACAATTACATTTCTGGCGCCGCTTGCGACCATTGGAATCGCTTCGCCGAAGATTTCGATATTGTTCACCATCTTGGTCTCAATGCCTACCGCTTCTCGATTGAATGGTCTCGAGTAGAGCCCGAAGAAGGAAAATTCGATGAAGAGGCGCTCACTCACTATCGTGAAATGATCCAGGCCCTTCACGCTCGCAACATCGCACCCTTTGTCACGCTCTGGCACTGGACGCTTCCTCTTTGGCTTGCGGAAGAAGGCGGCGTGGGTTCCCCGCGCTTCACTCAGGTATTTGTCCGCTACGCTGAAAAAGTCATACAATCGTTCGGGCCCGATATCCGATTCTGGGTAACGCTCAATGAACCCGATATTTATACCGGACAAAGTTATGTTCGAGGTATCTGGCCGCCACAAAAAAAGAGCTGGCTTTCTGCCTTCACTGTCTATCGAAAACTGGCTTCGACACATCGTCTTACCTATCACGCGATAAAAAAACTTTCACCCTCCGCACAGATTGGCGTCGCCAAACATAATATCTGGTTCGAAGCAGCCAATGGTCGATGGCTCAATCGACTATTAAAGGCGTTCATTGATCGCCTTTGGAATCACTGGTTTCTCAAAATGATACAAAACGAACAAGACTTTATCGGACTCAACCATTACAACCATCACCGCATTGACGGTTGGTATGGGAAAAATGAAAATAAGCTCCAGACCGACTTCGGCTGGGAGTACTATCCCGAATCGCTCTATCACACCCTCATTGAACTCAAGCAGTATGAGAAACCTGTCTACATTACCGAAAATGGCATTGCTGATGCCAGTGATGAGCTTCGTCAAAAATTTATTCCCGCTGCTCTACGCGCGGTCGAAAAGGCGATTACTGAAGGAGTAGATGCTCGCGGCTACTTTTACTGGTCGCTTCTTGATAACTTTGAATGGGATAAGGGGTATTGGCTTCGCTTCGGACTCATCCATGTCGACCGCATGACTCAAAAGCGGACTATTCGCGAGAGTGCGCAGATCTACAGCGCACTCATCAAAGAATATCGCCAGAAGGAACAATGAGTCTGAAAATCAAAAAGTCTCCGTCACGCATTGCGCAATAGAGACTCTTTCCTAGAGGTTTCTCTTTTTTCAGGGGGGTGGCGCCCAAGAATCGCCGAGCCACACCTCTTCGATCTGATCGCTCGGCACCTCGGTCCGAGCCTGGGCCCGAGCCCGTTCCTTAGAACGGCTCTGAGTCCATTTGCGGTACCGCTGATAAGCGATGACCGCATGCCACACCAGAAGACCGCTGATAGCGATCAAACTGATATAGCCTACCACCAGGGCCACTGGATTTATGAAAGTCACAAAACTCATTGATGCTCCTCCGAGAGTTGGTTGGGGGTTGTTGGGAAAGGACTCATGGCAACTGGAAGAGTCTAGCATAAAAGATAGACCCTGTCAATACTCACCATTCTACCCGCTTGTTCCACTGTTGAAATTTTTTTCAACCACCTGCTTACCCCTGTTAAATATAAGTATCTGTAACTTGCCAAAATCATTCGATATGCTAAAGTGGCCATGCCTTTCTGAAGGCTTTTTTCGTCCGTTTTGAAGATTCGCCGTTCTAAAGCTTGAGTGCGTAGGACGGCCCCAGCATCCTCTACTGCGCAGACGGGTCTATCGGTTAGGATCGTCCTAACCTCAGAGTTGGGATTAAGATAAAGAGTGTTCGGCCTGCCATTACGAAGCGTTTGCGTATAAGCGGTTAGTACAGATCACGAAGTATAAAAAGTAGGAATGGCTCTGCCGTTCCGTAGTCCGTTTCAACGGACGAAAGACGGCCTGCCATTACGAAGCTTTAGCGTAGTATGGCCCCATCGTCTATCGGTTAGGACGCCAGGTTTTCATCCTGGTAAGAGGGGTTCGACTCCCCTTGGGGCTACAAACATGAAATCCTCACCTTTTGGTGGGGATTTTTGTTTGTTGATTCTTGGGGAGTCGAACGGACAGGAGCGAGGCTTCGAACGAAGGTGAGATTGGCCGAGTGTCGATGAATGCGGACGAGCATTCGGCGCTGCCCAGGACAACGAGCTTTCAGCGGAAAGCGAGGTGATAAACTCACCTTGAGGTCTTGAAGAAAGTGAGTAGGACTCCCCTTGGGTATTTTATATTTCAGCAGAAAGTGGCACGCTTGACTGGTTCACAGTAATGATGTAGCCTACTCGTATCACTTAACAAAGTTAAGCATTACGAAATGTCATCTTTAAGAATGCACCAAACTGGTTTGCTTCAGTGGCAAGGCTACCGTACTCTTAAAGCTTTGCACCATCCAATTCTAGCCAATTATCACACCACCCGTGTAGAGTGGAAGTTTCTAGGAATTGTGTATGGCGAGGGGAATCTTCAGGTTACGGAAATTGCAGAAAGACTGGGTGTCCGTATTCCGCTAGTGACTCGGACAATCAAAGCGCTCTTGCAGAAGAAGAACATTATCATAGAGCAACACCCACAAGACAGACGTGTGAAATGCATAGACATAACTGCAAAAGGAATAAAGAGGCTTGCTCAAATTGAGAAGGATGTTCAAAAAGATCTTAGCATACTACTGCAAGGGATTCCTTCCAAAAAGATAGAAATATATAAAGAAGTCTTAACCGCTATTGTCCACAACGGAAAAGTTCTTAGGAAAAAGTTGGATTAGAGGGACTCAAGTTGACAAGGCTACATCGCTTGCTATAATGTAACTAACAGAGTTAAGTAACAGAGTTAAGTAACAGAGTTAGTTGATAAAGTCTACACTAAAGCATATAAGGATCGTTAATCCTTAGCTACACACCACTATGGTTCTATTGGTTTCTCGGAAGATGTTCGCCATTTAATTGTTAGCTTCAAATCGTATGGATGCGATGTCATCTAGCAGCACGCGACCTCTCTATCGCGGGACGCAGATCGTGTGGTATGTATTGGGTCTCGTCGAAGTTCTTCTCGCCTTTCGGCTCGTCCTGAAGCTCCTCGGTGCCAATGCCGGCGCTGGGTTCACGAGTTTTATCTATTCGGTGACCGGACCATTTGCCGCACCTTTTGCGGCCGTTTTTCGGACGTCCAAAGCCCAAGGAAGTGTTTTTGAATGGACCACCATTCTCGCCATGTTCGTCTACTGGGTTATCGCGTGGGGCATCATCAAGCTCCTCGTCATGAGCATGACGGTTTCCACACCGGAAGCCGCCGTGAAGCTCGACCAACAAGATCAGTAAGTTAAGTTCACTAAATTCACCAATATGGCAACCGTCATCAACAATCCGCCGACTCAGGCACCCGCTCCCTCAGACGGAGGGGGCAGTGCAACTGTTATGCTGGTCGCAGTGGTACTCATTGCCTTCGTTGGATTCCTCTTTTTCGTCTATGGTCTCCCCGCCATGCGAGGGAATCAGGATGCGAAAAGTACTCCGAGCAGCCCGACAATCAATGTCCCTGACACCATCGACGTCAACATAAAGAAATAGTTTCCGCAGTCAGCAGTATTTATTCGTTAATGTAAATCATATGAGTTTTCTCATCTATATCATCTTCGGTGGCATCGTTGGCTGGGTCGCATCGCTCCTCATGCACACCGATGGACAGCAAGGCATCCTCCTCAATGTCATCGTCGGTATTGTTGGCTCTGTCTTTGGTAGCTGGCTGGTCGGCTTCTTCGGCTATGGCGGCGTAAGCGGTTTCAATGTTCAGAGTTTCGTCGTCGCACTTATCGGCGCCGTGGTGTTCATCGCGATCGTCAAAGCCCTGCACCGCTAACATCCACTCATTGAAAACCCTCCTAAAATTGGAGGGTTTTTTCATTTTCTGTTACACTGCCTGCGATTTGTATGCTACTCGATATAAAACTAGGTCTTTGCTGGGCCTTCCTCGTAGGACTTTTTTTCGAACAAACACTGACCCCGCTTTGGATATTCGCCGGAGTTTTTTTCGCCTTGCTCCCCGACATCGATTTCTGGATCGAATACATCGAGCGAGGTACAGTCGGTGGGAAAACGATCGGTGCCCACCGTACGCTCTTTCATAATCCTAGTCTCTATATCCCGATCACTCTTTTTATTGGCACACTCTTCGGTCCAGCATGGATGACGCTCTTCGCGCTCGGTATCATCGGTCATTTCGTCCACGACCTCTCTGGTATGGGCTACGGCATTCGATTGTTCTGGCCGTTTTCAGACCGCTGGTACAAGTTTTTCTCCGACAAAGATGGTGGAATTCATTACACCCTTGATCACCTGCTTGTCTCTTGGTCGCCCAAAGAAATGCAACAACTCGTAGCGATACAGGGAAATGATACCTGGTTCCAGGAAGATCTCCACTATATATACGAACATCGACTCTCTATCCTGCTCAAGTTCCTCGCTACTCTCGTCGGTATTGGTGCACTCGTCGCTCTCCTACCCTTGTAACAAGTCCTCCCTTGTCTATTCGTCGTGCGACCGCTACAGTAGGATGGCTCTGAAAACACTGGTATGAAACTCCTCGCCATCGAAACCTCTTGTGATGAAACTGCGGCAGCCGTTATCGGTACCGACGGCACTTCAATATCCGTTCTCTCGAATAGCGTCTCATCTCAAGCCGAGCTCCACGCCCAGTGGGGCGGCGTTATCCCAAACCTCGCCGCCCGCGAACATGTGAAGAACATCATTCCAATCGTAGAGTCCGCGCTCCGTGAGGCATCAGTCGTACCAGACGATATCGATGCGATTGCTGTTACTCAAGGCCCCGGACTCATCCCTGCCCTCCTGGTCGGTGTCTCAGCCGCCAAAACACTGGCCCTCGCCTGGGCAAAGCCGCTCCTCGGTGTGAATCATCTCGAGGGTCATATCTATGCCAATCTATTTACTGCCGGTGCCGAACTACGCTTTCCGCTCCTCGCAACGATCGTTTCGGGTGGACACACGCAACTCATCCTCATGCCAGATCACTTTCAGTATGTCCTCCTTGGCGAGACAGAAGACGATGCTGTCGGTGAAGCCTTTGACAAGGTCGCAAAAATGCTCGGACTCCCCTATCCGGGTGGGCCCGAGATCGGCAAACGCGCCGATATCTATCGGACCGCTGCTGAAAGAGTGCCGGCCAAGATGTTTCCCCGGCCCATGCTGAACACCGAAGATTATCGTTTCTCTTTTTCAGGGCTCAAAACATCTGTCCTCTACTCGCTCCAGAAAGAACCATCGGAAAAACTCAGCGACCCTAATTTTATTGCCCAGATGTCGCATGAATTCCAGGAAGCCGTCGTCGACACGCTCGTCGGAAAAACAGAACGGGCGCTGCAAGCATATCAACCGAAGACGCTCGTCATCGCCGGCGGTGTCTCAGCGAATACCCGACTGCGCGAACGGATGGAGACGATGGTCGCCGGATATTCGGAATGCCAATTCCTCATGCCACCCTTCCGCTACTCGCTCGACAATGCCGCGATGATCGGTGCCGCTGGGATACTCCGTTATGCCAGGATGAATGAAACGGAACGGGCGGCACTCAAAGCCAATGCCATTTCCCTCGAACCATCCGCTCACCTCCCGCTCGCAAATCACTGATTATTATGGCGAAGTTTCTGCTCATCGATAATGGAAGTCTTCACACGATGGAGTTGGCAAAACTCCTTCCAACGACACCAACCATACTCCGTTTTGGCGATATCAAAACGCACGATTTTGTAGGTTATGACTGCATCATTCTCTCAGGCAGCAGTCAACTCCCCGTTATCGGAAATGAGGATATCTTTAAACGAGAGCTTGCGCTGATTCATGACGCTCACACCCCCATCATTGGTGTTTGCCTCGGAGCGGAGCTCATCGGCCATGCTTTCGGCGCTGTGCTCCATGATCTGGGCGAAAGACGAAAAGGCCTCATAGATATCATTTCAACGGACGCCAATGAGGTACTGCTCGAGGCGGGACGACATTTTAGTGTCTACGATGCGCATCGTTGGGCACTGAAAACGATACCCAATGATTTTGAAGTGCTCGCGCAGTCTGATCATGGTCCAGAAATAATTAAACATACAGCGCGTCATCTCTGGGGCCTTCAATTCCATCCCGAGCATCTGACGGATTCAACTCTTGGCGACGAGATCTTTTCGCGTATCCTCATACATTCGATTCCTCAAAAATAGCTATGCTCGTAAACGCGATAAAAACCGACCGCGTCTATCCGAAGAAAGAATCCATTCTTGCTTTTATCGATCGCTCCCTGCCCTCGATGGATGAGCATTCAATCCTCGTCATCACCTCGAAAGTAGTCGCACTCTGCGAAGGCCGCTTTGTCTCGAAGGGTTCCGGTCTGAATGAAGACGAGGTGGCTGCTGAAGCAGACTACTATCTGCCCAAAGACGAAAGCCCATATGGCGTCCCACTCACTATCCGAGACAATGCCTTCATCGCAAGGGCCGGTATCGACGGTTCGAATACCGATGGCGTCTACTCACTCCTGCCGCTCGACAGCTACCGGACCGCGCACGAGACTAGAAACCACTTGATGCAGCGTTTCGGTTTGAAACATGTCGGCGTCATCATCACTGACAGCCACTCGACCCCGCTCCGTCGCGGCGTCACTGGGGTTGCAATCGGCTGGCAAGGCTTCGTCGGATTGAAGGCGTACAACAACACGCCAGATGTCTTCGGACACCGATTCACGACGCATGCCAATGTCGTCGATGCGCTCGCGACCGCCGCCGTCCTCGCCATGGGTGAAGGCGCCGAGCAGACCCCACTCGCCATGATCAGCGACATCCCCTTCGTCGAATTCAAATCCAACTCTCCCACCACTGCCGAACTCGCCTTTTTCAAGCCCTCGCTCAAAGACGACCTCTTTGCCCCGCTCATGGATTACCGCAAACTGCGCAAAGGACGCCGCTGATAGTCATTTTTCCTTGAATCCAAGCCTTTTCTATGATAATCTGAGGGCATGCACGAGACTGATTTTCCCAAAACCTACGACCCGAAAATATGGGAACCAGATATCCTCGCACGGTGGACCAAAGCTGATTTTGCCAATCCTGATACCTGTATCCAGGCAGGGGTAACCAAGGCAGATGCTGAGCCGTTTTCCATCGTACTTCCGCCGCCCAATGTTACCGGAACGCTTCACATCGGCCATGCCGCCATGCTTGCGATCGAGGATACGATTGTCCGCTACAAACGCATGGCTGGCTACCGCACGCTCTGGCTTCCTGGCACCGACCATGCTGCCATCGCCACCGAAAGTAAAGTCGAAAAGATCCTCCGTGAAACCGAAGGAAAATCCCGACATGATCTCGGCCGCGAGGAATTTTTGAAACGCGTAGCCGGGTTCGCTCAGGACAGTCACGATACAATTGTCAATCAGGTAAAGCGGATGGGATCGTCCGTTGACTGGTCGCGCGAAGCCTACACCCTTGATGAACAGCGCAGTTTCGCTGTTCGTACCGCGTTCAAGCGCATGTATGATGCTGGCATCATCTATCGTGGCAACCGCATCGTGAACTGGGATCCAGTCGGACAGACAACTATCTCCGATGATGAAGTCATCTACAAAGAGGCGGCTGGCAAACTGTACTACCTGAAATACGGACCCTTCGAGATCGCCACTGCCAGACCCGAAACCAAATTCGGCGACAAGTATGTCGTCATGCATCCAGATGATGAACGTTATCAGGACTACGCCGATGGACAGAAACTCATTGTCGAATGGATCAACGGCCCAATTGAAGCAACCATCATAAAGGATTCCGCCATCGACATGGCGTTCGGGACTGGCGTCATGACTATCACGCCGTGGCACAGCGCGGTTGACTTTGACCTGGCCGAACGGCACGGGCTCGATATGGAACCGATTATTGATCTTCGAGGGAATCTTCTCCCGATTGCTGGTGAATTTGCCGGACTCCATATCACTGAAGCGCGTGAAAAGATCATCGCCAAACTCAATACCAAAGACCTCGTGACAAAGATCGACGACGCATACACGCACCAGATCGCGACGGCCGAACGCACCGGTGCGACCATTGAACCACAGGTCATGCGCCAATGGTTCATCGGTGTGAACCAGGAATTCGAGCGGGATGGAAAAACCGTTACCCTGAAGTCGCTCATGCAAGACGCCGTCCGTTCCAAGAAAATCAATATCCTCCCCGAGCGCTTCGAGAAAATCTACTTCCATTGGATCGACAATCTCCGCGACTGGTGCATCAGCCGCCAAATCTGGTTCGGTCACCGTATTCCCGTCTGGTACCGCGGCAATGAGACCTATTGCGGTCTCGACGCACCCGCGGGTGATGGTTGGCAGCAAGATCCAGACTCGCTCGATACCTGGTTTTCATCGGGACTTTGGACATTTTCTACGCTTGGCTGGCCTGATCAAACTACTGCAGATTTCAAAACCTACCATCCGACCACACTTCTCGAAACGGGATATGATATCCTCTTCCCCTGGGTCGCCCGCATGATCCTCATGTCAGGCTTTCTCCTCGATACCATCCCTTTCAAGTCCGTCTATCTCCACGGGCTCGTCCGCGACGAGCAAGGTCGCAAGATGTCCAAGTCACTTGGTAATACGCTTGATCCGCTTGATATAGCAGATGAATTCGGTGCGGATGCGCTCCGGCTCGCCCTCATCATCGGCTCAACCCCGGGGAACGATGTAAAGATTGGCCACGAAAAAATAATTGCTTCACGCAATTTTGTAAACAAACTCTGGAACATGGGACGTTATATCGCATCATCCGTCGATGCCCAGACCATGCAGTGGCATTCCGGTATGCAGATCCCCGAGCACTGTTCCCCCGCAGATGAGTGGATACTGCATCAACTCGAAACAGTGAGACAAACGCTCACCGACCGACTCAATGCCTACCATCTCTCACTCGGTGCAGAAATACTCCGCGACTTTACCTGGAATGAATTCGCGGACTGGTATATCGAAATTCACAAAATTGAAAAAAATGATGTTCTCCTCGTTACTCTTTTCAATGAACTTCTGAAACTGTGGCATCCTTTCATGCCATTTGTAACTGAAGCCATTTATCAAACCCTTTACCCAAACGCACCTCAACCGCTGATGGTTTCACATTGGCAAGCCTCGCAACACCCCCCCACCGCATCCCACTCTGTCGGCCAAGAAAATTTCCGGAGTATATTGACACTCATCCAGCAAATTCGAAATCTGCGCGCCCTCTACCGCATTAACCCAAAAGAAACCCTCTCCCTCACACTCATTGGTGATGAGACGATATTGACACCATTCGTCCCCATCATCGAACGACTGGGGCGAGTTTCCGAAGTCATCATCACTGATGCTTCCTCAGTCCGCCCGCCGGCGAGTGCGAGCATCACCACTGACGCCCTGCGTGCTTTTGTACACCTCGGTGATGTTATCGATATCCAAGCTGAGAAAAAACGGCTGGCAAAAGAATTGACGGCACTCGAAACATATACTGCCGGACTCAAAGCGCGGCTTGCGGATGCTCATTTCACCGAACGGGCGCCCCATGACATCGTAGAGGCCCAGCGCCGCTCCCTCAACGAGGCAGAAGTGAAACGCACACTCCTCGTCCAGTCTCTTCAAGAACTCACTGTATGATGCCTGGCCTCGCTCTCAGTTTTGGATTCTTGGCTGCTTCGGCGGCCCTCTTGGCTCAGGTTTTCCTGGCGGTTTTTTTCACAGATCTCCTGACTGCGCCACTCTCTCTGATCCCCCTCATAGGCGCCGCCGTCGTCGAAGAAGGGGCCAGGCTGGCTTTTCTTATCCAGCTCGAGAGACGCCTCGGTGAGCCACTTTCACTATTATCTGTACTCCTCTTTGGCATCGGTTTTGTGATCGTTGAAGGTACACTCCTGGCCCTCTCCGCCCCCTTCCCAGGCCTCCAAGTTCTCGGCATGGTAGCTGGAGTCCATATACTCGGGACGCTTATCATCGCTGGAGGACTCCGATTTCGGACTCAGATACCATACAGTCTCAGTCTTTCATTTTTAAGCGCGCTTCTCATTCACACCCTCTACAACACTTCACGCTAGCCTTCACCGAGAGACTTCTCTTGCCTCAAAGGTAGGCCTTCCTCTATACTAAGGGTACTCGTGTGTACCAATTAACCAGCATTATGATGAAACAGAAACGCTCTTTTTTCGAACGACTCACCGGTGCCCGTGAACTCGACGGTGCCCCTTCCTACCAGGAAGAAAGCGTCAGTGTATATTCCCAGGAGGAAGAGACTCCTCTTCAGATGCACACTGAACCCATCTATACCCCTGAAGTGTCTGAACCCGCTTGGAGCACGCCTTCCTACACTGGTGGTGGGAGCATGGCCGATGACAATGCCGAGGGTCAGCTCACGATCGATGTATATCAGACTGAAAATGACATCGTTATCAAATCAACTATTGCCGGTGTGAAGCCCGAAGATCTCGATGTCTCCATCAACAATGACATGGTCACTGTCAAAGGCGAACGGAAAAACGAGGAAATCGTCGAAAGTGGAAATTACTACTATCAAGAGTGCTACTGGGGATCATTCTCTCGCTCCGTCCTCCTCCCCGTCGATGTCATTCCCGAAAAAGCCGATGCTGCCCTCAAAAACGGCATCCTCACGATTCGCCTCCCGAAAGCCGATACAACGAAAACAAAAAAGATTCAAGTGAGGGGTTTCTGATGTTTTGCATGCCGATGTACAACGCTCGTATTCATAGACTGTTTTCTCGAGCGGCGTTCCTCGCCGCTCTTGTTTTTCTGTGGCCCGAAAAATCGGCCGCCATTTCGATACCTGCTCATGTCACTCTCGAAACCGATGCTTTCGTCCACATCGTGGATCCCGACGAAGTCCGCACCTGGTATACCGAAGACCGGCACTTCGCTTTTCGCTTCGATCAACTGCCGGAATTTGAAGACCAGCAAGCGGCTTGTGCACCTCTCAAAAATTTTTGCCAGTTTTTCCTTTCACGCCAGACGCGAGAGCATTTTGTCTTCACGCGCTCATTGAAACTCATACCCGCGGCACTCCGAGAGAGTATTGAACGCTTTGCCCAAAAAGCTGAGCGTGAGCCCAAGAATGCTCGGCTCGCTATAAAAGATGACCGCGTAACCATCGTCGAACCCGCGGAAAACGGTATTGCCGTCGATGTCGAATCCAGTCTGACAACACTCGAGACCGCTCTTCAATCGACAGTGGATCACAATGACATCTCCATTCGATTACCAAGTACGATCACGCCTGCTGCAGTCTCAGCAAAAACGCTGGCTGATTTGAATATCACCGAACTCATCGGTACCGCGACTACTGACTTCCGCGGTTCTCCTAAAAACCGCATCTACAATATCCAGCGGGCCATTCAGGATTTCAATGGCATCGTCATTGAACCTGGTGCGACATTTTCCTTTGTCGATTATCTCGGCGAAGTTGATGGTGAACATGGCTACCTGCCAGAGCTCGTCATCAAAAATAATAAAACTGAACCGGAATTCGGCGGCGGAATTTGCCAAGTCTCGACGACTGTGTTCCGTGCCGCGCTCCAGTCAGGACTCAAGATCACCGAGCGGAAAAATCACGCCTATCCCGTTCAATACTACAAACCCTATGGCCTGGATGCGACTATCTACATTCCCAAGCCTGATCTGAAATTCACCAACAACACCCCAGGAGCCATCCTCATCGTCTCCGAAATTGAAGGATCTCTCCTGACTTTTTCACTCTACGGGACGCGTGATGGACGTACTACGACCATCGATGGTCCACACATACTCGAAAGTAATCCTGATGGAAGTATGAAGACAGTATTTACTCACATTGTTACCGATCGGGCTGGTCAGACATTCATCAATGACTCATTCTGGAGCAATTATAAGTCCCCAAGTCTTTTCCCGCATCCAGGCGATGAACCAAACTACACCACCAAACCAAAGGGCTGGTCTGAAAAACAGTGGCGAGAATACAAAAAGATTAATCCCTGAATTACTCCTGAAACAAGGAAACTGCGAAGATGCTTTAATTATTTTGCACACTTCTGCTCAATCAAAGACAGAGTGATCTGGCTGATATTCGACCAACCACCTTCATTGACGAGACTTCTCTTTTTCGATACACTAGAGCCACTGTTTAGAGCAGTGTTTTTTGTTTGGGTGCATAATAAGTTTCACCCTGAAAGCTCTCACCGGAACTCTACCAGGATAGCCTCCTGTGAAACAGCCAAAAAAATAGCCTCTCGGGTGCATAGCTCAGTCGGTAGAGCAGTGGCCTCTTAAGCCAACGGTCGTAGGTTCGATCCCTACTGCACCCACCCCTCACGCTCATTATTACAATCACATTGCGACTCATACCAGATATGCAATTCTTGAGTCAGAGGGTGTGGTATCGTCGGGCCAAGACTCACAACAGAGCAATTAGTGGAGCCCTGCGTTTTTTTGAACGGAAGAGCATATAGGGATTGAAAACCATGTATGGCATCCTATACGCCCGCGCGTATTTCATACCATCAAGTATCTAGAGTGGTGGCTATCGTCTAATGGTAAGACAACGGTTTGTGGTACCGTGAACGAGGGTCCGATTC
>CAZGXN010000010.1:0-33532 GCA_964530135.1 uncultured Bdellovibrionales bacterium | reverse complement strand
CCAAGGGTTTGGCTGTTCGCCAATTAAAGCGGTACGCGAGCTGGGTTCAAACCGTAAAATAGCTTTTGGCTATGCAGTAGTTTACTGTGAGTCAAAGGACATTTTGCAGTTTGAATCCGAGGTAGAAGACATCAAAGGTATTTTCGTCTTTGAAACAACGATAAGAAATCAATCGCATCACGGCGGTCCTTTCTTTCACTTTACGGTGGAAAAAAGGAACAAGCTGACTCATTTCGGTGAAGCCCGTCACAGATCAAACTGTGCCGAGGTAATACCGAGGGAAGTGAAAGTCGTGAACTAGATGGATGATTACCACAGAACAGCGGTAAGCAAGTGGCCCCGCTGCGCAGAAAGCCTTTCAGGCGCTGTATCTGTGGATGAAGAATCATCCGGGAACCTTCTCCGCATAACAAGCGGTATGAAATGAAGGTTCTCTCATCCATCTAGTTCATAATGAGTAACACCCGTAGAGACTAAACGTCAGCCGTTCTGAAATATTTTCAGGGCGAAGCTATAGTCCAATGCATCGAGCAATCGGTGGTATCATGCGTGAGACAGGTTGGTTTCCTATCTGCTGTAGGCGTTAAGTGACTTGAGAGAACTCTTTCCTAGTACGAGAGGACCGGAAAGAACGAACCTCTGGTGTGCCTGCTGTCCTGCCAAGGGCACCGCAGGGTAGCTATGTTCGGGCAGGATAACCGCTGAAAGCATCTAAGCGGGAAGCCGAGCTCAAGATAAGGTCACGTCATGGATTTATCCATGAGGAAGTCCTGGAAGATGACCAGGTTGATAGGTTGCAGGTGTACGCCCTGTGAGGGGTTCAGCCGAGCAATACTAATACGATTCCATACCACTTTCATTTGTATTCAGTTGGCGGTGAAGAGTGCTTGAAAAGCACTCCGAATCTCCATTGCAGTCCTTACAATTTCATTTCAAACCAGAGTTTCTGGTGCCTCTAGCGACCGGGAAACACCCGATCCCTTTCCGAACTCGGCAGTTAAGCCGGTCAGCGCCGATGGTAGCCTCCGGGCAAGAGTAGGTCGGTGCCAGGAACTTTGAGTTGAAATGAAGTCAACGCAGATTATATATTCAGCAAGGAGTTTTTTGGAGAGGAGGGGACCGCGGACTGAAGTTTTGCTTGCGGATCATGCAATCCCTTTGGGTCCCGGCTTGATACAAGTCAACGGACCAAAGGCCCGAAGAGTGCGTGATTCAATACAGTACAACGGATCGGCCGCCCCCTCCTCGCCTCTCCAAAAATTGCTTCTTTTTAAGTCCCATTTTGATGGGGCTTTTGTGATATAATAAGCTTGATTTTACTGATTTTCCTCTCTCATGCTCACCCTCACGCGCGATACGAAGCGACTCACGATCATTGCTATTTATCTCCTCATCTTCCTTGTTATAGGTGTGGGGTTGTATCTCGTCTTTAAACCTCGGCCAACTTGTTTTGATGGTGCGCGCAATCAGAATGAGGAGGGTATTGACTGTGGGGGTATCTGTGCCAATGCGTGTGTGCAAAAAACTGTGGGCAATAATCTCCTGGTACGTGAAATCACCTTTCTCCCGACTGATCGAGGGAAATATGATATTGTTGCTCGGATCTTCAACCCAAACAATGACATCGGCGCGGCGAGTTTTCGGTACGCACTCCTCCTCCGTGATGCTGCTGGCCAAGAGCTCGCGCGGGTTGACGGTACCAATTTCATTCTTCCCCAGGAAACCAAATCCCTCCTGGCCTTTAATCTGGAACCAGGACAAGTGCCGGCTAAGGCCGTTATCGAACTCTCTGACTTTGAGTGGACGCGCCTCCGTGAGTACCGTGCAAAGCCGGAACTCAATATTTACAGCAAACGCTATATTGAGAATCCTGATCCCTCAGTCTTTGGAGCTGTGACTGGAACCCTGGTGAATGAGAGTATATATGATTTTCGAAAGATTCAACTCAAGGTTGTGTTGCGTGATGCTACGGGTGTGCCTGTGGCGGTCAATCAGAGCGAGATGCAGACGGTTTCGGTTGGTCGTGAACAAGATATTCGAATCGTTTTCCCTCAGCCTTTTGTGGGTACGGTGGCGCAAATTGATATTGAAGTAGAGGCCAATATTTATGACAGTGAAAATTTTCTGCGACAGTATGAGATGTCCAAAGAAGCGCCCCGCCAGACTGAAAACTACTCGGCACCAGAGTTATGAACAGTGGCATAGCTCCTCTGTTTCGAACAGATATTATTTTAGTTTCGACCGTTCTCCTTTTGCTGAGCATGGGCTTGCTCGCACTCTATAGTTTTTCTGAGACAGTCGCTGGCAATATCTATTTCGGTAAACAATTCATGGTTGGTGCGTTGGGTGTTTGCCTGATGTTTTTTGTTGGGACGCTGGACTATCGGCATTTTGCTCGGATGAGTACGCCACTTTATTTTTTGACACTGATTATTCTTTCCCTCGTTTTATTTTTTGGAGCTGAGATTCGCGGTACAGTTGGTTGGCTTTCTCTTGGCGGCTTCCAAATCCAGCCAGTCGAATTTGCAAAACTGGTCCTTGTAATTTTTCTTGCGCACTTTATTTCAAAAAAGCGTTCTGAACTCGGCGAATGGACTCGACTAATTGCTTCACTATTTCTTTCGGCTTTTTTGATTCTCCTCGTTCTTCAGCAACCTGACTTGGGCTCGAGCCTTGTACTGGTCTTTATCTGGCTCTCCATGATTTTGGTTTCTGGTATCCGCTGGAGTCATTTTCTAGTACTCGGTATGCTCGGACTAGCTTTGATTGGGACTAGTTGGTTTTTTTTGGCGGATTATCAGCGAGCGAGGCTGCAAACCTTTCTGAATCCCGAGCTTGATCCTCGGGGGAGCGGCTACAATGTACTTCAATCAATGGTCGCGGTCGGATCAGGTGGATTGTCTGGAAAAGGAATTGGTCATGGGTCGCAGTCTCAGCTCAACTTTCTTCCTGAAAAGCACACGGATTTTATCTTTGCAGTCATCTCCGAAGAACTTGGACTCGTCGGCGGGAGCCTCATCCTTTTTTTCTACGGGGTGTTACTCTACCGGATTGCTCGGATTGCTGAAATGGCTCGGGATAATACGGGGTATCTTATCGCGATGGGGATTTTGGCTACCTTTTTTATCCACATCCTCATCAATTTAGGTATGAATATGGGATTTCTGCCAGTTACCGGACTCCCTGCACCATTTCTTTCTTATGGCGGAAGCGCTCTTCTTTCCTTTTTTCTTTCGATTGGACTCTTACTCTCTATCTACCGCTATCGAGAGGACCGTCCGGACCAGTTGGTGTCATTGGAACATCGTGGTCTTGATTTGTAGCCAGATCAAGCCTCATTTCCTGACGATTGACGCTCGACTCGATTTCTGATACCATAAAATGGCTTCAAAAAGCCTTTTTTATTT
The DNA here is from genome assembly GCA_964530135.1 of uncultured Bdellovibrionales bacterium. Lineage (GTDB taxonomy): Bacteria > Patescibacteriota > Minisyncoccia > Moranbacterales > UBA1568 > SSEF01. The sequence goes on along the minus strand of CAZGXN010000010.1, from coordinate 30,125 downwards.
TCTGAAATGAAAAAGAGGTGATCTTGAAATTTTTATTTTCTTCCAGATTTTACCTTCTATAAACCCTTTATGAGAGCTCTTCTCATCGCTCAGGCCGTCATCGCCCTCCTCCTCACCGTTGCAATCCTTCTTCAAAATCGTGGGTCGGGTTTGGGGAGTGCTTTTGGGAGTGATTTTGGCGGGTATTATACCAAGCGTGGTTTTGAGCGGTTTCTCATCTATGCTACAGTTGGGCTCGCTATCCTGTTCTTCATTCTGGCGATGGTAAATGTTCGGTTTTCTCCGACTGTCACCGGACTCTAATCTGTAAGTTACGCGTATTTCTCCCTCACATCGAGCCGTATCTCGTGTATCAGTTTGGAAGAAAGTCTATCGTGCGCTTTCATCGCGTGATCAGTTTATCTTTCTGACACTTTTGATTATAGCTGTCGGAGCCTTTATTTTTTGGCTTTCAGCTGGTTATCTTGTTTTGACACAGCCACAACCTGACTATGGTGGACAGTATGTTGAGGGGGTAGTCGCTCAGCCGCGCTACATCAATCCAATACTGTCTCAGACGAGTGATGCAGATGCTGATCTCGTCGAGCTCCTGTATGCCGGTCTCTTTCGATACAGCACGACTGGTCGTATCGAAAAACACATTGCGAGTGATTATCAAATTTCAGAAGACGGTCGAGTGTATACTATATTTTTACGACCAGGCGTGCGTTTTCATGATGGCGAAGAGCTCTCGGCCGACGATGTTGTTTTTACCGTCCGGGCACTTCAAGATCCGGCGTACAAGAGTCCGCTGCGCGCAAATTGGCAGGGCGTGGAAGTAGCCGCAACGGATCAATACACGGTCGTTTTTACTCTCAAAAAACCATACTTTGGTTTTCTTGAAAATCTCGTTGTGGGCATTCTCCCAAAGCATATTTGGGAGAATATCGCGCCAGATAGCTTTACGCTGGCAGATTATAACCTATCACAGCCTATTGGGTCAGGTCCCTACCTTTTCGAAGATATGGACAAAGACTCACAGGGAAATATCCTCTCATTTCACTTGCGCGCAAATAAAGAGTATTTTGCTGGTGCCCCTTATATTGATCGTGTTACCTTCCGTTTTTATCCAGATGAGGAGGACATGATTGCGGCGTATGATCGACAGGAAGTGATGGGTATGCGTTCGGTGAGTCATAAGCGGGCGGCGGAGATTGTCTCGAAGAAGAGCACTCGTCTCTATGAATTTCCACTCCCGCGCTTATTTTCAGTGTTTTTTAACACGAATAAGAGTGTGGCGCTCGCGTATGATGAGGTGCGCGAGGCTGTCGCCTTGGCGACTGATCGGCAACACATTATCGATGATGTCCTGGGCGGACATGGGACGGTCGCGACTGGGCCGTTTGCCCCCTTTGTCCAAGGCTATGTGGAAACAGCACCGCTGTACGATATCGCTCGAGCCAATGCGCTGCTTGACGAAAAGGGATGGATTCGTGGCGAAGATAGTATTCGAGCAAAAAATGGAACGCGCCTCAGATTTGAACTGGCAGTACCTGATTGGCCAGAACTGATGCGGACCGCTGATCTCTTGCGTGAGAGTTGGCAGGTGATTGGTGTTCAAGTGGATGTAAAAGTTCTCTCACAGGCTGACCTGCAGCAAAATGTCGTCCGGCCGCGCGAGTATGAAGCATTGCTCTTTGGTCAGGGGAGTATGCTCGACCCAGATCCATACTCGTTCTGGCATTCCAGTCAAAAAAATGATCCAGGTTTGAATCTTGCGTTTTATGAGAACAAAGAGGTTGATGGTCTACTTGCTGATGCGCGTGAGACACTTGATACTGAAAAACGCAGAGAATCTTTTCAGAAATTCCAAGCTATCATTGCAAGTGAGCACCCAGCGGTTTTTCTGTACAGCCCGAGTTATCTCTATGTCGTTTCGGATATCGTTCAGGGTATCTCGATTCACCCAATCAATTTTCCTGCGGCCCGACTTTCTTCTCTGCCAACCTGGTATATCGAAACGAAACGGGTGAAAAAGTAAAGCACATCTCAGATTTTTCTGTTACAGAATTAATTTCATTGAAACATTCGTATGAATCACCCTGTTGATACGAACAATCTGCGTCAGGTTATCCTCGAAACCCCCGAGCAATTTGCAGCTGGTTTCGAGCTTTCTCGCCATATCAAACCGCACGGTACGTTTGATACGCTTGTGTTTTCGGGTATGGGTGGGTCGGCTCTTCCAGCTGATCTCCTCCGGACATATCTCGATGATATCGCGCAGCGTTTTCCAGAGAGTCAGCCAATCACCATTCTTCAAAACCGAACCTATGGATTGCCGGCTCACCGACCCGGGACGGCGCTTCATTTTGTTTGTTCTTATTCAGGCAATACGGAAGAGACGCTTGAAACGCTCTCAGCTCTCATCGCTCAGCAAGCTCCCGTCATTGGAGTGTCGAGCGGTGGACAAGTTGAAGTATTGTGTCAGGCACAGGGTATCCCCCATATCAAACTGCCGATTCCGAACCCCACGTTTCAGCCACGAATGGGAACGGGGTATTTTATAGGCGCTTTTCTTCAGGTATTGATGAATCTCGGATGTATTCCAGATGTGCGTGCGGAAGTGATAGACGCGGCTGAGCGTTATGGGAAAAAAAGCCTTGAAATAGAGGAAAAAGCGAAAAAATTAGCGACGAGTCTTGCCAAAAGTACGCCTATAGTGTATAGTGGAGAATCCTACAAATCGGTTGCTTTGGTCTGGAAGATCAAGTTGAATGAAAACGCCAAAACGCCTGCCTTTTGGAATGTCTTTCCCGAACTGAATCATAATGAAATGGTCGGTTGGACGCTCCCGCAAGGGAGGTTCAGCGCCCTGTTTTTGAGGGATCCAGATGATCACCCCCGTATCGTAAAGCGTTTTGCCATCACGGCTGAACTGCTTCGCGAAAAGGGGATAGCAGTTGAAATCATCGATATGGAAGGTGAGACGGTATTTGAGAAAATGTTTTCCTCTGTTATGCTCGGTGATTTTACTTCATATTACCTCGCTCTGGAGTACGGTCAGGATCCAACCCCAGTGGATATGGTGGAGAAGCTGAAGAAGCTGCTCACGCTTTAAAACTCGGAAATCTAAGCCTGATATCCTGTATGAATTATTGTGTCATTCTCTGTGGCGGTTCTGGGACGCGGTTGTGGCCGCTTTCCAGGCGCAATTACGCAAAGCAATTTCTCCGACTGTATAGTGACAATTCCTTGCTGCAAGAAACATATTTTCGGGCACGCAAGTTGTTGCCGAGCCAGCAGATCTATTTCGTGACGAATCGAGATGGATTCCCATTTGTTTTTCGACAAATTCAAGAGATTGAAAAAGGCTTTGATCCCGCTCAGATTATCATCGAACCAGCTAGTCTAAATACAGCTCCGGCTTTGGCGGCGGCGGTGAAGTATCTCATATCTCAGAAACAAGTATCGGAGGATGATACAATATTGTCTTTGCATGCAGACCACTATATTCGAGACACAGAAGAATATGTTGCTCTGGTGCAGAACGCGCTCGAGAGTGTTGGGGAAAATATCGGTACGATTGGTATCCAACCCACCCGACCAGAGACAGGCTACGGATATATTCGGAAAGGTGATCAGCAAAACGGGGCTTACAAAGTATTGGAATTTTGCGAAAAACCATCGCTTGAAAATGCAAAAAAATATCTGGCTTCCGGCACCTATGTTTGGAATTCGGGGATGTATATCTTTGGTATAAAAACATTTCTGCGCGAGATCGCACTGTATGTTCCAGAGATCTCTTCTCTGATGCGTGAAGAGTGGGAAGTGTTCCTCGAGCAGTATCCATCCTTGACGGCAGTCTCGATTGATACTGCAGTTTCCGAAAAATCGAAACATGTCATTGTATATGAAGGAAACTTTGGCTGGAGTGATATCGGATCATTTGATAGTCTTGCGGAAATTTCTGGTGGCACATCGGCTGAGACTCGGCACATCGGCATCGATTCAAAAAATGTTTTTGTGCATAGCGCGAGCGATCGGCTTATCGCGACCATCGGTATTGAAGATATCGCGATTATCGAGACGACCGATAGTATCCTCGTATACCGTCGTGGTCGGGCAGAAGAGGTAAAGAAAGTTGTCGAAAGACTCAAAGCGAGCGGAGCCAAAGAAATAGAACGCGAGGGGGGTACGGAGAAAAATCCAGCGTAAATGTTGTTGCTAGATGGTGCTCTTGAAAGAGTTATGCAAGTATGCTACTCTACCAGAGATATGAGATCTTTTTGGTAGTGTGAGGGATGCATTTGAGGTTTTTCTTTTGGTCATTTGGTAGGTAGATGTACCACCCTTTGTTTTTGTGAGGGGTGCAAATTGTTCCTTTAGTACACAGTGGCCGAGATGGCGGAATTGGTAGACGCACTAGCTTCAGGTGCTAGCGCTCGCAAGAGCATGGAGGTTCGAGTCCTCTTCTCGGCACAGAAAAGGGCTACTTATCTGGGGCCAGGTAAGTAGCCAAAACTTCAACGAGTTTTTGCCCGCCCTGGGCGGCTACACTTTTCAGTAATTATTTTTTATTCACTTTACTGTGATAATGGGAGATGCTTAGTCTTTCTCTTATCACACTCAGGCATTATGCAAGAAGAAAACAATGACAAGTCAATGAGCTTGTCCAACAGTCCAGCGCCCATTGGCGCGTATGAGGGTATTATTGCCCAGCGTCAGAATCCGCGGCGACCAAAGCAGTCACATAAAGTATTTACTCGTCCAACAGGCGCACGACCAGAGCGTGCGGCGGCGAGTACCGCTTCAACTGAGCCAAAAAATGCCGCTCCTCGTGAGGGTCGGCGTGAAGGTGGCAAAGCCCCCCGCCCCCAAGGTGGCGGCGGGAAACGTGGCGGGAAACGTGGTTTTGGCACACAGCCGATTGTTCGTAATGTAAATGCGCGTAAGACTGGTGCGCCAGAAGTACCCGCGATTGAGGCTGGGAAGCTCCGCATTATTCCACTCGGTGGTCAAGAAGAAGTCGGCCGCAATATGACCGTGTTTGAATATGGCGAAGATATCGTCATCATCGATATGGGACTCCAGTTTCCCGAGGAAGATATGCCAGGTATCGATTACATCGTTCCAAATGTGGCGTACCTACGAGGAAAGGAAAAAAATATTCGTGGTGTACTTTTTACACATGGTCATCTCGATCATATTGGTGCCGCACCAATCCTTCTGAAACAACTGAATTACCCGACTATTATCGGACGGGATTTCACACTCGCCCTCATTCAGCGCAAGTGTGAGGATGAGGAAAAGGGTACAGCCAAGAAGCTCAAAGCTATCCGAGTGAAGTCGCTGACTGATCGTATCAAACTTGGGGTTTTTGAGATCCGCTTCTTTGAAGTGGAACACTCGATTATGGATGCGATGGGTATCGCGATCGTTACACCAAATGGTTCGATCATCCATATGGGCGACTGGACGATTACCAATGAGCCGATGGATCCAAATGCGACTGAGGTAAAATATAATCATCTTGAAGCACTACCTCAACCGACATTCCTCATGCTTGAGTCTCTGGGTGCGCTCAAAAAAGGTTTACCACCGTCTGAGACGGAGGTGCATACAAATCTCCAGAATCTGATCAAGAGTGCGCCGGGCCGTATTATCATCGGAACCTTTGCCTCTCAGATTCGCCGAGTGGCTTATCTCATCGAGTATGCTGAACGGCAGGGGAAACGCGTCGCGCTCGAGGGTTATAGTATGAAGGTCAATATTGAAGTCGCCCAGGAGTTGGGCTATCTGAAGGTCAAGAAGGAAACACTGATTCCGGTGGCTGATATTCACAAGGTGCCAAATAATCAGATTGTCGTTATCTGCACTGGTGCACAGGGTGAGCAAAATGCTGCCCTCTCGCGCATCGTTACCGATAACCATCGCTTCATCAAACTCGAGAAGTCAGACACGATCGTGTTTTCCAGCTCAGTTATCCCTGGCAATGAGCGCAGTATCCAACGATTGAAGGATAATCTCTATCGTAAGTGTGACAATGTTGTCCATTCGGATATCATGGAGATCCATATCGGTGGGCATGGGACTATCTGGGAAATTGAAGAGATTCTCCGTCAGGTGAAGGCGACCTATGTCCTGCCGGTCTATGCCAATCACTACTTCCTGAAGGAGGCGGCGCGCATCGCGTTTCGTCTCGGCTATCCAGAAAAAAATGTTTTTGTCCTCGATAACGGTGGCGTTCTTGAAGTACCAAAGGCTGGTGAGGGGATGCCGAGTATCCGCAAGGAAAAGGCTGATGCGAGTTATGTCTTCGTCGACGGGCTCGGAGTCGGCGATATCGGTCATGTCGTGCTCCGTGATCGTCAGATGCTTGCTCAAGACGGTATGCTCGCCGTGACGGTTGTCATCGACAGTCGATCCAAGAAAGTGCTGGGCAATATCCAGATCACTTCGCGCGGCTTCATCCATGTGAAGGAGAACTTTGACCTGGTGAATGAGGCCAAACGCAAAGTCCAAGAGATTATCAAGAAGAATACCTCCAAGGATACCTCGCTCGATTGGGAGCTGGTGCGGAATCAGATCCGCGAGCAGATTGGCCAATTCCTCTTCCAAAAGACGGAACGCCGGCCCATGGTCTTGCCGGTCGTGGTGGAGGTGTAAAAGCGATCTAAGAATCTAGGGTTTTGAACCAAGAGAAAACAGTCCGCAAGAGGACTGTTTTTTCGGGCATGATAGAATATCAGAGTAACTGAAACTACCGCTATGCAAAGACTTTTTTCGGGCATTCAGCCGTCGGGCGACTTACACCTCGGAAATTACCTAGGTGCCATCAAGCAGTGGCTGCCGCTGCAGGACCAGTACGAGGCAATTTTCTGTGTGGTCGACATGCACGCTATCACGGTGCCGCAGGATCCGGCTGAGCTCCGGAAGAAAACCATCGAGATCGCCAAGATCTATCTCGCCGCCGGCATCGACCCGCAGAAGTCGACAATTTTCATCCAGTCCCATGTCCCGGGTCACGCCGAGCTCGCTTGGATTTTGAATACGATCTCCACGATGGGAGAACTTGGCCGGATGACACAGTATAAAGACAAAGCCCAGAAGAGCGGGGAAGATACCTCTACCGTCGGACTTTTTGATTATCCTGTCCTTATGGCGGCGGATATCTTGCTTTATGACACGGCGGTGGTGCCGGTCGGGGAGGATCAGAAGCAGCATGTGGAATTGACCCGCGACCTGGCACAGCGTTTCAATAGTCGGTTTGGTGAGACCTTTGTCGTGCCGGAGCCCTTGATCCAACGCGAAGGGGCGCGCATCATGGGTCTCGATGACCCGACAAAGAAAATGTCGAAATCAGCGGAAAGCGTTTACAACTACATCGCGCTGTCCGATGATGCCGAGACAATACGGAAGAAGATCAAGAAAGCGGTGACGGACAGTGGCAGCGAGATCGTCTACCGTGACGACAAACCAGCCCTCATGAATCTCATCAATATCTATACGCTCTTGTCCGGCAAGAAAGTTGACGAGGTGGAGGCGATGTATGTTGGCAAGGGTTATGGCGATTTCAAAGCGGATCTGGCCGAAGTAGTAGTGAATTTCCTCGTGCCGTTTCAGGAGAGAATGGGAACGTTTTCAGATGATGCAGTGCTGGAAATATTTGCAGTGGGCCGAGAGAAAGCCAAGGCTTTGGCGGTCGCAAAGATGCGTCAGGTGTATGATCGGGTAGGATTTATCCCATACTAGCCCAGTCGGGTCAGACTTCTTGCATAGTTATACTTTTTTATGAAAAATTTTGAAATTGTTGGTAAGGCAGCAACTCCTGAAATAAAGAAAATGTTTCCTACGAGGGAACAAGTAGGAAATCAATTATTTGAGTCGCTAGGAATTAAAGAAATGGAGAAGACTCCTCTTTTGAGAGAGGGGATGCACGCCGTTAATACATTACTCTCAAAGGAGTTGAATGAGTTGGGACTAGGGAATGTAGTGCAGATATCACCTGATCAATGGCACTTTCTTTCTAGTGAAAGCTTTGATGAATTATCCCAGAGATATAGCTCAAATTTCGAGCAGGTTCCCGCTATCTGTGATTTTCTTGGGAATATATATGTTAATTATGATGAATTGGAGGGTGACGAGATGGGCCTTTTTCATGCTATGCAGCATGAAGCAATCCATCATACTGCAGCAAGTAAAGCATTTTTGACGGGAGAAATGAAAATGCGCCCTTACAGATCGGGTTATAGCGTAACAAACGCACCCAGGAGCGAGGGTAAACCGTCTGCACAACTGGAGGGTTTCAATGAAGGCATGACTGAAATGATTAATGAAGAAATTTTAAATAAATCAGGAGGTACTCTCAAAAATTTTGGATTTAAAGGTGAAAAGTTTACATCACGAATTTATGTAGAACATCGCCTATTGATTAGTACCATCGTCGATAAAATTGTGGTTACCACCGGCGAAGACAAGGAGACAGTCTGGAAGGACTTTAAGAAAGGTTACTTTACTAGTGAGATGATGCATCTGAGAAGGGTGGAAAGGGTTTTCGGAAAAAAGAGCTTACGTGTATTAGCGCAATTTCAGGCTATGTCCGATAAAGATGATAAAAGAAATGCTCTTATAGAGGACTACTTTTTTACTGAATCCGAGGAAGAGCGTAAGCGCCTTTCGTTAGAAATACTGGGGAGTATGGCATAGAGAAAATAGAATGGGTTCGGGAGTGCGTCAGGTTCTTGACAGCGAAGTAAAACAGGACTATCTTCGAAGTGTACGATGCGTTTTAGATAAGGTGTTCTTTGGCGGCAGGTGCTAGGCTCTCCGTGTTGGGATAGGAGTGAAGCTGACTCTTCTCGCACGACGGCAAGGGTGATGCCTGAGGGCCTGCCGCTACAAGAACGGCTTGCGAAAAAAGACCCGCCGTCCCAATGTCTGGGAGGGCGGGTGCTACTTTCTCTGGGGATTTATTAGGTAGCCGACGCCTAGCGGTCAGTCTCTTCATGTTTCTGGCGGTGGCGGGCACAGAATGTTCCATCGCAAGGCACTTGTTTCCAGCCATTGTTCATGAAGCGCGCTCGGACCATGAGGGCGGTGCAGTAGCAGGGAAGCTGCGGCTGTGGAGAGTTCACTCCCTGACAGGGCTCATCAGAGAGCTTTTTTGATTGGTCGAGTGTGGGTAGGGTACCCGATGAGTATGTTTCCATCACAATTCCTTTGGTTGGTTGATGAGATGTCGTCTCGGGAGAACCGCGAATTCTGAGAGGAAGATCTCGAGTTCTGTCCGTCTCAGAATAGGCTCTATCCAATGAGGGTCGTGCTCGCCGACGGTAGCGGTCGGAGAGGTCTCGGCGAGCGGGAATCGCTTGTGCCCTTCCACAAACTCGATGAGATCTTGCATGGTGCGAACTCCACTGTCTGCAAGTGTGCGCGAGAGTTTTTCTCCACACAGGCCAGCGAGTGGAATTGGCACCTGGGCCTCGAGGAGTAGTCGAAAGAGGTGAATCTTCTTTCTCCGCTGATCCTCTCTCTCCTGCCAGAGATCCTGGGCGTACTTGTTCCAGAATTCCGCCATCAGAGAAAGTCCCCGAGCAATGCCCTGAAGACGGGTCATGAATCCGAATGGCAGCTTCCTCTCGACCAGGTGGTGGCAGCGCGTAAGGAGCGCACGAGTCACTCTCTCAGCATCCTCGTGGCCACCGATGCCTGGCGGACCGCCGTCATAGGTATTCAGTGCGGTGATGTAGAACTGCATTCCCAGCGTGTTGCTGATAAGGCGTTTACGGATGGATGTTTGCACGGTTTGCTCCAATCTTTGTTAACGAACCTGATTCTGGCCAGAAAAAAACCGTCCCAGGGGACGGCTAGACCGCGTGTGTCTCAAGTATCAACTTGTTTTTCGTGTGGCTCATTGGTGGAAAGTATACTTCATCGGTAGAAGTCCTGTCAAATGTATCGGAAGCGGATAAGATGAACAACGAGGAAGAATCCGAGAACAATCAATGTCGCGAGTGATGTCTGGGCCGCTTTCGAGTAGTCGTGTCGCCAGAGCGCGCGGCCAGCGAGATAGCCATGAATGAAAAAGATACCAAAGCTGATAAACGAAGAGACAAGGAGGGATGCATGCCAGAAGAATGCCGCACCTGAATAGGTAACGTTTGAGTGGGGGATGAAGAGTCCGTAGCTTATGTAATAGATTGCTGCGCTCGACAAAACAAAAACTGAAGTAGCGATCGAGAAAATCCAGACGAATACTGTAAACATTTGGATCACTTACCCACGGATAATGGCGAGGAGTTCATCGCGTTTTTCAGCCATGAGCTCGGGCGTGTTCGCTTCGCAGATGAGGCGGAGCAGCGGTTCGGTATTGCTCGGTCTCACATTAAACCACCAATCAGGATACTCGACTTTCAATCCGTCGAGCTCATGCTGTTTTCCATCAGCATATTTTTCCCGGAGTTTTTGGAGGACAGCATCTTTATCTTCAACTGCAGAGTTTATTTCACCGGAGTGGAAATAGCGCCGGAGTTCAGCGACAAGCTCCGAGAGTGCCTTGCCGGTTTCAGTCATCAGATTTAAGAGATGAATAGCGACCAGTGTCGAGGCCTCGGCAAAGGAGTTTTCAACAAAATAATAGTGGCCTGAGAGCTCGCCCGCAAAGATGGCTCCATCAGCCCGCATTTGCCGTTTGATGAAGGCATGGCCGACACGGCATTCGACGGCATGTCCACCCTTTTCTTCGATCGCTTCTTTCACAGCCCGTGACGAGCGCAAATCGTAGAGAATTGTGGCACCAGGATTTTTTTCGAGGATAATTTGGGCGACGAGACCAGTAATGAGGTCCATCGGAATGACGCGACCGGTTTCATCTACAAAGCCAATTCGATCGGCGTCGCCGTCATAGGCGATACCCATATCCGCTCCTTTTTCTTGTACGAGCGCGCAGAGTTCATCGAGAGTTTCCGTTTTGAGTGGATTCGCTTCATGGGCTGAAAACGGCTGCGAAAGGTCGTTGTAGAGATTGTGAATGGTAAGGTTGTCTTTGAATTCATCGTAAATCGGAAGCTCGACGATGCCCATGGCATTGGCAGTGTCGATGGCGATCGTGAAGCGGCGTTCACCGAGCTTTCCAAAAGAGGCAAAAAATGAATAGTAGGCGGGACGAATATCTTCCTCAGTCATCGTGCCGTGTGTCGGACTGTCGGGAAAATTTCCGGCCATGACGAGATCACGGATATCGGACAGACCAGTCTTTTCGCCGACCGGAATCGCTCCACGGAGATCAACTTTGATTCCATTGTATTCAGGCGGGTTATGAGAAGCGGTGATAGCAACAGCCAGATCGACATCTAGTCGGCCAGCGGCGAAGTGCACCATCGGTGTGGTGATGACACCGAGGTCGACGACATCTCCACCCTGATCCAGTACGCCTCGGGTAAACGCCTCAAAAAGTGCTGGGGATGAAGCTCGGACATCTCGTCCGACAGCGATTTTCTGAGCCTGGAAATGAAGGATGAGTGATCGTCCAATGCGATAGGCAGTGTCATCATCGATTTCTGGACCATAGATACCACGAATATCATAGGCCTTGAAAATCTTTGGGTCGGTCATAAGGTAGGGGTGAATAGTATGCCTCAAGTGTGGCAATTTTCTGCTTATTGAGCAAGTGATCGACGGGATATCACAGGTTGACAGGGATGCTCGGGTGCGCTATATTCCACAGTTGCCGTCAAGGCCACCATCGCCTTGAATGGTGACTCAGTGGCCCCTTTTCAACTGAATACAGGAGTTTTGCAATGACCCACCGAAGATTTTTCCATTTTTCTGCGATTTCGCTGATCTCTTTTCTGGTTGCTTGTGGCGGCGGGAGTCCGGATGATGCACCATCTCCACCAAACAGTGCTCCGCTGCCAACTTCCGTTGAGAGTGGCTTTGTTGCCGCTCGCGCTGTCATACAGGCATCACACCATGAAGCGGTGGCCGGACCAGGTGAAAGCACGGCACCACTTCCTGTGACATCAGCAGGTACGATTACGACCAATGAGATTCAACATTTCATTGGTTTCAATCGAACGGCAGAGGGGCTGTATTTTGGCCTCTCGGATGCCACCGGTACACACTTGGTTGATCCGGCCCGGGTCAGGCTGGCTTGTTTCAATTCTTTTGAGACTGGTTGGACTGTTCCGGGCTTCAGTTCGCGGGCGTGCGCTCCGGTTGATGTGAATGGGTATGCCCCACTTCCCATCAATGCGACTTGTAATCGGGCGCTGGGGACTTGGAGTGTTGTGCTCGATGATGCCTCCGTGCTTTGGTTCGATTTTGAATCCGAGCGTGCTTGGACGATCGATGGTCTGCCAGTCATCCGTCATACAGCTGCCGATGATCCACTCCGGGGCCTCATCGAATATGGCGCTGGCGGTCGACAGCAAGCCTTTGTGACGGCAGTGCCAGACGGCAGTGGAGGCGCCAATCTCACTATCAACTTTGGGAGCAATTGCCAAGGCGGCTTCGGTCTCGACAATCAGCTGACCAACTTGATGCCAGCAGAAAATACTTATTTCAAGTATCTTTGGAATTCACCCAAAGCTGGTGCGGGTGGTGGTGAAGGTTGGGGATTGGTTCAAGTCGGCGATCGGGCACCATCGGTCCATGAGGCCTATGCCGAATACGACCCTGCTGCTGGCAGCTACTCCGTAACATTTACCGGTTTATCCTGCAGTGATCGGGGGAATATCACGGTCTATCGTGGCACCGGTCCGGCGACGGAAGTGGTTTGGGAGGCGGGTGTTGATGCTCGGGGGGAGAGCGGTTTCGGTATCGGCTGGTTTGCGGTCCAGCGTGATCCGAACGAGCTTCAGCTCTGGGTCGCACGGGATCCGGTTACATTTGATCGTGAAAACTATCAGATCGTCTGGAATCTCCCTGGGTGTACCGAGTAACGGTTGGTGTGCTTGTTGTGAACGTCCGGTGTGTTTATTGAACACGCCGGACGTTTTTCTTTGTCAGGGGTTTACCTTTGCGTCTTTTTTCGTTAAGCTCGGGAGAGTCTTGAATTTCTTACCACCCATACATATGAGTCTGAAAGTCGGTATTGTTGGTTTGCCAAATGTTGGGAAATCCACCTTGTTTAAAGCACTTACGAGGAAAGCGGTTGATATCAATAATTATCCTTTTTGTACTATCGAACCAAATGTCGGTATTGTCGAAGTGCCGGATCGGCGTCTCACTAAACTGGCTGAATTTTCCAAAAGTGCCAAGACAGTGCCAGCGGTTATCGAGTTTGTCGATATCGCTGGACTCGTCAAAGGTGCATCTGAGGGGGAGGGACTCGGCAATAAATTTCTGGCGAATATCCGTGAGGTGGATGCGATCGTTGAGGTTGTCCGCGTCTTCGAGAATAGCGATATTATTCATGTTCACAACAAGATCGATCCTTTGGATGATATCGAGATTATCAATACCGAGCTTATTCTTGCCGATCTCGAAACGGTTACAAAGCGAAAGTTGAAAACAGTGAAGGAAACACGGACTGGCAATAAAGAGGCAATCGCTGAATTGGCGCTCTTGGAGAAAATTGAAACCGAGCTTCAGGCGGGACGGTTGGCACATGGATTCATCTCGAGTCTGACCAGTGAGACCGAGATCAGTATTGCTCGCGGGTTGCAACTCCTCACAGCCAAACCCTTTCTCTATGCGTACAATGTCTCGGATTTTGAGGCTGCGCTGCCTCCGGCGCTCGAGGAAAAACCACATGTGAAGTTGGATATTAAAATCGAAGAAGAGCTGATCGAAATGACTGAAGCTGAGGCTGCCGAGCTCGGCATTCACTCGAACCTGCCGGTCCTAATTACTCAAGCTTATGCGCTCCTTGGGCTCATAACCTACTTCACAACTGGCGAAGACGAGACGCGTGCGTGGACGATTCAGGTCGGATCGACGGCACCCGAAGCGGGGGCTGCGATTCACGGTGATTTCAAAGAGAAATTTATCCGAGCAGAGATCATCCATTGGGAAAGGCTACTCGAAGCGGGAAGCTATGCGGCAGCGCGTGAAAAGGGGCAGGTTCGTCTTGAGGGGAAAGAATACATCGTCCAGGATGGTGATGTGATTATCTTCAAGATTTGATCAGTACACAAAACGGAAATTTACTCCGAAGGCTAGCGAGAGAATACCTGTTTGAGAGGTTATGTTTTCGAAAGGTCTTGACGGTTTTTTTTAGCAGTCTATAATAGAGAGTGCTAATTCAATCTAAATAGTAATTCTTTTTCTTATGGCCAAGCAAGTTATTTTCAGTGAAGATGCTCGAAAGCGAGTGAAGGCTGGTATCGACAAGGTAGCGAATGCGGTTCGAGTTACGATGGGTCCGAAGGGGAGGAATGTACTTTTGGGTAAGACATATGGCGGACCAACCATAACGAATGACGGTGTCTCAATTGCGAAGGATATCGAGTTAGCCGATCCGTTTGAGAATCTCGGTGCCGAGCTTATCAAGCAGGTAGCAGAGAAGACAAATGATGTGGCAGGCGATGGAACCACGACTGCGACTGTCATTACTCAGGCACTTGTTCGTGAAGGACTCAAGTTTGTCGAAACTGGTATTAGCCCGATCGGTATTCGTCGGGGCATGGAACGAGCGAAGGACGATATTATAACCGTGTTGCAGAAAAATTCAAAAAAGATTGGTTCCAATGAAGAGAAAATCAATGTGGCGACTATCGCTGCTGAGTCAGAGGAAATGGGGCGTATGATTGCGGATGTGATGGAGGCTGTTGGCGAGGATGGTGTCGTGACGACTGAGCAGTCCCAGACCCTCGGGCTTTCAAAGGAAGTGGTGATGGGCATGAGCTTTGATAAGGGCTATATTTCACAGTACATGATGACAGACATGGCGAGTCAGTCAGCTGAAATTAAAGACCCCTTTATTCTCATCACTGACCAGAAGATTTCGTCGATGCAAGAAATCCTTCCAGTTCTCGAAAAAATGGCTCAGGGAGGCAAGAAAGATATTGTCATCATTGCGGAGGATGTTGATGGAGAAGCGCTTGCGACGCTTGTGGTGAATCGTCTCAGAGGTGTCTTGAATGTTTTGGCCGTCAAAGCGCCGGAATTTGGCGACACGCGAAAAGCCGTACTTGAAGACATTGCGGCCCTGACAGGTGCTCAGGTTGTCTCTTCGGATAAGGGCATGAAGCTCGAATCCACAGAGCTTTCAATGCTCGGGCGCGCGGCAAAGGTGGTGGCGACAAAGGATGATACAACTATTGTCGGTGGAAAGGGCAAGAAGAAATCCATTGATGAACGTGTCGCCTTGCTCAAGCTTCAAGTTGAAAAAACAGAGGGTGCGTATGATCGTGAACGCCTCACGAAACGAATGGCTAAACTCACCGGTGGGGTAGCCGTTATCAAGGTTGGAGCCGCGACAGAGACGGAGCTCACCTATATGAAGCACAAAATGGAAGACGCTGTGGCTGCGACGAAAGCTGCCATTGCTGAAGGGATTGTCGCCGGTGGCGGGACGGCGTTGGTAAAAGCCGTGGTCGAGGTTTCTGCAAAGTTTAAAAAGACTGAGGCCACTGTTGAAGCTGATTATCGTGCTGGATACATGACAGTTCTGAAGGCACTTGAGGAGCCGTTGCGACAGATTGTTTCAAACGCGGGTCTGAGCGATGCGAGCGTTGTGTTGAATCAGGTTATCAGTAACAAATCTGTGAACTATGGCTACAATGCGTTGCATGATGCATATGAGGCAGATATGTTGAAAGCAGGCATTATTGATCCATTGAAAGTAACCCGGACGGCCCTCGAAAATGCTGTCTCCGTTGCCGCCCTTCTCCTGACAACCGAGGCGGCAGTGGTCGATCTCCCAGAGGAGAAAAAAGAGTCAGCCGCGATGCCTGGTATGGGTGGTATGGGCGGCATGATGTAACAATCTGATTCGGAGAATGGAACTTGGTTCAACAGAACAGGATAAGAACAAAAGAGGCATGAGCCTCTTTTGTTGTTTTCGGTACATACGGTAATGTTTTTTTGCGGATGATTGACAGAAAATATAGTTTACTCTGAGGGATAGGTTTAGAATGAGAGTGTCCAGAATCATTTTCTGGTCGAAGGGTTCTGTCAGATGTACGAGGAGTTCGTTTACAACCAGGAGGCAGCTCATGAGTCACACTATTATTCTTCCACCTGAAACGACACACTTCACTTGTTTTCAAGGCATTTGTTTACCAACGATTACGCCGCCAGCGACACCCGAAGCTTGTCGCAAACTGTATCCGGAGCAATACTTTCAATCTTGGCTCCATGATCCGGTACGCGAGAATCGGGTTTATATTTGGCAGGATTTTTGGCGGCTTATCCGGCTTCTCGAACCAGTCACCTACAAGAGCATTCCATTGGCTGTGGCCTATTGTTGGCGGGCCAAGGCACCTCTTACCTGGGCTGAGGTGTACCGGGAATTCCCTCAGCATGGCCAAAAGAGTCAGTGGCGATCCCTGACGCCCTGGTATTACCAGCGGCATTTGGCGCTTGGTTGGGATGGCCTCAAGGTTCCTCTGGTGCCCAAGACTGAGACCGGCGCCCTCATGTATATGGGGGATGAAGGTCTTGAAAAGTATGTTCCCAATCAAGCCAAACAGGTCGGAACACAGCGCATACTCGTCCATCTCGGGTTTTATGCGACGGTTCGGTCGCCCGTTTGGAATTTCAGTGTTCCGGCGAAGGAGTTGTGTGAGAATTCGCTCTGTCCACCAGAAACAGTACTGCTCACGGTTCAATAGCTGAAGCTCTGTGTCTGTGTATCCTCAGCTCCTCAAAGGGGGGCTGAGGGTTTTGTTGTCCGGAAAAAACTTCGGATGAGAGTTGAGATGAGTTCACTTTTCTCTCAACGCTTTATTGTCTGTGATGTATACTAGAGACAATGAAAAAATGAAAAACTATGCGTATTAAACCAGGACAACTGCAGGAGTTTCTTCTTGAATCAAATATTATTCCCAAGGAGAAGCTCGATTTGGCCATCAAAGAGTGTGAGACGGAGGGTAAGGAACTTGCGGCCTGTTTGCTCGAGAAGAAGTATATTGCAGAGTCTGATCTTCAAAAAGTCTATGCGTATGTGCTCGGCATCCCATTCGTTGATCTCTCCAAAGAAATTATTCCGTTTGATATTCTTTCCATTGTTCCGGAGCCTATCGCCAAAAAGTATAGTATTGTCGCCTTTCAGCGTTCAGGAACAAACCTGAAGGTAGCCATGCTGAATCCCGAGGATATTCAAACTATCGATTTTATTCGGAAAAAGACGGGGTTGAAAATCGTGCCTTGCCTTACTTCTCGCGAGAGTATTCAGATTATCCTCCGTCAGTATGAAAAGAGTCTGAAGGCTGAGTTTGGTGATATTCTCACGGATGAAGTCAAAAAAAGTAGTGAAGAAGAAAAAGATGGTGATCTTGAAAAGATTGCCGCTGGACTCCCAATAATTCGGGTTGTCGATACGCTGCTCAAGCACGCGATTCTGCAATCGGCTTCGGATATCCATATTGAACCACTCGAGACTGAGGTAGTGGTACGGTATCGGATCGACGGTGTGCTGCATGATGCCATGACTTTGCCAAAAGATGTGGCTTCGGGACTGGTGGCGCGGATCAAGGTGCTTTCAAATCTTAAGCTCGATGAGCATCGGTTACCACAGGATGGCCGGTTCAAAATTGAGAAGGATGAATATAAGATAGCTTTTCGGGTGAGTATCTTGCCGGTTTTTGATGGCGAAAAAATCGTCATGCGTTTGTTGGATGAATCATCGCACGGATTGACACTGGAAAAAATGGGATTAGTGGGTGAACCACTCGAAAAAGTACGGCGTGAGATTGGTAAACCAAATGGTATTATCCTTGTCACGGGACCGACAGGGTCGGGGAAAACCACCACACTCTATACAGCGATGGATATTTTGAATACTCCAGATGTCAATATCTCAACCGTCGAGGATCCAGTAGAATACCGCATGATTCGGGTCAATCAGACTCAGGTGAATCCGAAAATTGGGATGACTTTCGCGGCTGCTCTTCGCTCGCTGCTTCGTCAGGATCCGGATATTATTATGGTGGGAGAAATTCGGGATGAAGAAACGCTTGAAATTGCGCTTCATGCTGCGATGACTGGCCATCTTGTACTCTCGACATTGCACACCAATTCAGCTGCAGCCACGCTTCCGCGCATGCTGGATATGGGTGCAGAACCGTTTCTCATCGCCTCAACAGTCAATGTTATCATCGCCCAGCGATTGGTCCGCCGATTGTGCGTAGAATGTCGCAAACCCTACCGGCTTGATGCGAAGGAAGTTGAATCTCTTGGCAAACTCTACAAACTTGATGATATCTTTGCCGTGCTGAAAAAAAATCCATTTACCAAAAAGATTGTTGAGAAGGTAGACGCCTGGAAGGATATTGATCTCTATAAAGCAGCGGGTTGTGAACAGTGCAATAACGAGGGCTATCGTGGCCGTGTGGGTGTCTACGAAGTACTGGAAATGGATACCGATATTCGAAAGCTTGTAACTCAGTCAGCGACCAGCGAGGAAATCGAAAAACAGGCGCGTAAAAACGGTATGGAGACGATGGTTGAGGATGGCTTTATCAAGATCGTCCAGGGGATAACTTCCATTGAGGAAGTCATGCGGGCGACGAAGGAGTAGTTACTTCCCGAAGAGACTGTCGTTTCGGAGCGCACGGCGGATGTGCGCTTTAGCGTTCGCAGTTTTGACAAAAGCCAACCAATCGCGGCTGGGCTTTTTTTTGTTTCGCTCCGTAAGAATCTCAACTACCTGGCCGTTAGCGATGTGGTAATCGAGGGGGATAATTTTACCATCGACTTTGGCACCCGAGGCAGCATCGCCGATCTGGCTGTGAATAGCGTAGGCAAAATCAACGGGCGTGGCATCTTCGGGGAGCTCGATGATGTCGCCCTTCGGTGTAAAGGCAAAGATATGATTTTTGAAGAAGTCAATCTTGAGTCCGCGGAGAAACTCTTCATCATCCCGACCGATTTCTTTTTGCCACTCCTGGAGCTGACGTACCCACTCGAGTCCACGCGGTTCTTTCGGTACGACATCCTTTTTGCGCATAAAGAGATTTTTCCATCCTCGCCGGTCGCGTTCGGTATATATCCAATGAGCGGCAATACCGAATTCAGCCTCAGTATGCATTTTTTCCGTGCGAATCTGGACTTCGAGGATGCGACCCTGAGGTCCGAAAACTGTTGTATGGAGCGACTGGTATCCATTGGGTTTGGGGAGTGAGATATAGTCTTTGATCCGACCGACCATGGGACGGTATTCGCGGTGAATGATACCCAATGCCTCATAGCAGTCAGCGACTTCGGGGACGATGATACGCACAGCAACGAGGTCATAGATCCGTGTGATATCCATGTCATGTCGCTCGAGCTTCTTCCAAAGACGGTAGAGAAACTTTGTCCGTCCACTGATTTCGAGCACGGTAATTTTTTCTTTTTCGAGAAGGCGGCGGAAATGAGCCACCGTTTCATCCATGTAGGCCTTTCCCTGATGGAGATAGGTCTCTTCAATTTTTTTGGTTTCGGTATAGTGAATGGGGTCGAGGTATCGAAAGCAAAGGTCTTCGAGTTCACCTTTGATTTCACCGATACCCAGACGATTGGCAATGGGTCCGTAGATTTCCATCGTCTCGCGGGCGATGCGCTCCTGCTTTTCCGGTGCGACATGCTCGAGAGTTCGCATATTGTGGAGTCGGTCAGCGAGCTTGATGATGACGACACGGATGTCTTTGGCCATAGCGAGGAACATTTTGCGGAGATTCTCGAGGAAGTATTCCTCACGTGAACCACGCAACTTTATCTTGCCGAGCTTGGTGATACCATCAACGAGATAGGCGACATCTTCGCCGAAACGTGTCTCAATTTCGGAGAGGGGGATGGGTGTATCCTCGGGTACATCGTGGAGTAAACCCGCGATGAGGGTAGTCGTATCCATGCCGATTTCTGCGAGGATTTTTGCGACATGGAGCGAATGAGTGATATAGGGCTCACCTGATCGGCGGAGTTGTCCCTCATGGGCTTTGGTGGCAAATACATAGGCTTCGCGCAAGCGTTTTTCTTGATCACTTTTGAGAGGAAAACGACTGGCCTGGATGACGGACTCGATGGTGATAGGGGGCATAGGGAGTTTTTTTTGGAAGTTGGATTGTCGGGATTGATTCAGTTTGGGTATTCTGCCACGATTGGCCGTGCTCTTCAAGTAAACACTGCTCTCTTGACATATGCAACTTAGTTGCTATGATGATCGCATGTTGGATACTTGTACAGAGAAACTCAGGAGATATGCCTTGAGGGAGACAGCGACCAGGAAAGTATTGCTCCAGGTTTTGCATGCGGCTACTGCTCCGCTCTCTCCACCAGACATTGTGAAACGTTGTCATGCGGCTGGTCGAAAGGCCAACAAGACGACGATCTATCGCGACCTCTCAGCGATGGAAAAGGCGGGCATCGTCCACCGTGTCATCGTCAGTGACCGAAAGCAATATTTCGAATTGTCGGAGCGGGGCCATCACCATCACCTCATCTGTCTCGAATGTGACCAAGTAGAAGACATTCTCCTGGACGAGCGCGATCTTGCACAGCAGGAGGCGTTCCTAGCCCACCAAAAAGGCTTCTCAGTTTTTCGCCATTCGCTCGAATTTTTCGGTCTCTGTAAAATGTGTGCCGAATAAACTATGATCGCAACTGTCTACGCGTATACATTTGGAAGCATCTTACTGGTGAGTCTGGTTTCGTTAACGGGCATCGCTCTCCTCTCTATTAAGGAAGAGGCTTTTCGAAAATATATCCCACTCTTTATTAGTGTGGCTGTCGGTGCGCTGTTGGGCGACGCATTCATTCATCTCATACCAAAGTCATTTGACAGTATCGACAACACGCTTGTGGCCAGCCTGCTTATTATCACCGGCGTGCTTTTGTTCTTTGTTTTAGAGAAAGTCCTACACTGGCATCATCATGGCGAAGATGTACACGAGGGTGAAATTCATCCAGTGGGAAAACTGATACTCGTGTCAGATGGAGTCCATAATTTTCTGGATGGTGTCATCATCGCCGCAAGCTTTGCCGTCAGCTTCCCGATCGGGTTAGCAACGACACTTGCTGTCGTGCTACACGAGATACCTCAAGAGATCGGAGACTTTGCAGTACTCTTGCACGCTGGATACACGCGGAGGCGCGCGCTTTTCCTGAACCTCCTTTCCGCGGGCTGTGCTCTATTTGGCGGGGTGGTATTTTTTGCGATTGGCGAATATGCGACCACCCTCTCTACCTTCTTCGTTCCGGTGACTGCAGGTGGCTTCATTTATATCGCGGTGGCCGATCTCATTCCAGAGCTGCACAAGACAAAGCGGTGGAGGGATTCAGTCTATCAGCTCGCCGCCGTCTTCTCCGGCATAGCTGTGATGGCCGGACTCATCTGGTTTGAATAAAAGAAAAATGGCTTAAATAAAGCTTTATAAAACTGTCCCGCGGAGTTACAAGAGCATTGACAGAAAAGTGTTTTTCCGGTATACTGCTGGCAAACAAACTGCATTACACCAAGGTAGGATCGGCGTAATGCTTTTTGTTTTTCCACCAGTTTCTTCACAACTTCCCTCAAACTTCTGGAGATCATGATGAATCCCAAGGACCACTTTGTTTCTCTTCGCCGTGACATGGGTCGTGTCATCTGGTCCGGCCTTCAACTCCAGCCGGAAGTCGACATTCGATTCCGAATTGAGCAGATTGGGCTGAACCGTCGCGAAGGTCAGCGCATCATTCGATGCCTCCTGGCCAGGCCGGGCATCACCATCAGTTTGGATCCGCTTCGCGAATTCAGTCTCTCGGTCCTCGGCAGTGATTACAGCAACCTCGAGACCGAAGAAGCGGAAATGGTGGCCGTGTCCCAGTATGTCACGGGCATCCGGGCAACGGTCAGGGACAGCGGCATCGAGCTTTCGATGGAACTACCTGAGCAGCCGCAACTCTTTTGGCTGGCAGCTGGCATCGAAGGCCGCTGGGATTGGTTCGTCAATCCACGCGAACTGCCGGATGTGGCTGCACTCATGGCGGCTCGCACGGTCAATGAGCTGTTCCGGCAGGCAGCGGCCTGAGTCTTCGGGCTCGAACGCCAAACGGCGGTAGCACACGATTGCTACCGCCGCTTTTTTTTCAGAAACTATTTCTGTCCGCTAAGCTTGTGCGGATTGTGGTTTGGACCCTCCTCCGCAAAGGCTACGGACGGGCAGGCAAGTCTGGCTGCTATTTTTTTGCAGTCTCTAATTTGTGCGGATTGTGGTTTGGGCAGGTTTTATCTGAGCAGCGTTCAGGGATTGTTTTGGTGCCTTCCATCATGAGTGCGCCGCACTCTTTACCCTCCCTATCTTCCCGTTTGAAGGTGCAGAGCGTACCGGTCGGTTTGGCCTTGATCGCATGTTTGCAGTCGGGGTAGTTGGAGCAGCTGTAGAAGATACCGAAGCGGCCGCGGCGTTCAGCCATCTCACCTTTGCTACAGACTGGGCACTTTACACCGGTGGTGGGGAGATTGGCGGGATCATCTTTTTTTATATACTTGCATTTTGGATAATTACTGCAGGCGACAAATTTTCCGAAGCGACCATCGCGTTCAACGAGCTCACCTTTTTCACACTTCGGACATTTCTCGCCCGTCGGTTTTGGTCCTTCGACGACCTTGCCTTCGAGGGTAAGGGCGCCGGTGCAGTCGGGGAAACGACTACAGCTATAGAACTTACCAGTCCGGCCAAGTTTGACGATCATATTGCCCTCGCACACTGGACAGCGCATTTCAGCTGGTGCCGCACCGAGATTCGACATCTTTTCGAGTTTTTCCTTACTCTGTACTTCTTTTGAAAATGGTCTGTAAAAATCCTTGAGGGTTTTCTCATACTCTCGGGTACCGAGAGCTATTTCGTCGAGCTGATCCTCCATGTCAGCCGTGAAGGTATCGGAGAGGATTTCGGCGAAATGGAGTGAAAGGAAGTCGTCGACAACTTCGCCCGTTTCGGTGGCAATAAGGGTGCGACCTTCTTTGTCGACATATCCGCGCGTCTGTATCGTCTGGATGATTGAGGCATAGGTCGATGGGCGGCCGATGCCGCGTTTTTCGAGCTCTTTGACGAGACCGGCTTCGGTATAGCGCTTTGGTGGCTCGGTCCATTTCTCCTCGCTTTCAATCGACTGGAGTGTGAGTGTCTCACCGACTGCGACCGTAGGGAGTTCGGTGTCTTCGCCGCGTGCGGCCGTGTCTTCGGCGAGCCAACCTGGAAAAATAACGACCGAGCCAGTGGTTGCAAATAGAGGAACAGTGGCATCGCTCGCTCGTGCAGTGATCTTTGTGCGCAAGATTTCGGCGTCTGTCATTTGCGATGCGATGGTGCGGCTGCGGATGAGGGCATACAGACTTTTTTCTTCGTCCGTCCGTCCATACACCTTCATATCGATGTGTGTTGGCCGAATTGCCTCATGGGCTTCCTGAGCATTTTTACTCTTGGTTTTGAAGATGCGTGGCATAACTGAGCGCTGGCCATATGTCTTTTCGACAAGCGTGAGGATGGCACTGACCGCATCTTTGTTCAAATTGGTCGAGTCGGTGCGCATATAGGTAATGTGCCCAGCCTCGTAGAGTTTTTGTGCCACTTTCATCGTCCGGCTTGGTGCGAAGCCGAGACGCGAACTGGCTGTCTGTTGGAGGGTCGATGTCGTGAAGGGTGCGTAGGGACTACGCTTGGCGGGCGTCTCTTTGACATTCTCGACGGTCCAGGTTGACTGTTTTCCATGCGCGACGATTTCCTCAGCTTCTTTCTGAGCGGTTTCTGTATCAGCTTTGGGGCGAGGTTCGGTGGTATAGGCGAGAGTCAGGGGTTTTTGAAGTGTATTGGTAAAATTTCCAGTGAACTGGAAAAAAATTTCCGGAATAAAAGCGCGGATTTCCTTCTCTCGTTGTACGAGGATGTGGAGTGCCGGGGATTGGACTCGACCGGCGGACAGACCATAGCGGAGTTTCTTCCAGATCAGGCCAGAGAGATCGTAGCCGACGAGACGGTCGAGTACCCGCCGCGCTTCTTGGGCTTTGCGGAGGTTCTCATCGAGTGGTCGCGGATGAGCGATGGCCTCTTTCACCGCAGCCGGTGTGATCTCGTAAAAGAGAACCCGCGCTGGTTTTTTGATCCCACAGGTTTCGGCAACATGCCAGGCAATCGCTTCACCTTCGCGATCGGGGTCGGTCGCGAGGAGCACAACGGAGCTTTTTTTGGCGAGTTTCTTAATGGACTCAACAACGGACTCTTTCCCTGGCGAGACGACATAATGTGGTACAAAACCGCCTGGGATATCGATAGCTGATTTGTTACTCTTGGGGAGATCGCGGATATGGCCAATGGAGGCGACGACTTTGTACTCGCCATCGAGATACTTTTCGATTGTCTTCGCTTTGGAAGGGGATTCGACGATGAGGAGTTTCATAAAGTCAGAAACATAAAACCTAAAGTAAAGCAAAAAAATAAAAAGAGAGCATTGTTTATGTCAGCTGGTGCACATCTTAAGTTTTATGATTTTTTATATAATGCATGTTTCCGATATTTTTTACCAGTCCGCGGAGCTCGAGTCGGGTAAGTGCCATACTCACACGCGTCGTCTCTAGTCTAACGAGCATCGTGAGCTTGTCAATGTGAAGCGCTTCATGGGTCAAAGTAGTATAGATATGTATTTCGTCAGGAGAGAGATCAGCGGGAGGAGTAAGGTCAGTGTCTGGATGAGTTACATGTGACGGGTGATTTCCAGAAAATTCCTCGAGAATATCCTGTATACCGGTTACGAGTCGGGCACCGTCTTTGATCAGTTGGTGCGTGCCGGTTGAGGCTGGCGAGAAAATCGATCCAGGAACGGCGAACACTTCGCGGTTGTAGTCAAGGGCGAGTCGGGCGGTGATGAGACTACCGGATGCTTCAGCGGCTTCGACAACGACGATACCTTGACACATACCAGCCATGATCCGATTCCGCGCGGGAAAAGTCCCGACGGATGCATTTGTGCCTGGAGCGAGCTCGGACAAGAGCGCACCGCGTTCTATTATTTCATGGGCGAGGTTGAGATGTGTCTGAGGCGAGATGGAACGATCATTGATGCCACTGCCGATGACGGCAAGTGTGATGCCCCCAGTCTCGAGTACGGCTTCGTGAGCGATCGAATCAATCCCAAAGGCGAGACCAGAGACAATCACATAGCCGGCGTGCGAGAGATGGCGTGTGAGCTCTGTCGCAACTTGCTTGCCATAATTTGTAAATTTTCTTGATCCGACAATCGCGATGAGAGGCCGTTGATTCCAATCCTGGAAGCTCCCTCGAACATAGAGAAGGGCGGGCGCATCAGGGATTTCGGCGAGAAGGGCGGGGAAAGCCGGATCGGTAAAGGAAACAACGGTGATGGCCGCTTCTCTCAGGGATAACTGTTCACTTTCAGGATCAATTGTCCGGCGGGCGGCGGCCATGGCCGCCAGTCGGGGCTGGCCCAGCCTCTGCCACTCGCTCTCATCGGCCGTCCAAGCGGCTACCGCCGACCCGAAACTACCGACGAGGAAGCGGAGCGTCTTGGCGCCGCAACCCGGCAGCCGGTTCAGGAGATGAAAGGCGAGGGATTCGTTCATATTATAGTGGCCATTCTAGGTGAAGGCTGATTTTCAAGCAAATTTGAATGAAACGTTACCATAGACAAAGTTCTAAAGAGAGTTGTATACTCCAATGTCCAACCCGGACCTGTTCTTTGAAAAAGAGGGTTTTAGAGATTCAGTCAGAGCACTCGTTCAGGCAAGCTTTGTGCATATAAAAAATTATAATCACGAAGCTTGTCTGAATCATTTGACAAGTCGTCACGGTAAACGGATTTACCAAACTAGGAGTCGGGACATGTTTACTAGCAAGAGTATTAGCCCGGATCAACTGGGCGAACTGGTCAAGATGTTTGTCGCTAACCTGTCAACGAGGAGTCATGCGGAAGCCTGCTTCATGCACGAGCACAACGCGGATTGGCACATCAAAGATTTTCTCGATGAACGGGGCGGCTTCGCCTGCGACTGGGTAGAAAGCAATCTTCTCTATCCCGTTGCCTACACAGGTCTCCGGCCGATCGAGGAGCAGGTGCACATGGTTGCCGATCGATTTCGGATTGATCGCAAGCCAGCGATGAAGGTCATCGTAGCTGGGCTTCCTGAAGTACCCAAGTGGGCCGAAGGCTGGGCCGCTCTGCCAATGCAGGAAGAGCTCAAAGGCAATCACTGGGAGGTTCTTGTCGATGCCTTGATCTGGCTGAACACCGTCTGCGGTAATCGGCCCGACGTATTCTCGACTTGCGGAGGCATTGAAGGACTGAAGTTCGAGGATCATGTTCGTCCGCACTTTGTTGGTCAAGAAGTCGGAAAATACAAATCCAGCTATGCCCGGAATCGTCTTGCCTGGGACTGGGGACGGCATGTCGGTGGCAAGATCATGATTGTCCCGGTGCAAATGGGGGCGTTGAGAAAGGGTCAGTCTGATCGCATGGTGCGAGCCCACTGCCTCCAAAGGGAAAGAAGTGAGTTTCCGCTGGGAGCGTTTGAGGTTGCCTGTCTACTTGCTATGCATCCGAATAGAATTCCTGAGTACTGCGAACAGGCACTTGGCGTGAATACTCCGGGTGATGAATACACTGCAGAAGGGTATATTAAAACGCTGAACTGTCGATGGCATCAGATGGCTACCTTTATGCGGCTCGAAAAAGGTGGTATCCCGTGCTTTGGTTTTGCTCGAGGTTCTCTCCAGAGTAACAAGAATGCACCTTTTACAGCGTCGATGTGGGATGTTGGCAATGTAGTTTGAGCCGATTTCGCTGACCACCCTGATTGAGATGGCTGACATATGGGCCCGGGACTCTCGCATGAGACTCGGGCCCAAATTATTTTGTATACTGAAATTATGAAACAAGAAAAACAATATTGGCTCATGAAGAGCGAGCCGAGTGAATATTCGATTGATGATCTCGCGCGCGACAAGCGGGTACCGTGGTATGGAGTGCGGAATTATCAGGCGCGGAATTTTATGCGCGATGAGATGCAGCCCGGCGATGCAGTACTCTTCTATCATTCCAGCTGTGCTGAACCTGGAGTGGCCGGGATCGCTGAAGTTATCGGGGCGCCGTATCCGGATATGACGCAGTTTGATAAAACGAGTCCGTACTATGATCCGAAATCAGACCAAGAAACCCCGCGCTGGATGCTCGTAGACGTGAAGTTTGTGAAGAAATTCAAATCCGTTCTCTCGATCGCGGCACTGCGGCGGGAAAAGACGCTCGCCGGTCTCATCATCTTGCGCCCGGGAAACCGGCTCTCGGTGACACCCGTGTCGAAGCGGGAGTTTGAAAAGATTGTCCGGACCGCTATTTCGTGACCTGATTCCGGCACGATCCGTCAACGAAACAGGTGATATTTTCAATCGTGGTGTGGAGGATGCGGTGTAATGCTTCGTCTGAATAAAAGGCGATATGTGGTGTATAGACGACATTGTCTCGGCGGAGCAGATTGTGATCGTTGATGAGCTCTCGGAGATCAATATCTTTTTTTGTTCCAGCGAGTAGCTCTTTTTCTTCTTTGATGAGTTGTTCGCCTTCGATGACATCGAGGCCAGCGCCTGCGAGGATGCCTTGATCCAGCGCGAGGATGAGTGCGTCATTATCCACGAGCTCGCCACGGGCCGTATTGACGAGGAGCGCTCCTCGCTTGATTGTCTTGATTGAATGTTCATTGATGATATGGTGGGTCTTTTCTGTGTAGGGTGTATGGAGCGTGATGATGTCAGACTTGCTGAGGAGATGCTCAAGTGAACAATAATTGAAATCGAGAACATCGGAGAGGAAGTGATTTTGGAACGCATCATACGCGAGGACGCGCATGCCAAAGCCACGGGCAATTTTTATAACATGCAGACCGATCTTGCCCGCCCCGATGACGCCAATCGTTTTGTCTTTGAGGTCGAAACCCTTGAGCCCCTCGATGGAGAAATCATTTTTTAACCGGCGGACATGTGACTTATGGACATTGCGCGAGAGTGCAAGGATGAGTGCAAAAGTATGCTCGGCAACGGTGTGTTCACCATACGTTGGAACATTGGAAACGATGATACCTCGGGCCTCTGCCGCCGCCGTGTCGATATGGTCGTAGCCGGTAGAACGGGTTGCTATCAGGCGGAGATTGGGCAGGGCTTCGATGACCTCTGAATCAACATGGCTGTAGATGAAGACAGAAAGGGCTTCAAAGTCTTTCAGAGTCGGTAGATCGGAAGTTTGGAGTGGTTGTTTTGAGAAAAACAAAGTATGACCAACAAAGGCAGCTTCGAGGAGTGGCTGCTCCCAGTCTTGGATTTCAAAAAATGCGATGCGCATAATGATGTGGCTGATACATTGATATGTATTTAGTATACAGACTGAAAAGGTAATTGCGAATTCCCGGGCAGGGTACTTTGTAATGATCTCCGTTACCTCCCCGAGTGTATACTCGTCGTCGGTTTCTATTGAGATAATTACTCATTATCAGTATCCGGAGCTCTTTTTATGGTATACTGAAACAAAGTAACTCACACACATATGGAAGGACATAAGCCATCCAGGAGTCGTGACTATTTCATTGCGCTTCTCATCGCGACAGTACTGTTCGTTTTGTTTAGTTGCTATCTGCTTATTCGGCGGGGGTATTACTTTGATGCGCCACTGACGGCCGATATGTTGTATGTGCCGAACAAGGCATTGGCGGGCGTCGGCATGGTGCTTCTTGCACTGACATTCCTCATTGGTCCGATTACACGGTATTTCGATCATTTCGACACATGGCTCGGTTACAGAAAAGAGCTCGGCATTGTTGGAGCTTTCTTTATTGTAGCGCATTCCATCATCTCGTATTTTTTACTTCCAAAAAAATTTCCCCAGGAAAAGCTCTCATTCCTCTCACTTGAATTTGCTGCCGGACTTATCGGCGCGGCGTTACTTGTGTTTCTTTTTAGTATCTCGTTTCGGAAAATGATTGAGAGTCTTGGCACTTCGCGCTGGTGGTTCATGCAACGCTGGGGACTTCGACTTGTCATCCTCCTTGCGGTGATTCATGTCTATGATATGAAGTGGGCGGGGTGGATGAAATGGTTGACTAGAGCGCCTGCCGTGCCGACGGCCGAGCTCGCCAACCCCTGGATGCCCGGACTCGGACTTTATGTCGGCATGTTTCTCGGTTGGGTTGTGATTATTCGACTCTACGAGACACTTTTTCTTTTCAAGAATATTGGAGTGGCATCCAAAGACATTGCCAGCGATCCTGCACTCAGGGCACATGGTCGGCGCTTCTTCCTTATGAGTCTGACATGCCTTGCTATCGGTTATGTAGTTGTCGCGCTCCGTTGGGTCTGGTAGTCGAATGTGTTCTTTATTCGTACAAAAAAGCGGCTGCGCGGCCGCTTTTGACATTATCCAATTGAGACTGTCCAATTGGGACGGCGATAGCAACCTTAAAGTCGAACCGCTGATGTTCGGGATTGTGGATTGAGATGAGGAGCCAACCGATGAGTATCCCGAGGACAATCGAGCGGAGCAAATCTTTTACAGTGAATACAGGAGTATGATTCATACTTTTCTGGCGGGGACGGCGGGACTCGAACCCGTGACCTTCTGCGTGACAGGCAGACGCTCTAACCAGCTGAGCTACGCCCCCGTATTGAGAACCTTTTGTAAAAATCTTCTTCCTGCCGCAGACTTGAGATACTTTTCTCTTCTTCTGGCAGATATTCTGTCAGGAAGCACTTCCGTATACACAACATGAAGTTGACTCATAATCGTGCGGTTTTGGTTGTGCCCCCTCTATGTTCTGCAAGTCGTCTAGCCAGGTCATTTGTCATGCCCTTATAAAACTTCCCTTGGCTATCTTGTAAAACGTAGACGGTGTACATATTTGAGCTGAGCCCCGCCCGAACGACTGACTCGTTCAGTCGGGCAGGTACGCCCCCGTATATTCAATTGTGTACCAGTACCAGGGGCGAGATTCGAACTCGCGACCCCGGGCTTATGAGTCCCGTGCTCTA
>CAZGXN010000009.1:0-35711 GCA_964530135.1 uncultured Bdellovibrionales bacterium | reverse complement strand
GGAGGAATCCTCCGCTTGCTCCGCTATTTTCTTTTGGCGAATTTCGGGCGGGCAACACAAAAAATCTATTAGCCGATTTGATTTGTTTGAAATATTGGTGTAACATCATAGTATTAATAGATAAATGGATACTCTACTATAATGTTAATCTTTTATTGATTATATGTCAACAAGCCAAAATTTAGCAAACAACATAAAGAAATTGCGAGAAGCCAAAGGACTTTCGCAGGAAAAATTAGCGAGATTGGCGGATGTCGCCAATAACACGCTTATTAAAATGGAATCTGGTGAAAACCAGAATCCAACATTAGTCACGCTTAAAAAGGTTGCGAAAGCCTTTAGCGTGAGCATTGATGATTTAATTAGATAAAAGATATGGAAAAAAGAACTTACATAAATGAATTATCCGGGGAAAAACAGGAAACGGTTATTGTTTATGGTTGGGTAAATGTTCGCCGTGATCAGGGGAAAATGATCTTTCTGGATTTTCGTGATACATCAGGCATTGTGCAAGGTGTGATATTACCAAATAGTAAAGCGATGGAAGTTGGTAAAACTCTACGAGAAGAATTTGTAGTTGAGGTTACTGGGAAGGTAAATGAAAGACCCGAGAAAAATAAAAAATTAGGAATACTAAATGGAGATATAGAACTTGAGATTTTGCATATCACTGTTTTAAATGAATCGGCAACTTTGCCGTTCCCAATTAGTGGCGATACTAGAGAGGTGAATGAATCTATTCGTCTCAAATACAGATATTTGGATTTACGAAGCGACAGAATGCACAAAAATATTGCAAATAGATTTAAAATTCAAAATTTCATTCGAAATTATCTTGAAAAAGATGGCTTTTTAGAAATAGAAACGCCTCTTTTATCTGCACCGACACCCGAAGGATCTCGCTCATATGTTGTGCCCAGTAGAATTTACAAAGGAAACTTTTATTCCCTTCCTCAATCTCCACAACAATACAAACAACTTTTAATGGTTGGTGGATTTGAAAAGTATTTTCAGTTTGCACGCTGTATGCGAGATGAGGATACTCGCGGTGATAGGCAGCCTGAGTTTACCCAGCTTGATATGGAAATGGCTTTTGTTACTGAAGAAGATATTATGCAGTTAAATGAGAAACTCTTGATTGATATTGTAGAAAAATACTATCCCGAAAAAAGAATTCAGCAAATTCCTTTTCCGAGAATGTCCTACAAAGAAGCAATGGAAAAGTATGGAAATGATAGGCCTGACATAAGGGAGGATAAAACGGACGCAAATCTTCTTGCGTTTCTTTGGATTGTAGATTTTCCTATGTTTGAAAAGACAGGAGAAGATAATGTTGATGGCACTGGCGAATGGACATTCACTCACAATCCTTTTTCAAAACCAAGAGACGAAGATTTTGAAAAATTTATACACAAAGAGAGTATCGGGGAAATTCTTACCACACAATACGATATTACTTTGAATGGACTTGAAATTGGGGGTGGAAGCATAAGGAACCATAAACCTTTTGCTCTCCGAACCACTTTCGAAATCATGGGTTATGACGATGAGAGAATAGAAAATAATTTTGGCCATATGTTGAAAGCATTGGAACTTGGGGCTCCCCCGCATGGAGGCATTGCGTGGGGCTTTGATAGGCTCATGATGATTTTTGAACAAGAACCGAATATAAGAGAAATGATTGCTTTCGCGAAGACCGGCGATGGGAAAGATTTAATGATGAACGCGCCCGCTGAAATATCCAATAAACAAAGAGTTGAGTTGGGAATAAACTTTAAAAAATCTTCCCTATGAAAACGATACTAATTACGGGAGCAAGTAGTGGTATTGGATTGGCATGTGTCAAAAAACTATCTGATGGAAATAAATTGATTTTGTGCTCCAGAAATCTCTCGGAGTTAAAAAATGTTAAATCCGAAGTAAACAGCAATAAGGACGTACATATCTTTACTGTTGATGTTACTAGCCAGTCTCAGATTTCTAAAATGTTTGAAAATTTAGAATCCAGTAATCTTTATCCTGATGTATTGATAAACTCTGCTGGGCTCGCTTTGGGACTAGAGAAACTCGAAGACGGTAATGTTAAAGATTGGGATCAAATGATCAATACCAATATAAAAGGCTTACTTATGGTTTCTAAGTTCGCACTTAAGGGTATGAAAGAAAGAAACAGCGGACATATTATCAATATTGGTTCTATTGCAGGCATCACATCTTATTCTAAAGGCATTGTATATGCAGCAACAAAAGCGGCTGTAAAATCTATTTCTGATGGACTTAGAAAAGAAGTGGTGCAAAATGATATTAGAGTAACAAATATACAGCCAGGATTAGTTGAAACAAACTTTAGCACCATTCGTTTTGGTGGAGATACTGAAAAAGCCAAAAGCGTATACAAAGGAATCACTCCATTATCAGGGGACGATATTGCTGATATCATTAAATATGTAATAAATCTTCCGGAACGCGTTCAAATAAATGAGGTTACGGTTACCCCATTACATCAAGCGACTGTAGAAGTTATTCATAAAAACTTATGACACTTTCAAACAAAATAATTTGTGCAGCGTTGAATTATCAAAGACTCGATGAAAGGGCTTTGAATAATTTAAAATCGGCAAATCTAAAACATGATTCTGAATTTCTAAATCAATTTAAAAATGACCTAGGGCTTGAAATTGATTCTATTGTGGTGATAGAGAAGTGCAATGCCATTATGCTATTGATTTCTTATCAAGACGATCTTTCTTTCGAGTATATGAAGGGAAGAATGTTGTCGACTTGGGATTCCCACGCGCATAATGGAATAATGAGTTTGATTAGAGATATAAAACTTTATGACGGGATTGATGCCATAAAGTTTTTAGGCGAATGTGCTGTCGGAATTCATAGCGTTACAATCGGTGATTCTCAGGTTTTGTCGCAAGTGGTCGAAGGATTGAAATCTGGCTTACACGGAGTCGGAAGCCCATTTATATTCATTGCCGATTGGCTTAATGATCTTGCCAATGAATGTAAGCTAAAAACTAGTATTTTTGACGGAAACACCTCTTTGGAAAGAATAGCAAGTGAGCTTGTGGTAAAAAATATCCCAGCAGGAAAGAAATCTGTATTAGTTGGTTATGGGAAGTCTGGAAAACTTGTTGCTAAAATTTTAAATGTAGAAAACGCCTTACCACTACACATAGTCAATAGGACAATTATTGATGTTCAAAAAGGAAATCTTAATGAAACGAGTGTTCATTATTCATCTTTTGCAGATTTCAAATCATCGGATGACATAGCATGTATTATTATTGCTGTTGATAATAATGCCGAGACCAGCCGAGTTGTAGATAATTTGTTAATCAAAATTGATGATGTTAACAGAATTTTCTTTGTCGATTTATCAACGCCTTCATTGCTAGCTGGTAAAGTTAATAACTTTATTGGGATAGAAAAGTTATCAGAAATCGCAGAAAGAAATGTAGGAGTAAGAAAAAATGAAATTAGTAAAGCAAGGAGCATTATAGACAAGAAAATAGATGCGGTCGTTGATCAAGTTAACAGGAATATCGCAAAGCTGTATATAGATAAACAAAGACAAAGTAATTTTAAAAAGTTGGACGAGAACATGTTAATCTTGGTTAGCCAGAGAAGTAAAATGCATAAAATTATCAGGAACTATCTGGATGATAAAAAATTTATAGAGGTCACGACGCCATATATCGTAGGTCTTTCTACCGACCCACCAAAAGTTGATAAAGGAGGGACAATAAATGTAGATTGGATGAATGGCGCCCCTGCATTTTTGAGACAATCTAATCAAATTTACAAACAAATTCTTGTTGCATCTGGTCTGGACATGATATATGAAATTGGTCCTTTTTGGAGAAAAGAAACGAGTGAATCCTATCGACATCTGCAAGAATCAATTGGGTTAGATATTGAGTTAAAAAATCCTAAAAGTTTAGAGGACTTATATTATTTGGCTTGTCAGATAATTAAGAAGGTAAACGATGATTTGATTAAAACTTTTAGTCTTACGAGTCATTTAGTTCTACCAGAAATTGATAAAATTCCTGTGCTGACATATTGTGAAGCAGTCAAACTTCTTCAAGAAAATGGTAACCCTGTAACGATGGGTGATGACCTTGGTCTAGTAAGTGAAGCTAAACTAGGTCAGTTAATTAAAAGTAGAAATGCCAGCGATATTTTCGTCGTAAAAGATTATCCAGATACAATAAAAAAGTTTTATACAAAAAATAAATCAGGTGGATTGACTGAAACTTTTGATGTTATTGTTGATGGTTGGGAACTTGTAAGTGGTGCCATTAGGCAAACAGACGGGGAACAAATTAGAAAATCAATGTTATTATCGGGAATCGATATAAGCAATTATGAATTCTACATCTCTATTGTAGACAAAGCCGTAGATCATGGAGGTTTTTGTCTTGGGCTGGACAGACTTATTGCTAAAGTTTTGGATAAAGAGATGGTTTCCGACGCAGTGCCTTTTCCAAGAACATACAAAAGACTCATTCCTTAGTTTTTCAAAATTGCCCGCCCGAAATTCGCCAAAAGAAAATAGCGGAGCAAGCGGAGGATTCCTCCCCAAACCCCTCCTCCACTTGCGACATCCGAATTCAAAAAAGATTAGTCGAGTGTTTTGCGAAATCCTTTCCTCCCCAAAAAATAGTTTTCGCAAAACCGAGTCCGCATTAGTCCCGCCACTTGCCAGAATATCTTTACGGGCAGAACACCAAAGAAAAATATCCTTTCCTTTTTCAAGAAAAAATTCACCCCCGCCAAATCAAAAAAGCAAGAGACATTTTTCTTTGGGGTTACTGGTGCCGAAGGAGAGGCTCGAACTCTCACGCTCTTTCGAGCCCCAGCTCCTAAGGCTGGTGCCTGCCCCGTCACTCAACTCGTCAATAGGACTGTGCCATGGGAGAGACTCGAACTCTCAAGGGATTGCTCCCACTAGCTCCTAAGGCTAGCGCGTATACCGGTTCCGCCACCATGGCATATAGCACTGCAATTGATCAATACACTTCCCGTCTCAACTTCTTAGGTGATTCGGGAGAGAGTTCCGATGATGCGTTCGATTCGCTGGATTTCATCTGCGAGTGCTCCTTCATCAGTATACTCACCATGATGTCTGGTTGTTCGGCCATAGGTCTCACGCTTTTGATCAAGGTGGAGGTTGCATTCAAATCCCTCGGGTTGGGATCGCACATAGCAATGGAAACGCGGGTATCCAGCTCTGGCGAGCGATCGGATAAAACTCAGCTCACCATTTTCTTCTCGTTGAAACGTGTATCCACTTCGCCGGAACAGGGTAATAGCCGTATCGGTTGGGTGTTTGATGAGCAGCTTCATAGCGTGTTGACAGAGTTTTGCGGTGAAGGGTGTTCTGGAGTCGTAAGTCTCTGTACTTTTCAATCGGGTGTGGGAAATATTCTCCTTCAGTTGGAAAATCAGTTTACACGCACCCTTGCCCCATACCAAAATATAGTGTCGGAGTGCCGGGAATTGAACCCGAATTACACGCACCCGAAGCGTGCGTAATACCGTTATACCACACTCCGGTATTTTTTTTGGTACAGGGCGAAGCGCATGTACTACCACCACCTCATTTATTGGTATTGATGTGGCGTTGAACACCAACCCGTTCGCTCTTCGCCTATTGGAAAGTATCTTATTCTTGACCCCAGGCGGTCAAGGGATGAGCTGTTTCTTTTGAGAAAATTTTCAATTATTCAGAAACGCGGTGTCTGCCACGGATGGTCTTGTCTTCGGCTTCACGCTCTTTATTGATGCGCTCCTGGGCCAAACCGCGAAGTACATCGAGGTCATTATCCATGAGTTGTCGGGCGCGGTCAAGCAGATGGGCTCGGACATTGCGCTTAGGGTCGTCGATGACTTCAGCGAGGAGACAATCGAGGATAGCTCCGATTTTTGGGCTTGGAGCGAGACCAAGTTCTTCTATGAGGATTGATCCATTGATTTTTAACATCTTCACTGATGTCGGGTCCTGAGATACTTTGTCAACCATGTATTCAAGATGGCGGAGTTTGTAGGGTTTGGCTTTGGGTACGCCTGATCCGAGCCGGTCACCAATCCGTACGGCCATGAGATCATCCATGTTCTCGCGACCAACGCGCTTGATGAGGCGGCGGACAGAGGCTTCAGTTACTTCACCAACATTGTAGTAGAACAGATGGTTATCAACGAGTAATGCGGCATGATCAACGATTTTTTTCGGGTAACGAAGGCGTTCGAGGATCTTTTTTGTCATCCGTCCCCCGACATGATCATGATTGTAAAATGTCGAGTGATAGCCGTCCCCCCGTTTTGTTCGAGGTTTTCCGACATCATGGAGGAGGGCTGCCAAACGGACAGAAAGTTTTTCAGACGGACAGGTAGCGAGTGCTCGAAGGTTGTGTTCCCAGACGGTGTAGATGTGATGCAGGTTTTGAGTAACACCCACACCCTCGACGAGTTCGGGGATGATGTGTTGGAGCAGTCCGGTTTCGAGGAGGAGGGCTACACCTTGGCTCGGATGTGCCGAGAGGATAATGCGTGAAAACTCTTCTCGGATGCGTTCAAAAGCCACACGTGTGAGATTGTTGGACATGGTTTTGAGTGCGGCGTAGGTCTTTTCTTCAATAGTCCAGTCGAGAACTTCCTTGTGTGCGGTACTGAGTTCGGTGATCAGTCGGACAGCTCGCATGAGCCGTAGACCATCTTCAGCAAATCGTTTTTGGGGTTCGTTGACGGCTCGCAGAATTTTCTTATCAAGATCGACTTGCCCTCCAAATGGGTCAATGATCTCGAGAGTGGCCGCATCTCCATCGCCCGTTATGCGTCCAGCCATCGCATTGACTGTGAAGTCTCGGCGAGCCAAATCCATTTCAACGGAGGGCACAAAAGTTACCGTGTCAGGATGTCGTCCGTCAAGGTACTCAGTTTCTGTCCGGAAAGTCGTAACTTCGATGATGTCACATGCGTCCGTTTCCTCCTGTGCGTCATCTGGGGCCAACGATGCTTTGGGAGCGGAAGGAAGAAATCGTGGAACTTTTACGCCGACAGTCCCAAAGGTGTTTTCATATACTGAGTCGGGAAAGAGCTGTTGAACTTCTTCTGGCCGCGCGTCGGTGGTGATATCCCAGTCTTTGGGTGTTCGGCCGAGGAGTATATCACGAAGCGATCCACCAACGATGTACGCCTTGAAACCAGCCTGTTCGAGGCATTGAATTGTTTCCTGGACGGGGGTGGGGAGATTGGTTTGCATAGTTTTTAGTCTACCATGAGCCTTGACGGGTATGGGGAGTGACGCTGGTGAGGAATGACTCGGTCAATCATGAATAGATACTAGAGAGCAGAAAACCGGCTGATCATATTCGGCCGGTTTTGTGAATCTGGTGCGGATGGTCTAGAGTGTCCGGCGCTTTTCCTCCACCTGGTATGAGATCAGCGTATCGCCGACCTGAATTTTTACCTGGCCATCGAAGACGAGTCCACACTCATTTCCTTGCCCGACTTCTTCAGCATTTTCTTTGTTTCGCTGGAGATTGCCCATTTTCCCTGAGCCGATGATTTCGCCTTCACGCTTCACCTCGAGGAGTGATCCGCGAACAATCTTGCCTTCGGAAACACGGCCACCGATGATCATATCACGTTTGCCACTTTTGAAGATGGCCAAGACAGATAGACGGCCGAAATCCGTGCGAATGATTTCTGGTGGGAGGAGATGAGCGAGATCGGTCTTCACTGTCTCGACGAGCTTATAAATGATATTGAAACTTTGAATAATAACACCACTCGTTTCAGCAATGCGTTTGGCAACAGATGTTGGCTCGACATTGAAACCAAAAATCTTGGCATTGCTCGAAGCAGCCAGTTTTACATCGGACTCGGTGATGCTACCGACACCGGCGGCAATCTCATCGATGGCCACTTCGGGATGTTCAATCGCGCCGAGGATTTGTTGGAGTGCCTCGAGCGATCCCTGAACATCGGCCTTGATGATGATTGGAAAGCGCTTTATGTGTTCGTCCTCTTTGCGGATAACCTTCTTCACCTCGCCCTCCTTCAAGAGAGCCTCTTGGGATTTCATACGGGCCAGTGATTTTCCAGAGACAACTTGCACGACATCATTCACTTGCGGGACATCATTGAAACCATAGAGCACTGCTGGGACAGAGGGGCCAGCTGATTCGCGATTTTTCCCCATGAAGTCCTCGAGGCGTCGAATGCGACCGAAGGCTGATCCGGCGATGATATCCTGACCGATTTTGAGGGTACCAGTTTTTACAAGCACGGTAGCGACGGGACCCTTTTGTGGGTCGAGATGGCTTTCAAGGATGACGGCAATCCCATCTCGTTTTTCATCGGCGGTAAATTCCTCAACTTCTGCGACGAGCAGGATAGCGTCAAGGAGTTTGTCGATATTGATATTGTTCTTGGCGCTCACTTCGACACACATGACAGTCCCTCCCCAACCTTCAAAGAGAATACCATTTTCGGCTAATTCTTGTTTAACCCGATCGGCGCGCGCCCCGGGCTTATCGATTTTGTTAATGGCTACAATGACAGGGAGTTTTTTCTCATTGATGAACTGAATGACTTCTTTGGTCTGGGGCCGGACACCATCATCTGCTGCGACGACGAGGATAGCGATATCGGCGATAGAGACACCGCGCTCGCGCATACCAGAAAAGGCCTCGTGCCCGGGGGTGTCGATAAAGGTGATGAGCTGACCATGTTTCTTCACTTGGTAGGCACTGATTTTTTGCGTGATGCCGCCGGCCTCACCAGCTGCGACATTGGCTTTGCGAATTGTGTCGAGGAGAGTCGTCTTGCCATGATCGACATGGCCGAGGATTGTAACAATGGGCGATCGTACCAGAAGTTTTCGGTCGGTTTCTGTTTTTTCGGCTAGAACGATTTTGGTAAGATCTTCGAGTGTGAGTGAGCCAGCCTTTTCGGTTGTGTCGGCAGTCGTTTCGAAACCCAGATCATTGGCGATGATGGAAGCGGTATCGAAATCAATTTCTTCATTGATCGTTGCGATGATCTTATTCTTCATGAGCTCCATGATGACGCTGGAGACAGGGACATGAAGAAGTTCCGCTAATTTTTTTACGGTTACTATTTCGGGAAGCGCGATAGATGTAACGGTTTCGGAAGAGCTCATGAGTGAGGATCGCTTGGATGAATAAAAATACTGTTGTAAGACGGGTTAGACTTTCTTTTCTTGTGGGCCATGCTCGGCTTCACGGATGGTAGCCTTCTCTTCCTCAGTGAAGGGAAAGCCGTCGGCTTCACCGTGCTTGACGGGTTTTGCAAAAATTCGGGTGCCCTCACGAGTATGGAGTGATGAGAAAACGACACCGGAGTTTTTTCCGTCAAGGAATGCCACCGCGAAACTTTGGTTTCCACCAGTTTCCTTGAAAGGGTTGAAGCGCCTGATGGCACATTTATGCAAACTTCGATTGCCGAGTTGATGCAGCTGATTTGAGATCTGAAAGAGCTCTTGAACATCGGTGTCTACCGAAGCGATCATCTCCTTTTCCTCGAGCAGAAGTGTTTCGAGGTCCCGAGCCTCTTTGCCGGAGAAAAATACGGCGAGTTTTTCTTCCTGGCGACGCAATTTCCGAGAGAGAAGAAACACCATGAGTGCCAGGGTTCCTAATAAAAGGAAAAAAACGCCCAGACAGGCGAGGAGAAGAGTCGGTTCGGAAAGTCGCGCGAGCATAGGGCCTGTACTGGGAGCCTAGCAGGAATCCAGGCTTCTGTAAACTGGTCTAGTCGGAAAATGACTTTTAGATAAGCCTTATTTCTACTTCTCAGGTTTTCTGTTGAGCGCGATTGCCCCGCCTCCGCTTCAAGTGACCATTTTTCTATCACCAGATAGAGTTTCCTAGACAACATGAGTAGTTGAAAGACCTCAGTGAGACCTCCTTTGTTTTTGTTCAATTCTGGAATGGGATTGACATTCAAGCGATGGGTTGGCGCAGTACATTTCGAAGAGGTGATATACTACAGATATATTTATTGAAATACTTATGGGAAAAATTATCGGACTTGGGGTGGTTGGGGTGTTCCTCATCGGTGGATTCTTTTACTGGAATAATCGACAAAGCAGTTTGTCCAGTATGGAGCAAGCCATCAACGAAAAGACGGCGGCCTCTGATAAATCATCGAGTGGAGCAAAAGAAGAGAAGGGTAGTATGGTGTCGTCCATCAAGGATGCGATGGGGCTGGGCCAAAAGATGCAGTGCACCTACACGATGAATGAGAGTGGCAAAGCCTTTGAGTCGAGGGTGATGGTGGACGGAGAGAAGTATGCGTCGACGACCATGACCGACAACATGACGGTGTATGGCGTTTTTGATGGTGAGAATCAGTATTCCTGGACGAGTGCGACCAAGACCGGTATGAAGATGTCGAAAGTCTGTCTCGAGAAGCTCCAAGCGACCGCTCAGGATTTCGCTAGGCCTAGTGAGGCTCCAGCCACTGCGTTGCAGGGCATGGAGAGGGCCTTTGAGATGGCAAAGAATGTCAAGTGTGAGCCGGCCTCGAGTGGTGATTTTACGATCCCGAAAGATATCACCTTCACGGATCAATGTGAAATGATGGAACAATCGATGAAAACAATGGAGGAAATGCAGGGGAAGTTGCCAGAGGGGATGACATTTCCAATGATGAATTCGGGGCAGTAGTGTAATCCACTAGCTTTCGGTGATATTTAAAAAAATCCCGGGTGATCCTGGGATTTTTTGAAGGTAGCTATCTTTATGATCCATCGCGGAGGAGGGATTTCAGAAGTTTGGGAAGCGAAATTGAGGCGACACCGATAACTCGGTCTGCACCACCATAATAGGTGATAAGTTGTTTTCCTCGAATCACCGCGCCACAGGGAAAGACAACATTGGGGACAACACCGATGCGTTCATAGTCTGTTTCGGGACTGAAGAGTGGGTGTCGGCTGCGCCCGATAATGCGTTCAGGATGTTCCAGATCGAGGAGTATGGCCCCGACTCGATAGTGCCCATCGTATTCAGAAACTCCATGGTAGAGGATGAGCCAGCCAGCGGTTGTCCGGAGCGGTGCAGTATTGATCCCAATTTTCCGGCTATCCCACATACCTCGGCGCGGAAAGATAAATGGACGATGCATAAGGTAGCGGGCTGTTCCATCAAAGGCGAGATCATCCAGAAAGTTGATGTCAATTGAAGGCTGAATACGGTGGAGGATGACATATTTGCCACCGATCTTCTCAGGGAAAAGACAAGCATCTTTGTCATCGATACCGGGTGGAGAGATCAGAACCGGATAAGAAAAACGGTCAAAGCGTTCGGCGAGGAAATCATCTGCCGCGATCATGGAGAGGGCAACCCGCGGAGGGGATGTAGCATCGACAGCCGTGTAAAGCATATAGTAGGTATCATCGAAGCGTGTCAGGCGTGGATCTTCACAACCAGAGTTTCCAGGTGCGTTTTTTTGCTCAAAAGGCGCGCGTGGGACATAGACTGGTTCTTTGAGCCGTCGGCTGATGCGAAAGCCATTCTTACTTTCGGCGTAACCGAATACTGAAGTGTCATCTTGGGACATGGCCCGATAGAGGAGGAGCGTTTTCCCATCAACGTCGATGGCTGCAGGATTGAAGACAGCCTTGTCTTCCCAGGAATGTTCTGCAATAGGTTCGAGGACGGGATTTTTCGCATACCGAAGGAGTTGTGGCCGATCCTGAGTTCGGGCTTTCATTTCACTGAGGATTTCTTTGAGGCTGCCGACTGCGACACAAGTCGTTGTATCGGCAGCTCCATAGTAGAGATAGAGTGCGTCGCCACGAACGACGGCTCCGGAAGGAAAAACAATATCTTTGACTTTTCCATAGTGTTCGTATTCTTCTTCAGGCACGAGGAGGGGCAATTTTGTTCGGGCGAGAATTTTGTGCGGATTTTCTAAGGCGAGGAGGACAGCTTCGACCGTGAAGAGAGGTGCGTTTGAATGATATTTTTGGATATAGGAATAGAGAAGAAGCCAACCCGCCTTTGTTTTTATCGGTGGTGCACCGATTTCCACATGATCATTGGCTGTTCGCTGAAGTTTGAGACCATGCTGGTCAAGGTTTTGATACCAGGCTTGCCAGCGATTTGTGTCCCAGAGATCGGCTTCGGTATCAAATGAAGCGAGGGCGAGCGTGGCCGGTGGACGATCAGTGTTTACTGAAAGGATGGCCCAGAGTTTGCCGTTGATCCGTTCAGGAAATAGCGCCATGGCTTTTGCATTGAATGGCGTAATGTGATGCTTTTCAAAGACTTTGAAATTTTTCGTGATAGCGAGACCGACTGAGATACCTTCGGCTCGGAAGGGGAATTCGGAGAGTGCGGTATAGAAAATATAGTATTTCCCATCGCATTTTGTGATTCGCGGATCCTCACAACCAAAGCGTTCCCAAGGCAGTGTCGGTTCGAGTATGGGCCGGTGGTTTTTGAAATGAATACCGTCCGTGCTTTCGGCGTGACCGATAGAAGAGAGCGAGAGCCAGGGCCCGTCATCATGGAGGAGGGGGAGTGATTGGGCTCGGTAGAGGAGCCGAGTTTTTCCCTTTTCACGGATGGCTGAACCGTTGAAGGCGCCTTCGGCTTCCCATGGGAGATCATTCTGAGGCACGAGGATTGGGTTTTCGAACGAGCGTTTGAAAAATGGCATAGGAAAAATTACGCGTGTTTTTTTAGAGGCACTTTATTGAGGGTGAGGGGTTGGTTCTTGAGGAGGTCCTGGAGAAAAGTGTCGAGATTTGTCGTGGCGACTCCGGTCGTTCGATCCGCTGCACCATAATATACGAAGAGTTGTCGATCTTTTATAACGGCGCCGCAGACATAGATGACACCGGGTTTGTGCCCGCTGTTTTCATAGGTCGTTTCTGGCTCGAGGACTGGCTCGTGGGCTCGCCGGAGAATTTTCGTCGGGTCTTGCAAATCGAGGAGCATGACACCCACTTTATACTTTCCTGGATCTCGCATATCCATACCATGATAGAAAATAAGCCAGCCATGTTCCGTCTTGAGGGGTGGGGCACCGACACCTCGGACGATATTGTCCCAGGCGAGCAGTCGTTCTGATTCGACATAGCCGCGGCCGCCATGAGATACGAGACTCTCGATAGTGTGTCCGTTGCCGAGTGTGTGGAGATCGGCTACATACTCAATCTTTATTTCCGGACTCAAGCCATGGAGGATGGCGTACTGCCCATTTATTTTTTCTGGAAAGAGTACCCAGTTTTTCTGGATTTTCCCTGGTTCTGAAATGAGTTTTGGTTTAGACCAAACCCACCGTTTAGCGAGAAAGTTGGTGGTGGAAATATGTGTCAGAGCTATGCCTGGCGGATGGCTGCCATCAAAAGAAACATAGATTAAGTACACGATGCCATTGATTTCGACTAGTCGCGGATCTTCACACCCACCGGTGCCACCAGCTGAAGTATATGTTCCCGTGCTGGGATAATTGTCTTTGAGTTCGGTAGTCTCAGTAGCCGCGGCGGGGACAAAGGCAGGTTCAGTTTCCCGGGTGTCAATATGGATCCCATCTGAACTAGCAGCGTAGCCGAGTACGGACAGACCGTCATATCCTTGAGCTCGGTACAGGAGGTGTACGCGATTTCCGAGATAGAGCGCGGCAGGATTGAAGGTAGCAAAGGACTCCCAAGAATTTTTGGCAACGGGTTCGAGTACGGGATTTTCGGGAAAGCGCTCCAACGGGATACGCACTCCCTTGGGGCGAGGCGGCAGGGGTGGGTGGGACGCTGGAATCTGGTGATATGTTTCCCAATAGCGAGCGACTGGAAAGCACTCAATGCCATGTTCGGCAGATTGTATGTAGAGTGAAAAATATTTTCCAATATTGATTCCACCGATGACACGGATATCAGAGATTTGTCCCAGGGGTGGATGCCAGAGTGAGTGTTCGCTTCGCCAAAGGAGTGTGGTAGGTTTGTCTTTGTCAAACAAGGCCGCACCGATACCAAGTTGTCCTGCAGCGTCTCTGGCTGAATAGACAAGAAGAATGCCTTTTTTGTTTATCTCCACAAAGAAGGGCGAGA
This sequence comes from uncultured Bdellovibrionales bacterium, assembly GCA_964530135.1. Classification (GTDB taxonomy): domain Bacteria; phylum Patescibacteriota; class Minisyncoccia; order Moranbacterales; family UBA1568; genus SSEF01. The sequence goes on along the minus strand of CAZGXN010000009.1, from coordinate 21,616 downwards.
GGTGGGATGCATCAAATGCCCCTGGTCGGGCGGTGAGTACCTGTCCCTGATACTTCCAATGGTCGAGATCGTCGTTTGAGCGAGCGAGCCCAATCGCCTGGTTTTCCTGTCCCGCGAATGCAAGAATCGTGGTAACTCCTTTGGGCGATGTCTTGAGTGCCGTGATGACGGTCGGGGCGCGAAAGAAATTTGTGGCCGCAATGATTTTCCAGGCCCCACCTTTTCCAACGGTTGCAAAGAGGGTATTTTTTTGTTCATCGAGAAAACTGAGCACCGTTTTCGTCTTGAGGGTGCTCGCTCGGAGTTCGGGTACGGCACTGAGAACGGTCTTTGTCCCATCAGCACGGTAGAATGCAATAAAGGAAAAATTTTTCCCAAAGGTGCGTCCATCGAGACTCTCCACTGAAAAAATACCCGAGACTGATGGTTCGGTCGAGCGCCAGAAGAGTTGAACGGCCCCTTTTTTTCCAAAAGCCAAAAGGCCCTGGTAATTTTTTTCTAAAGTCATTTCTGTCTGTATGTCTGATGCTATTCTAGCATCTCGAGGGGTATTTGTCTGAGAGTGGGGAGTTCAAAAAATTCGTTGGAAATCTTTCTTGACTACCAATCAATTCAACCATTCAGAATCACTCCTTATTTTCTGGCGGGCGTCATCGGTCTAGAACTTTGAGAAATCAAGCCGTTGAGGGATTTCTGATGGGTCTTGGCTGACGATTGGATTGAGGATGTCGGGTCGCGGTCTGAGGGATAAAATGAGATCTATTGAAACAGAAAAAGACCATATCTCAGTTTACTATGCGGGACAGTATACGCTGTTTCATCTCGTGTCGATGACGCTTTGTTGTTATGGAATCTCGATGCCGTCTTTCTGCTGTATGGGGTAGACCGCCTTCGGACCAATGAGTTCTAGAAATTTCAATGGATCGATTGAGAGACCGCCTATGCGAACCGACAGATGAAGATGGGGTCCAAGAGAATAGCCTGTATGACCGCTTAAAGCTATAAGCCCTCCTTTCTCTAGGGTATCGCCTTTCACTACTTTGATTTCGGAGAGATGCATATACAGAGTCATTAACCCTAAACCATGATCAATAATGATGGTGTAACCGAAGTTTCTCAGCATTCCAGCAAAAACTACTTGGCCGGAATTCATAGCGTATACAGGCGTGCCTTCTGCTGCCCGAAAGTCCGTGCCATTATGACTGAGACTTACCGATCCTGTTTTTCGACTATATCCATACACATCCGTAATAGTGGGTGATCCATCAAGAGGTAATCGAAACGGTCCATTCCAGAGCTTCTTTGGACTTATGGTGGTAGTAATAGTGTTTAGGATGGCTGCATCCTGTGCCAAGGTGTCGGTAAGTTCATGCTCTGCCTGGGGCGTGTTCCCCCCTAGTTGTTCAGGAATATCGAAATCAGTCGTCGTGCTCACCCTCTTCCCAATCTCAATACTCCTTTCAATTTTTATACCGTCAGTGAGAGTGAGGACAACCGAATATAACCCAGGTTTTCCGTGCTGATCAATACCGGCAAAAGCGGTGATTCGCTCGTTATCAATAAATATGGGGAGGGGTTTGCCATCAAGGGTAAGCGACTGGATATCTAGCATGGAAACAGGACCGTCTATGGTAATTCGTAGAGGCTCTCCTTGGATGATGGTTGGTGGGGAAATGGAAATGGACAGGGCATCGCCATCAGGGTGAGGAGCGGGCACCTCCGACTGTATGACTGGTGCAGCCAACTCTTCTGCTGGCTGATTGTTTTTCTGCGGCCATACCAAAGAGATAATCAGCAGTAAGAACGGTACGATAAGCCAGAGATATACTTTCATATTTATCAGTGTGGTACGGAGTGGTAACTTTGATGCGCCGTTCTCATGCTGTATGAAAAATCGATTCTTCAAAGCATGCACAAAGTCTTCAAAGTCCAAACCGGACAATTTCCTTTAACTGTTTTCGTGTAAAGTAACGCTGCAAAGTCCGTGTAGCGATCCGATAGCTGTATTATCTTTTCACAACAATCAGAGATTTTTTATCTCACCGATAGGCTCATGGTAACCCGTAGGATAATTATAGATGGCCTCCATAATGACATTCTCGCAGCCTTGCATTAGAAATAATCGGATATATTCCGTCCCACGCGAGCTTTGCCGAATTATGAGCGCGTTGTAAATCAGAGCAAAAGACAACATCAAACTTTTTTCTTTCGTCAGTTCTTTCAGATTCGGAAATTTCTTTCTGCGGAAAGGGGGGGATTCGAACCCCCGGTACGATTGCTCGTACGCTTGCTTTCCAAGCAAGTACCTTAAACCACTCGGCCACCTTTCCGTAGAGTTCAGTGTACACTGACTCAAAACTACATTTTTATGCTCTTTGAGACCCTTATCGCAACCCCACATGCTCTGTTTGGTAGAGTGTGCGCTGAGGCGATCGATCTGTCTCTGGCGAGCACAGTTTAGCGAAAGAAGAGCTCAAGAGCAACTCCCTAACCTTCAAAGTCGTTGGAAAGTCCCTAGCTTCGTTGTACAATAGGGGAGAACAGAAGACACATAAATTATGGACGCACCTCAAGGACTCACTTTTGTCGAACCGCGGACGGTTATTCAAACCCTCTCTGTCGGTGTGGGTGATACGGTGGCAGATTTCGGTGCCGGATCGGGCTATTTCTCATTTGAATTTGCTCGGGCGGTCGGGTCCGATGGGATGGTGTACGCACTCGATGTCCTACCAGCGGCGCTTGAGGCTATCACCAGCCAGGCCCGGACATTGGGTCTTACCAATATTACGGCGCAGCGTTGTAATCTCGAGCGGGCCAATGGTTCGGGGCTTGAAACAGGTTCGGTCGATTGGGTCGTCGCCAAGGATGTCCTCCTTCAGAATCAAGACAAGAATATTATCCTGAGCGAAGTTGCGCGTGTCCTGAAGCCGGCTGGCCGAGCATTGATCATCGAGTGGGATCCGGAAGCGCCTATCGTTGGTCCTGATCGGGGGATTCGTATCAAACCGGCTGATTTGAAGCAGATGATCAATGATGCCGGACTCGTTGTCGTCGGTGAACCTGCAGTAGGGGGATTTCATTACGCCTTTCTCGTTGAGAAAAAACAGTAACCTATGAAACGCTGGATATCTTCATTTTTCTCGATCAGCCTCCTCAGTCTCTCACTCCTCATGCTCTCGGGCTGTGGCGAGGCAGAAGCACCGCCGTATGCCATAACGCTTGAGGTGTGGGGTACTTTTGATGATTCAGATGCTTTCAATCAAGTCGTGGCTGACTATCGGAAGATCAACCCTTATGTCAAAGAGATAAAGTATCGAAAACTCGCCCCAGAAACCTACAAAGAAGATCTCTTGAGTGCGATGGCTGCGGGCAATGGGCCGGATATTTTCATGCTGCGTAACACTTGGCTTTCGAATTTTTCCGACAAATCAGTTCCCTCGCCAGCCGGATTTTTCACCGAAAAAACTGTTCGTGATGTATTTGTCGATGTCGTTGCCGAAGACTTTTTGAATCCGGAAAAACAGGTGATGGCAGTGCCATTGTCAGTCGACTCGCTCGCACTCTATTACAACAAGGACATCTTCAATGCTGCTGGTATATCCGCTCCGCCCAAGACATGGGAAGAGCTCGTGTCCATGGTGCCGCTCCTCGTGCGGCAAGATGAATTTGGCAATATCAATCAGGCGGCGATCGCACTTGGGACAGGAGAAAATGTGAATCGTTCTTCCGATATCCTGCTCACGCTCATGATGCAGTACGGGGGCTCGATCACCGAAGCGCGATTTGGTGAGCAATCCGGCCAACAAGCACTCGATTTTTATACGAGTTTTGCCCGTCTAGGACTCCCGACCTATACTTGGAATTTGCGTCAACATTTCTCGATCGATGCCTTCTATGAAGGGACACTGGGGATGATGATTAACTACTCTTATCATTACCCAACCATTCGTCAGAAAAATGCGAAACTGAACTTTGCCGTGGCTCCTTTGCCGCAATGGCAAGACCAGGCACCGGTTAACTTTGCCAACTACTGGGGATTTGCGGTAACCAAGAATAAATCCCAGGTGATTGATCCCTCAAAACCGGAACTGACACTTTCGGCGGATAATTATCAAAAGGCGCGTATCCATGAATCCTGGCAACTTCTCTCTTATCTGACACTGCCGCATCCAAATGGAACTCTCCGACTCACCAATGCATTGTCTGGGAAGACAGCTGATTTTCCTCTTTCGATTGATCCGGCCAAAAAGTATTTAGAGATAACCAAGAAACCCGCTGCTCGCCGCGATTTGATCGATGCTCAGAAGGGCGATGTTATCCTCAGTCCTTTTGTCCAGGGCAATCTCATTGCCAAGAGCTGGAAACCTGGAAATACGGAGCAGGTTGAATCGTTGCTCGTTGATGCAATCAGTACGGTGGCGCGTGGCGAACGCAATGTGAATGATGCGCTCTCCATACTCGACAGCCGCTACAGCCAAGTGAATCGGCGGTAGTCTGTCTGATGGGGTGAAAACTTAGTCGGTAACCAGAAGCTCCGCGATGTTGGAGTTTCTTTCTCTTTTTCCGAGCAGTTACTTGGCATATCGGGATGCGTGTTGTGTCAGATAGACTTCAAGCTTTGCCGCTGACGAATGCAATCAAGAAGTATCGGAGTTTGTAGGTTGATCATCTCATACGGTTTTTTCTACCGTCAGAACTGAGTATGTTATTTGATACAGAAGTCTTTTGTTTAGGAAGTGAATAACAAAAAACAAGTTGGTCCGTGGCGCTACCCCTCTACGTATGGAGTATAATCGGAACAGACATATGATACGTCTTTTCCTCATACTCGCCTCACTTCTCTCAGTTTCTCTTGGTGGGATTTGGTATGGTTTGTCGAGGGGGGTGCCTTTGGATCAGAGCACATTTGAAAATGCGCCTATCACTCTTGATATGGATCCGGCTTCTGAGGAGAAGGGGCGAGAGGTATCGCGAGAGCCACAAGGAGGAGCTGAATCAGAAAAAAAATCTCACGAAAATGAGGTTTCTGAAGGCGTGCAGCCGCTCTCTCAGGGTGGGGGAACGGTCGCACCGACGGGTCTACCGATTCAGTTGCAGCTGTTGCGTTTTGGTTATCGCACACCACCCGTGCCGCGCGGGATCGACACTATTGTTCTACATTCGTCGTACAATGCTCAGGGTGGCGATCAGTACTCGGTCGACAAGACGATTGCTGAATATGAGCAATACGGTGTCGGGGCGCACTATCTCATCGATCGGTCAGGTACGATCTACCGGCTCATCGAGGAAACGAACATCGCCTATCATGCCGGATCGTCCAAGATGCCTGATGGTCGGAAAAATGTGAATGATTTCTCTATTGGTATCGAGATGATCGCAACGGAAGAGAGCGGCTATACGGACCGGCAGTACACGGCGGTGAACTCTCTCATCGCCGACATCAAGAGTCGTTACAAGATCAAGTCCATCGTCGGCCATATGGACATCGCCCCTGGTCGTAAGACCGACCCCTGGAAATTTGACTGGAAAAAACTGAAATAACTATGCGTGCCGAACAGTATACTCATCAAGCGTTGTCGAAATAAAACCCGAGCTAATACCGCGGCTACTTTGCTGGTGGTGGATGTAGGGGCTTTGCTGGGAAAAAATACCTACATCTCGCTGCTCTTGTATTCTCTTAAAGCGCTTCGTACCAGAAGGAGAAACTTATCTTCTGACAGCCTAAAAACGCTCTCGCCTAAGTCAAATACTGACTATTGACAAAGGCCTTAAAAAGGTGTACGCTCGTATGTCGAAGATATCAATCTGAAACCGCTTACTTCTGGCGTACAGAGGGTTCTTTCCAAGGAGCACGAAATGGGTTTGAAAATCAATTGGTATTCATGGTTGCTGCTGCTGGCCGCATGCAGCACTGCGTTGGCTTTAGCGTCGATCATTCATGAGAGCTCGGTTTTGAACGCTGCGGACGGTGAAAGCTGCTCCAATCTCTATGAGTGGCGCGCCATCGGCCACCGCTACCAGCACTGTGCTTCTCAGCCGTACCCCAGCCGTGGGCCGGCGCGCTGGACATATGTGCCGGAACACGCTCATGTTCGCCTCATGAAGCCAGATGAAAAGGTGACCACTCGGATGGGCGAGGTGCTCGTCGAGTGCGGTGCTGATGTCTTCGATGGGGTTCACCTCAAGGCCGGCCAATCAACGTACTTCCAGGAATTCAGTGGTGATACCAATACCACTGACTACCAGGGCCGCATTTATTTCATCTGCGGTGTATATAAGCCCTATGGTCGCTGGCTTTAGCAGGTGCTCAGATAGCTGCCCGCTCGAAGAAGTTCGCGTAGGCCCGCATCGGTGATAATCGATGCGGGTGTTTATTTTGTCGAACCTGATATACTTTGCGTATAGCTATGTACTCCTTCCTTCTAATGTTAACCAAGACTGATGCTCAGCTTCGACTCATGCGGGACGGGGAGGTTGTGGCGGAAAAAAGCTGGACTGAGAGTCGGGACCTGGGCCGGCAGTTATTTGAGGGGATCAATGCGCTCCTCAAGGAAAACAATCTCAATCCTCAAGATGTGAGCGATTTTCAGCTTGAAACAGCGGTTTCAGACAACTTTACCAGTGTCAAAATTGCCGAAACGGTGGCAGGAGTGTATACTTGGGCAGTGCGGACAGTGTTACCTGGCACACAGAGTGAAGCAAAAACAGACAAAAAGAGCTGAAGCAAACCCAAGACTCATTCTGAGCCAGGGAGTTTTTTTACTCAATTTGACAAGATTTTCAGCCCTTGCTACACTCATGAGTACTTTGGAGAAAGTTTTCGATTTCTGGAACGAGGTCTGTCGAAAAACTGTTTTCAAGCGGAAAGTGGTTTCTCGATAGACTGACTCGCTAAAGTTCGGGTGATGCAAACAGTCGAATTTTCGACCGGTGGGACAAGTAAATAATGTAATCCTCATACTCCCGGCTTGTCATTTCGCCTGACAAGACGGAGCGGCGTGAGTGTTTTTCTATGACCAAAGGCAAGACGCTGCGTGTCAAGGACGCTATTAGTACCGGTTCTTCATTAAAGAAGCGTCGATTTTTTAAGGATCGTATCACTGTCTCATTGCCAGACCTGATCGAGGTACAGACCGCCTCGTATGCTTGGTTTTGGAAGAAGGGTCTCCAAGAACTCCTCGACGAGATCAACCCGGTAACTGACTTTACTGGCAAAGATCTCGAACTCTCACTCAATGGGTACTATCTCGATGAGCCGAAGTACATCGCGAGCGTGGCCAAAGCGAAAAATATTTCCTACGAAGCACCGCTTCGGGCCAAAGCGACTCTGCTCATGAAAAAAACGGGCGAGGTGAAAGAACAAGAGATCTATCTTGGCGAGGTTCCGCTCATGACCGAGCGCGGCACTTTTATTATCAATGGTGTCGAGCGAGTCGTTGTTTCCCAGCTCATTCGCTCCCCGGGGGTGTTTTTCACCATGGAGTATCAGAAGGGAAAAAAGCTCTTTGGCGCGAAGATCATTCCGAATCGCGGTGCCTGGCTCGAGATCGAGACTGATCTCGATGGCGTCCTCTCGGTGAAAATTGATCGCAAGCGTAAGCTCGCTGTAACCGCACTACTCAAAGCATTTGGTCTCGTAGAAAAGGACATTCGTAAAGCATTTGTCGATATTGATACGGGCGATATCAATTATATTGAGGCGACCTTGGCCAAGGATGGCGCTGCCAATCAGGGTGAGGCTTACCGAGAAGTCTATAAACGCTTGCGTCCCGGAGACCTGGCGACTGAGGAGAATGCCAAGCAGATGATTGATGGCATGTTCTTCAATTTCGAACGCTATGACTTTGGCGCGGTTGGTCGTTATCGTTTGAACCAGCGGCTCGAAGTCAATCGTCCCGATAAAGAAGAAAACCGGGTTTTGAATCTCGATGATCTTATTCTCATCATCCGTGAAGTCATTCGTCTCAACAACGATCCCGAAGGCAAGGCAGATGATATTGATCACCTCGGGAATCGCCGCGTGCGTGCCGTGGGTGAGCTGATACAGAACAAACTTCGGGTTGGTTTGTACCGTATGGTTCGGAATATCAAAGACCGCATGAGTACTTGCGATGTCGAAACCGTCGTCCCGGGCCAGCTCATCAACCCGCGTCCCGTCGCCGCCGCTGTGAAAGAATTTTTTTCGAGCTCTCAGCTTTCGCAATTTATGGATCAGGTGAATCCGCTCGCTGAGCTTGAACACAAGCGTCGTCTCTCAGCGATGGGTCCGGGTGGCCTCACGCGTGAGCGCGCTGGTTTCGAGGTCCGCGATGTGCATCATTCTCACTATGGCCGTATCTGTCCGATTGAAACACCAGAAGGTCCAAATATCGGTCTCGTCGGCCATCTGGCGACGTATGCCCGCGTAAACGAATATGGTTTTCTCGAGACGCCGTATCTCATCGTCAAACATGATGTCGCAGCCAAGAAAGAAGACCTCGTTCATCGTGTGCTCCGTGAAACGATCGAAGGCGTAGCTAAAAAGGGCGAGTCTCTCACCGAAGCTCTGGCCGAAAAAGTTGCGGCGAAGAAAAAAGGTGAGTCGGTCGCTGTCATGCCATTTGTGTCGCTTGAGATCGAATATTTGAATGCGATCGTTGAGGATCGCAAAATCATCGCGCATGCAGGTATTTCACTCGATGAGCATCGCAATATCAAAGAAATGCAGGTGGAGGCTCGGGTGAAGGGTCATCCGGAAACCATTGAAGCGGCTGCGGTCGACTATATCGATGTCTCAGTGAAGCAGTGTATTTCTATTGCGACTGCACTCATTCCTTTCCTTGAGCATGATGATGCCAATCGTGCACTTATGGGTTCGAATATGCAGCGGCAGGCAGTGTCATGTGTGGTGCCGGAGTCTCCGGTTATCGGTACGGGTATCGAGGATAAGGCGGCGCGTGATTCAGGTCAGGTTGTCCTCGCACTTGATGCGGGGGAGGTCATCGAGGTCGATGCCAACCATATCATCGTCCGTTCCAAAGCTCCGGTCGGGTCCAAGAAGGAGTACGCTGACCGCGAGTATGTACTCCAAAGTTTCGAAAAATCGAACGCGTTTACCTCTATGAACCAGGTACCGCGAGTGAAAAAAGGCGAGTCGGTCGCTGCGGGTGATCTGCTCGCTGATGGCGCTTCGACGGAGAACGGCGAACTGGCACTGGGGCAGAATATGCTCGTCGCCTTTATCCCGTGGGAGGGGTACAACTATGAGGATGCGATCATTATTTCCGAGCGCGTCGTCCAGCATGATCGCTGGAGTTCCATCCACATTGAGGACTTCTCGATCGATGTCCGCGATACTAAGCTCGGACCGGAAGTCGTTACACGCGATATCCCAAACATCGGAGAGGATCGTTTGAAGAATCTCGATGAGAACGGCATCATTCGGATCGGTGCGGAAGTTTCTTCGGGAGATATCCTCTGCGGCAAGATCACTCCAAAAGGTGAAGGTGATCTCACGGCGGAGGAGCGCCTCTTGCGGGTCATCTTTGGTGAAAAATCTCGCGATGTGAAAGACTCCTCGCTCTATCTCCCGCACGGTGAACACGGTAAGGTTGTCGATGTAAAGATTTTTTCTCGTGATCGGGGAGACAAGCTTCCGATGGGTGTCTTTGAGCAAATTCAAATCTCTGTCGCACAGCTTCGGAAAATCCAGGTGGGTGATAAGCTCGCTGGTCGTCATGGAAACAAGGGTGTCATCTCGCATGTCGCGCCGGTAGAGGATATGCCCTATCTGCCGGACGGTACACCAGTTGATGTGATTCTGAACGCACTCGGTGTCGCTTCGCGTATGAATATCGGTCAGATTCTTGAGACGCATCTCGGCTGGGCGGCTGGAACGCTCGGGTATAAAGTCGCAAGCTCATCACTGGATGGTGTTTCCGAATCCGATATCAAAGCTGAGTTGAAAAAAGCCGGTTTGCCTGAAACTGGCAAGATCCGCCTCGTTGATGGCAAGAGTGGTCAAGCGTATGACAATGAATCGACGGTCGGTATTATGTACATCATGAAACTCAACCATCTCGTCGATGACAAGATTCATATGCGCTCCATCGGACCCTACTCATTGATCACTCAGCAGCCACTTGGTGGCAAGGCTCAGTTTGGTGGCCAGCGTTTCGGTGAAATGGAAGTGTGGGCGCTCGAGGGGTACGGTGCCGCACATACCCTCCAAGAAATGCTCACCATCAAGAGTGATGATGTCCTCGGTCGTTCCAAGGCCTATGAATCTATCATCAAAGGTGAGGCGATCAAGAGTCCAAATATTCCGGCATCGTTTCATGTGCTGGTGAATGAACTAAAGGGCCTCTGTCTCAATGTGGAATTGAAGGGTGCCAAGACCATCTCTATTGATGGCGAGGAGGATGTAGAAACAGTCTAATTCGCTCACTTAATACTATGGAAAACATCACAAAAGTTAGCGATTTCGACTCAGTCAAACTGACGCTTGCATCGCCAGCGGATATCCTCGAATGGTCCAAAGGTGAAATCACTAAGCCCGAAACCATCAACTATCGCACCCAGCGTTATGAGCCAGATGGGCTGTTCTGTGAGAAGATCTTCGGTCCGTCAAAGGATTGGGAGTGCTATTGTGGTAAGTACAAACGGATCCGTTATCAGGGAATCGTCTGTGATAAGTGTGGCGTCGAGGTAACACGGGCCATCGTTCGTCGTGAGCGCATGGGTCATATCAAGTTGGCGACCCCCGTTTCACATATCTGGTTTCTCCGCGGTGTACCATCGAAAATCGGCCTCGCCCTTGGTATCAGTCCTCAGGAGCTTGAACGCGTCATCTACTTTTCTTCCTATGTCATCATGGAGGTGAAGGAGACTTTGAAAGAACAGACGCTGGAAGCGCTGGAGAAAGAGTACAAGGCCAAGACGAAAGAGATTCGCGCGGCAGAAAAGAATGAAACAAAGCTCGAGAAGGCGCTGGAAGACCTGAAGGAACAGTATCGAACCACAAAGGACGATATCAAGAACCTCCGCCCCAATCAAATTCTCTCGGAAGTAGAGTACTTCAACTTGTCGAGCCGTTTCGGCCAGGTCTTCACGGCCGGTATCGGAGCGGAAGCGATTCGAAAGATTCTCGAGAAGATGGATATTCCAGAAATGGTTGAGATCCTGAAAAAAGAACTTTCCGAGGATGAATCAGCTGACCAAAAGAAGCTTTTGCAGCGCCTCAAAGTGTATCAGGGTTTCCAAAAAGCCAACCTTCGGCTCGAATGGATGCTCCCGACAGCAATTCCTGTTATTCCGCCAGATCTCCGGCCGATGGTGGCCTTGGACGGCGGTCGTTTCGCGACATCGGATTTGAACGATCTGTATCGGCGTATCATCAATCGCAATAATCGCTTGAAGAAACTTTTGGCCATCGGTGCGCCGGAGGTTATTACACGAAATGAAAAGCGTATGTTGCAAGAGGCGGTTGACGCGCTTTTTGACAACTCAGCGCGTCGCGGCCAAGCCTCGACGGCGGCATCGACTGGACAGCGCCGACCGTTGCGTTCACTCGCCGATGCCCTCAAGGGTAAACAAGGGCGTTTCCGTCAAAACCTCTTGGGGAAGCGGGTGGATTACTCAGGCCGTTCGGTGATTGTCGTCGGGCCAAAACTCAAGCTCTATCAGTGTGGTCTGCCGAAGAAAATGGCGCTTGAACTCTTCAAGCCGTTCATTATCAACAAGCTTATCGAAAAGGAGCATGCGCATAATGTCCGCACAGCCGGACGGATGGTGGATGCTGAGAGCGAAGAGGCTTATGAAATCCTCGACGAAATTATTCCGAGCCACTATGTGCTCCTGAACCGTGCCCCGACACTGCATCGTCTTTCTATTCAAGCTTTCCAGCCAGTGTTGATTGAAGGAAAGGCAATTCGACTCCATCCGATGGTGTGTTCTGCGTTCAACGCGGATTTCGACGGTGATCAGATGGCGGTCCATGTTCCCTTGACAGCTGAATCGCGTAACGAGTGTGCGACGATCATGCTTTCGTCCAAAAATCTCTTGAAACCAGCGTCGGGTGAGCCAATCGTCTCTGCAACACTCGATATGGTGCTCGGGGTGTACTACCTCACGCATATCAAAACCGGTACCAAGGGTGAAGGCAAAGCGTTCGGTACGATGGATGAAGCAATCCTCGCGTACGATACGGGGGCGATCGCCGTGAATTCCAAAGTCCGACTCTCATTTCAAGGGGCGATCATCGAGACTTCGGTTGGCCGTATTCTGTTGAATGACATCCTGCCTCCCGAGCTCCGCTTTGTGAATGAGGAAATGACAAAAAAAGACCTGAAAGTACTCATTTCCCGTATCCTCGAAACGCTCGGTCAGGACGAGGCGGCCCTCTTTGCTGATCGTCTGAAAGACCTCGCTTTCAAAGCGGTTTCGAAATCTGGATTTAGTTGGGGTATGGATGATCTGAAAGTGCCAAAGGAGAAAAATGAGCTCATCCGCCAGGCAGAAGGGAAAGTTGGACTGGTGAAGGACCAGTTCAATATGGGACTTCTCACCAATGAAGAACGCAAGAGTCGGGTCATCGAGATTTGGAACGAAACGAAAAATCAGATCACTGATGCCGTTCGTGCGACACTCGACAAAGAAGGACCGGTCTATGCCATGGTGTACTCCAAGGCGCGTGGTTCTGAATCCGTTGTTGTTCAGATGACGGGTATGAAGGGTCTGATGGCTGGTCCAACTGGTGAGACGATCGAGCTTCCCGTGAAAAGCAACTTCAAAGATGGTTTCAATGTGCTTGAGTACTTTATCTCAACACACGGAGCGCGAAAGGGTATGGCGGATACAGCGTTGCGGACCGCGACCGCGGGGTACCTTACCCGCCGTTTGGTTGATGTGTCCCAGGACATTATTGTGCGTGAAAACGATTGTGGTGATGCAACGGGGGCCTATCTCTACCGTGAAGATTCGGACAAGATCGGTATGTCTTTTGCGAGCCGCATCGAAGGTCGCTTCTCAGCCGAAACCATCAAGGATCCGGACACGGGTGAGATCATCGCCAAGAAAAATGAGTTGATTTCTCGAGTCAAGGGAAAAGAGATTGAAGGTAAGGTAATTCCGAAAGTAAAAGTTCGTTCGCTCGTTACCTGTCAGTCCCGTCGCGGTGTTTGTCAGAAGTGCTACGGTATCGATCTGGGCCGCAACGCCTTGGTTGAGCTCGGAGCCTCCGTTGGTGTCGTCGCGGCTCAGGCGATTGGTGAGCCAGGTACACAGTTGACGATGCGCACCTTCCATGTCGGTGGTGTGGCTGGTTCCGACATCACTCAGGGACTCCCGCGTGTCGAAGAAATCTTTGAAGCGCGTACTCCAAAGACCGAAGCGATCCTCTCTGAAGTCGATGGCCAGGTGAAATCAATCGAAAAGGAAGTCAAAGTCGTGAAGGTAACCGTCATCGATGAAGCGAAAGTTGAACATGAGTACTCTGCGCCGGCCAATGCTACAGTCAAAGTGAAGGTTGGTGATCTCGTGGCCAAGGGTTCCGTGCTCTCTGAAGGCCACATTGATTTGAAGAAACTCCACGAAGTCATGGGTGGCGAAGCGGTTCATCGCTACATCGTCCGCGAGATCGAAGAGATCTATGCGGCCCAGGGTGAAGGTATCAATGACAAACACATTGAGGTTATCATTCGTCAGATGCTCTCGCGTATGCGGGTCGCAGATCCGGGTGATACGATGCTCCTCCCGGGCGACATCGTTGAGAAAGATCAGTTCCACGAGGCCAACGAAGAGATAGTCAAGACGAAGGGGGAGAAGGCAACGGGTGAAGTTATGGTGCTTGGCATCACGAAAGTTGCGCTCTCGACCGAATCCTTTCTCTCGGCAGCATCCTTCATGGAGACCGCGCGTGTTCTCATCAATGCGGCCGTCCAAGGTCGTGAGGACCGACTCCGTGGACTCAAGGAAAATGTCATCATCGGACGGCTCATTCCGGCTGGTACTGGCTATCGCGAAGGTTTGGCGAGAGGCTAGTCTTTCTCGAGTCAGAATTACGCCACAAAAACACCTCTCACTTGAGGGGTGTTTTTGTCGTGAACAAAGGATTTTTGCTATACTGCAACTATAACTTTTAGAGGAGATACATATGGCCGGCTTTGCTGAAGTACCATCGGTCCCACCGCGGGATCCGAGACAGGATACGCGCTATGCGGCGGGCATGGAGGAACAGGTAAAGGGGTATGCGGCTGAGCTCACCACAGTTGAGCAACAACTTGTTTCGGTGGAGCGCCTCGAGACAGTTCGTTCGGGTATGCGAGCAGCTCAAAGTACATTGGAACAGGTTGCTGGGTCGGAGGATGCCCTGGAAAAGTCGGCGGCGTTTGCAGCGTCTCTCGAGGCTTTGATACAGAGTCTGGGGGCTGAGGCGCTGCTCGCTCGCCAGAGAGAACTGAAACAGTTGATCCAGCAGGCCAAGATTGATGCACAAAATCGAACCCAGGGGATTGAATAGGCGACTGTATGGGACGAAAAAAGAAAAGTGAAATTGCAGAGGACGAGCTGCGCAAAGAAAAACAGCGCGCCCTCGGAAGCGATGCTAAACGCGGCATTGTCGCCGTTTTTCTCTTTGCTTGTGCGATCCTCTTCTTACTCTCTTTTATTGGTCAAGCTGGATCCTTTGGTCGGCTTGTCAATGAAGGTGTTGGTCTTGTGGTTGGGTGGAGCAAATGGCTTCTTCTCCCACTCTTACCGCTGATCGGGTACTTTATCATTCGTCGTCACGAAACGAGTCTGGCGGATATTATAAAGTACACTGGACTGGGATTTGCCTTCTTTGCCTTTCTCGGACTCTCACACTTATTTCTCGGCGATACCACTGCAGAGCTGCGGACCGTCGCGCTCGCTCGGGAAGGGGGCGGATTTATCGGGTATATTTTCTCCAGTCTTTTATCTAGTGCGATGGGGAAGATCGCCGCTTTCGTTGTCCTCTTCACTTTATTTGTGTCGGGCGTCATCGCCGCGTTCAATGTCTCCTTGCTTCATTGGTTTGAGCGGGCGACTGGACGCCTTCAGAAACCATCGGTTGATGATGAACAGTCCGCTGAAGAAACCGAGACTGAAACAAAAGAGCCTCCTATAATTGATCCAGCACTTTCTCTGGAAGGAGCATTTCGGGAGCCGGTGAGTCTGGGGGCGGTTGCTCAAGAGGACAAAAATCAGCCAACTGCCACAGACGGTCAATCCATACCATCGAGCGATAATATCCAAAATATCCGTTTTACCGATTCTGAACCAGATACCACTGTCCCCGCAGCAAGTCTGGAGCCTGGAGAGACCGCGAATGAGGGTGAAGATGAAACAGTACTTGTTCCAGCCTTTATTCGGCCCAAGCGTCGGCGCATTCAGTGGGAACTTCCACCCCTGGAGCTTTTGGCCGTATCTGATGCCAAGGGTGGCGGCGGTGATATTGAGCAAAATAAAGATATTATCATTCGAACCCTCAAACATTTCAATATTGATGTCGAACCAGGTGAAGTGTTTGTCGGGCCAACCGTAACACAGTACACATTTCGACCGGCGGTTGGCGTCAAGATTTCACGGATTACAACACTGCACAATGATCTCGCATTGGCATTGGCGGCCCATCACATCCGTATCGAAGCACCGGTGCCTGGCAAGTCTCTCATCGGCATCGAAGTCCCGAACAAAGCCAAAGTGAATGTACGTTTGCGTGAATTGCTCCGATCAAAAGAATTTCGCGAGCGCCACTCCAATCTCACAGTTGTCTTGGGTCAGGATGTTTCTGGGCGGTACATCTATGCGGATCTCGCACGGATGCCGCACCTGCTCATCGCGGGCACCACTCGGTCGGGCAAGAGTGTCTGCATCAATACCATCATCCTTTCACTGCTCTATCAGAACTCACCAGAAGATCTAAAGTTTATCTTTGTTGATCCGAAGCGCGTAGAACTCTCCTTGTACAAAGGTATCCCTCACCTGAAGACGGATGTTATTGTCGACAATCATAAAGTCGTGTCTGCGCTCCGCTGGGCGGCGAGTGAGATGGAGCGTCGCTACAAAGTCCTCGAGGCGATCGGGTCGCGAGATATTGCCTCGTATCGTGAGAAGCTCGCACGCGGTGAAAAAAAGCGCGTGGTTGATCCAGAGACGAGCGAAGTACGAGAGGAGGATCTCGTCCCGATGCCGCAACTGGTTATCATTATCGATGAGATGGCGGATCTCATGGTGGCGCATGGTAAGGAAGTGGAAGCGGTTATTATCCGGATTGCCCAGATGGCGCGCGCCGTCGGCATCCACCTTGTCCTGGCGACTCAGCGTCCCGAGGTAAATGTCATCACGGGTCTGATCAAAGCCAATATGCCGGCCCGTATTTCCTTTCAGCTGAAGTCTCAGATTGATTCGCGGACGATTCTCGATACAGGCGGGGCTGAGAAACTTCTCGGTAATGGGGATATGCTCTATTCGTCAGCCGAAACATCCAGTTTGCAGCGTATTCAGGGGGTCTTTGTCTCCGAAGATGAAGTGAAAAAGGTGGTGCATTTCCTCGAGCGTCAGAAGGTTGAAAAGGGAATGGATGAGATTGGCGAAGATTTTGGCGGTGGAGAAGACAATCCGATAAACTTTGACAGTAATGGCGGCGGCGACGAGGATGAGCATGACCCGATCTATCAGGCTGCCAAGCAGTTGGTCGTGGAAACGCAACGCGCATCGACGACATATCTTCAGACATTTCTGAAAATTGGGTATCCGAAAGCCGCACGGGTGATGCAGACGCTTGAGCAACGGGGCGTGGTTGGTCCAGAGGTTAACAAAAAGCGTGAAGTAATCCTGAAAACGCTTGAAGAAGGGAAGTCGTACGGTGATGACCCGCTCGCGGATCAGGCGGCGCGGGAGAAATGGCAGCTGTAGGCTTTGTCAGACAGAAGAGGGAGGTAAGTGAAGGGGCTGTCAGTTTGGTTTTGTTGCAGCGATGTTTTATCCCGTAGCTTCCATTGAGATTTTTATGGCTATGATTGATGGTTTTGTTCGAAAGAAAGTTGAGTCGTTGACTCTTGGGGAAAAGCTCCGTAAGCTCCGACAACAGTACCGCATGAGCTATACCGAGATCGCCAAGGCGACCAGGATTCAGGCTCGATATTTGGAGTACTTGGAACAAGGCGAGTATGACAAGCTTCCGGCGGAGGTCTATGTCAGGGGTTTCCTCAAGAGCTATGCCCGTCATCTCGGCCTGGAGGATGAGGCTTTTCTCAAACTCTATGACAAAGAAAAACATATTCGAGAGAATCTTGGCCGAGAACATCATCAACCGGAATCAATTCGGTATCCGACCTTGCATACCTGGATTATTACTCCGCGGACAGTGCTTGTGGTGATCCTTACCCTGGTCCTCGGTGGGACATCTTTCTATCTTTTTACCGAATTTCGGAGTTTTGTGGCTGAGCCTCAACTCCGCATACTTGATCCCATCCAGGGTGCTACAATAGAGGGGTCTACGGTACTCCTTCGTGGACAAACTGACCCAGGCGTAACAGTAACTGCCAATGGTGAGCCGATTTTTATCGGCGGGGCTGGTGAATTCACCGAAGAGTTAACTTTGCAACAAGGGTTGAATCGGATTGTCGTTCGAGCGACGAATCGATTCAATAAAACCAAAGAAGAAACGGTGGTGATAGAAAGCCGTGTTGCTGTACCGAATCTCGGAAATCAGCCGACAGACAACCAAACGGATACATTTGTGTTCCGTATTCGGTCGATAGGTCAGGCTGCTACAGTGACGGTTGTCAGTGGTGAAACAGTATTGTATAGCGGTACACTCGTCCCTGGTCGGGAAGAGCGCTTTCCAAATCTCACTGAGCCTGTTCGCCTTACGACAAGTGATGCATTGCGTACGGAAGTGGGGCTGGATGATCAGCCGTTTGAGAGCGTTGGAACAGAGGCGGTACCGATACAGGGAAAAATGTATTCACCTCATCAGATGTCGGCACCACCCGCTTCCGTGAACCGTGCTAATCCATAGATAATAATTACGAGCGTATGGCAAAGGAAAAATCAGCGAGTAAAGAGAGAAAGAGTGTCGACGCGGTGGTGGATGAGATCAAGGGGAAATTTGGTGAAGGGATGATTATGAAGCTGGGTGATATCCGGCGGGTTGATGTCGAAGCCATTCCGACGGGTTCGCTCTCGCTCGATATCGCTCTCGGTATCGGTGGTGTACCTCGTGGTCGTATCGTTGAGGTCTATGGGCCGGAATCTTCGGGCAAGACGACATTGACACTGCACATCATTGCCAATGCGCAGAAGGCTGGTGGTGTTGCAGCTTTTATTGATGCGGAACATGCGCTTGATCCCGAGTATGCAAAGCGGATTGGTGTCAATATCAACAATCTCCTCATTTCTCAGCCGGATTCGGGGGAGCAGGCGCTCGATATCGTCGAGACACTTGTTCGTTCAAATGCGGTCGATGTCATTGTAGTAGACTCAGTAGCCGCGCTTGTCCCGCGGGCTGAGATCGAAGGTGAGATGGGAGATCAGCATGTTGGGCGTCAAGCACGATTGATGAGTCAGGCTCTCCGCAAGCTGACAGCTATTATCGCTCGTTCCAATGTGGTAGTGATTTTCATCAACCAGCTTCGGATGAAAATCGGTGTTATGTTTGGTAATCCCGAAACGACCACGGGCGGGAATGCACTCAAGTTCTACTCATCAGTGCGAATCGAGGTCCGGAAGAGTGCTCAGGTGAAGAAGGGTGAAGAGGTTGTTGGAAATCAGGTGAATGTGAAGGTGGTGAAAAACAAAGTTGCCCCGCCATTTCGGACCACATCGTTTTTCATTATGTACAATGAGGGCATTTCCTGGAGTGATGATGTGCTCGATACAGGTGTAAAATATGAGGTCATCAAAAAACAGGGGAATACCCACTTATTTAATGAGGTGAAACTCGGTGTCGGGCGGGAACAGGCGCGGGCATTTTTGAAAGAGAATGCAAAAATTGGTCATGAGATTGAAAAGGTAGTTTGGAAAAAGGTACGCGCCGCCGAAACCCTCTAAGGAAGAACGGTTCGGAAAAATGAGATGTTTCGAGCCTCTTTTTCATAGGGTATACTGGATGTATGCGTATCAAAACAAATAGCTATTTTGGGGTGTTTATTATCTGCTCTCTTACGGTGATGGCCGGTGGTGCGGTGTTTTCGGCTGCTCCAGTGTTGGCTGCAGAGGACCCGAGTGAGATCAAGGATGATATTTCCGACATCGCAAAAAAGTTGAAACAGGCGGAAGCCAAGAAAAAGGCTCTCGAAACCGAACTCGCTGGCATCAATGTGTCGCTTTCTTCGACACAGCGGGCGATTGCTGAAACGCAGATCAAGATCAAACAGGCGGCCAACACCATCGAGCGTAAAGAGGCCGAAATCGCCTTCCTTGAGGAACAAATCAGTGAAAAAAAGTCGCTGATCGCCGGACTGATGCGCGAATTGTATTATCAGGATGAGTGGCCACTCCCGCGTATACTAGTAGCGGATGAACGCTTCACCGAAGTCATTAGTGCGCCGGATAAACTCCTCTCTATTGAAGAAAAAATATCCTCGATTCTCGAGTCTCTCTCACTGACAAAGTCGGATACAGAGTCTGAAAAGCTTTCATTGGCAGAAGTGAAATTGGACCACGAGATTTTGCTTCAGAAAAAAGCAGTGGAGAAAAACAATCTCGTTTCTGACCAGCAGGAGACTCTCGAGGATGTCCAGGATGTCGCCAAAACCGTCAGTCGACTCCAAAAGGAATTGAATGAATTGCAGCGGGACTTGAACGCACTGACTGGCGGCTCCTATGATGCGGGCGATATCAAGGAGGCGGTTGCATACGCCAGCAAGAAGAGTGGTGTGCCTCAAGGTTTTCTCATTGGGATGCTCAAGATGGAAACAAATCTTGGCAGAAATGTCGGTGGCTGTACCTATGCTGAGGTTGAGAAGGGTGCCGAAGCTCGATACAAGTCCAAGAAACTCTCGAGTGCTTCGTGGGCTACTTTTCAGCGTCGCCGCGAGATTTTCAAGGCAATTACCAAAGAACTGGGCTATGACTATAAGAAGAAGAAAGTTTCCTGTAACCCGAGCGGGTATACCGGAACTGGCGGGGCGATGGGGGTTGCTCAGTTTATGCCTGATACCTGGATGGGGTACAAAGCGGAAGTGGCTTCAAAGACTGGACATAGCCCACCAGATCCGTGGAATTTGACGGATGGTGTCATGGCCATGGCCGTCAAGCTTGCACGCACGCCGGGGGTAACGAGTGGGAGTCGGAGTGCTTGGAAGAAAGCGGCTGCTTCGTATCTCGGTACGAGTTATCCTCCGTACATCAATGGTGTGCTCTATTGGGCGGATAATTACAAAAAATTGTTTTAGTTTGCATGGAAGTAAGTGAGAGTGCAGGGACTTCATCCCTTTGCCCCCACCAACCAATCAGTGATAAAATACCAACACATTTTCCTCAGTCTCTACTCAGACTGACATCACACAAACACACATGTCCTGGACTGCCCACAAAAGAGAATGGATCATCCTCAGCCTCCTCGCTGTGAGTGTGCTTGTATTCGCGACTGTGCTCATCACCTCTCGCCAACGCGCCCTTGATCCTGGTGCACAACAGGGTATTGCCCTGGATCCCTCTCCCACTAATACACCAGAAAAGACAGAATTTGGGAGTGTGGTCGCCCCTGACTTTCCAACAGACATCCCACTTGAAGCGGGAGCCCAGATCAGTCAAAGCTACAGTCTAGACTATACCGGTCAAAGACAGCTCACGATTGTCTTTACCTCCACACAGACCGTCCAAGAGAACTATGCTCTCTATGCAGATTTCTTGAAACAGCACGACTGGACACTCGTCAACCAGCATGAGAGTGAAACCCTCTCTTTTCTCTATGCAACGAAAGAGCAGAACGCTATCAATGTGACCTTGAGTGCAGATGTGTCAGCTTCTCCAGATCAGTCGCAGGTAAGTATTAGTGTGTTGAAGCAGTAATGGTATGAGAAAGAACATAGAAATCAAAATATCTCACATAATATTTATCTTTGCTCTGTTTTTTTTACCATTTATCTTTACCACATCAGTAGAAGCTGCGGTGGGGGATATGACTACCTACACAGGGACAGGGCCTATCCCTTCCGGCATTGCTTTCGACGGCACCAATATGTGGACAACGAATTATGGGAGTAACAGCGTGACGCGCATCACCCCTACAGGAGGCATGACTACCTACACAGGGACGGGGATTTCTCCTTCTGGCATCGCCTTTGACGGCACTAATATGTGGGTAACTAATTATAGCGTTAATGGTGGTGTAACTCGCGTCACTCCCGCAGGTGTCATGACGACCTATGCAGGGACAGCATCCTACGGTATCGCCTTTGACGGCACCAATATGTGGATAGCTGACTCTAATGGTGACAGCGTGACCAACGTCACCCCTGCAGGTGTCATGACGACCTACGCAGGGACGGGGAATAGACCCTACGGCATTGCCTTTGACGGCACCAATATGTGGATGACGAATTACGAAAATAACAGCGTGACGCGCATCACCCCCGCGGGCGTCATGACGACCTATACAGGCACGGGG
>CAZGXN010000008.1:0-42766 GCA_964530135.1 uncultured Bdellovibrionales bacterium | reverse complement strand
GGATGGATCAAATCTCGGCATCGTTGATACCACGAGCCCGTATACCACCAGTTGGAATACCGCCCTGGTTTCAAACGGGACGCATGTTCTTTCGGCCCGTATTACGGATATTGCGGGGAATACGTATTCCATCACAGGTGTTACGGTGACGGTGGCGAATACCACGACGAGCCCGGGTGGTAGTGGAAATAGTAAACGAAAGAAGAAAACAAGCAGTATTTCATCCAAAATCACCACTCGCCCGGGTGAACGAACCGCTCCCTTTATTACCCTTATCACCCCTCAACGCGGGACACTTACCACCACGCGCTTCCCTGTTCGGGCAGTCGCCCGTGATCGCTCCGGTATCCAGGCCATGTTTGTCTCGATCAATGGCACCAAAAAGAAGCGGGCCAATGCAGCGGCTATTGCCTACACGGTGCGGAAGCTCAAGCAAGGCACCGTAACCGTAACCGCCTATGATGCTCTCGGTAATGCCAAACACGCCGTCCTTACTATCGTTCGGGGACGAGTCGTTGGGGTGCGGTATATGTGAAAGTCGGGGTAGATGGTAAAAAAATCCGCCACGCAGAGAAAGCGGGACGGATTTTTTTATTGGCGCTTGGTCAACTTCCTTGAAGTCCAATTTCTTTTCAAGGGCAGATTATTTTGCAAGAATATTTTTGACCAGTGTTGTGAAGCTCTCCGGATTTTCAACAGCCATTTCGGAGAGAACTTTGCGGTCGAGATCGATAGCTTTGGCTTTCAGCAGAGCAATGAATTTCGCATAGGTTGTACCATTTTCGCGGAGGGCATTGTTCAGGCGGATAATCCAGAGTGCGCGGAAAGTGCGCTTTTTGGCGCGCCGATCGCGACGGGCGTATTTTCCAGCCTTGATGACAGCCTCTTTTGCTTTGGTGAAGAGTTTTTTTCTCCCCCAACGGTAACCCTTAGCTTTTTTGAGGATATTTTTATGGCGTTTCTTGGTCATCACGCCACGCTTGACTCGGGACATACAATAAAAAAATCGAAATTAGGAATGCTCTATTCTGTCTCAAAAGAGCGAAGAAGTCAAATCTTCCCCTCGGTGGCAGCGCCTAGGCAGCGTTCCGGAGCGCTCGTTTGATGTTTTTTACATCGACTGCAAGCACAACATGGTCAGCGCGCTTGGCTCGGGTAGCTTTGCCAGTATCGCGAGTATTATAGTGGTTTTGACCCGTCGAGCGTCGTTTGAGTTTTCCACTACCAGTGATTTTGAACTTCTTTGACACGGATTTCCTCGTCTTCATTTTTGGCATATCGTTTGGCGTTACTGCTACTAGGTTTTAATTCATTATACGCGAGTGTTGGGGCGTTACTCAGGGGCGATGAGGATGCTGAACCCCCGCGGTCCCCGAGTTACATTTTCTTCAATCTTATGTGGGACGGTAATAGTTTTTACAAAAGCGAGGAGATTTTCTTTGGCTTTGTCACCCATTGCCTTTTCACGGCCACGAAGCATGAGATCAATCTTTATTTTATTACCTTTCAGCATAAACTTTTCCGCCTGAGATTTTTTGAAAAAGAGATCATGCTTTTCTGTTCGATATCCGAGCCGGACACCTTTGGTCTCAACTTTTTTCTGTTTCGCTTTGGCCTGCTGTGCTTGTTTGGCTTGCTGATACTGCATCTTGCCATAGTCAGTAATGCGGCAGACGGGTGGCTTGGCCTGCGGAGATACTTCGACGAGATCAAGGCCTCTTCCCTGAGCGATGATGATCGCGTCAGCCGGACTCATAGTGCCCAAGTTCTCGCCTTCCTCCGTGATCACGACAACCTCCGCGACGAGGATTTGTTCGTTGACGCGGTAGCGTTGCTTCACGACTACTTTCGGCTTGGGGCGATGGTGCCTTCGGCGTCTCATTGAGAGGAGGGTTAGTGATTAGCTGAGGGTTTGAAAATTCAGTTCGTGTAGAGAATGCCTATTTGGTTCTCTACTTGTGCCTGAATTCTCACATTGGTGGAGTTGATGGGAATTGCACCCATGTCCAGTAACGATTATCTAAAATAGTCTACAAGCGTAGTGTGCTTTGTATACAGACAGCGGGTAGAAAACACACAAAATCCCTCAATCAGCTTTTCTTTGGCAATACAATTTGAGGTGGAAAGAAAAGGAAATGTCCTCGCATCGTCTCAATGGTTATGGCACCGGAGCTTCCCTATTGAGAATCAAGAGTCCGATGGCTCAACGCACTAATTTAGGCGAGAGCAGGAGCGAAAGACGGAGCAAATGCTTGCGCGATTGCGTTCTTTGCTTTGGTGATGAAGTTTGCATTTATCATCGTGGGAATAGTATTTACGACCATATGCCCAAGGTCGGCTTGCCTATTTTAAAAGTACGCCCTGTCGAGTCTAGACAACCCCCGCCCGCAACGCTTTTTGCAAAGGGTTTCGGGCGGCGATAGTCTAGTAATTTTTCATCTCGCGGCGGATGCGGCGATCACTCTCACGTCTACCGATATCGGCCCGTTTGTCATGCTGCTTTTTCCCCTTGCCAACAGCAAATTCAAGCTTTACGAGTCGCCTCTTAATATACAGACGAATCGGGATCAAAGTCAAGCCTTCGGTGCGAGCTTTTCCAATCAGTGAACGGATTTCTGATCGATGGAGGAGGAGAGTGCGTGGACGCCGATCCTCGTGATGGATTTTCACGCTGGCTCGGGCATAGCGGGGAATGAGGGCATTGGTGAGCACGAGTTCGGTACCGTGGACCGTAACAAAGGCACCTTTCAGGCTGGCATGGCCAGTTTTGACGCTTTTTACCTCGCCGCCGGTCAAGACCAAACCCGCCTCATACCGGTCTTGGAGGGTGTAATCAAAGGAGGCACGGCGATTGTAGGCGATTTCCTTGGTGGATTTCATAGTCTTTACTATGGCTTCTGTATACCAGATTTGGCCGTATAAAGCCATTGTTTTGATTCTCTAGTATTTGACAATATACATTAAATATGATAAACTGTCAAGTCGAAACTATTTTCGATACTAATACTCTTGACATCTCATAAAAAACGCAGTATTTTTTCTCCGTACCGAGAACTCGTTAGGGTTCTTTTCTTTTTCCTTCGTTTCGGTACGGACGAAGGGTTGTCCTTTACCATCATCAACACAATCATGCCACTCTGCGTGATACACTTGGAGATATGACTATGTTCACGAAGCAACACCGTTGGAGACTGCTCCTCTTGGGAGCCGTTTTATCTCTCGTAACGGTCGTCACGTGGGCCGCTACGCCACACATCGCGTGGGTGCCTGCACGCCTCGCACCGGAAAGTCTCGCACCAGGTGCGACTACTTCGCACACGGTTGCACTCAGGAATGTCGGCCCAAAGCCGCTTTCGGAAACCCCACATCTCATCGTCGAGGCGCGCGGCGAGATCACCCCCTATATCACCGTGAACGATCCGGGATTTCGGAACGCAATCCAGGCTGGTGAGACGGTGGGTGTCACTGTGCGTGTGACTGCTCCACCAGACGCACCACTGAGTGTGAAACGCGGCGAGTTGGTGCTGCTCCGGCGCCTGTCCGACGGAATCACGAAAGAGGAATTCATGCCACATTTTCCGGTGGAGCTCACTTTCTCAACCATTCCCTTGCCGGGTGATCCAGGAGAAGCGGGCAAGCAAGACCTGCTCGGGATCGACACCAACAACAACGGTGTCCGTGACGATATCGAACGCTTCATCGTTTTTGGTTATCCCGAATCGGCCAAGAAGCGCGAGGCCTTGATGCAAAATGCACGAATGCTTCATGCTTTTGTGCGCGATCATCAGGACAAGGCGAAGACGAGGAGTAATGGCGGAAAAGTCATGGAAGCAGCTATCGACTGTCTCAACCATGTCTTTAATGATGACCTCGATGCGAGCGACAAGGCAGGCGCGGAATTGATTGCCAGTTTCCTCAACACCAAGGAGCGCAGCCGGGCTTATCGCAAGGCGAATGCTCACATGGGTGGTTATGTCTCGGATAGCGGTCCTGCTAGTCAACGACTTAACCGGCAGAAAGTCGCCTGTACCTTCAATCCTGACTCCCTGCCCAACTAATTACTTTTCCAAGGAGAGAAACATGCGTGACTGGAAAGTTCTGATGCTCGTCCTGGCACTTATGCTGCCAGCGTATTCCTGGGCTGTCTGTCCCACGGAAAAGACCACGATCTTCTTCATCAATGGGGTGGATACGGAGGAGTTCAATGCTATTAATTCAAAAGAAAAATTAGCAAAAGAAGTCCTTGCGAAAACACCCGACAATCTCAAGGACTGTCTCAGCTTCGACTACGCCTACAACACGGATGAGCTCTTGAAACTCGACTTCATCGAAGCCGGCCTGCAAAAGAGCGAGGAGCTCGATCGGAGTACCTCGCTTTTCTGGAAGGTCTACTTGCGAGCGCTTGCGATGAGTCAGCTACCAGGATTCAACCTCCTGGCAGATGACCTCTATCGGAAAGTGGCGCGCGAAGCGGCGCTCTATGTCCTCGGTGATCAAGTCGCTGAGCATTTGGTCAAGTACCGCGAACATTTGGCACAAGGCCGGCGGGTGATCCTGGTGCCGCACTCGCAGGGCAGTTTCTATGCGAATCAGGAATGGTTGGCATTGTCTGCTACCGAGCGTGGCAAAACACGCCTGGTGGCAGTGGCGACACCGGCTGATAGCGTAGCTGATGGTGGCCCGTACACCACACTCACCGAAGACGGCTTTGCACGCAAGTACTTCCTGCTCGCCCTGCCAGCCAACGCGGCCAACACCGAACCGTGTGGCGACGAGTACCGATGCCACGGCTTCAAGGAGTCATACCTCTCCGGTACGAACAGTCGGACACGAATCGTCAACGCCATTCTCGCGCTCTTGCCGATTCCGGTGACTGGCGGAACGATCGAGGGAATGGTGGGCGATGGATTTGGTGGCGTTCTCTCGGGGTGGACTGTCAGTTTGTACCAGAATCTTGCACAGGCACCAATCGCAAATACGACAACGGATGCGCGGGGCGTGTATCGGCTAACCGGTGTCCGCGCGGGGACATATGTGATCCGCGCGTACGCTCGAGACGACGCCTATGGTGCCCAGACAGTTACGGTTAGAGAGGGCGAAGCCAGCGTCGTCAATTTCCCGCCACCTGTACCTGTGTGACCGGTTCCGAGTCCTTATCGGCGCTTCCTTTACAAGGGAGCGCTGTTTTCTTTTTACTTGAAATTTTCATTCAAGCTTCACTTTTTGGCTTTTTTAAGCTAGTTTATACAGTATGAAAGAGAAAATTTCCCTTGCACTGAAAAGTACCATTATTCGCCTTATGGAGAGCGGAGCGTTGTCGCATTTCGAAATACCCACTATTCAAGTAGCGCGGCCAACGGAGGAAAGCTTCGGCGATTACACAACGAATATCGCCCTCATAGCTGCGAAACCAGCCGGTATGAATCCGCGTGCGGTGGCGGAACTCATCGTGAAGGAATTCGCTGTACCGGAAATTTCCCGGACCGAGATTGCCGGACCGGGGCATATCAATTTCTACTTGTCTGATATCGCTTTTGTGGAAACGCTTACGCATATTTTGAAAGCAGGCAGTCGCTATGGAAACTCGATGCAGGGCGATGGGGAGCGAGTGAACAATGAATTCATCTCGGCCAATCCGACGGGACCATTGCACCTCGGCAATGGGCGGGGCGGCTTCTGTGCGGACAGCCTCGCTTGCGTCATGAAGAAAGCGGGATATGATGTGACGAACGAGTACTATGTGAATGATGCCGGCGAGCAAGTGATGAAGCTCGGACACAGTATCTTGAAAGATAGCGAGGCTGTTTATGGCGGTGAATATATTGACGCGCTCCATGAACGCTTGAAAGGTGAGACGGATGTTCGTATAGCTGGAGAAAAGGGAGCGACGATCGTCCTCGAGGAGATGATTAAGCCGATCGTGCAGGACACGATGCGCGTCCATTTCGATGTCTGGATTTCGGAGAAAAAAATCATCGAGGATGGTTATGTCGACAAAGCACTTGGAATTTTGAAAGAAAAGAAATTAACTTTTGAATCAGAAGGAGCACTCTGGCTCAAGACGACCGAATTTGGTGATGACAAGGACCGCGTGCTCGTGAAGAGCGATGGATCGAAAACCTACTTTGCTTCGGATGCCGGATATATCCTGAGCAAGATGGAGCGGGGATTTACAATCCTCATCGAGACCTGGGGTGCGGATCATCATGGCTATATCAATCGCTTCAAAGCAGTCGCTGAGATGCTCGGATTTGCCGGCGAGATTCATTTCTCCATTGTTCAGCTTGTGAAGTTGGTGAAAGACGGACAAGAAGTCCGGATGTCGAAGCGAGCGGGGAATGTAGTCGCGATCGACGAACTCATCGAGAAAGTCGGTCATGATGTCGCGCGCTTTTTTTTCCTCATGTATAGCCCCGATACGCACATGAATTTTGATCTGGGCTTGGCCGAAGAGCGTTCGGAGAAAAACCCGGTCTACTATGTGCAGTACGCGTATGCGCGGCTCTCGAGTATCGAGCGCAAAGCGGCCGAAGCGAATCTGACGCTCTCTGCCGAGCACCTCGCGTTACTCGTTCATCCGAAAGAACGCCTCCTTATCCGGGATCTGATGGCGTTTCCGGAACTCGTGGAGCGCATGGCAGCCGAGAAAACTGTACACCAATTGCCGCAGTATGCTATGCGACTCGCCGACCGATTCCATTCGTTTTATGCTGACTGCAGAGTGATTGATGGAGCGAATTTGGAGCTGTCTGGTGCGCGGTTAGCACTCATCAGGGCGACAAAAATCGTGCTCGCAGAAACCCTCCGTCTCATGGGTATCAGTGCACCAGAGAAGATGTAAAACAAATACTATGTCAAAAAAAGTTGTCCGTGAAGACACTCGCGCCTGGATATTTGCTGCCCATCTGTATGTCATTGTCGTGGGGGCTTTTGTCTTGGCGCTCGGTTCGGATATCTACCGCGCTGCCGTTGCTATCGATGCGGTTTATGGTGGATAAGTACACTGGCAATACATATACCCTGGTCCGGCATGGAGAAGCCGAGAATAATGTACTTGGTGTTCTCAGTTCGATGGGGAGTCAGCGAGAGTATGCGCTGACCGAACGGGGGAGACAGTCGGTTCATGAGACGGCAGCATTTTTGAAACAACAATCACCGGATTTTATTGTCGCATCGCCAGTACTGCGGGCCAGACAAACCGCCGAGATCATCCGCACAGTGTTGGATATCCCGCTAACGATTGATACTCGTTTGTGTGAAGCTTCGTTTGGGAGTTTTGAGGAAACGAAGTACCAGGATTTTCTGGAATTTATGCGTGTACATGGGACTCGCGCTATTGGTGCACCGGAGTATGGCGTTGAGGGCTATATGGATATTCGCGATCGGGTGCGTTCCTTTCTTCTCTCGACGACCGCGGCATTCAGCGGCAAGAACATCGTCGTTGTTTCTCATGCGGATACACTCCAAGAGATGTATGCCGAACTTCTCGGCGAACCGATCGGTGCCGAGCAGAGCGATGGCCACTGGTTTCCAGAGAAGGGCTCTTGTCTCGTTGTCATGCGGGATGGCCAGCACTCTTTCAGCCCTGCTGCCTCCCGATAAGGTATGGCCGGCAACCCTCTTCTCCAGCGAGAGCATGACCAGTCATCAAACTTCTCTGTGAGATCATCTGTGTGAAACGGGAAAGAATGAAAGATAGTGGGATGTGCGCAGACCACAAGGTTTTTTGAAACGGACTTAATTTTAAGTGAGCAGATTCCTTGAGCTTCGAAACAAGACTCGGAGGATGATAGACTGAGAATGTAATTTCTGGTTACCAAATCTTTTTTATGGACAAAGCCCAACATGAAGCACTCCTAGCAACGCTTCTGGATACCGGTCAGCTCGAGGAATACAAGAAGTCATACGACGGCTATCGGGTCGGCGTTATCCCGAAGATTCTCGGGACACTTCTCGTAACCTGCGGCAATCTCGTCTATGGCCATGATCCGTCCTATGGAAAATTCAAAGCGGTTGAGGTGATCGCGCGCATCCCGTACCAGTCGTGGGAGGTGGCGAGCTATATGCTTCTGACGATGTTTTATTCGAACGAAAAAAAAGCGATCGAACTATCCAAGACATCGCGCTTCGGCCGTGCGTCCCAGGACAATGAGACGATGCATGTCGTCGTGCTCTCCCAGTTGGCCAAGAAATACGGCGAGGACGGCTTTATTCGCCACACGCTCATTCCGCTCTTCTTTTCATTTGGTTATGCGGCCGCGTCATTTATTCTCTACCTCTTCAGCCCCAAAAGCTCACTCCAGTTGAACTATCTTTTCGAGGACCACGCGTTCTCGCAGTATTCTATTTTTGTCGAGAAGCATGCTGAGGAGCTCAAGACGAAGCCGGTCCTCATCGACTTCCTCGATTTTTATGGCCGTCATGTGAAGAGCGAGTACGAACTCTTTGTCTCAATCAAAAACGACGAGATCATCCATCGCAATATGTCGGCTCATCGCGCCGATGAGCTCTAGCCGGATAGTTGCTCTGGCCACTTTTTCGTGATAGTCTGGGGCCACAATCGATTGGCATTGAAGGGACTATCATCCTGGAGCCATGGGAAGAAACCGTCCTGCGCCGAGAGGCTTCGGAACGGTGTGTAGAACCCAACGGTCGCCTGCCCGCATCGCTCACGCGAAGCGTCGTGGGCGGGGCCCGTTAGTCCCATAATGAAGGTTCACTGAGGAGTGAACGAAGCGAGGTGGTACCACGATTTCTGAATCGTCCTTAGCACAAAGCGTGTTAAGGATTTTCTTTTTTCTCTAAACCTATATGCCATTCAAAAAAGTTGACGCCAAAGTGAATTTTCCGAAACTCGAAGAGGAGATACTGAAGTTCTGGAATGAGAACGGGATTTTCGAAAAGTCGGTGAAGAAGAATCCCGAAGATAAGTCATTCATCTTTTATGAGGGGCCGCCGACCGCCAATGGCAAACCGGGGCTGCATCACGTTTTGGCTAGATCCTTCAAAGACATCATCCCGCGTTACAAAACGATGAAGGGCTATCGAGTGGCGCGGAAAGCTGGCTGGGATACCCATGGACTCCCGGTTGAGCTTCAAGTTGAAAAGGCACTGGGGCTCAGGAGCAAGCAGGATATCGAGAACATAGTGTCGGGCGACGCTCGTGCGAGCGTGATCGAGTTCAATCGGCAGTGCAAGGCATCGGTCTGGGAATATCGCGATCTCTGGGAAAGGATGACGACTCGGATGGGGTACTGGGTGGATATGGAGCATCCATACGTAACGTACGAGAATGAATACATTGAGTCAGTCTGGTGGCAGCTGGCAAAAATCGCTGAGCTGAAAAATGAGGCGGGAGAATCATTTGTCTATAAAGGACACAAAGTCGTGCCATACTGCTACCGCTGTGGGACCGCGCTCTCATCGCATGAGGTGGCGCAGGGATACAAGGTAGTCAAGGATCTCTCCGTGACAGTGAAGTTCGAGCTCGTTGATGAACCAGGGACATTCGTTCTCGCGTGGACCACGACACCGTGGACATTGCCGGGCAATGTGGCCTTGGCAGTGAATAAAAATATTGCTTATACAAAGATTGAAAGCGAGGGAACATTATACATCGTGGCTTATAATCTTATTCAGAAAGTTTTTGCTGGAAAAGAATTCAAACAAATTGGAAAGGTTGATGGTTCTGAGCTTGTTGGAAAATCCTACAAACCGCTGTTTGATTACTACGCCAAGGATGAGTCGCTGAAGCATCGCGAGAACGGATGGAAGATCTATCATGCGGATTTCGTTACGACTGATGTGGGCACTGGCATCGCACACGAGGCACCGGCTTTCGGAGAAGACGACATGGAGTTGGCACGGACCGAAAAACTTCCGATTGTACATCACGTGAAGCCGGATGGAACATTTGATGAAGCGGTGACGGACTTTGCCTCCTTACTCGCCAAACCAAAAGAAGATCCGCAAGCGACCGATGTTGAGGTGATCAAACATCTCGCGCATGCTGGGCACCTGTTTTCAAAAGAGAAGTACGAGCATGAGTACCCGTTCTGTTGGCGTTGTGATACTCCACTCATCTATTTTGCCAAGCCATCATGGTTCATCCGGATGAGCGAGCTTTCGGACGCTCTTGTCGCGAATAACAAAAACGTTTCCTGGATACCGGAACATATCAAGGAAGGACGTTTCGGCGAGTGGCTCTCCGGTGTGAAGGACTGGGCGATTTCTCGCGAACGGTATTGGGGGACGCCACTCCCTATCTGGGAATGTGAGCAATGTGATGCCCGGAAAATTCTTTCCTCCGCCAATGAATTGGGAGGACTGAAAGATTTGCACAAGCCCTACATCGATGATGTGACTTTTGCGTGCGCGTGCGGTGGAACCATGAGGCGAACGCCCGAGGTGATGGATGTCTGGTTCGATTCCGGTGCGATGCCTTTGGCGCAGTTCAATTATCCGAATGCAGTCACCGAAGATGACAAGCGGAATATCGAATCGGGGAAATACTTTCCGGCGGACTATATCTGCGAAGCCGTTGATCAGACGCGGGGTTGGTTCTACACGCTTCACGCGATCGCAACTCTGCTCAATCAGGCCGGGAAAGTTCCGGTGGGCAATGCCTTCAAGAACGTCATCTGTCTCGGACATGTCCTCGATGGTGAAGGGAAAAAGATGTCCAAATCCAAAGGCAATGTGATCGATCCGTTCGAGATGTTCGATCAGTTCGGAGCGGATCAATTACGCTGGTTCTTCTTTGCCATCAATCAGCCGGGGCTGCCGAAACGATTCGATCTGAAGGGAATGCGCGATGTACAGAACCGTGTATTCCGTATGCTCTGGAATTCGTATTCATTCTTCACGACCTACGCGTCGATCGATGGGTGGGAGCCGAATCAAACATCAAACACCAAGTGTCAAACATCAAACAATCTGCTCGATCAATGGATTCTTTCTGAAATGCAAGTCCTGATACGAGAAGTTGATACCTTGTTGGAAAGATACGACGTCTATTCTGCAACCCAGCGAATCGAAAGTTTCATCGACAACCTCTCCAACTGGTACATCCGCCGCAGCCGGAAGCGTTTCTGGAAGAGTGAAGACGACAGCGACAAGGAACAGGCGTATCAGACGCTCTACACCGTCCTCGTCACGCTCGCGAAACTCATGGCGCCGTTCACGCCGTTCCTCGCCGAGGCAATCTATCGCAATCTGACGGGTGAGGAATCCGTCCATCTCGCTGACTACCCGGTAGCGGATAAATCGTTTGTTGATGAGAAGTTAATGGAGAATATGAGACTTCTTCGTGAAGTTGTGACAATCGGCCTCCAGAAGCGAGCTGAAAAAGGAGTTAAAGTGAGGCAACCATTGAGAAAACTTCTGTTATCACAAAAATATGTCAGTCTTTTTGACGAGGCTATAAATAAAACAGAATGGAGCTGGATTATTTATGAGGAGCTTAATGTGAAGGAAGTGGGGTTAAGTAATAGCGAAGAAGTTGATTTTGATTGGGAAATCACTCCCGAACTGAAACTCGAAGGGGAGGCGCGGGAAATCATTCGTGCAATCCAAGAAGGCCGCAAGAAGGCCGGGTTCAATGTGGAGGATCGCATTAGTCTCGGCTCTATCGGCAAGGACGCGGTTTTCGCGAACACAGAACTGAAGAATCTCATCGCCAACGAAGTGCTCGCGACAGTGGTTGAACCAGGCGCACTCACCGATACCGAATATTCGGAAACGGTCGATATCGAAGGCGGCTCATTTACTTTTTCACTGAAAAGAAATTGATGGAAACGAGTATTGAAAACTGGCAGGAACTTTCTCGATCTGTTGTAGAATAGAGGCATGCCAGAGAAATTTGAATCATCGGTCGGACCATTGCCAAACCAATCGCCTGATCTCCACAGGACACAGGAGGTGCTGCTCGATCCTGCGCTTTCGATTGAAGCACGGCAAGCACTGACCACAAAGCTGAAATTCCTGGATGAAAATCTCCTGTTTGCCTGGCACAAGGGAAAAAGATCGTTGAATAGTGTAAGTGAAAATGAGGGTGATCGGGGGAATGGGATGACTGAAACGCTCCGCCTGCTTCGTCTTGAGAGTATTCGCCACCCAGAACTTATCAGAAATGGTTTGACCTATCCCGAAACTCGCAGTTATGCGCTTTCCACCGCGAACACCGCGATTGATCTCTTTAAAAAACTGTACCCCGGACAGCACTACAGCGAGCGGGACATATCGAAAGATCAGAGTCTCATGGTAACGATTTTTGATGCATTCAGTGATGCTCGAGAAGCGGTGGATGCTGAATTAGCCGATGAAAAAAGTAGTGAACGAGACATGCTACTCTCGGTTTTGAGCGAGATGCTTGATTCACCCGTCCCAAATCATCGGGCGTACGCGGAAAAAACCCTCCTGCGTGAGTTGCCGCTCCTCATGCAGCGCCTTTCTGATGAGTGGGATGATAAGAGTCCAGAAACGCATATCGCCAAGGCATGGCAGAATATGCTCTTGCGTTCCAGTGACCCGAAACGATTCCCACAAGTTTTCGGTGCCCTGAAAAATGTCTGGGATGCCATGCCCGCACACCAGAAATGGAACACATTGTATCAAAAGATTTTATCTCAAGGGTTGGCTCTCCGGAGCAAGCCACTTGAAGAAAATAAAGATTTCTTGGCCATATATGCCCTCGACCTTGCTGGTTTGGACGGAAAGACAGTGATCGGCGAGTGGGGGCTCGCGAGTCGAAAGTCGGAGGAGAGAAGATATGGGCCGAGTCATCAGTATGCATATGAATCGAATATGCGTGCTCTCTATGCTCTGAAGGAAGTCGCTCCAGAGGCACCGGCTGCCTTACATGCGGATTTTGGTATTACTCATTTTGGGTGTTATACGACAGAAACGCTCAAAAAACAGTATCAGGAACGAGAGAGTCAGGATCCATATGGTGTGGTGATTTTTCCCTATGCTGATCATAATGGTGCTTTCATGGCCTATGCCCAAGAGATCGCAAAAATGCAAAATGAACTCTCAGCGCATGGCTATCGGCTCCGGATCATTGAAGCTGAAGGGAAAATTGGCATCGGGAAAACGCTGTTGCGGCTCGATAGCCAGTATGCATCTGGAAGTGGCGGAAATAAAATTGACTTTGGTATTATCGGAGGTCATGGCACAATCTCAAGCATTCTCTTTGGTGAAGGGAGAAGTCCGAATCAGCAAATACACATGGCGGATCTGTCCGGCGATGGGATAACACGGGCCGCGGCACAGATATTTGAAAAAGATGCCCGTATCATCCTTATCTCCTGCGGTACGGGTATGGATGGAGGGATCGCTCAGGCGATGAAAGAGCGTTTTGGGTGGACAGTCATCGCACCGCCTGAACCGGTGGCCGCTCGGAACATACAGGTTTCTTTTGAGACGGGTCGTCCGATGTTTGATATTGAGTATTTCGATCCGGAAAAGAATGAAACGGTCGCAAAGAGACAGTATTCGCGTCTGGTAGCGAACACAACAGCCAGCCCTATGGATAAGTAAAGTCAGGTTTCAGAGCTTGGGGCGCGCAACAAGGGTATGGTCCGTGGATAGATGTACAGGAAATACCCTACTTCGTTTCATGTCTTGCGTACAGACAGTTGATCGGGATACCCTACATCATATGGAATACCGATTCACTGGCATTATGCTCCGGAAGCGCGAGATTGGAGAGACCGATCGTTTGTACACTTTTTTCACTCGCGAACAGGGAAAAGTAACGGCCGTTGCCAAGGGTGTTCGGAAGTCAGAAGCAAAACTGGCGAGTTCACTTGAAACCGCCACACTCGCTGAGATCATGGTTGCCCGAACGCGCGGAACGGGGAAAATTACCGGAGCCGTCCTGGAAGAATCATATCCAGCTCTTCACCAATCATACGAAACTCTGCGGAGTGTTACTAGCTTTTTGACGGATGTGGATCGTCTCATCGAACTTGGAGAAAGGGATGAGGTGCTGTTTCATCTTCTACGGAATTACTTGGAACTCATGGAGCATTTTTCTCAGGAGGGGGCAGCGATTCAACCCACCCGACTCTTGACCGAAGCCGTATATTATCAACTCTTCGGGCTTTTGGGGTATCGTTTTGAGTTAGGGTCGTGCGTTCTTTCTCATGAGCGCCTTCATTCGGGAGAGAGATTTTTCCTGAGTTTTGAATCTGGTGGAGTTGTCTCGCATACGCATGTCCATGAAGCGCGAGATGCTCAGATCATTTCGGAAAACGCAATTAAGGCCCTTCGTCTGATAGGTGAGCACCCACTCCTGCATATTCAAAAGATTGTCCTGGACGAAGGAACACTTGAAGAGATCGCTCGTTTGCGGAATAGGTATCGTCGGTGGATTCGGGACTAGATACCTGTTTGGAACAAGTCGTCTCGAGGGCCAGCCATCAGGCGGGAATATAAAATCCTTTCATCCCACTGTCTACTCTGATAAGATAAGAGAATACATATACTATGTCACTTGCTGATATCAATGAGGAACTTCATCGTCGGAGTCGGGAAGCTGAATCATCTCAGTCAGCCGACTCGCTGGCTGGTATTCAACCACGGTCAGTGCTTCCCGAACCAGTTGAGGTAACCACTCCCGAGGTCCCCCTGGGTGATGCTTGGGGTGGTCAGGAGCGACGAGAAGAACCAATTGCGCCTACCGGATTGAGATCGCATAATCCATTCGCTCGATTGCCGAAGAAGGTTGCTTTGTTCCTGGGTGGCTTGGCATTAACATTGATTGTGGCCGGGGTTGTTTTCAAAGCCGGTGGGTGGTTGTTTGTCCCAGCCAATGTCCAGGTGAGTATGACGGGACCGAAACGCGTGGAAAGCAATGAGGCGGTTGAGTATGTGATTCGTTATGAAAATAATAACTGGGTTGATCTTGATGATGCCGAACTCATTATCACATATCCAGAGATGTTTCGTCTGATGCCTACGGACGGGTTGCAGGTGAGTACGAATCGCGCGGCTCTCTCATTGGGAACGGTGAAAAAATCTAGCCTGAATAACTTAGTTCTCAAGGGGTCATTTCAGTCATTGCAGGATCAAGTAGCACTCTTTACGGTAACATTGCGCGCCGCTCCAGCGGGAGTTTCGAGTCGAGTTGATACTGAATACAAGTACAGTGTCGCAGTGGAGAGCTCAGCAATCGTGGTTGAGCTTGCGGTTCCGTCCCAAGCTGGCGATGGTCAGTTCGCAGATTATGTCGCCACCTATCGTAATGAAAGTACTGAAACAGTTGAAAATCTAGAGCTCGTCATTGAGTACCCGACGGGTTTCACTTACCGTGAATCTACCCCAGTCCCGTCAAGTGGAGAAAATCGTTGGAATATATCTGCTCTCGCACCTGGAGAATCAGGTATGGTAACGGTGCGGGGCATCATCACTGGATCCCAGGGCGATGTAAAACGCGTGCTTGCAAAGATCGGTGTGCCACAAGGTGATGGATCACTTTTGGCCTATGCAGAGATTGATCGACAGACACGTATCATTGCTTCGCCCCTTGTTATTTTCCAGAAAATTGGCGATGGTAGTGAGAAGAAATCCGTCGCGCCGGGTGAAGGACTCTCTTACCGGATCATTTTCAGGAATGATGGCGATGTCGGTTTGCGGGATCTTATTGTTACCGTTGATCTCGATCCGCAGTATTTCGATGTGAACAATATCAAACTGGGGAATGGTGGTACATACAGTATTGCCAAGCAGCAAGTGATTTTTCGAGCTTCAGATCGTGAGGTGTTGTCGCTGATCGAACCTGGTCGAGGTGGGGAAATCACTTTTTCGGTTCCGGTGCGAGCAGATATTGCAAATTCTGGCAGAAATAATCTCGAGATCGAGTCGATTGCGAAAATCGATAGTCCGGATGTTCCGACGCCTATCGGTGCGAATAAAATTATCGCCAGTAATCGAGTTGCTTTCAAGGTGAAGACTGCAGCGACCCTTGACCTCCTGGGCTATTATTTTGACAGTTATGGAAATACGGGACCGATGCCGCCGGTCGTCGGACAAGAAACGACTTATACGCTCAATCTTCGAGCAACGAGTACATTGAATGCGATTGAAGATGCGCGAGTTACCCTTTCTATACCGGGACAAGTCCGATATTTGAAGACACAGGCGAGCAGTCAGGGAACCGTGGTCTACAATGATCGCACGGGTGAGATTTTTTGGAATATTGGAACGCTGGCACCGGGGGTAGGGAAAGCGGTTGGATTGGTTATTCAGATCGGCTTTACACCTGACCCGAGCCAAGAAAACAGCGAGGCGAAACTCATAAACTCGGCGGTCTTTACGGGAAAAGATATCTGGAGCGGAGAAGCCCTGCGTCTCGATTTGCCCGCCAAACTTATTACTCTCCCCGAAGATGGGCAGATTACAAGTGTTATGGGCGGCAAAGTGAGGCCCAGACTTTAACCTGTGGAGAGCGTTATGACACAGGGAACGGAGCGGGGAAATATCTCGATTGTAACGCGGAACGGTACGGTGCGGACGCCAGTGTTCATGCCCATTGCGACGCGCGGGGCAGTGAAGCACTTGACCACCGAGGACCTGAAGATGCTTGGTGCTGAAATCGTGCTTGGTAACACTTACCATCTGTGGCTGCGGCCTGGCGATGATCTGATCGCCCGCGCCGGTGATCTCCATCATTTCATGCAGTGGGATGGACCGATTCTGACAGATTCGGGCGGGTTCCAGGTATTCTCGCTAGGAGCCCGCGCGGCCGAGCGTTTCGGAAAAAACGGCGTGAAACTTTCAGAAGAGGGGGTTGAATTTCAGGATCCGACCAATGGCAACACGTATTTTCTCTCACCCGAAAAATCCATTGATATCCAGCTCAATCTCGGGTCAGACATCATCATGGTGCTCGACGAGTGTCCGCCGTATCCGTGTGAGCATAGCTATGCCCTCGCTTCACTCGAACGCACGACGCGTTGGGCCGCTCGGGCCAAGACGCACTTTGAAAAAAGGATCATCGAGCTTGGCCTTGAGACACATCGCCCACTGTTGTTTGGCATCGTGCAGGGTTCCCAATATCCCGATCTCCGCGAACAGTCAGCTCGCTCCCTTGTGGCACTTCATCTCGATGGTTATGCTATCGGCGGTGTCGCGGTGGGCGAACCGCGTGAGACCTTGCCTGTTATCCTTGCGGCGACATTGCCGCATCTCCCTGCCGATAAACCGCGCTACCTGATGGGACTCGGCCGGCCCGAGGAAATCGTTGCGGCGGTGCGGGCGGGAGTAGATATGTTTGACTGCGTTATCCCGACACGGGAGGGGCGGCATGGCCGGCTGTTCTCTTGGACGGGTGATGCTTTGGACAAGGGTGGGAATTTTTACACGACCAAAAATCTGAAAAGTGAAGAGTTTCGGGAGGATTTTTCACCTATTGATGCAGAGAGTCCGGTATCACTTCTGCGTGAATATTCAAAAGCCTACCTTCGCCATCAGTTCATGATGGATGAACCATTGGCGGGACGGTTGGCGACATTGCACAACCTTGCTTTCTATTTGGAGCTGATGAAAAAATTGCGGGAAGAATAAAAAAAGCGCGCGGCAAATTATTGCTTCGCGCGTGTTCGGATTCTGATATTTGGGACGACCTGGCTTGTACAAATCAGAGGATGTGATGGGTGATCACGAGTCATACGAGAGAAAGTATGCGCAGTTTGGTGAGTACCTGTTTTCTTTGATCATCAATCTGGATCACTATCACTCATCCTCCATTCGTATCCGCAGTCCCGACACCCATAGAGGGTGCGATGGAAGCTGAAGCAAAGGGTATCGGTTTTTTGACTTCCACATTTTGGACAGGTTGGGCTCAGGCGTCGGGCGAGAGAGTAACCATACAAGAGGGCGAGCGCGATACCGGCGGCGATGCCGATCCCCAGATACTTCATTATTATGACTCCTTTGTTCGGTAACCGTGTTGGGTTGAAGAAATAGCCTTTACAGGCTAGGATGGGCTAAGAATCGTTTTGGGGTTGGATTGTTAAAGAGCTCGATTACTCTACTGTTTGTAATGAAAATCGTCAAGAGAATATGCCAGAAAATAAGTCAGGAAAATCAGAGGGTCTGATGGAGAAAATCATCTCGCTTGCCAAGCGCCGCGGGTTTGTGTTTCCATCATCGGAAATCTACGGTGGATTTGCGGCCGTCTATGATTTTGGTCCGTACGGTGTGGAGCTCGCTCGGAATATCCGCGATGCCTGGTGGAAGGCGATGGTCTATGATCATGACAATA
Source organism: uncultured Bdellovibrionales bacterium (assembly GCA_964530135.1). Classification (GTDB taxonomy): domain Bacteria; phylum Patescibacteriota; class Minisyncoccia; order Moranbacterales; family UBA1568; genus SSEF01. Next base: position 24,498 of record CAZGXN010000008.1, on the reverse strand, counting down.
TCGTTGGTCTCGATGCGGCGATCTTCATGCACCCGAAAGTCTGGGAGGCATCAGGACACGTGGGTGGATTTTCTGACCCGCTTGCTGAGTGTCGCGAGTGCCACACCCGCGTCCGAGTTGATCATCTCCTCGAAGCCGTTGATGTCTTTGCCGATGAGAAGATGACCGAGGCCGAGATCAACGCGCTTTTTTCTGAACACAAAGACAAAGTGAAATGTCCGAAGTGTGGTAAGAGTAATTTCACCGAAGCGAAGAGTTTCAATCTCCTCGTGCAGTCGAATCTGGGAAATTTTACTGGCGATTGGACGGCGGAACCAACCTATCTGCGCGGCGAGACTTGTCAGGGGATTTATGTGAATTTCAAGAATGTGTTGGATTCTTCGCGGGTGAAGGTGCCGTTCGGCATCGCGCAGATCGGCAAGGCGTTTCGGAATGAGATCACGGCCCGGCAGTTCATCTTCCGCAAGCGCGAGTTTGAACAGATGGAGATGCAGTACTTTGTCCGTCCTGAGGAAGCGGCAACTGCGTATGAGGAGTGGCGAGCCAAGCGTTTCCAGTACTACCTTGATCTTGGCCTCAAGGCCGAGAACCTCCGCTGGCATCAACATGAAAACCTGGTGTTCTATGCTAAGGCCGCATGGGATATTGAATACAATTTCCCGTTCGGATTCAAAGAGCTCGAGGGTGTGCATAATCGGAGCGATTATGATTTGATCCAGCACTCAAAGTTTTCGGGCGTCGATCTTTCTTATCGCGATCCAGTAACGAATGAGAAATTCATGCCGTGGATCGTGGAGACCTCTGTCGGCCTCGAGCGCACATTCCTCGCTGTTCTCACTGATGCGTATACGGAAGAGAAACTCGCTGAAGATGATACGCGCATTGTCCTGAAGCTTCCAAAGAAGCTCGCGCCGGTACAGGTGGCGGTGTTTCCACTCATGAAGAACAAGCCCGAGCTTGTCGCCAAGGCGCGTGAGGTATATGACCTGCTCCGTCAGACGCTCCGCGTCGAATTTGATGACAATGGCAATGTGGGGAAGCGCTATCGCCGTCAGGACGAGATCGGCACGCCGTACTGCATTACCATTGACTTCGACACCCTCGGTGAAAACAAGGAACTCGAAGGCACCGTTACCGTTCGTGACCGCGACACAATGAAGCAAGAAAGAATGAAGATCGAAGACCTCGCCGCATTTTTCCAGACTAACCTGAAATAACCAAGAAACGCATGAACTACAAGAAACACACTTTGAAGAATGGGCTGCGCATCATTCTCGCCCCCATGCACGAGACGGAGACGGTGACTGTGCTCGTCATGACTGGAGTCGGCAGCCGCTATGAGACGCGCAAGGAAAATGGCCTCGCCCATTTCCTCGAGCATATGTTCTTCAAGGGGACGACCAAGCGTCCGGCTGCACTCGATATCAGTAAGGAACTGGATGCGGTCGGAGCGGAATACAATGCGTACACGGGCAAGGATCGGACTGGCTACTATGCCAAGGTCGAGGCACGACATGCCGATATTGCCCTTGATGTCGTTTCCGATATCTTCATGAATGCCAAAATTGAGCAGGAGGAAATCGACCGTGAGCGTGGTGCTATCCTCCAAGAGATCAACATGTACGAAGACATGCCGATGCGTCACATCAATGACCTATGGGAGAGGCACCTCTATGGCGACACCCCCCTCGGTTGGGAGATCGTCGGACCGAAGTCCAATATCAAGAGCTTCAAGCGCACGGACTTCATGAAGTATCTCGCTCGTGGCTATGTCTCGGGTAATGTTGTCGTCGGCGTTGCCGGGAAAATGGATCCCAAGAAAATGAAACGCGAGATCGAGAAGCGCTTCGCGCATATCCGTACCGGTGAGAAGCCAGTCTTCAAGAAAGCGACTGACAAGCAGTCCGTACCGGGAGTGTTTTTCCAGCACAAGAAAACCGATCAGACCCACATGTTACTCGGCGTGCGGACATTTGATATGAATCATCCGGATCGGTACGCAGTTGCCGTTCTTTCGACTATTCTCGGCGGTGGTATGTCATCGCGTCTTTTTCTCTCAGTGCGTGAGCGGCGTGGCCTCGCCTATAATGTCCACACCTCGGCTGAAAGTTATCATGATGTGGGCTATCTCGCGACGCAGTGTGGCATCGAGCACGAGAATCTGGAGAAGACCATCGAAGTCATCCTCGACGAGTACAAGAAAATCGCGGCCGAGAAAGTTGGACCCGAGGAAATTTCAAAGGCGAAGGAATACATTAAAGGCAAGATTGCCATGGGACTCGAGGGATCGGATGATGTGGTGGAGTATCTCGTCAATCAAGAAACATTGAAAGGAAAAATCGTCTTGCCGAAAGAGTATGCTAAGCTCATCGATAAGGTGACGGCGGACGATGTGCTCCGAGTCGCGCAATCAATCTTCACAAATAACCGTCTCAATCTCGCCGTCATCGGACCAAAAGCCGACAAGAAGAAATTGGAGAAATTGGTACGACTGTAAAAAAAAACGACCCCCGGGCTATGCCAAGGGGATCAGTGAGGCGGGGGCACTGGTCTCTACCGGACCAGGATGCAGAGTTGGTCGTCAGCAAGCCTACCCCCGGTCAAGCGTTCGCGGCCGTTGTTGATGTGGATGTCGAAAACAGGTACCCAGTTGAATTCTGGGTCGGGGCCGATCTTTCTCATGACGATAGGCAACATGTCGGGGTACTGCAGGGGAATGGTGGCAAGCGATGCCTCGTTCGCAAGGATGAACATCCCTTTCGTTTGGACTTCTCCAAAGGGCACGACTTTGATTGGAAGGGACACGGCGGTCATGATAAGCTCCTTTGCTGTCCGGTATTGGGTATACTTGAAATAGCATGGATGTATGCTAGAGTCAATTCTTATGAATCAACCAAATCAAGCAACGGGTACGCTCTACATTGTCGGTACACCAATCGGCAATCTTGGCGACATCACGCTGCGGGCACTCGAGACGCTGAAGTCCGTCGACTTCATCCTGGCCGAGGATACCCGCGTGACGAAGAAGCTTCTCACGAAGTACGAAATCACTGTGCCAGTGTACTCCGCGCATGAACATACTGAGGTGAAAAAACTCGACGGTTTTCTCGATCGTATCGGTGCTGGAGAAAATGTCGCCGTTGTGACCGATGCGGGGACGCCAGGACTATCGGATCCGGGCAACATCCTCGTCTCGTTCGCCATCCAGCGAGGCATATCGGTCATCCCCATTCCGGGTGTGTCGGCCGTCGCAGCACTCGTCTCGGTCGCTGGTGTCGATATGCGAGAGTTTCTCTTTCTGGGCTTCCCGCCACACAAGAAAGGTCGCGAAACCTATTTCAAACGCGTCGCCGCGAGTGAACTGCCGGTCATGTATTATGAATCACCGCATCGGCTGATGAAGAATCTGGAATTGCTTCAATCGCTGGCATCAGAAAAGCACATTATCATCGGTCGTGAGTTAACAAAAATGTACGAGGAAATTATTCGAGGAAGTGTGGCGGAGGGACTTGCCTACTTCACCGAGCATCCAGAAAAGGTGAAGGGAGAGTTTTCGGTAATTGTATATTGAAAGTAGATAAAATTTTTAAAGCCCGAGTACGCGGTTGCATATCGGGCTTTGGGATTAGCGACTAGCTTCGGGAGATAGGGGCCGGTTATTTCGTCCCAAAAAATCGCAACACGGCATCCGCTAAATCAGCACTAGCGATCCAACAGTTGTTGTAATTGAGACACTCCACCGAGGCTATGAAGTAGACATAGAAGATGAAGAGGGCGAGGCCTCCCCAGAACACTTTGGGCTCATGCCGTTTCATCCAGGTATCCATGTATTCTCCTTGGGTTGAAAAAAGGTACTGCTAACTGTGCTATTATACACCTTCTTAATGTAAAAGTCAATAGTGATATACTGAAGATACTATGAGTAAGCCATTTTTCATCACGACGCCGATTTATTATGTGAACGGCCCGCCGCATATCGGCCACGCCTATACGACGGTTGCGGCGGACTGTTTGGCACGCTTTAAACGAATGCAGGGCAAGGAGGTCTTTTTCTCGACCGGAACGGACGAACATGGGATGAAGATCGCCAAGAAGGCTGAAGAAGAAGGAAAAGAGCCGGCAGTCTTTGTCGATGCGCTGGCAGGAGAGTTTCAAAAACTCTGGAAAGCGCTCAATATCGACTATACGAAATTCATCCGGACAACTGAGCCAGCGCACAAGCGGGCTGTGCAGAAAGTTCTCGCTGATTTTTACGAGCGCGGACTCATCTACAAAGGTTTTTATGAGGGTCTCTACTGTGTCGGCTGCGAGCAGTTCAAGACAGCGGATGATTTGGTGGATGGAAAGTGTCCGGATCACAATCGCGCACCCGAATTTATGAAGGAAGAGAGTTATCTGATGAAGATGACGGAGCTTCAGCCAGAACTCATCCGGAGGATCGAGACGGATGAACTGCGCATTGCGCCGGAGCAGTACCGGAACGAAATCCTCTCTTTCTTGAGGGGGGAGCCGCTGACGGATATCTCTATCTCACGGAAGAATGTCCAGTGGGGAATACCACTTCCATTTGATGAAGCCCATACGACCTATGTCTGGGTAGACGCTTTCTTGAATTATCTCACGGTGCTGGGTTGGGAGGGTGATGTGAAGACAGTTCCAATGGAATGGCCGGCTAATATTCAATTCATCGGCAAAGATATTTTGCGGGTGCACGCCACTATCTGGCCTGTCATACTCATGCATCTGGGGTTGCCGACGCAACAACTTCTCTTCACACATGGCCATATCCTGTCGGGCGGGAAGAAGATGAGTAAGACGCTCGGCAATGTGATCGCGATCGGCGATATGCTCGAGCGGTTTGGTGTGGACGGCACGCGCTATCTCCTCATGAGCGCGGGGACATTTGGCGACGATGTCGATCTCACCCTGGAACGCATGACCGAGAAATACAATGCTGATCTCGCCAATGGTCTCGGGAACTTGGTTTCACGCGTACTGAAGCTTTCAGAGAATCTGAGTGAAAAATTAGAGCTTGATTTTTCCGGTAGCAATATGTGGAATGATGTGAATGGATATCTAGAGCAGTGTATGCTGGCAGATGCTTTGAATCAAATCTGGTCGTACATCAGAGTTACAAATCAGGTTATTGATAACGACAAGCCTTGGGAGTTGGCAAAAACAAACGAGGAAAAGTTTGAGCAAGTCATGAAGGGATACCTGAAAACACTTGCGGGCATTAGCTTTATCTTGAAACCATTCCTTCCGGAAACCTCCGAAAAAATTGAGACGGCATTGAAGACGGGGAAGGTCGAACCGCTCTTTCAGCGGATCAAATAGAAAAGCGGGCGACCGGATCTTCGGTTGCCCGCTGGCAGTTGGGTGAATAGTGGCTCAGAGACGGAGCACTCCGGCTCCTATGAGCAAGACAATCGCTATGGCGGCGATGCAACCAATAACGAGAAGCCAACTGGGAATCTTTTGCAACACGATAATATCTCCTGAAGGAAGAGATGCCAACACCTTAGCAATGTCTGAATAAAATCGCAAATCCATGCATGATATCCATACCCATCTCTATTGGGACACATACGATACGGACCGCGACGCGGTACTGGCGCGCGCTCAGGCCGCTGGTGTAGAAAACATACTTGTGGTTGGCTGTACGGTTGAAGAGAGTCAACAGTGTGTCGAATTGGCTGAAAAATATCCGGCATTGTATGCGAGTGTCGGTATTCATCCGCATGAATTCCGGACATTGGATGATGTGAAAGATCTCGCGGTTGATATCGAGGCGCTCCGTGAGTGTGCCAAGAAGTCGCGGAAAGTGATCGCTATCGGGGAGTGTGGACTCGACTACTTTGTTCGTCCGACGGTGATCGATTCGCAGCAGTCATTTGTTGGACGGGGAGCAGCGGTCATTTCTGATGAGACAAAGGCGGCACAGCGGCAGGGGTTCTTGGCACAGATTGAACTGGCGAAAGAGATGGATGTGCCACTCATCGTTCATTGTCGTGATGCGTATGCAGAGATGCTCGAGATCTTGGCACATGCTGGGAAAGACCTGCGGACGATCATCCTGCATTGCTATATGGGTAATACCGAGGTAACACAGCGTTTTTTGACACTTCCCAACGTTTTCTTTTCCTTTACTGGCAATATCACATACCCAGTGAAAAAAACTGCAGTCGGCACAAAAGATGATTTACATGAGACTGTGAAGCTCATCCCGCTCGCGCGTCTTTTTGTTGAAACAGACTGCCCCTTTCTCGCACCGCAAGAGAAACGGGGTGAGCGCAATGAGCCCGCTTTTGTGATTGCGATTGGTGAGGCGTTGTGTCGATTGAAGGGCGTCTCTCTCTCAAAACTCTCAGCAGCCCTCGATCAGAATTTCAAGAAAGTATTCTTTCGGTTATCATAAAGTATACCTATGTCTGAACAATTTCCGACTGCGCCAACTCCAGAAACACCCAAGCAGCCAAAAGCCTTGGAGGAAATGTTGCTTCCGGAGGTGGAGGACAATATAGAAAAACTTTCGCAGGAGCTTACGGACCTGCTTCAGCGGCGGGCTGTCGCGACGGATAAAATGGCTCGGAAAGCTTTAGAAAGCGAAGTCTCAAGGAAGCTTCAGGAGCGGGCGGGGTATCAGATGCGTCGGATGGAGATCCTCCGCGGAATACCGAAGGCAGCAAGTGAAGGGGAATAGTTCGCGTTGACTTTACATGAGGGAGCTTGTACCATAGAATCGCTCAAAAAGAAGATCATTCTATCTCTTCTCTCGATTGACGATTTGAATATCGTATGGAAATTTCTATTGCTGCTGAAAAACTGTTTTCGTTTGGCACTTTTCCGGTGACGAATGCGTTTCTCATTGGTGCCATTGTTTCAGGCGGTCTGATGCTCTTCACTCGCCGTATCGTTGAGCATTGGCAAGAAGTGCCACGCGGCGCCCAAAATATCTTGGAAACAATTATTGAGGCACTCCTCGATCTCGTGGAGTCAGTAACACAAGATCGAAAACAAGCGCTCAAATTTTTCCCGCTCATTGCCACGATCTTTTTCTTTGTCCTTTTTTCAAATTGGGCTGGACTTCTGCCAGGACTTGGGACGATTGGTCTGGCTCATGGGGATGCGAGTCATGCGACTATCATTCCTTTTCTGCGGAGTACTTCGGCCGATCTCAACTTCACGCTCGCCCTCTCACTGATCGTTGTCTTCACTATCCAGTTTACTGGTATTGCGGCACTGGGTCTCGTCAAATATGGGAAGAAGTTTTTTGTGAGTCCCTTTCAACAGCCGTATGGTATCGGTACAGCGGTCGGTATACTCGAACTGGTTTCCGAGATCGGCAAGATTATCTCGTTTACCTTTCGGCTTTTCGGCAATGTGTTTGCTGGAGAAGTACTCTTGACGGTTATGCTCCATTTGGTGCCGTATTTTCTCCCGCTCCCGTTCTTATTTCTTGAGATCTTTGTTGGGTTTATCCAGGCTGTCGTCTTTGCTATGCTCACGCTTGTTTTCCTGAAGATGGCGACGGTTGAACCGGAACACTGAGATCTGGGCCAGCTTCATTTGGATCCCATGGTCAGTATCGAGTGGTGTATGATGAATGAGGTGTGTTGTTGGATTTGTGAGAGATTGGACAATTTGTCGATTTTACGGTACACTGGAGGCGTTTTATTGTCGAACAAAGTGAACGAGATGAGCGTCCATACTCATCATGTGAGCGACTAAAGACAGTAAATGGTTGGTTTGATGTTTGGTGTCCAAAGTGGGAGATGAGATTAAATTAATGTAAGCAATTTTTATATGGAATTGGAATCAGCAAAGATGATCGGTGCGGCACTTGCCATGGGACTCGGTGCTATTGGACCCGGTATTGGTCTCGGTATTCTCGCCTCAAAGGCGCTCGAAGCCATTGGTCGTAACCCAGAAGCACAGTCAAAAGTACAGACGACGATGATTCTCGCTATCGCTGTAACAGAAGCCGTTGCGATTTATGCGTTGGTCGTCGCTCTGATGATTCTCTTCGGCTAAAAACTTCTTTTGGCCGATTCTTGCGGTTCGGCCGCTTGAAGTTTGTCATCATATGTTGGTATACGATGACATCAGGCCCCGATCGCATTCCAAACTGGATTCATGACATATTAAATTTTCTGCATGGAAGTTCTCGCAAAGCTCGGTATCGATTGGAAGCTCCTCATCGCTCAGGCGCTGAATTTTGTTATCCTCCTCTGGGTGCTGCGGCGATATGCTTATCAACCTATTCTGAAGGCGCTTGAGGCTCGGACGAAAAAAATTGAACAGGGACTGAAGGATGCGGCACTCTCTCAAGAAAAACTTCGGTCGAGCGTCGAGGCCGAGAAGCAACTCTTGGCTGCTGCACGCGAAGAAGCTCGAGACATCTTGCTTCAGGCAGAACAGGCTGCCAAAAAACGCGATGCCATGATGCTTCAGGAAACGAAAGTACGAATTGATAAAATGGTGGCCGATACAGATGCGCATCTGGCGGATGAAAAGGAGCGGTTGGTGCGTGAGGCAAAGGCTGAGCTTTCGGGCCTTATCGTAACCGCCGTTGAGCGCGTACTCGGAGAGACGATTGATACCAAGGTGGATACGCAGCTGGTTACGGCGGTGTTGAATAAGAAATCGTAAGCGCTATGAGAATCGCGGAAGCGCAATTAGTTCGGGCCGCGGGTGAACTTCAGCGTGCCGGTGAGCTGCAGGGGAGAGAGCTCATTCAGGCCTTTGTCGGTTTGCTCCGGCGAAAACGGTACGCCCGTCGTGTTGGAAAAATTATGCGAGCGCTCGATGTATATGCCGAACAGGAGTCAGGCGTCCTTTCTATCACCGCGACGAGTGCCCATCCGCTTCCGGCGAGTGAGCGGCAGTCAGTCTCCCTGCTCGCGCCACAGCTTCTCCAAAAGCCAGGTCGCAAAGCTGTGATCGAGTTTCATGAAGATGCGACACTACTTGGCGGCATCCGACTCGATACAGCCGACACCCGCTACGATGGAACCGTCGCCCGTGCGCTCAAAGAACTCCGTAAATCATTGTGACACGTACACCTATGTCGAATCCACTTATCGAAGAATTAAAAAAAGAACTTTTGCGTTTTCATCATGCGGTGGAGCGTGAAGCAGTTGGCACGATCCTCGAGGTGGGTGATGGTGTTGCTCGAGTAGCTGGTTTATCGGAAGTCATGGCTTCTGAGATGGTGGAGTTTGAGGATGGGACATTGGGTGTCGCACTCAACCTGGAAGAGAGTGAAGTCGGTGTAATGGTGATGGGTGAGATGGGCGAGCTCTCCGAAGGAATGAGAGTAAAAGCGACAGGCCGCATTCTCTCCGTTCCCGTGGGTGAGGGTATCATCGGGCGCGTTGTGAATGCGCTTGGTCAGGCGATTGATGGGAAAGGCGAGATTCAGGCCGCCACCTATTACCCTGTCGAAAAGATCGCCCCGGGTGTTATTACGCGACAATCAGTTCATCAGCCACTTCAGACAGGCATCAAAGCAATTGATGCCCTCATCCCGATTGGCCGTGGTCAGCGTGAGCTCATCATCGGTGATCGGCAGACTGGGAAAACAGCCGTGGCTATCGATACTATCATCAATCAAAAAGGGCAAGGGGTGATCTGTATCTATGTCGCGATCGGCCAGAAAGAATCCAAAGTTGCGCGTATCAAGGCGGCACTCGACCGGGCTGGGGCGATGGACTATACCACTATTGTTGTCGCGGGCGTTTCTGAATCAGCGGCACTGTCCTATATCGCGCCGTATGCTGGCTGTGCGATGGGTGAGTATTTCCTGGATCAGGGTAAAGATGTGCTGGTTGTGTATGATGATCTCTCTAAACATGCGGTCAGTTATCGTCAGATCTCGCTCATCCTTCGGCGGCCACCAGGGCGTGAGGCGTACCCGGGCGATGTTTTCTATGTGCATTCTCGCCTCTTGGAACGCAGTGCAAAGTTGAATGCGGAGCATGGGGGTGGTTCGATCACAGCGCTGCCAATCATCGAGACACAGGCGGGTGATGTGTCTGCCTACATCCCGACAAACGTTATCTCTATTACGGATGGACAGATTTACCTGGAGTCAGATCTTTTCTACAAAGGTATTCGTCCAGCATTGAATGTTGGTATTTCAGTTTCTCGGGTCGGTTCCGCTGCGCAAATCAAGGCCATGAAACAGGTGGCCGGTACACTCCGTCTTGACCTGGCTCAATTTCGTGAAATGGAATCGTTTGCTCAGTTCGGATCGGATCTCGATGAGAAGACTCGTTCGCTCATCGAACGTGGCCGGCGGGCGGTTGAAATCTTGAAGCAGCCGCAGTATGCCCCACTCTCGGTTGAGAGCGAGATCGTCCTCCTCTATGCGCTTTCCCGCGGACACCTCGATGACATTGCCGTCGATGCTATCAGTCGTTTTGAAAAGGAGCTTTTGCTTTCGCTCGAAAGTGATGGACAAAGCCTCATTGAAGCGATTCGGACCGAAAAGGCGCTAACGGAAACGGTCGAGGCAATGCTCAAAAAGCATATCGAAGATTTCAAAAAAGGTTTTGTTGTATAGGGTAAATAAGAATTCTGGATCTTGAGGGTTGGTTTTCAAATCTCAGATTCACATTCCAGATGTAAAAGTCTATGCCGAGCGGAAAAGATATTCGAAGACGAATCAAGGGCGTGAGAGGAACGGGAAAAATTACCCGGGCCATGGAGATGATTTCGGCGGTGAAGATGCGTCGCGCGGTTGAGCGAGCATTGGCTTTGCGACCCTATGCGCAGGCGGCATTGTTTGTCCTGCAGAGTGTAGCTGCTGCCGTCAAGTATGAAAAACATCCCTTGCTGCTCGAGCGACCAATCCGCCGTGAGTTGTATGTGGTGATCACATCCAACCGTGGTTTGTGTGGTTCTTTCAACACGCAAGTCCTAAAAAAATTGCGAGAAGTGCGAGCGGAAGATGTTGATCGTAAGGCCTCTTTTATCACACTCGGGAAAAAGGGTGAACAGGCCGTACGCCGGCTTCGCGGTGAGATCATTGCTTCATTCCCAGCCGTCTTCGAGTATCCGCGTGTTACGGATATGCGGCCAGTTACCCGGGTTATCCTTGATGAATTTCTCGCTGGGCGCGTTGATCGGGTTGTTATGATCTATACGGACTATGTTTCGGCCCTGGTACAGCGGGTGAAGGTCCGTGCCTTGTTACCGGTTAGGGAGAAAGACATTAAAAAAATGCTTGACGAAATTGGTCTTGAACCGAAGGAAAATTCACACAGCGACTGCCTCATCGAGCCGTTGCCTGAAATGGTACTTGAAGCGCTGATCCCTCGCCTGATTGAAGCGGAATTGTATCATGCTGTTCTGGAATCAAATGCTTCACAGGAGGCCGCACGGATGGTCGCGATGCGCAATGCTACGGATGCTGCCAAAGAGATGGCTGATGATCTTACGCTTGCCTATAATCAGCTTCGTCAGCAAAAGATCACACAGGAGATAGCCGAGCTTTCAGCGGGTATGGCGGCGGTTACAGGGTAGCAAGAGATCCCTCGAGATCGTCATAACATCCAGAGGTGAGCAAGTATACATCAGCAAGCAGTCCATCCATTAAATAATCAGATTTCCCTCTAAACAAGCCAAAGCATATGGAGAAGAACAACGGAAAAGTCGTACAGGTTATCGGTCCGGTTGTGGATGTCGAGTTTGCGGATGGCATCAAACTTCCGAAGGTATACGATGCGCTTGAAATAGCATTGGGTACAGGTACACTCGTTGTGGAAGTCCACCAGCATTTGGGCGGGGGCCGTGTCCGAGCCGTTGCGATGGGTTCGACGGATGGATTGCAGCGGGGTGTTGCTGTTGTAAGTACGGGCGCCCCCATTAGTGTCCCCGTCGGTACGGCTGTCCTCGGGCGCATGTTTGATGTCCTCGGCCATGTGATCGATGGGAGAGAGGATATTGTTGTTGAGAAACGGAGTTCTATCCATCGGGCCGCCCCATCTTTTGAAGAGCAATCCACGAAGGCTGAAGTTTTTGAAACAGGAATCAAATCAATTGATCTGTTTTGTCCCTTCATGAAGGGTGGAAAGGTTGGTCTTTTTGGTGGCGCTGGAGTCGGCAAGACCGTTGTGATTCAGGAGCTCATCCGTAACATTGCTCAAGAACACGGTGGGTATTCAGTCTTTGCGGGTGTCGGCGAACGGACGCGTGAGGGAAATGACTTGTATCATGAAATGAAAGATTCGGGTGTGCTCGACAAGACGGCCCTCGTTTTTGGACAAATGAACGAACCGCCAGGTGCGCGGCAGCGGGTGGCGCTCTCAGCCTTGACTATGGCTGAGGACTTTCGTGATAGCGCGGGCAAAGATGTCCTTCTATTTATCGACAATATCTTCCGTTTCACACAGGCTGGTTCGGAGGTATCAGCATTGCTCGGCCGGATTCCTTCGGCTGTGGGATATCAACCGACGCTCGCCGAAGAAATGGGCGGACTTCAGGAGAGAATCACCTCGACTCAAAAAGGCGCGATCACTTCGGTACAAGCAGTGTATGTACCAGCTGATGACCTGACTGATCCGGCGCCAGCGACCACCTTCGCTCATCTCGACTCGACTGTTGTACTCAACCGAGCACTGACGGAAATTGGTATCTATCCGGCGGTTGATCCGCTCGATTCGAGCTCGAATATCCTCGATCCACAGGTGGTAGGGGAACGACACTATACAGTGGCGCGGAATGTTCAGCGCATCCTCCAACGGTATAAGGATCTCCAAGACATCATTGCGATTCTCGGTATGGAGGAACTCACTGAAGACGATAAGCTGACAGTGTCCCGAGCGCGCAAAGTGCAGAAATATCTCTCCCAACCATTCTTTGTCGCAGAACAGTTTACTGGTACGCCTGGGAAATATGTGAAATTGGAAGATACTATTGAGGGCTTTGAAAAGATTCTCTCGGGTGAGTTGGATGCAATTCAGGAGCAGGATTTCTACATGAAAGGTTCTATCCAAGAAGTGTTGGCCGCTACTGATACACGCTGATGACACCACACACCCTCTCAATGAAACTGATAACACCCGAACGCGCCGTCGCGCTGGTTGAGGCTGTTGGGGTAACACTGCCTATCGCGGATGGAGATGTAACGATACTTCCAGAACATGTGTCGTATATTGGCGCGCTCCGGGCAGGTGAAGTGATTGTTCATAGTTCGGATGGTTCGACGGAAAGTTTCGCGGTTTCTGGTGGTTTTGTGGTCTTCGATGCAAATGAGCTGTCGGTACTGGCAGATACGGCCGAGCGGGCGATCGATATCGATATGGAACGCGCTGAACAAGCACGGGTTCGAGCTGAAGCACTTCGAAATGAGCGTGTCTCGATGGGAGAAGAAGAATATGCGCAGGTTGCGGCCGCACTTGAAAAAGAGCTGGCGCGGATCAAGATCGCTCGCAAACATCGTAGTCGGGTTGCGCCCAATGTGATTTCTCGTGAAGATCACTAGCACTTTTTCGGTGCAAAACATTTGAAAAACATAAAAGATGTGAGGTGAGTACTGGCGCATTTAGAAAACCAGGGGTACACTAAAAGGACTCTGGTGCTTTTAGTTTTTTTTGTAATACATAACAAAATCATATGGCAGCCCGACCTCCGAAGTGGCAAAAATATGTGCGGATGGGTGGATTCCTTCTCGTCTTCATGTTGTTCGCTCCGGTACTTTTTATTTTTCTCGTGAAGACACTGGCATTTTTCCCGAAGCGGGTGAATGGGCTGTCGCATATGACCCCCGTTCCGATGCCGATGATGGATCAACGCGCTGATACCGCAACGGTCGGTCGGATGATGAACGCTCCGGCTGCGGTGAATCGTGTGGCGCGGCCAATGCCGCCACAGACGACTATTGTTTCACTCTCTTCAGGACAGAAAATAGCCAAGGGTGCGACACTGGATCTACGGGCACAAAGTTTGAAGTGGACGACAGACAAGATCCAAGAGATAGTCAAAAATGTCGGTGGCTCTATTGAAAATGTACATATCGCGCAGCCGTTGACCGGAGTGAAGACAGCCTGGCTCTCGGTGCGGGTCCCGACCGACCGTCTCGATGTAACTTTGGAAGAGGTGAAGCGGGCTGCCTCAGCCGTCGTCAGTGAAAACGCCTATGCTGGAGATGTAACCGAACAGAGCATTGATCTCACCGCGCGTCTGAACACCAAGCGTGCAGAAGAGACAGCGCTGATGTCTCTCCTCGAGAGGGCGACCGGAGTGAATGATGTTATCCAGGTAACAGAACGCCTCTCGATGGTGCGGAGTGATATCGAGCGAATGGAGGCAGAAGACCGTCTTTTGGTAGGTCAGATAGCGATGGCATCTCTTACTATCAGTATTACCGAGGACCCGCGCGTCGTTGTCGATACCAATGCGGTACGTGATGGCAACGCAGTCAAGCAGTCAATCACAGACATTTCTCGTTTCGGTATTGCCGTTGGGAGTGCATTGCTGGCACTACTCATTAGCGGTGTACCAGTGCTCGTTATCTACGGATTTTTTATCTGGGTGGCTTATCGCTTTGCTCGGGTAGTGGCCAACAGAGTAGTCCGGCGGAAGTAGCGTTTGGTCAAAACTAAAAACAGTCGGCTCTGAAGTGGCCGGCTGTTTTTGTAGAAAAGAAAAGGCGCCCAAGAGGTAAGCGGGGCGCCACGCTTTGTGTCTGGATGTCATTAGACATCGCGTCCCACTGGCCGTAATTCCTCAAAAGTTACTCTGGGAAAGGGGCGGGGGTAGGGTGGATGAAATGGCAACGACATTTTTGGCCGAGGATCGTCCCAGATATACCGGAGATCGCCTTTGAATCGTTGCCGCTTTGGGGTTTTGATGCCAAGGGGATGTTGCTGCATGACCTGCTCCTAAGGTACTGCTGGTAGTATAGAACAAATATCGATAAATGAAAGAATTTTTGGTGCGGCTGTTGAGGTTTGTGAATTCGGTTCTTTCCCTTGAAAAAAGGCTTTTTTTCGGCTAGAGTGTGGGAGTACTAGGCTTTTTCCTGCTATGCAATACGATCCGAGAAAAGTAGAGAAGAAGTGGCAGGCTGTCTGGGCAGCGGGTCATCCCAAGCCAAAAGCGACGAAAGGGAAATACTCGATTCTCGATATGTTCCCGTATCCGTCAGGGGATGGGCTCCATGTCGGTCATGTCGAAAATTTCACGGCGACCGACATCTTGGCGCGCTTTATGCGTTTTCAGGGACATGCTGTGATGCATCCGATTGGCTGGGATGCATTCGGGTTGCCAGCGGAAAACTTCGCCATCAAAACTGGCATTCATCCAGACAAACGGACCAAGGAATCAATTCGAAACTTTACGCGTCAGATCAAGGCGATTGGCCTCTCGTATGATTGGGAACGAGAAATAAATACCTCGAGTCCGGCATACTACCAGTGGACCCAGTGGATGTTCCTCTTTCTCTACAAGCATGGTCTGGCCTACAAAAAAAAGGCAAAAGTAAATTGGTGTCCGGCGTGTCAGACAGTCCTGGCCAATGAACAAGTTATCGATGGGAAGTGTGACCGTTCGGGTGATAGTGTCATCCAGAAAGACCTCGAGCAGTGGTTTTTCAAAATTACTGATTTTGTGGAGCCGAAGAAAGCAAAAGACGGCAAGAAAGTTTCTGGATTGCTCTCTGGGCTTGAAAAAATTGATTGGCCGGAATCAACCAAAGCGGCGCAACGGCACTGGATCGGCCGTTCCGAAGGTGCTGAGGTAGCCTTTTATGTTACGGAGACCGAGGAAGAGATCCGAGTTTTCACGACGCGACTCGATACTATCTATGGCTGTACGTATGTCATCGTGGCGCCCGAGCATCCGTTGATCAAACATCAAAAATCGAGAATCAAGAATTGGAAAGAGGTCGAATGTTATCTCACAGCGACCAAACAAAAGACCGATTTGGAGCGAACCGAGCTCAATAAAGAAAAAACAGGAGTGTGTCTCCAGGGTATCGAGGTCGCCCATCCGTTTACGGGCGAGCGATTGCCGGTCTATGTCGCGGACTATGTCCTCGGGACCTATGGCACGGGAGCAGTGATGGGAGTTCCGGCGCATGACGAGCGAGATTGGGCTTTTGCAAAGAAGTACGATTTACCGATTCAGCAATCAATATCGACACATGGAAGCGTTAGTGGCTATGTTGATAAAAAAGGAATCGGGCACATTCAAAATTTTGAAGATGAATGGAATAGTCACTATGCTAATGACGGTAAGTTAGTAAATTCCAAGGAATTTTCCGGATTATCTTCTGCCGAGGCTCGCGAGAAGATGGTCGCGTGGCTGAAAAAAGAAAAGCTCGGTAAGAAAGTGGTGAATTACCGGCTGCGCGATTGGCTCATCTCCCGCCAGCGTTACTGGGGAGCGCCGATTCCGATTATCTACTGCGATGACTGCGGCATGGTGCCGGTACCCGAAAAGGATCTACCGGTGAAGCTTCCGACCGATGTCGATTTCCGTCCGACCGGAGAGTCGCCACTCATCCGTTCGAAGTCCTTCCATCGCGTGAAGTGTCCGAAGTGCGGGAAGAAGGCGCGGCGCGAAAGCGATACGATGGATACGTTCGTCTGCTCGAGCTGGTACTATCTCCGCTACGCTGACCCGCAGAATGCCAAGCAGTTCGCCTCGAAGAAGGCTCTGGAAAAGTATCTCCCCGTGGATTTCTACATGGGTGGAGCCGAACACACGGTGCTGCATCTCCTCTATGCCCGTTTCTTTACCAAGGCGCTCCGGCAGCATGGCTACCTTGCGTTTGATGAACCATTTTTGAAGCTCCGTCATCAAGGCATGATTCTTGCGCCGGATGGGAACAAGATGTCCAAATCAAAGGGAAATGTCGTGAATCCAGATCAGGTGATTGCCGAATTCGGAGCAGATAGTCTGCGGCTCTATGAGATGTTTATGGGTCCGTTGGATGAGATGAAGGCGTGGAATACTGGTAGCATCATCGGACTGCGGCGGTTTTTGGAAAAAGTTTGGAAACTCGGAGGGAAGGTCAGCCATCAATCATCAGTCGTCAGCCAGCAGAGGCTTGAGTCATTGCTCCATAAAACGATCAAGAAGGTAACAGAGGACATAGCGGGGTTGAAATTCAATACGGCGATGAGTGCGCTGATGATTTTCGTGAATGACCTCGAAAAAGAATCTCAAGTTTCAGAAGCAAGCTTTAAAATATTGCTTATCCTCCTCGGTCCATTTGCACCACATATCAGTGAAGAACTTTGGCAGAGATTAGGAAACAAGCAATCTATTTTCCTCAGTGCCTGGCCGAAGTATGATCCGAAGAAAATTCGTGAAGAGACGAAGACGATTGGCGTCCAGGTGAATGGTAAAGTCCGTAGTACGATCGATCTGGCCGTCCGTGCAACGGAGGCTGAGGCCAGAGCGCTCGCGCTCGCCGATCCAAAGATACAAGCCTTCATCGTGGGGAAACAGTTGCGAAAATGCATCTATGTCCCGGGCCGCATTCTTAATTTTGTGGTTTCTTAAATACACGGAAGCTCGGTCCGACGCCGTCGGTTTGATCCCTATTGTCGGGCGTAGAGACGTCATCAATCAGCTCAGCGATCTAGCAAAGAGTGTTACGGTCGAGTAATATACTTGAGTAGTTATAATTACCCTTTATCACATACCATCGAAAACATGAAAAGTTCTCTCCCTCAATTCCTGCCGCTGGATCGTCCACTAATTGTTTTTGATTTGGAAACGACGGGACTTGCTACGGGTGAGGACAAGATTATCGAGCTGGCCTATGAGAAAATCATGCCGGACGGGAGTGTTACGGCATATGTCTATCAGATCAATCCAGGTCGTCCGATACCGCCTGAAGCGAGCGCGATCAATGGTATTACCGATGCAGATGTCGCACTTGCCCCGAGCTTTGCCAAGTTGTCCTATACGCTCTGGAGCGCTTTTGAGGGGGCGGATGTTGGGGGGTTCAATATCACCGGTTTTGATCTGCCTTTTCTCAAGTCAGAATTTGCTTCAGTCGGGAAGAATTTTGATTATCTTACCAAAAAAATCCTCGATGCAAAAATTTTGTATCACAAGATGGAGAAGCGCGATATGTTCGCTCCGCGGAATTTGACAGCGGCCTACCGGTTGTATTGCGGCAAAGACCATACACTGGCACATACCGGTGCGGGAGATGTCCGGGCAACCGTGGAAATCCTCGAGGAACAGCTTCGGCGGTATCCGGAATTTCGTAACTGGCAGTACCTCACGGAGTTGCACGGCAATCAATCCCTCCTCGAATCAGCCAAGACGGAGCATGCGAGCTATGAAGACACAGTGTTGCACACGAATACTCTTTTCTAACCCTCTATGAATGTTTTTGAAGCGGCTCTTTTGGGAATCGTTGAAGGACTGACGGAATTTCTTCCCATTTCCTCGACGGGACACCTGGTGCTGACCGCTCACCTGTTGGGGATTGCAAATTCAGATTTTCTCAAATCTTTTGAAATTGTCATTCAGCTCGGTGCGATTCTTGCCGTTGTGGTATTGTATTGGCGGAAACTTTTCTTTGATCGTGCCTTGATGCAGCACATTATTGTTGCGTTGTTGCCCGCGCTTGGCATTGGATTTTTGTTCTATGCCTTTATTCGCTCACTACTTGCATCGCCGTGGACGGTGGTGATAACGCTCTTTCTAGGAGGCATCGTCTTGATTATCTTTGAACGGTATCGGACCGAGCCCATCAACCCAGTAACCGTGGAATCCATTTCGTACCCCCAAGCTTTTTTCATTGGTCTCACACAGGCACTGTCTGTTATTCCTGGCGTCTCCCGCGCCGGTGCGACGATTATCGGTGGACTCGCTATTGGCCTCTCACGTTCGGCGGCGGTCGAGTTCTCTTTCTTGCTCGGTGTTCCGACGATGGTCGCTGCGACCACTCTTGATATCATCAAGCATCAGGCTACTTTTTCCACTGCAGATATCCAGTCTCTCGCCATCGGATTTGGTGTGTCATTCCTCGTTGCTCTCATGGCGATCAAATTTCTTCTCCGCTTCGTCAAAACGCATTCCTTTATCGCCTTTGGGGTCTATCGTATTCTCGTGGCACTATTCTTTGCCCTTATCGTTTTGTAAAAAACATGCAGTGTATTTCTGGAAAACCTATCGCTGATCAGATCCTCTCGAGGGTGAGGGATGTGATTCATGAGCGTGGCATCATGCCAGGACTGGCGGTGGTGTTGGTTGGTCATGATCCGGCATCCGAGATGTATGTCGGGTTGAAAGAACGCGCTGCACAGTCAGTTGGCGTACATTTTGAAAAACATTTGTTGCCAGCCACGACACAGACAGCCGCGATCTGTTCCCTTATCCGACGGCTAAATCAACAAACTACCCTCCATGGCATCATCGTCCAGTTGCCGTTACCCTCTGGCATTGATACGGCTGCGGTCATCGCAGCTATCCAGCCAGAGAAGGATGCAGACGGTTTTCATCCTGAGACAGTGGCGCGGTTTCTCGCCGGCACCGCACTGATACCACCGGTGTTTCCACGCGCTCTCCTCACACTCCTCGAAAGCACCGCACTTCCGCTCGCTGGAAAACACGCGTGTATCCTTGCTAATTCAAATCTTTTTGCCCAAGTGATGAGTAAGACACTCAGCCGTCATGGGATTCACACATCGGAACATCTGAGCCTAACCCCTCAGGCCAAAGTGGAGGAGTGTCTGCGCTCCGCTGAGATCGTAATTTCAGCTACAGGCACACCACATTTTCTCACGGGGCAGATGGTGCGTTCGGGTGCGGTGATTATCGATGGTGGTATCACCCGTGTCGGGGCACAGGTGATGGGTGATGCTGAGCCCAAGAGTTTTCAGTCAGTGGATGGATATATCACTCCTGTGCCAGGAGGCGTGGGGCCGGTTACGGTCGCGTGGCTTATCGGGCGTGTTACCGAGCTGGCACTCGGTGGCGGGGCGAATGAGAGTATACTGTAGGTATGGCGAGCAAACACACACAGCTCAAGGGGTCAGCAATCGGGTTTTCGATCATTCTCCTTTCCCTGATTCTGCTTTCAGGTGTTTCACTCATGAGTGCGTCAGTGTTGGAGCGGAAGGCGAGTTTTGCGACTCAGAAATCGGTTACTTCATTTCAGGCGGCTGATAGTGCCGCTGAGCGGGTCTTGAAACGCATCTACATTGATAATTCGCCGCCCATTTCAGTTATCCCGATAAATGGAACAATGCCGAATGATGCGACACTGACATCGTTGGCTGGCAAT
The DNA here is from genome assembly GCA_964530135.1 of uncultured Bdellovibrionales bacterium. Taxonomy (GTDB): domain Bacteria; phylum Patescibacteriota; class Minisyncoccia; order Moranbacterales; family UBA1568; genus SSEF01. Next base: position 4,238 of record CAZGXN010000008.1, on the reverse strand, counting down.
CTTGCCTCGGTTACTGGTGCCGGTTGTTCGGGTGGTATCGTGAGCGCGACCAATAGTCCGTCTTCGAGTCCAAACTATACCTTTCAAGTGATTTTTTACGATTCGTCTGATGCCGTTATTGCGTGTGGTGATACCCAATGGCGTGACGCTGTGGTGCGTATTCGGGCGGAGGGGTTTTACCAACGCACCTCGCGGGTCATTGAGCTAGGCATCCGTCCGAGGGACTATTAGGAATGGTGGAATATAGGTCGAACGACAAAAAAACAGGCCTTGGAGCCTGGTTGGGGGTGCCGCGGGAGAGACTCGAACTCTCATGATATTGCTATCGCGGGATTTTGAGTCCCGTGTGTCTACCATTCCACCACCGCGGCGTTTTATCTGTTCTCTGGAAAAGTCTGGGGCACTCTGCAGATGAAGGGTAGGGAATTGAAAGAGCGTTGTCAATGGAATATACTAGTTGAGCAGGTATACTGCAAAGAAAGAGATATCAAGGGTTTTGAGAGCCGCGGTTCTCATGGGTTATGTTGTGTTCATACTCTATAAGCGACAGCACTGTCTATGGCTCAGGTCATCGCATTCGTCAACCAAAAGGGTGGAGTGGGGAAAACCACGACCACGATCAATGTTGCCCGATATCTCGCTGAAGCGGGGAAGCGTGTGTTATTGGTTGATCTCGACCCGCAGGGTAATGCTTCGTCCGGACTCGGAGTCCACACTCGCAATCTCGAAAAAAACCTCTACCATGCGATGACGCTTGGTTTACCGACTCTCGAAATTATCCTCGATATCGGTATTCCCAATCTCTACCTCATCCCAGCAGCCCAAGATCTCGCGGGCGCAGAGATTGAGATGGTGCATATCAGCGATCGAGAATTTCGGCTGTATCACGCACTTCGTCAGGTGCGATCCGAGTTCGACTATATCCTCATTGATAGTCCGCCCTCACTCGGTCTACTGACGGTGAACGGATTGGTGGCCAGTGATGGTGTTATCGTGCCGGTGCAGACCGAATACTATGCGCTCGAAGGACTGTCCCAACTGCTCGGTACGATTGAGCTCGTCCGTGAGCGTCTTCAGCCAAATTTAAAAATCTTCGGTGCCCTCTTGACCCTGTTCGATCGCCGGAATCGTCTAGCGCGTCAGGTGGTGGAGGAAGTCCGGCGGCATTTTCCCGGACCGGTTTTCGACAGTGTGATCCCACGTTCCGTCCGTCTTGCCGAGGCTCCGAGTTTTGGTAAATCCATTCTCGATTTCGATGCTTTTTCAAAGGGCGCGCGAGCATACAAATCAGTGGTGCGTGAAATCCTCGCTCGTGAATCCAATGCCTGAGAAAATGACAGCGTTCGTTCGGGAACATTCAAGCCCCACCCACCAATAGAGGGGACATGGAAGAGGTACCGCATACTTTTAATACCTGATACACTGATTTCATATGGCACAGCAGTATGGACTCGGGCGGGGACTCGCATCACTCATCCCGCCGAAAAAAAATTCTCAGGATTCTTCGCAACCGATTGCCTCTGATCCGGCTGCTCCTTCGGCGCTCCCATCGATGACCGTCTCGCATCCTGATGTGCCGATAACGCGTGAAGTATCGATTGGCGATATCATTCCAAACTCACATCAGCCGCGCCTCCACTTTGATGAAACAAAATTGACTGAGCTAGCGGATTCGATTCGGGAGTATGGCATCCTGCAGCCACTCGTCGTATCTCGGCTCGACGATGGGAAATATGAATTGATCGCCGGAGAACGGCGTCTTCAAGCTGCCCGGCGGGCGGGTTTATCCACCGTCCCGATCGTACTCCGGCAAGCGGGCAATCAAGAAAGACTTGAGTTAGCGATCATCGAGAACATCCAGCGACATGATTTGAATCCGATTGAAGAGGCGAAGGCATATCTCCGTCTCACGGATGAGTTTGGTCTGCATCAGGACGAAGTCGCCAAGAAAATGGGCAAGAGTCGGTCGAACATCTCCAATACGCTCCGGCTGCTGACTCTGCCAGTGGAGATTCAGCGTGCCATCATCGTTGGTGAGATCAGTGAGGGACATGCCAAGGCACTGCTCTCGATCGAGAATGCCGAAAAGCAACGCGCTCTGTTCGAGCTCATCCTCAAAGAGACTCTGACAGTCAGAGAAACAGAGGACAAGGCGCGTGCAGTTTCGGTTCGTTCGCATGTGCGTACCTCTCGGGAACAAGCACCCGAAATCGTGGCCAAAGAAGAGTGGTTGACTGAACAGCTCGGGACAAAAGTCCGGATCCAGCCGCGAGGTAAGGGTGGCAAGATCACGATTGAATTTTATTCGAACGAAGAACTCAATGGTATCCTCGGTCGTTTGGCCTAAGAGTGGAGAAAACTAATCCATCAGCTGCTTCAATTGATGTAAGTTCAGTTTTGATTTTTGAATCAGGTGGTGGTGAGAGTGATGGGGGTGAGTGGAAATGTGAGAGCTTCTAAAAAAGTTTTCGATTGGAAAGACGCGTGATCAACCAGTTGAGGGAGTCAGAGATTGAAATCGGCGTGGAAAAGAGAGTATCAGTGTCCAGTGGGGCATGGTATAGTGAGAGAGAAATCAAGCTGTGTAATGACCCAAAGTTGTTATTGTTATCCGTATGTCGGAACCAGCACCATCCCCCAATCCTTTCCTCAGAGATCAGACCACTCCGATTCCCGATGTGTCAGCCGAAGAAGGCGCCCAAAGTACTCCGACGCCAGCGCCGGTTGAACCATCTCCGAATGCGGCGAGTGTGATACCGCCAGTGTCAAGCGTTGAAGATGTTATCGCTACGCCAGCGAGCAAATGGCGGCACCGTATGGTCTGGCGAAGTGTGTTCGTTCTGCTCTCGGTGGCAGTAATCGCCGGCATATTGTACTGGTGGTTTCGAGATGTCGGCAGTGCTCCGGTGGCAAACGAGACCGCGCAGTCGGTGCCAGAGACGAAGCCGACATTACCCTCACCAAATCCTGAACCGGATCCAGAATCACTCGCTTTGCCAGATGAGAATGCAAACTATGCAAGTGAAAACTTTCAAGCTGGCGAGATTGTCATCGGGGGAGAGTTGCAATTCCTCGTATCGGAAGATGAGGTTGGTGCGCTCACGATAGAAAATATCCGTGGCGAGGCCTTCACCGAAAAAAATAAGAAGGAAGTCAAACTGGTTGTAACATGGACGACCAACAAACTCTCTCAAGCAGCTGTGAAATATGCGAAGGGTATCGGTCAGACCGAGCGATCAATTGATGAAGATGACTATAGTTATAATCACAGTGTGATCATCTCTGGTCTCGATCCGGCTTCGACCTATCTTTACACTATCGATGCGAGTGACCGCTATGGGAATCGGGTGAAAAGTGAGCCGCACGCCGTGTTTACGGGTGCTCGAACGGTCTCTCTTTTCGACCTCATTGCCGGAGCGATCGGTGAAGTATTTGGTTGGGCAGTAACGAGTAAATAATCAGATATGGAGAGAGTGAAAATATTGCGTTTCCGTGGTATATTTAATCAGGACAATGAAAGTCCGCCATGTATTGTTATGTAGAAAATAAAAATAGAAAACTGTATACATATCTCCTAGCGATCGCGGTGGCGACGGGGAGTCTCATTGGGTGGGGATATGATTTCCGGCCAGTTTTTGCGCAGTCGATAAACCAAATTTCAGTTGCTGTCTCTCTCTTTGACGCCGAGAGTAAAATCATCACCAATGGTGAGTATCCAGTCCGCTTCTCAATCTATCGGACAGATCGGACAACCCGCGATCCATATCCATCCAATACAGATATTGGCAATCGTCTCTGGGATGAGACGCAAAACATCACGGTCAAGAATGGTATTTTGCGAGCTTCTCTTGGTGCCTCGACACCCTTGCCCGCCGGACTCAACTTTGAGAGCGGCGACTACTATCTCGGTATCCGATTCGGAACGGATTCTGAGATGGTGCCACGAAAGAAGCTCGGTGCTGTCCCGGCTGCCCTCAATGCGCAATTTCTGCGGGGGCGATCCTTTGGGACAAGCGAAGGTAATCTTCTCGTCCTGGGAAAGAGCGGCAAGGTAAGTATCAAGCAGCTTCCGGTCGGAACGGGCAAGAATCAGCTCGTCCGTGGCGACGACTCGCGTCTCAATGATAGCCACCAACAGAACACGGATACGGGTACGGATTCCGAAGTCTTTACGATCGGGGATGGTACCGCACCGACAAGTGCCAATTTTGATTTGGCAGTTTCCAACTCGTCGAATC
>CAZGXN010000007.1:0-69892 GCA_964530135.1 uncultured Bdellovibrionales bacterium | reverse complement strand
TGACTGAAATGTTGCGTTTGATACCGGAGGACGGGGCGATTTTCTACAATCACAAGTGGCGCGTGCAGGGTGGCTTATTGCAAGACCGCCAAGATATCGTGAGTGGTTTTCCTGTTCGGCAAATAATCATTTGGAGACGGAAAGGTGGCCTCAATTTCAATCCTGGTTATTTCTTGCCGACTTACGAAGTTATTTATCTTATAGCCAAACCAAAGTTTATATTGAGAACCAAAGCAAACGCTCATGGTGATGTTTGGGAGTTTACGCAAGAAATGAACAATACCCACCCGGCCGCCTTTCCAGTTAGTTTGATTGATAGGATTGTCGGCTCAACAGAGGCTAAGATTATTCTAGACCCGTTTATGGGTTCCGGTACAACAGCGATTTCTGCGCTAAACTTCGGACGAAATTATATCGGGATTGATATTTCGCCTGAGTATTGCGAAATGGCCGAAAATCGCATAAAGCAACATCAGTCCCAATCTAAACTTTTCCAAATCTCTTATGAAAAACACACCTAAAATTTATACAAAGCCGGAGCTGATAGCTAAACTGAAAGAAATTTCGGCAATGGGTTTTATTTCAAACGCACGAAAAGGAAATGCCGGAGGCATTGGCAACACGCTTGAGGATTTACTCGGGATTAAAGAGAACAATTTGCCGATACCAAATGCTGCCGAATGGGAATTAAAAACACAACGCCTCAACTCAACCTCACTTACAACGCTTTTCCATATTGAACCCTCACCGCGTGCTATTCGCTTTGTCCCGCAGGTGCTTTTACCTAAATATGGCTGGGCACATCAAGAGGACGGTAAGAAGTATTCAAAGGGAGAAATGAGCTATCGGCAAACGATCCACGGAAATTCACGAAGCGATCGCGGTTTCAAAGTAGTGATTGATCGCAAAGAACGAAAAATTTTGATTTCATTTGATGCTGGAAGTGTAGATATCCGACATAAGACATGGCTTGAATCAGTTAAAAAGCGTGTTGGTCTTGGCGAACTCAATCCGCAACCATATTGGGGTTTTGACGATTTGGAACATAAGGCCGGAACAAAATTACTCAACGCTTTTTATGTTCAAGCGGAAGTAAAAAAGGTGAGTGGAAAAGAATATTATCATTATACGAAAGTGATGATGTTGCAAAAGTTTAATTTTGAAGGATTCTTGAAAGCATTGGAAGAAGGAAAAATTCTTGTGGACTTTGACGCCCGTACCGGACACAATCACGGCACGAAATTCCGCATGAGGCAGGATTGTTTGCCGATGTTGTATGAAAAAACAACAGAAATTTTATGAGACTTAAGAAATTCAGAATTAAAATTTAAATTCATATAACCGATTCAATTTCGGTTGATTTGTCATTGCAATGGTTTTTTGCTACGCTGATTCCGCCTTGGTACTTTTACAATGCTTTGTGGGAAGGAGACTGCAATGATCCAATATCTGATAGCCCTACTCCTCTTGTTGCCGTTCTCTTGGGGGAGAGCGGCGGAAGTGGATATTCGTCTCATTTTTGGCGGTGATGTGACATTGGCCGCATGGTATCCAGACATTGTTCCGGATGTGCATGATCATGCGTGGCCGTTTGCACGGCTTGAAGGACTGTTCCGTTCGGCTGATCTCGTAATGGTCAACTGCGAGGCAGCGATCACTCGTGCGGAGAAACGGGAACCGAAGCAATTCAATTTCAAGATGGATCCCGATCTCGTTTCGGTGTTTCCGAAGAGTGGTATCTCGCTCGTAACGCTCGCAAACAACCATGTGTATGACTATGGAGCCGAAGGGTTGCGCGATACTCTCGCTTCTCTCGATCGGGTTGGAGTTGGGCATGTCGGCGCGGGTATGACCCTGGCCGAAGCTCGCAAACCAGTCATCCGGGATATCAAAGGGAAGCGATTCGCCTTTCTCGGCTACGGAAACTATTCTGCCGCGACGGAGAAGAGTCCCGGGACGGCCTATCGGTATCCCGAACATGTCGTAGAGGATATCCGGCTCGCGAAGCAGTCGGGTGCTGATATAGTTGTCATCAATTTCCATTGGGGAATCGAGCGGGCAACCGAGCCAACTGAGCGCGACCGGGCACTCGCCCACCTTGCCATCGACAATGGGGCTGATGTCATTGTCGGTCATCATCCGCATGTATTGCAGCCAGTCGAAATTTACCGTGGCAAAGTCATTGCGTATTCATTGGGAAATTTCGTTTTTGGCGGCAACCGTCAGGCAGGGAAAGACAGCGCATTGCTCGAGATCATTATCACACCAACCGGAGCCATCAATCAGCGGCTTTTGCCGATCCGAATTGATACAGCAGAGACGCGGTATCAACCGTATCTCATCGGACAGGAAGTGGCACTGGCGGGGCAAGTGAATAAATGATTATTTTGGAGGTTATCACTTTGGAGGTCATCATAATGAGACCTCTATTTTTTTTATCATTTTCAGAAATCAAGCTAAGCCCTGATGTTTTTAGGGTAGAGTGAAGATCATATAGTCCCGTGATCCCCAGACGACACGAAGATACGTAACTGGTAAAGCCAGTGAAGTTTTTGGCTTTAACTTAAACAGTATTTATTCATTATTTATTTGACGTTTTGATATTTCGGACGGGACTTCGTAGATGATGTGGTACGGGGAACCCCAGACGACTCGGAGATGCGTCCGGCTGAATTCGACAAACTCACTGATTTTTTTGGTAAATGTCGGTCGGCTCGTACCATCGAGCTCGTTCAAGAGACTCTTGGGGAAGAAGATATAGCGGACATCAAGGTGCTTGAGCGCGGCGAGCGTCCCGTCCGGACCGTAGCGGTTCAGGAGGCAAGAAAACGCCTCGAGATGGGTATCTAGGTAGGCACGCGTGTCGTTGTCTCGGATGCCATACCAGTGGCGCGAACCGGCGACGAGTATCCTTGCTTCAGGATCGAGATTTAGGATGTCCATCGAAGCTCTATAGCCCGGGAAAACAGCCTCGGCATAGGCGTCAGCGGAGATCGTTCCGGCAGCATAGCGGAGACGGGGTTCGGCACTTCCGAACTTCATCCGGACGAGGCTATTGCCGAAAATCCCGATGAGGATGAGGGTGGCGAGCAGCCAGTACAGAATTCGGAATTTTTGGTGGTATTCGAAAACCGCGGCGACAAGTAATGAGAAGAGCGGGAGGACCGGGTAGAGATACCAAGCGATGTGTTCGGCATAGATTCCCCAGAGCGCGACCGCTCCTAGTACAGTAACGGCGATGAGTAGTATGGGTTTGGATGTCTCGTTCAACCACGCGGCGCGCGGTACCCGAAAGAGAATGAGCAGCCCGAGTGGCAAGATAGCGAGATAAAGGAAACCGGCCTCTGTCGCGAAGAGGCTGACATAACGGTTCATGGTCATGTGCCACGGCGCCATGACGATTTCCTTCAGGCTCCAGCCCGGTTCAGGATCGAAACGTAGCATATCTTCTGTCTGGCCGAGAAAGGAGCATTTCCCTCCATTGCCCCAGAGTTCTTGGCTCAAATCTTCGTTGAGTGTCGTTTGGGTATCGGGATGGAGGTATGCCCGAGCTTTCTCCAATTCACCATGCAAGAGCCATGGAGCGAACGCCAGGGAGAAAAAGAAGAGGCTGAAGAGAGCGGTCCGTATCGTTTTGAACCAGCTTAGATGTCCGGTCCAAACGATGAAGAGGAATCCGAACGCGAGTCCGGGAGCAAAGATCGCCCCGGTCAGTTTCGTACCCATGACGAGACCGAAACTGTAACAGGCGAGATACAGAACGGCTGTATTTTTCGACCGTTCGGCTTCGAGGAGAAACCAGACCATGGCGATAACAATCGGCATGAGTAGCGAATCGGGTTTCGTCTCGAGAAGCGCTAGCGCCGGACCCATCGGGGCAGAAAGGAAGATCGCCGCAGCTACCAATCCAGCCCGAAAACCGAAGAGGGCGCGGCCGAAAAGGAAGATGAAGAGTGTACCGATGAGGAGTCCGTACGCGCCGAATGAGAGAGCAAATCGTTGCTGCCCCGGTCCTGATTCGCCCGTCGCGATGCTGATACCGGCTGCGAGAAGCTCAAAATCATAGAGTGACGCTTTTTCGAGGAGCGACTGTCGTTCGGTCATGAGCGTTACGCGATTCATGTAGTGGATCATGTCGTCGTATCCGGTGGGAAGCGGACGGACAGTTTCGGCGATATTGAATGCGATAAGGAAGAGGAGGAAAATGCCGATCAGCAGACTGAAAGGATCGCGTGTAACCGGAAGTTCGGACTTCTGCAGGCACGCCCTCACGATATCCGTGAGCCGGCGGTATTCAAGAAGAAAGATGACCACGGCGGTATATAACAGCGGCCGGGTACCGAGGAGTCCGATCCAGTGATAGAGGATGAGGATCCCGACCCAGACTCCGAGGCCGGTGATGAATCGAAGGGTAAAGAGCAGATCGGGTCGGACTGATGCGATCTGATGTGAGAAACGGGTGAGGCGGAATATCAAACTGCCGGTTGAAGTGAAAAGGAGAGTGAGTATCCCATACATGGCGAGCACTGAAAATATCATCTTCCCGAAGGAGAGATTAGCCGCGATGACTCCGAGCCCCGGGAAAAGCGACATTCCGGTAACGAACATCGGACGAAGAAAAACCTGGGCATTGAAGATGATGAAGAGAGTAATGAGAAGAAAAGTAAAAAGGGAAAGCGGGGAGGGGCGATGCGGCTCTTTCGAGCGTGACAGGAGAAACGCTACGCCGCCGGCAATAACCCCGTAGACGGCAAGAGGGAAAGCGATCCATAACCAATGGTCGCCAGTGCCCAGGATGTGGTAGTGGAACCAGGTATTGGCAACGAAGAGCGAGAAGCCGGACAACAAGAGAAGTGTGAGAAAAAACATATCAATAGGAATCAGTCGAGTGTTGACGTTTATGGGAGATTGTGCTAGTCTAGCCCTGCCAATTGAGCCAACTTTTGGCTTAGAATAGCACATTTACAACTTGATTCACAGTGTTTTCACAACCCTCAATGCCTCTGAACCAGGCGTAAAAGGAGAGCGGTATGACTCTGCAAGGAAATTTTTTGAGTTTTGATGAACTCCGTCGGCGACTGGCTTGGGCACTCATCGATGCGGGTGCTGTCCTGACGAGCGAATCCGATCATCCGCGCGTCATCACGCGTGATGGCCCCCATGGTCCAGAGCGCGGCTTTCATCTCAGGCACCACGAAAAGAGTCCAAAGGCACCACTGTCACCGATTTATCTCAATCTCCGGACACCAGACAATCCCAATCCTGGTCCGCTGACATCCGAGATTGTTGATATGGCTGCTGCCTGTATGAATCGGCTGGTGTCGTTGCGAGAGCTTGACTATCATTTGGTGGCGGGTGTACCCAATGCGGGGGGTCCTTTCGCTGAAGCATTTGCAAGGGAGCTCGGGGTTCCGCATGCGCTCTTGCGAATGATCAAGGAAAAGATACCGAGCAGCAGACGACCAGTCATCACTCTGGCCAGTCAGGTCAATCGTCGGGGTATGACGGCCATTGTTATTGATGATGTAGTGTCTGACGCCGAAAGCAAGTTTGAAACGATACGCTTGCTCGAGGAAGCTGGTCTGACGGTACGAGATATCATTGTACTCGTTGATCGGGGGCAAGGTGGTCGAGAAAAACTGGCGAAGTTGGGTTACACGCTGCATTCAGTGTTCAAGCTGCCAGAGCTCCTGAATCTCTGCGTGAAGAGCAGTCGAATCAGTCCGGCTTTGGTCGGTGATATCGAAGCCTATCTGGCGACTCACTGACTCTTGCATTTGATTGAGTTTGATCGGGGTACCAAGCGTCTGTTATTGCATACGCTACGGTCCCCGTTTTTCTTTTTTGATATACTACAATTTATGTCGTTAGCTGATTTTAGCTCTGATTACGATTACACGCTTCCGCCCGAGCTTATCCGAAAGGTTCCGCTTGCAATTCGGGACAGTGCGCGGCTTTTTGTGTACGACACTGCGACCGATACAGTGCGTTATGATGTGTTTCGAAATATCGCCGATTACCTCCCCAAAGAATCAGTGGTCGTTCTGAATGATACCCGGGTTCGACCTGCTCGGCTTTGGCTTCGGAAACCGACCGGCGGCAAAATCGAAGTGTTTGTTCTCGTCAATGAATGGACCGGCACTGCATGTATTCCGGCACTGGTAGATCGGAAAGTCAGCATCGGAGACCAACTTCGATTTCCAAATGGTGATCGATTCATCGTCGAACGACAAGAGGAACAGAAATTTTTCTTTCGATTGGAGAGTAAAAAAACTTTGTTTGAACTGCTTGAGGAATTTGGTACGACCCCTATCCCGCATTATCTCGAGGGTGATCCGGTGGATGAAGCTGCTCTTCGGGCGCGCTATCAGACGGTCTTCGCGCATACGGGTGCCTCCGTTGCCGCTCCAACCGCTTCGCTTCATTTTACTGAGACGGTGTTTCGGATGCTGAAACAAAAGGGGATTGAGCAGACCACGCTTACGCTCGATATTGGATTAGGGACATTTGCTCCGCTTTCCGAAAAGAATTTTGAAACCAAAAAACTCCACCCTGAGTTTGTAACCGTTTCAACGCAAGTCGCTCAAAAGCTATCGATGGCACAACAAGCGAGGAAGCCATGCGTAGCGGTTGGGACGACCGTTACCCGAACACTTGAGACACTCGGGCAGACGGGTTCGATTCAGCCATTCCAGGGCTTGATTGATACCTTTATTTTTCCGCCCCACCGATTTCGAGCGGTGGATATTCTTGTAACAAACTTTCACCTACCTCAGACCTCACTGATGTTCCTTGTGGATGCATTTTTGCAGGATAAGGGCGCTCGGCGAAGTATTGTCGAACTCTATCAATTGGCGATTCGCGAACGATATTCCTTTTATTCGTTTGGAGATAGTATGTTGATTCTCTGAGATAAGAAACATTGACAAATCGAGGCATCGGTGTAATAATCGTAGTCTGTTCTTTTGTTCAAAAGCGTGCACAGCGTCTCTGTGTGATCTTTCTCGAAAGGATTTTCTCATGCAAGGTTTTCCTCAAGCGCTCTCGCGCGAGTGGTTGCCAGAATGGTTGACGACTCGTTTGTTACGCCGTATGACCTTCCGTCAGACGGTACAGGGGGGTGATGATGTGCCGAAAACGAGTATTCCTGAAACCGATCGGGGAGCGAGTGAGAGAACTTCGCCGCCAGAGATCCTCTTAACGGGATCAGTCAGGCCTTCAGTTTCTGATCCGACACCGATAGTTTCTTTGCCTCAGTCAAACCCACCCTCGGGACAAGCTGCTCCGCCGGCCGAAGAGCCAATTGATACAGTTGCTCTTCAGGCGAAACTCTTTCGTCTGTTGGGTGATGCCAAACTGGCCGCGGGTGTCGACTTTGATATCGAGTCGGTACTGCACAAATTGTTTGTGATGCCGGCTGATGTCGAGCAATTCTGCCGATTGCTGGCCCAACCCTACAGTGGGGGAAACAAGAAAATTTCGGCAGTTATCGGGCTTGGAGGGTATGGCAGCGTACTGGCCTATGGCATCGCTCGGCTATTGCCACCATATCCCTTCGGTGAAAATGAAACTCGACCAGTTGCTTTTCTCACCCTTGAACGCAGGGACGATCGGTCAAAAGGCGGGCGGTGGTACTTTGCCTCTCCTCGAGATGCGGGCACGCTACTCCGGAATCGACGGGTACTGATTGTCGCACCGATGCTCACACGCGCCATCACTGCGGATATCCAAATATGCGTGAAACTTATCGAGGATACGCTCGGAGTCAACGCGACGGTGGTGGGCGTCTCGACACTCTATCAGCTGCAATGCAGCGACCGATTGCCTGTCGGACGATCGCGGATTTTTGACAACCGAACCGTTCTTCGACTGGATTTTCAGATCCTTTCACCGAAAAATCAATAGGGAAAAATTTCCCCTCTCTTTTGTCCGCTGTTCCATCATGGTTTGGCGGACTTTTCTTTATGTCGTAGACCCTCTTGCCAATGAGCTCTTTTAACGCTAAGATAGAGCATAAGTTTTCACATGTTGGAATTTATGAAAGTTATACTTGTCTCAGATGTGCCAAACCTCGGGCGGGCGGGGGATATCAAGGAAGTCAAAAAAGGCTTTGCATTTAATTTTCTTCTTCCTGAAGGGTTGGCAGAACTCGCGACGGCGGGCATGGTAAAATCAGTAGAGCGGTCGCTGGAAAAACGCGGAGCAGAGAAACGGGAAAAAACTGCCGAACTCTCAGCGGCACTGAAGCAGCTCGATGGTGTAACTTTGACCATTTCAGCGAAAGCCACCGAAGGGAAGCTTTTTGGTTCTGTTGCAGCCACTGATATTATCAGTGCGGCGAAAGCGCAAGGGATTACTATCGTAGAAGAGATGATCCGTCTCGAGCATCCAATCAAAACTGTTGGTGTTCATGGTGTATCGCTCGAAATGGGTCAATCAAAAGCGAAGGTCCTGGTTTCTGTCGTGGCTGGCTAAAATTTTTGATTCTTTGAAAAAGAGCCGTTCTTCCATCTGAAGGCGGCTCTTTCTCTATAAATAATAAAAATCGTATGAAAGATGCACAGCGGCCAGCGAGAAAATATATTTTTGTCGGAGGAGGCGTGATGAGTGGGGTGGGCAAAGGAGTGGCTACATCATCGATCGGTAAGATTCTTCAGGCCCGCGGTCTTTCTGTGACAGCGCTCAAGATTGATCCCTATATCAATGTCGATGCTGGGACGATGAATCCGACGGAACATGGTGAAGTCTTTGTCCTGGCTGATGGCTATGAGACCGATCAGGATATGGGCAATTATGAACGCTTTCTGGGACTTCGGCTTTCGCGGGATAACTACATGACAACAGGTTCGGTGTATCAGCGGGTCATCGATCGGGAACGGAATTTGGGGTATCACGGTAAGTGTGTGGAGGTTGTACCACATATCCCGCTTGAGGTTATCGGGACTATTCGTCGGGCAGCGGAAAAAGCCGATGCCGATGTAACTATTATCGAAATTGGCGGGACAATCGGGGAGTATCAGAACATTCTCTTTCTCGAAGCTGCCAGAATGATGAAGACGGAAGACCCAAATAGTGTACTGTTTGTCTTGGTTTCCTATCTTCCGATTCCAAACAAGATCGGGGAGATGAAGACAAAGCCGACACAATACGCCTCTCGGACGCTCAATAGCGCCGGTATTCAGGCAGACTTCATTATCGCTCGGGCCGAGCGGCCGCTCGATGAACAGCGCAAAGAAAAGATCGCTGTTTCCTGCAGTATCCGGTCGGAGGCGGTCATCAGTGCGCCGGATGTTGAGAGTATCTATGATGTGCCGATCAATTTTGAGAAAGATAAACTGTCAGATGCCATCCTGGAACGGCTGCACTTGAAGTCGCGGAAGTCGACCCTGGCTCCTTGGAAGAAAAAAGTTTCTGGAATTAAACACCTGAAGCAAAGAGTCAAAATTGCGGTCGTGGGAAAGTATTTCAAGACCGGTGATTTCGTCCTCTCAGATGCATATATCAGTGTCATCGAATCGCTCAAACATGCGGCCTATAACAACCACCGAAAGCCGGAATTGACCTGGATCGATTCATCGGAGTACGAGCGGGATCCAAAACGATTGCGTGAACTTTCCTCTTTTGATGGCGTACTTATCCCGGGTGGTTTCGGTGCGCGTGGGGTCGAAGGAAAAATCCTCGCAATCGAGTATTGTCGGAAGAAAAAGATCCCGTATTTCGGCATTTGCTACGGGATGCAACTTGCCGTCATTGAATATGCTCGGCATATCGCTCGGCTCACGGGCGCCAACACGGTAGAGGTCGATGCAAAGACACCGCATCCGGTCATCGATATCTTGCCCGAGCAGAAAGCAAAGCTGGCCCGCAAAGATTATGGTGGTACGATGCGTCTCGGTGAATATCCCGCCGTGCTCGTCAAAGGGACATTGGCGGAAGCAGCCTACGGGACAAGGAAAATCATCGAGCGCCACCGCCATCGTTATGAGGTGAATCCGGAATATGTCGCACAGCTCCGTGACGCCGGACTCGTCTTCTCAGGCACTTCGCCAGACGGCGTGCTGATGGAGATCGCTGAGCTGCCCAAGTCGGTGCATCCATTTTTTGTGGGTGTCCAATTCCATCCGGAATTCCAATCATCGATCCTGAAGCCGCATCCGATCTTCAATGCGTTCATCAAGGCGAGTACCAAGAAAAAGGGATAGCCTATGAATTTTGAACAACAGCCTGAGGAAGAGAAAATTTTCTCTCAGATACGCTGGACGAAGCCGGATATCGCGTATGAAATGGGCGAAATCGATCGGGTGGCGGACCATTTCGGGAAAACACCGGAAGATGCATTGAGAATCAAGCAAGCGCTTTCCGAGCGCGCTACGCAGGCAGAAATGCTTGATTTGTCTGAAGACTTGTGGCGAGAGCTCGAGAATACTGATTCATTCGATGTCGCGCTCGGCGACTACGCTCCCATTCGCGAATGCGTCGAGTCACAGAATCGAGATTACCAAGCGCGAGTCATTTCGCAAGTGAGATCGATCAATCAGGGAGCGACGATCAGCGCTCCGATCATTGTTCGATATGGAAATATCCTGCACCTGGTATCGGGCAATACCCGGCTCATGCTCGCCCGGGCCGCCGGTCAGACCCCGAAAGTTGTCATTGTCCCTATCTCTGTATAACAGCTATATTCATTTCACAAGCAAAAAACCTCCCCGTTGGGAGGTTTTTACTTGTCGCGGAAGTAAGTTTTAGGCTTTGGTCGGGGCGGTGGCGGGAACGATATGCACGAACATTCGCTTCTCGAGTTTTCCAGTGAAAGCCTTTACTTTGCGTTCCTCAAACTCGACTGTGCCGTCGGTGAGTGCAAAGAGGGTGTCATCGGCGCCGCGCTGCACATTCCGACCGGCATGGTATTTTGTCCCACGCTGACGGATGAGTACATTTCCCTCATGTGCGGCTTGTCCGCCATAAATCTTAACGCCGAGGCGCTTTGAAATGGAATCGCGTCCGAGACTGGTTGAGCCGCCTGCTTTTCTAGTTGCCATAATGGTACATTCAGCCTACAATAGGCTTCAAAAGATATACGGGAGCAGTATAGCGATTTTTTTATTGCCTGTCAATCATCCTATGGCGTGGTCGCATTTCAGGGCTTTTTTTCAGGATCAGAAAGAGAAATTATGGCTTGGAATTGCTTTTTTTCTAGTTGCTGTTCTAGCTTTCGAAGCAGGTTGGTTGAAGCGAAGTCTGAATGAAACAGAACCACTCGTTCTCACGATTCCAAACAATATTGCAGCACCGGCGATACCTGAGCGTCAATCCTCGCCCGAGACCCGTTCTCGGACACTAGTGGAGGCGCAACCAGGGAATGAAACAGTCTCGACATGCGCCTTTGTTGGAAGTAAAAACTCGAACAAATATCACACACCGACATCGCGTTGTGCTAAACAGATCAAGACCGAGAATCGCATCTGCTTTGATTCTGTGGCAACAGCTCAAGTGAGAGGATATGTGCCTGGTTGTCTCGAATAGTTCGTAAAAGTTACCGGACCTATGGCATAATGAACACATGTTGACTGAAGATCAAAAAAAACAAACAGGGATATTTAATCGAAATAAAGTACGCTTACTCTCGGGACTTTCTTTTTTGATGGGGTTTTTGGATGCTTTTCTTCTCTATGTCCTGTCATCATATTTTGTTCAAATGTCCGGTGAACGACTCGTCGGAAGCTTCTATCTGGTGGCTTTCGTTATCGTGCTCGGGATGCTCATGCGTCTCCAGCCACTAGTGCACACGCTCGGGTCGGTCCGTTTTCTTGCGATTCTGCTTGTCGGACTGATCGGGACAAGCTTCTTCCTCAGTCTTCGGGAGCCCTCATGGGCCGGTGTGGCCGCACTCCTCGCGTACATCGTCTGCAATAATCTTTTGTGGGCAGTGATGGACGTGTTAGTTGAGGACTTTTCATCTGATCAGGTTTCTGGGCGCGTGCGCGGACTCTACCTGACGGTGATGAACGCAGGCTTACTCTTTGCGCCGATCCTTTCGACGAAGACGCTCGCACTGGCTGGGTATCCGGGAGTGTTCACTGTGCTCGGTTTTGGCTATATGCTCGTCCTCTTGACTGTCGTCATCGGTTTGCGTCTCCACCAGACCGCTCGATTGCCAAAGATCACTTTTCTGGCGACTCTTAAAAAAGTCATTGTTAGGAAAAATCTGCTCCTTATCTATGTTGTCTCGTGGACACTCGAATTCTTTTACGTGATCATGATTATCTATACGCCGATCCTACTTTTATCCCAGGGTTTCAGCTGGGAGAAGATCGGCTTCATCTTTACGGTCATGCTTGTTCCGTTTGTTCTTGTGCAATACCCGCTTGGCATTCTGGCGGACAAGAAATGGGGGGAGAAAGAACTGCTCTTTCTCGCACTTGTCATCATGGGACTCTCGACGACGCTGGTCGGGTTCACGCGTTCGACTGACATTGCCTTTTGGGCCGGTCTCCTCTTCCTCACCCGGCTTGGCGCCGCAGGCATCGAAGTGCTGCGCGATTCCTATTTCTACAAGCAAATTGGCCCGACGGATACCGATATTGTCGCTTTTTTTCGTACCGCTCGTCCGACTGCCGACATCTTTGCAGCGGGTATATCCCTCCTTTTCCTTTCCCTTTTTTCTGTTCATAGTCTCTTTTATCTTGTCGGAGCGGTCGCTTTAGCAGCTTGTTTTGCCGTCTTGAGAATGGAAGATTCCACGAGTGAGGCTGAGCGTTTTGCTTGAAGAGGCAAAGAGGTCAGGGCGAACTCTTTTTTGGCTCATTTTGGCTAGCCAGAGGCCGATGAAGCATGGTATTATGTCTCTGAAACTATGACATACGCCGTGCGACTGAAGCAGTTTGAAGGGCCGCTTGAGCTTCTTTTACAGCTCATCGAAAAAGAAAAGCTCGATGTTACCCGGGTTTCTTTGGCAGCGGTTGCTGATCAGTATTTGGAGTACATTGCCCAACAGAGTGAGGTGCCACTGGCACATCTCGCACAATTTCTTTCTATCGCTTCACGCTTACTTCTCCTGAAGTCACGGGCGCTTCTTCCATCGTTCGAGTTTACGCAAGAAGAAGAGGGATCACTTGAGGATTTGGAGTGGCAGCTTCGGACATACCAAAAATTTCGAGATGCAAGTATGCAGCTCGGTCTCAGTTTCGCTGCTCACCAACATGCCCAGCCACGCGAGAGTTTTCTTGGAGCGAAGATAGTTTTTTTACCAGCACCACAAGTTACAGCGGAGACTCTTGCGGATGCTTTCCGTTCAGTGCTCGGCGAAATACCGTTGCTCGAAAAACTTGAACAGGAAGAAATACAGACTGTCATCTCGCTCGAAGAGAAAATGTTGGAGCTTCGGTCTACGCTGACCCAGCGGATTGAGATTTCATTTCGGCATATGACACGTGATATTGTTGACAAACTTGAAGTGATTGTTGCGTTTTTGGCTGTACTGGAGTTGGTGAAACAGCGTTTTGTCCGAGCGGAACAGAATGGGTCCTTTCAGGACATCGCGCTCCATCCCGAATCCTAAAAATCTTCCCGAGTATGACTTCACCCTCTCTACAATCGAAATTGGAAGCCCTCCTCTTCATAAGCGGCGAGCCAATTGCTGAACACCGTCTGATGGAGCTTCTACATATCGATCAATCTGAATTGACACAGGTGATTCAGGCACTGAAAAAACGATATAGTGAGGATTCTCAAGTGGGTCTGATGTTGATTGAACATCAAGGAAAAGTGGAAATGGCTACGAAAAAAGACTTAGCAACGCTCATTGAGGCCTTTACTAAAACTACACTACAAGACGCCCTTTCAAAGGCTGCGCTTGAGGTATTGGCGATTATCGCATACCGTGCTCCGATTGCGCGAAGTGATATTGAAGCGATTCGCGGAGTGAATTGTAGCTATACACTGCGGGCCCTACTGATCCGCGGTCTCATTGAACGCCGTGGAAATCCAACTGATGCCCGCGGGTATATGTATTGGCCAGCCTTTCAATTCCTCGAACACCTTGGGCTTTCGCGGATTGAAGACCTACCCGATTATCAGTCGTTGTCACAGGATGAACGGATGCATGTTATTTCTCAAGCGTCTACTGAATCGTCAACGAACTATCAATCTCAAGAGTCATGATACGCATAGTTTTCACACTTGCCCTGGTGATGGTACTAAGTTTGTGGACGTTCAAGGAGCGTCCGGAGCTCGTCTACTCTTTTCTGACTAGCGGCATTATCGAACAATTGTTCGGGATACGGGCAGGGGAGATTTCGCCTGCCAATCCCGCACCTGGTCTTTCATTGAATCCACCCTACCTCAATGAAAACCGATCGCTCTCAGCGACTTTTCAACCAATCCGCCGAGATTATGCGTCTCGATTATCAGTTCCCACAGCTCATGCATCCGTCATTATGGATGCTGAATCGGGTAAAATTCTCTATACGCGGAATGCTGACAATCGCCGCCAAATTGCCTCATTAACAAAACTCTTTACTGCGCTCATTGTTGTTGAACGCATATCGGATTTGGATACGCCTGTAACTATTGATGCGGAAGCCGTCTATACTGAAGGGACACGCATCGGCTGCCCGCGCTCTGGATATTGTCCGGGGGTGCGGTTTATGGTTGGGGAGCAGTTGACTGTCCGAGATCTCCTCAAGGCGGCGCTGATGAATAGTGCCAATGATGCAGCAATTGCGCTAGGAAAACATATCGGTGGAACACAAGCTGGTTTTGCTCAGATCATGAATGAGCGAGCGCGAGAATTGGGCCTCACCGACTCACTCTTTTGTACGCCGTCAGGGCTGGAAATTGATGGTGAAGAAAATCGTTGTTATTCATCGGCCCGTGATATCGCGACGATTGCCAGTGCTGCCCTTCAGCACGATATACTTTGGGAGATTATGAAAATCGAAGAAACCGAAATTACTTCCCTTGATGGGACGCTCGTTCACAAAGTGTTCAATACGGATCAGCTCATCGGTTCGATGCCCAACCTCGTTGGCACGAAGACAGGTTTTACACCACTGGCGGGCTACTCGCTCCTTGCAGTTGCGACTGATCCTTCAGGTGAACACAAGGTGATCGCTGTTGTCCTCAATGATCCCTATCGGTGGCAGAGCATTCAATCTATGTTCGATTGGAGCTTTGAATCATTTGATTGGATATAACAAAACTCTATGGATTCATTCGCCATTGCCGAAATACAATCCCTCCCAGTTGTCATGAATGTGATGAAAGTTCTCATGACGGGGTTACTTGCTTTTCTTATGGCTTTTTTTCTGACACCCATCTGGACGCATATACTGTATACCTTCAAAATCGGCATTCGGATCAAAGAGAACGGTGTTTCAGGTGATAAGTTGAATTTTGTTTCACGTCTCCATGCTTGGAAAGCCGGGACACCAACTATGGGTGGTGTGATTGTGTGGTTTACCGTCATCCTTCTGGCAGTGCTCTCAGAATGGCTTTTTCCATTGATCGCAGTTTTGTTCGATACAAATTTTATTGCCCGATTGGATTTCTTGAAACGCTCTCAGACTTGGCTTCCATTGTTTACTTTGGCTACAGCTGGTGTTCTCGGCCTCATTGATGATTATATGAGCGTCCGAGGAATCGGCACAAATAAAGGGGGCGGGATGCGCTTTCTCGCGAGATTTTGGTGGCTGATCGTGATCGCTTCACTTGGCGCTTGGTGGTTTTATTCAAAGCTCGGCTGGGATACGCTGCATGTTCCGGCGGTCGGCGACTTTTCTATCGGCTGGTGGTATATCCCGCTCTTCATTTTTGTTATCCTCTTCACAGCTATTTCTTCCAATGAGACAGACGGTCTTGATGGGCTAAATGGAGGTATCCTCCTCATCGCATTCAGCTCGTTCACACTGATCGCATTCATGCACAACAAGGTGGATCTCGCGAGTTTTTGTGCCGCAGTGGCGGGAGCACTCCTCGCCTTTCTCTGGTTCAATATTTATCCCGCACGTTTCTTTATGGGCGATACTGGCGCGATTGCGCTCGGGACAACCCTAGGAGTTGTCGCGATGCTTACCAATTCCGCACTTATTCTCTTTGTCATTGTCTTTATTTATATTCTCGAATCGGGCAGTGTTGTGGTGCAGATGGTTTCCAAACGATTTTTCAAGCGAAAGGTCTTGTTGGCTGCCCCCCTGCATCATCACTTTGAAGCCAAAGGTTGGCCGGAACCAAAGGTGGTCATGCGTGCCTGGGTGTTCACTGCCCTCACGGCTATGATTGGTGTTATGGTGGGTATTATTGGCATGGGTCGTTAATTTTTTTATTCTCACTATGCAACTCAAAAGTCTTACGACGGCTGATCTTGTGGGGAAAAATGTGTTGGTGCGAGTGGATTTTAATGTGGAGCTAAATGATATCGCCCATGTTCAAGAGGGCTTCAAACTGGAGGTGGCGCGTAAGACTATTCAATTTATCATTGCAGCCGGTGCTCGGTCATTGTCGTTAGTAACGCATTTCGGTCGCCCTGAGGGTGGTGTCATCGATCCGCAGTATTCAGTGGCGCGCCTGGTACCTGAAGTGATACGCGTTCTCGGTCATCCCGTGCGCTTTGTTCCGGCCTGCCATGGCGCAACGGTAACAACTGCGCTCGCGAGTGCGACACCAGGGGAAGTACTGCTCTTAGAAAATATTCGTTTTGAGGCAGGTGAGACCATAAATGATCCAGATTTTTCGCGGGCACTAGCCGCCCCGTTTGATGTCTATATCAATGAGGCTTTTGGTGTATCTCATCGAGCCCATGCCTCAGTCGTCGGAGTAACCAGTATCCTTCCGTCCTATGCTGGTTTTCATCTCATAGAAGAGACTGAGCGTTTGGATGCTGTGCGTCTCAATCCAACCCGCCCCGCAATCGCAATTGTTGGTGGGGCAAAAATTGAAACAAAGCTTCCGCTTATTCGTGCTCTTGAAGATTCATACGATTGTATACTCGTCGGCGGTAAGATTGCCAATGAAGCCATTGATCAAAAAATAGTATTTTCTGAAAAAGTACTGCTGCCACAAGATTTTGATTCCCCAAGGCGCCTTGATATTGGAAAAACAACCGCTTCCTACTACGCTGCAATTATTAAGAAAGCGAAAACAGTGGTTTGGAATGGGCCGATGGGAAAATTTGAAGAAAAGCCATATGATGTCGGTACCAAGATAATTCTCGACGCCATTCTTGAGAGCGATGCATATGTGATCATTGGTGGTGGTGAATCACTTGCTGTCTTGGAACAAGCGGGGGTATTTCACCGCATCGGTTTTGTCTCGAGCGGTGGCGGTGCAATGCTTGAGTATATGGCTGGAAATGCATTACCAGGTCTCCAGCCGCTCTTGGTTGCATGATATGATACGGGTGTAATCGAGCATGATACTGATTTTTTATGGCACTGATAACACATATTCGGGGAAGAGAAATTCTTGATTCACGGGGTTATCCGACTGTTGAGGTGGTCGTTGGGCTGGATGATGGTACAAGCGTCAAGGCGAGTGTTCCTTCGGGCGCATCAACGGGGGCCCATGAGGCGCTGGAGCTGCGGGATGGCGATGCAACACGCTATCAAGGAAAAGGCGTTCTCAAGGCGATTGAACATATTGATACGCTGATTCGGCCCGCTCTCCTCGGAACAGATCCGTGTGAGCAGCAACTGATCGATGACCGGATGAGAACACTCGATGGTACCGAATCAAAGTCGCATCTCGGTGCCAATGCGATTTTGGGTGTTTCGCTTGCGGTGGCACGAGCTGCAGCCAAGAGTCTTGGTAGTGAACTCTTCCTGTATCTTGAAACATTGTTACCTTACAAAAAATCGACTGACGGATTTCCCCTTCCCATGTTCAATATCATCAATGGCGGGGAGCATGCTGATTCGGGTTTGTCTGTTCAAGAGTTTAAAATCATTCCTGCTGGAATTGCGACCTATCCCGAGCAGCTCCGTGCAGGCAGTGAAATTTTTCACCGACTCCAGACACTTCTCCACTCCAGCGGATATACGACTGGGGTGGGTGATGAGGGTGGATTTGCTCCTCAGCTCGGTAGCCATGCCGAGGCATTTGCGCTGATGGTGAAGGCGATTGAAGAGAGTGGTTATGTCCCCGGGAAGGATATTATTCTCGATATTGATGCGGCTGCTAACTCTTTCTATGATAGCGCTACGAACCGTTATCTTTTGAAACCAGAAAAAGTCGTTTTGGATCAGGCTGGTCTGGCTTCACTCTATCGTGATTGGGTGGCACAATTCCCGCTTCGCTCGATTGAGGACCCTTTTTCCGAAGAGGACTGGAATGGTTGGTCTGCATTCAATGCTGAAATAGGATCACAGATAATGCTGATTGGAGATGATCTCCTCGTGACCAATGTGAAGCGTTTACAACAGGCTATCACTCAGAATGCCTGTAATGCCGTACTCATTAAAGTCAATCAGATTGGAACACTCTCAGAAACCATTGATTGTCTGGCGCTGGCTAAAAAGCATGGTTTACAGACGATTATTTCTCATCGCTCCGGTGAGACGTGTGATGATTTTATCGCCGATCTCGCAGTCGGAACGGGGGCGGATTACATCAAAACGGGGTCACTTTCTCGGGGTGAGCGTTTGACAAAGTATAACCGCTTGCTCGAGATTTACGAATTTCACCACACACAAAGATAGATCCACTCTATGGAACGCGTTCTCTGTATCGGCTCAGCATCAAAAGACATATTTTTTCCGACAACCGAGGGGGTAATTCTTGAAACCCCAGAAGACCTTCGGTCACAGACTCAGGTCGCTTTTGAGTTGGGGGGGAAATTTCGCAGCCCAAAGCGAGCAGAAGCTGTTGGTGGAGTCGCCGCCAACGGCGCACAGGGTTTGGCTCGAATGGGACACTCAGTTGCGATTTATAGCAAGATCGGCGCGGATGACATCGGTACTTGGATTCTCCAGACATTGCGTGGAGCCGGCGTTCAAACAGAAGTGATAGATATTGATCGATCCGTTCAAACAGATCTCTCAGCAATTATTGTCATGATGCAAGTTGGGGATCGGATCATTTTTCATAATCGTGATGCAAATGAAAAACTTGAAATCAAAGAAGAAAAACTAAAAGGATTTGAATGGTTTTCTGTCAGCGCCCTTAATGGTGATTGGCAGGGTAATCTCAAGACAATATTGCGTGCCGCCGAGCGGTATGGGGCACGTATTGCTCTGAATCCTGGACAACATAATTTAAAAGAGAATCCGCGACTTTTACTTGAGACTTTACCGCATATTTTCGCACTTTTTCTCAATAAAGATGAAGCCATTGAACTCATCTTTTCTAGTGGAGTTGAACATCGGCCCGAACGATTGAAAGATGAGGTATACCTCGTTCAAACACTGCATGCCTTTGGTCCGACCGTGGTCGCGCTGACGGATGGAAAGCGTGGTGCCTGGGTGTATGATGGCCGGGAACTTTGGCATGGTGATATCTATGAGCCAAAGGGTTTGGTTGATACGACCGGTGCCGGCGATGCATTTTGTTCCGGGTTTTTTTCGGCATATCTCTACCACTATTCACTGGAAAGATGTCTGCGATACGGTATTGCCAATGCCGGTAGCGTTGTCGGGAGCTATGGTGCCAGTGCTGGACTCTTGGATCAGACCACTGCAGAAATGTATGGTCCTGATATTCATACAACACTTTTGACAAAGCGATGATATACTAGAAGAAAGACTACCTAATTTTTCCTATGGGACTTTTTTCACGCTTTTCGTGGAAGCATCAAGATAAGCTGTTTTTAGCTCTGGATATCGGCACTGAGGTCGTGAAGGCACTGGTATTTCGTGTTGATTATGAACATCGCCGCGGAACTATTGTCGGCGTTGGACGAGCGCGGCAGAAAGTCGGCAATATGCAAAGTGGCGCAGTCTCCGATATTCGAGGTGTTATCGGATCAGCCCGTGAAGCCATTGAGGCGGCCAAGACCCAGTGCGGCATTAAACGAATTGAAAAAAGTATTATCGGTATTGCTGGTGAACTCGTGAAGGGGACAACCACTACCGTTCATTATGAACGCGTGAATTCTGAGATAAAAATTGGCCTTCCCGAACTCAAAATGATCATTGAAAAAGTTCAGGAAAAAGCGCTTGAACGGATCAAGAAACAGTTGGTTTGGGAAACGGGTCAAGAAATTGATATCAAGCTCATTAATGCTGCAATTGTTGATGTCCGTATCGATGGTTATCGTGTTTTGAATCCACTTAATTTTCAGGGTCGGGAGGTTTCCATGAGTGTTTTCAATGCATATGCTCCACTCACACACCTCGGCGCAATTGAGACAATTTCTGACGAACTTGATTTGGACCTCTTGTCTATTGTCGCTGAACCATACGCTGTCGCACGCTCTGTCGAAGTTGAGGATATGTTGGATTTCAGCGCCATCTTTATTGATATCGGTGGTGGTACAACAGATATCGCAGTAGTTCGGAACGGCGGATTGGAAGGGACAAAAATGTTTGCACTCGGCGGCCGAGCATTTACAAAACGATTAGCTCAGGAATACCAGATAAAATTTGAGGTCGCTGAGCAAATGAAAATTGATTATTCGAATGGTCGTCTCCAGCCGGAAGAAACACAACGTATCGACGCTCTTTTTGCGGACGATTGTCGGGTCTGGCTGGCCGGAGTTGAACTCTCATTAATTGAGTTCGCAGAGACAGATTTTATGCCTTCAAAAATATTTCTGTGCGGAGGTGGGTCAGGTTTGCCAGGTATTAAACAAGCCCTCTCAGGTGGTAATTGGGATAAGGATTTGCCTTTTTCCAAACCTCCCCAGATTGGATTTCTCCAACCTCACGATATCACGCGCATTGTGGATGAAACTGGTGAACTCAATAATCCCCAAGATATCACCCCGATGGGCTTGGCTCATCTCGCCCTCCTGAATGCGCTTGATGAAGAACCGATCTTGACGGGTATTCTTCACCGAAGCATGGAATCAATCGATCAAAAATAAAATTATCGAGCGTATGCCCGCAACCCATTACATTGAGATAGACGAGGAAATAATCAGTACCGTTGGTCGGCTGAGAAAAACAAGCGAGACAGAAAATATTTTTGTCTTTCCGAAGCGCTCTCTGATTTTACAAAGTATCATTAACCTCAAGCTACTGGGTCGAGAAGCAACAAAGCTTGGAAAAACTGTTATCATAATGACCCAGGATGAGCAGGGTATGCGGCTTGCCGAAAAAGCAGGATTACGGACTCAGGAATATCAAGACAAGGTGCTTCGGGAGTATCGCCAAGAAGCCCCGGCGCGTTTCACTGTCCGTCATGGTGATACGATACCGATGCCTGTGGCGACTGATGAGCCCATCGGTCTGCGTCGCTCAGATGAAATAGGTAGTGAAAGTTTTTATAGGAATACGGGGGCATCTAGCAAGTCATTGGCCCAACATCCTAATCTGCCAACTACCCCGGTGCCTTCAATTCTTGCTCGGAAACCAGCTCAGTCGTTGCGCGTTAGGAATGCATCACCCCCGATGCAAACAGCTTTAAATTCAACTCGTGAAGTCCCGAAAACCCCTCAATCTCAAGGAGGGATTGGGTCTCGGCGTGAGGAAAGATCGTCTGTACCAAATGAGAGTGGTTCGCGGATCAATGGAGCTCGTAAAGAACAGCTTCGTCGTCTTTTTGAAGGTCGCGCGGCGGGGAAAAATACAGCGGGCAACCCTGTACCGCAATTGGTTTCTGCCCCACCGTCAATACCCGTGTCGAAACAGGTCATATCACCCCAGGGACAGAGGCCATGGCTCTGGTCACTTCTCGGTAGTGGGCTTTTTATTGGTGTGGTTTTGATCGGATACTTTTTTCTTCGACCTGAGGCAATTATCATTCTTGAGCCTCAAACCGCAACCCAGACGGTTAAACTCTCGCTCGTCGGTCTAGTCGATGCTGGACTAGCTGGGGAAACTATCCCTGTCCGTTATGTAGAGGAAGAAAAAACCGTCCGTATATCTCGAGAAGCGACTGGAAAAAATATCGGAAACGAAGCGAAGGCAAGTGGAACACTGACTATCATCAACGCTTTCAGTGAGGCTCCACAATCACTCGTTGCAACTACACGATTTGAAACCTCTGATGGTAAAATCTACCGCCTTATTGATGGAGTAACCATTCCAGGAATGACAACAGTCGAAGGGAAGGTTGTACCCGGTCGGATTGATGCTCGGGTCATTGCTGATATGGCTGGAGAAAAATTTAATCTCAGTGCAGGGACATTGAGCATCCCGGGTTTCAAGGGTGGTGCAAAGTTTGATAAAATTACAGCGGAAGTGAAAAGTGCTCTCACGGGTGGTGGAGAGAGTGCGGGCACGGCTTTGCGTGTGAGTGAGGGCGATCGTGAGCAGGCAAAAACTGCAGCGAGCGAAGAAGCAAAGAAAACTGTTATTGATGGATTGATGGGTAGTGTGCAGGCGGGTGAACAAGTGTTTGAACCATCCTTCCAGGTAACAACTATTGGTACCCCATCGGCTCCTGATATCGGTACGGTTACGGAGCGGTTTGAGTATGAAGCGCGTTTTCAAGTAAAGGGATTTATCATTTCCAAAGCAGCAATCAATAACATCATTGAGCGGCAAACGATGGAGTCGGGTGGTGTCGTCCTGCGACCGTACCGTTTTGCCATCGATTACGGTACTGTGTTGTCGAACTTTGAAATGAAACGAGTGGACTTTACTGTCGAAAGCCGCGTATTGTTCCAGGCACCCCTTGAAAAGGAAACATTGAAAAATGGCCTTCTCGGCCTTGATGAGGAAGGGATACGCAAGTATCTGTCTGAACATCCGGAGATCAAGCGATTGCAGGTTGAATTCAAGCCAAAAGTTTTCATCGCGACAGTTCCAAATGATCCAGAACGTGTAACAGTAAATCTTGTAGAATCCAGTAATGAATAATTGTTACAATAACTATGTCATCTGATGAATTGGGGGGCGATACAGCAACTGATCAAGCGCGCGCTGATCACCTCACGCGGCGGCGATTTGAGAACGAAGTATTTATGCTCCAGTCAGACCGATCACGCTTGGAGAGGCAGTCGGATGAACTCGAAGCGAGTATTCGGACGCTCGAAAAGTCTGTAAGCGAACGCGTAAGAGAACTCGAAGAGTATAAGACTGATCGCAACCATTTAATGAAGAAAATTCAAGATATTGATGCTGAAATCATACGCGTGAAGCGCGCCTCGTATAAAAAGTAATACTATGAAAACTCAGACATTTGTTACTGTTGTTATGGCTGAAATTTTGAAAAGTCCAGATGTTTCGGATACGAGCTTCTTGCGTTCATCTCTGCGTGCCATTGGCCGAAAATTTGAATCACGAGAAATTGATACTCTAGGTGCCTTAGCTGAAATTGAGCGCTTGTTGCCTTGGCAGCTTTCTCGTGATATCAAGAAGGGTATTGAAAAAGCCCTCCGTTAGATTTCCTTCTATGCGAACGCATGATATCCGCGCGAAATACCTCGCCTTTTTTCAGAGTCAGGGCCATACTATCGTCCCATCGGCCCCGCTCGTTCCGGAAAATGATCCGACAACCCTGTTCACTGGATCAGGTATGCAACCAATTGTACCGTATCTTCTTGGTGAACCACATCCACTTGGAACACGCGTTACAAATTCTCAGAGATGTTTTCGAAGCCAGGATATTGAGGAGGTCGGGGATAATCGCCACACGACATTTTTCGAAATGCTTGGTAACTGGTCTTTTGGTGATTACTTTAAGATTGAACAAATCGACTGGATGTGGACCTTTCTAACAGTCGAACTAGGGCTTGATCCAAAACGGCTGTATTTCACCTGTTTTCGTGGCAATACCGAACTCAACATCCCACGCGATACTGAATCAGCCCAACGTTGGCAAGCCCGTTTTAAAGAAGTCGGCATTGAGGCTGGTATCGGGGAAGATGCAGAAAAGGATGGAATGAATCCGGGTGAACGAATTTTCTATTATTCTGAAAAGAAAAATTGGTGGAGTCGGGCCGGTGTGCCGGCCAATATGCCGGTTGGCGAGCCAGGCGGACCGGATACGGAAATGTTTTGGGATTTTGGAGTAGAGCTTGGTTTGCACGAAAAATCAGCTTGGGCTGGAGAGCCTTGTCATGTGAACTGTGATTGTGGCCGCTTTATGGAAATCGGCAACAATGTTTTCATGGAGTATAAGAAGACCGAAAATGGATTTGAGAAACTGGCTCAACAGAATGTCGACTTTGGTGGCGGACTGGAACGATTGGCAGCGGCCCTGATTAATGATCCAGATGTTTTCAAGCTCGATCTCTTTCGTGAGGCGAGAACGCTACTTCAGGAACTTTCGGGAAAGTCGTACGACGAATCTGCTGAGACAACCCACGCGTTCCGGGTCATTCTCGATCATATACGGGCGGCGGTTTTCCTTATTGGTGACGGGGTTTTGCCTTCAAATAAAGACCAGGGTTATTTTGTGCGCCGGTTGATTCGACGAGCGGTTCGCTATGGCAAGAAACTGGATATCAGCGACACATTCGCTGTTTCAATTGCTACGCCATTTATCGAGACCTACCGAACTCAGTATCCAAGCCTCTCTGAAAAACAAGCGTCCATCCTTTCGGCTTTAGGGGAAGAAGAAAAAAAGTTCCGTCTAACGCTCGAGAAAGGTCTGCAGGAGGTAGAGAAGCGGCTTTCTGCCGGATTACTGACTGGAAAAGACGCGTTTGAACTCTTTTCTACATATGGTTTCCCACTCGAAATGACTGAGGAAATAGCCCTTGAGCAGGGTGTGTCGGTTAATCGTGATGAATTTCAGTCGGAATTTAAACAGCATCAGGATTTGTCCCGAACAGCTTCGGTCGGGAAATTTAAGGGTGGATTGGCTGATCAGAGTACCAAAGTAACAGCACTCCATACCTCGACTCACCTCATGCTCGCCGCTCTCCGCAAAGAACTCGGATCAGCGGTCCATCAGGCAGGATCAAATATCACCGAAGAGCGCACCCGTTTTGACTTTACCTATCCAGAAAAAGTGTCGCGTGAGGTGTTGGATCGAGTGGAAGAATATGTCAATACGGCAATTGCAGCTCAGGCCAAGGTAGAAACAATAGTGATGGATAAGGAAGTTGCCAAGGCGACCGGAGTCGAGGGAAGCTTTTGGGAGAAATACCCCGAAAAAGTGACTGTTTACCAGGTAGTGGGATCGGATGGAACGGTATATTCCCAGGAACTTTGTGGAGGTCCACATGTTGTCACAACAGCTGATATTACCGCTTTTGGACGCTTCAAAATTATCAAAGAGGAGGCTTCTTCGGCTGGAGTGCGTCGAATCAAGGCCGTCCTGGAATAGCTCTGATTCAAGGATTGACAATTCGTCTCTCTCAAGCTATACTCAGTTAGTATCAATTTTTCGCGTACTATGATCGCAGTTATCAAAACCGGAGGAAAGCAGTATAAAGTTACCGAGGGCTCCATCGTAAAAGTTGAGAAACTTGACGCTGAAGTGGGTAATATTTTGAAATTCGAAACCCTGTACATTGGTGATGAGGAAACCGTGTTGATTGGAACACCTACCCTAAAGGCACACATCGAGGGTAAAGTCGTCGCTCATGGCCGCCACGCTAAAGTAACAGGCATCCGCCACAAGGCCAAGAAACGTGAAATGACTCGTTACGGCCACCGTCAAGCGTATACAACTATTGAGATTACAAAAGTCTCCGCTTAATAAAAAAAACTGCCCGGGAAATATATTCTCAGGCAGTTTTTTTGTTTTGAGCTAGCGGAGCGATGTACGGTTTTCAAGCGAGGAGGAGAGTGTCAATTCGTCTGCGTATTCAATATCACCACCAGTCGCCATACCGCGCGCTATCCGAGTTACTTTCAGTGGGAGTGAAGCGAGCTTTGTTTTGAGAAAATAAGCTGTCATATCACCTTCTGTCGTTGGATTGGTTGCGATAATAACTTCTTCAACCGAGGAATCGACGAGTCGATTTTTGAGTTCGGCTACCCGAAGAGTTTGATCTTCTTGGCCAGAATCAAGAACACCGCCGAGTACATGATAGAGCCCATGGTACGCTCCGGTTCGTTCGATTGCGATAACATCGAGCGGCTCCTCTACGACACAGATCGTGGTTTGATCACGCGAATGGTCACTACAGAATCCACAGAGTGTGGATTCGGAGATATAAAAACACTGCTGACAACTCGAGAGGTGTTTCAGAGCTTCAAGACTTTCGGCAAACGCGCGGAGCTTTTCTTCGTCCTGTTTGAAGAGGTAGAGGACAAGTCGCTCCGCCATCTTTGGACCGATGGAGGGGAGACGAGAAAAATGAGCAATTAATGATTCAAAGGCTTTTGGGTAACGCATACCATAGAGAATTATTTTTATCTTTCTGCCGGTTATGAACTTCCACCATGGAGCCGTTCAAGTGATTTAAAGGAAGTTGCATTTTCCTCGAAATAGAGCTGGACTTGGCCGATTGGGCCGTTGCGATGCTTGGCAATAATAATATCGACGATATTTTTGTTCGGTGTATCTGGTCGAACACGGTCTTCGCGGTAGAGAAACATGACAACATCAGCGTCTTGTTCAATGGAACCAGATTCACGGAGGTCAGAGAGCTTCGGTCGTTGGTCGGGCCGAGATTCGATACCACGCGAAAGTTGAGAGAGCGCAATGACGGGGATATTTAATTCGCGCGCAAGTTGTTTCAAACCGCGCGAAATCTCGGAAATTTCCTGTACACGATTGTCTCCTTGGCGTGAACGGCCCTCCATGAGCTGGAGGTAATCGATAATAATGAGGCCAAGTTTATGTTCGGCTTGAAGTCGGCGGGCCATCGTTCGCATTTCCATGATATTCAGGCTCCCAGAATCATCAATAAAAATCGGTGCCTCGGAGAGAACCCCCATGGCATCTGAGAGTTTTTCAAAGTCATTTCCAGGACCTTCACTATGTAATTTACCTGTTCGAAGTCGCCAGAGATCAACGCCTGCCTGAGCAGCGAGCATACGGTCGATAAGCTGATCCGCACCCATTTCAAGTGAGAAGATACCAACGGGAATCTTGGCGTACACACCGACTTGGCGAGCGATGTCGAGCGCGAATGAGGTTTTACCAATCGCCGGACGAGCAGCGATAATAATGAGATCGGACTTTTGGAGGCCAGCAAGGAGGTTGTCGAGATCAGGGAAATGCGTTGGGACGCCACGCATTGTTTGATCATTTTTATGGAGCTCATCAATCCGATCAAACGCAGCTTCCAGGATAGTCTTAATCGGTATAAAATCCTGTTTGATGTATTTCTGCGAGATTGCAAAAAGTTTCTGTTCAGCATCATCGAGGACAAGCTGAACATCTTCAGCATCGTCATAGCCCATCTCAACGATTTGTGAAGCGGCACCAATAAGACGACGCAAAAGTGCTTTTTTCTGAACGACTTTGGCGTAGTGGACAATATTGGACGCAGAAGGAACAGAGTTAACGAGAGAGGCTAGATAGCCAGAACCACCCACGGCTTCGAGTATTTTCTTTTCCTCTAGACGATTTGCAAGTGAGAGGACATCAATCGGCTCACGCTCCTCATACAGATCGAGCATCGCCTGGTAAATACGATTATGATCGTCTTTGTAAAAATCACCGACTTTCACTAAGTCAGCAACTTTTATGATGGCATCTTTATCAAGCATGAGTGAGCCCAAAACAGACTGTTCGGCTTCAAGATTGTGCGGTGGGATCCGCACATGCTCAGCGGTAGGGGATTTGGCCATAGGACTCTATTCTACTGGGTATTGGTGATGGGTTCAATGTAGATAGTTTGTTTATATCTTTTCTCAGCCTGAACCATTGACAAAATAAGTAAGTTATACCCTGTTATAGAGTTGCCCTACTTAGAGAATAGAGAGCGGTAAATTACTTCTGAAGAGGACTGGTATTGGATGTACTCTTTCGGATAACCTGTCCGCTTGAACTGTCTTCCACACTATAGCCGAGTCTGGCGATTTCGTCGCGGAGCGCATCCGAGCGTGCAAAATCTCTTTCCTGACGAGCCACTTTTCTTGTTTCGAGTAAGACTGAAACGGCTGTCGGAATTTCTGTTGTATCCTGGGTCAAACCAAAATACTCAAAGAGTATGCTTTCATATTGTAATCGTGCATCAGTATGCACCGGACATTTCTTGTCGGCTGCTGAGTTGATGAGTTTTGCCATATCAAGCGCAATCGAAAGAGCTTGGGGTGTGTTCAAATCATCTTCTATAGCCGCCTGAAATGCTTCAAAATGTGAGTTTTGAGAAGTCCCTGTGCTTTCATCCGTCTGTAATTGCTTCAGTCGTTCATACGCTTGCATGAGCGATAGCCGATTGGTTTTTGCTTGTGTGAGGGCATCCCAAGTGAAATTCATCTGACTTCGGTAATGTGCGCCAAGGAAAAGCATACGCAGATCCATCGCCTCAAAACCATGCTCAAAAATATCAGCGAGGGTATAGCAATTTCCTTTTGATTTTGACATTTTCATTCCATCAACGAGGAGATGACGCGTATGTACCCAGTAACGAACAAAGGGTGCTTTGTTTCCACACTCACTTTGAGCAATCTCAGCTTCATGATGGGGAAAAATATTGTCTTCGCCGCCAGTATGAATATCAATAGTCGGTCCGAGGGTAGCCAGACTCATCGCGGAGCATTCGATATGCCAACCTGGATAGCCTCTTCCCCAGGGTGATGGCCAATGCATCAGGTGATCCTCTGGGGCATGGAGCCAGAGAGCGAAATCCCACGGATGGCGTTTATCAGGATGAGCTTTGAGGCGTGCACCAATCTTGAGGTGTTCCAGTGTATTTCCTGAGAGTCGGCCATAAGCTGAATAACTTGTTACATCAAAAAACACATTTCCATTCTTAGTATACGCATAACCCTCCGTGACAAGCCGCTCGATGAATTGAATCATCTCTTGAATATAGGCAGTCGCTCTGGGTTGTTCTTGGGGCGGAAGAATATTCATGGCCGCCTCAGCTTTCAAATAGTAATCCGTGTAGAAAAGAGCAATGGCTTCCGGAGTCTTACCCTCAGCGATCGCTTTTTGTATCAGCTTGTCTTCACCACTATCGCCTTGGGCAATGTCATCTGCTGTGAGATGCCCGACATCAGTGATGTTTTTCACTTGCCGAACCGTAAAGCCAGTGGCACTCAAAGTGCGTCGAAGTGTATCAGCTGTCATGTAAGCGCGAAGATTACCGATATGGATAGCACCGTACACTGTTGGGCCGCAGGTATAGAGTGTTACTCGTGGTGGCTCGAGTGGTGTAAACACCTCCTTTTTTTTGGTGAGAGTATTGTAGAGGGTGAGCATATAAAAATGAATGGGTAGAGAATGGGGCGATGTAGGGGGAGTTGGTCGGCCTGAGATAAAGGGTACAAGGGTGTGAAAAGAAAAACAAGCGGACAAAAAATGTCCATCTTAACCCTTGCCTTCCTACCCTAAATCCACCTTTTCAGGCGGAAAATGACAATAGTAAAGGCAGAAATGATAATCATAGTGCTGAGGTGGAGCCAGAAGCCACCATTACTATTCTCGAACGGTAGGTGGCGGGTATTCATCGACATCGCATTTGAATAGACGGTGAGGGGGAGGATGACGGCAGAGAAAATCGTGAGCACCTTCATCGTCTGTTCGATCTTGTTCGAAAGGAGCGAATTATTTGTCGCTTCAAATGCTTCAATCGTTTCCTTGTTGCTTTCCAACATGTTCCAGACGCGGACATTGGTTCCGATCAGGTCTTGGAAATACACCTGGAGGCTTGCGGGTATAAAGGAGTGTTTGGTGGCGAGGAGGCTTTCGATAAGCGAACGTTGGGGTTTTAGGGTGCGGCGGAAATTGAGAATATCGCGCTTTACGAGGGAGATCTCAAATACCATCTCTTTTTCATGACCAGCAAAGATCTCTGTTTCGATGCGGTCGATCTTTTCTGAAATGTGGCGGAGTTTGGGAAAACAAGAATTGAGAAGGATCTCGAGGAGGCGGTAGAGGACATGAGTCGGTGTGTCTTCCATATGGAGACGGCGTTTGCCTTCACTTTTCTCCAACTCGCTGAAAAATTTCCCGATCTGATAGATGGGGTGGCGGTGGGCGGTAATAAGATGATCTTTGGTGAGGATGATATCGAGCTCGCCAGCATAAGTTGTTCGTTCCTTCACATCAAACAAAGGAATGTGGATAGAGAAAAAAAGGCAGCTGTCATACTGCAAGACTTTTGGTTGATAGGTCGGCGTGATGAGCTCCTCCAGGGCGATCGGGTGAATATTAAAATTCTCATGAAGATACGCGACATCGTCCTTGGTGGGTGTCTCAAAATCGATCCAAGTGATGTTTCTATGTGTGAGCGTGCGCATGTTTGTTAGTATTGGTCTTTGTGAAATCAGTATAGCAAATACATTGAGAAATTCCACAGCATTGACAGGCCCTGGTCCTCACGGTATTCTCGGTGCATGTTCCGTACAGTTGCCCTTGCTCTTATTCGGCTCTATCAACGAACACTCTCTCTCAATCACGGCTTGCTGGGCCTGATCGTTTCTGAGCGATTCTGTCGTTTTCATCCAACTTGCTCGCAGTACACCTATGAGGCTATTGAACGCTTTGGTGTTTTGCGAGGAGGCTGGATAGGATTCGCTCGAATTCTACGCTGTCATCCATGGTCCGAAGGTGGTTATGATCCAGTCAAACCACTAACGGGAGAACATTAACAATCTTCCAAGGAGAATGACTCTTGCTGCACATTCAAGCCCGCTACCGCCAGCCGCGCGCTCGGAACAACCGAGACTTCAAAGCCATTGATGTACTTGAATCACCTCGTCCAATAAACGGCACTGTCCTAAAGGTTCGGTGTCGTCATGTGATGGCCGGCCGAAGTCCCAAAATCATCAAGATCACCGAGGCGCGAAAACATTATTTTCGGCCGAATGAGCTGGTTTGCAGCGAGTGCTCACATCGCCCACAGTGCGCTGGTGCTGCTGTTTGAAGTAGGCCGCAGAAGCCACAAGTCATAAACACCCTAAAAAAGTCCAATAGAAACACTGTTTCGTTGGACTTTTGCTTTATGTAAGCCTTTTTTAATAAGTGTTTAGCACTCTACTTGACAGAGTGCTAAACACTTTTTATACTGGTGTTATGGATATAAATAATCGACAATCTGAAGTGCTTGCAGCGGTCGTCGAGCTCTATACAAAGACGGCCGAACCAGTCGGTTCTGAGACGCTCCTTGAACGCCATCATTTTCCTGTAAGTGCTGCGACTGTTCGTAACGATATGTTGGCGCTCGAAGAACGAGGACTACTCTATCAGCCACATACCTCGGCTGGACGTATTCCGACCGATGCTGGCTACCGTTACTATGTTGAGGAAATGATGGGGGACAAACCGCTCTCCAAAAAAGAACAATTAAAGCTTCAAGAAGAATTCCTTATCCTCAAAGCAAAACATGCACGCACCGTCCGAACGACTGCCCGCCTCCTCTCAGTACTCTCAGGCAATCTCGGTGTTTCCGGCATCCAGGGCAAAGATGAAGTGTATGATTTCGGTATGAAATCCCTCATGGAGAGTCCTGAATTTCAAGAAATGGACGAATTATCTCGGTTGGTGGAGACACTTGATACGCTGGATGAAAAAATCGATATTCTTATGGCGGGACTCAAAGATGGTGAGACACGAATCTACATCGGTGAAGAAAACCCAGTTGCTGGAATTGAGAACTGTGCCATGGTGGTTGCTCCGTATCGAAATCAAGATGGTGAGCGCGGTATGCTCGCCATCATCGGACCAAAACGGATGGAATATGCTAAAAACAAATCTCTTATCGAGCATATGAAGAGACTTCTCTCTTCTTCAGTTGCAGTAATCCTTATCATCTCTGTCTAAATTAAACTCAACATTGAAAGCTCTATGAAAAACAATACAACAACACCACATCCCCATGAACTCTATGCCATCGGTCAGAAGATACTCCTCTTTGATCCGAGATCTGAGAAATTCTTACTGGTAAAAGACGCGAAGCCAGGCCGTGAAGAACACTGGGGGTTTCTCGGTGGCCGTATCAATCAGGATGAGGATGCAAAGGCAGCGTTAGACCGAGAGGTCCATGAGGAGGCGGGTACAACACTTAAGTACACACTACTTGGTCTCGTTGACTGTGAGCGTGTCGGTACGAAAAACAACCGGACCATGATGCTCGGTTTTCTCGCCCTCTATCAGGGTGGTGAGATTACGCTCTCTTCTGAACACAGTGAATACCGTTGGCAATCGCTTGAAGAAATCAAGAACGAAACTTCATATCGTCCATGGGTAAAGCGTTTTGTTGAAACAGCAGCCACATATTATACCAATAGCCAATTCCTTACTGATGTCAAGCGCCTTCAGGCTGATTTCGAAAACTACAAGAAGCGGGTGGCAAACGATGAGAAAGAGCTCTATGGCCACCTCGTTTCTCGCATTGCTTCCGAACTTATTCCGGTCCTCGATAATTTCCATGCGGCTACCGAACATGTTCCGGCTGATGCCGCTGGAAGTCCCTGGGTTACCGGCATCACTTATATCGAAAAGCAATTTGAGGAGGTGTTGCGTAATCACGGTGTGGAACCACTAGAAACCAATCCAGGTGATGCGTTTGACCCGACGCTCCACGAAGCTCTGAAGCATGAACAAACAACTGAAGCATCGCCCGACTTATCCAGCGGGACCGTGACGATTACAAAAGTCGTCCAGAAAGGCTACCGAATAAAAGACAAACTGATCCGACCAGCCAAAGTAATCGTACATTCATAAAATTAACCGACTCAACAAGAAAGGAGGTGAGAACCATATGACACGCCATCTTATACCATTTCCAACAAACGATCTGAGCCGATTTTTCGGTGATGAGATCTTTGGTCAGGGTGATTTCTTCCCAGCACTTGATGTCTACCAAGACAAAGACAATGTTGTGGCTGAACTTTCCCTCCCAGGAATCGATCCGAACCGAGTAGACATCACCATCGAAAACGATGTGTTGACTGTTTCCGGAACGGCTGAGTCCAAACAGGAAGTGAAGCGTGAAGACTACTATCGCAAAGAAGTGCGCACTGGAAGTTTTTCGCGCTCCATTGTCCTCCCAATGGCTGTGAAGGGGGATGACGCCCAAGCTCGCTATGACAAGGGCGTTCTCACCATCACGATGCCCAAGGAAGAGTCTGTGAAGCCAAAGAAGATTGCCGTCCAGGTAAAGGACGCAAAGTAATCGGGCCTCGCGCTCGGCTGCCTCAGTCTGGGGCAGCTCATGGGCGAGGTTCGCTCAGACAGAATAGTTTTGATCAGAGTAATTAATGTAAGCAACAAAATAATAATCATATGGCAAAGATACTTGGTATTGACCTTGGTACGACGAACTCGGCCATGGCATTCGTAGAAGGTGGCACCCCCAGTGTCATTGAAAACAAGGAGGGAAATCGCACTACGCCCAGCATGGTTGCGATGTCGAAGACTGGCGAGCGTCTTGTTGGGCTGCTTGCGAAGCGTCAGTCTGTTACCAATCCCGAGAACACGCTGTTTTCTGTAAAGCGTCTCATCGGTCGGCACTTCAATGACGATGAAGTGAAGCGCGACATGAAAACGCTGCCCTATAAAATCGTGCAAGCCGGTGAAGGTGTAAAAATCGTCATGGGTGGCAAAGAATACAGTCCCCAAGAGCTCAGTGCTATGGTCCTCGCTAAACTGAAGGCTGATGCCGAAGAAAAGCTCGGGGAAAAGATCACAGAGGCAGTGATCACTGTCCCAGCCTACTTCGATGACTCGCAGCGCAAGGCCACCAAAGAAGCGGGTGAGATCGCTGGTTTCAATGTCCGCCGCATCATCAATGAACCAACGGCAGCTGCTCTTGCTTACGGCTTCAATAAAAAGAAAGACGAGAAGATCGCTGTCTATGACCTCGGTGGTGGAACTTTCGATATTTCCATTCTCGAAGTCTCGGCCGATACCGTCGAGGTGAAATCAACCAATGGTGATACCCATCTTGGTGGTGATGACTTTGACCAACGCATTATCCACTGGATTCTTGATGAATTCAGGAAACAAGAAGGCATCGATCTCTCCAAGGATCCACTCGCGCTCCAGCGTATCAAAGAAGCAGCGGAGAAAGCTAAGATCGAACTCTCAACTGCTCAAGAAACCGAGATCAATCAGCCGTTCATCACGAGTGGCGCTGATGGGCCGAAGCATCTTGTCATCAAGTTGACCCGCGCCAAGCTCGAAGAGCTGGTCGGTGATCTCGTTGCGAGTACGCTCGAACCAGTGAAGAAGGCTCTCGCTGATGCAAAACTCTCAGTCTCGGATATCAATGAAGTTGTGTTGGTAGGGGGTATGACGCGTATGCCACTCGTGCTCTCAACTGTTGAAAAATTCTTTGGCAAGAAACCGAATATCTCCGTCAATCCAGATGAAGTGGTCGCGATCGGCGCCGCTATCCAAGGTGGTGTACTTGAGGGAAGTGTGAAGGATGTGCTGCTCCTTGACGTTACTCCGTTAACATTTGGGATTGAAACATTGGGAGGTGTCCGGACACCCCTCATTGAGAGGAATACCACTGTTCCAGTGAGTCGGAGTCAAACCTTTTCCACAGCTGTCGATAATCAGCCGCAGGTTGAGATCCATGTGCTCCAAGGTGAACGCGAGATGGCTGCCGACAATAAAAGTCTCGGCCGCTTCGTCCTTGACGGTATTCCACCAGCACCACGCGGCATCCCGCAAATTGAAGTCAGTTTTGACATCGATGCCTCAGGTATCTTGTCAGTCACAGCCAAGGACAAAGCGAGTGGCAAGACTCAATCCATTCGTATCGAATCGTCTACTGGCCTTTCCAAAGACGAAATCGAACGGATGAAGAAAGACGCTGAACTCCATGCTGATGAAGACAAAAAGAAGAAGGAGCTCATTGAGGCGCGCAATATGGCAGATACTTTGTCCTATTCGACTGAGAAAGCCATGAAGGATGCCGGTAACAAGTTGACCGATGACGAGCGCAAGCCTGTTCTCGAGAAAATTGAGGCGTTGAAGAATTTGAAGGATAGCCAAGATGTGGAGGCTTTGAAGAAGGCAACTGAAGAGTTGTCTCAAGCCGCACAGAAGATCGGTGAAAAACTCTATAAAGCTGCACAGGAAGCACAGGCGGCCCAGCAGCAAACGGCGACTGGTACTGAAAGTCAGACTGGCAATGTCGAAACGCCGAAAGATGCTGAGGTAGAGGAGAAACCGAAAACTGAGGGTGAGGCAGATAAGAAGTAAGCAAGACAAGCGGGCCCGAAAGGGCTCGTTTTTGTTATGTGGCATTTTTTGCTTTTTTTGAAAAAAAAGACCCCAGCATATTATGCGAGAGCTCTCTAAAGTAAGAAACTGATGTGATTCGATTGATCCGCGGCCATTAGTTATTTTCGGCACTAAAAACGGGTAGGAATTTGACGGGGTATACCGACCGCATCCACACCCACAAAGCGATCAAATGTATCAAATATGCACTCCCATGTCCGTGTGCGCATACGGATCAACCAGAGGATACCCGCGTGTTGATCGCCATCAAATCGCGCCTCAACATGTAATCCTTGCGCTGCGTTATCGTAGTGGAGCAGCCATCCAGCGTGCTCTCCGGATTGCACACGAACTTGATCAGGAATAATCGTATATTCATGTTGATCGAGCACAAACGCTAAAGCTTGGGCGGCATATTGACTGAGGGGAATATCGCGACTCAGTATCGGTTGCATAGCATCTCTCCTCAAACAAGGGGTGGGGGATGAAATTGTTAAATAACGCTTCAGTTATATCCCGTTTTTGATTTCCTGTCGAGAGTGATATCTGAGCAGCCGACTGAACAGCCGCGGAGGATGTCTCCTCGTACCACTCTCTGTCTTTGGCTTGCGAATGATCCAGATATCTGCCAGGATAAGGTGCTGCAACTGCGTATGGACATCACATCCGTAACATTCGTCAAAGGAGTTATTGGTTCGGAAGGACTCCCACAACCCAGCCGTCCAACGGTCGCGTTTTTTGGCCGATCCAATGTTGGGAAATCAAGTGTTATCAACACCCTCACAAGACAAAAAGACTTGGCGCATGCTAATAAGCGCGCCGGACGAACAACAGAAATTAATTTTTTTCTCGTGAATAACGCATGGTATCTAGCTGATCTGCCAGGCTATGGCTATGCCAATGTACCTGGACCATTACGAAAAAAAATGGCGGGGTATATTTCTTGGTTTGCGGCAGATATGCGAATTGATATCCGGACCGCCGTTCTCATCGTCGATGCTGAGATCGGGGCCAAAGACTCAGACCGCGATATTTTCAAACTTCTCATCGGGTACGGTCGGCCAGTAGTCATTCTTGCCAATAAGTGTGATAAAGGCCGTCGCCGTGATATCGACAAAAACATTCATTCTATCGAAGCTGAGTTTGCTCCCGCTCGTGTCATTCGTCATTCAGCCAAAACGAGTGAGGGTCGTGATGAGCTACTGGATCAGATTTCAGAAATGTTGAAATAGCAAACATATATTTCTGGAAAACTCGAAGTTCAAAAAATGAATTCGGCTACTCTCCGTGTGGAAATAAATAAACGAAACGCCTGATAATCTCTAGAGATCATCAGGCGAATGAGTAGCCGATTTCGGCAAGTTTTGGTTCGTCAGTCAATTGTGTTTCGTAACTGACTTCAATTTTAACCATGCGATTGGGCGTTTGAATCTCGGCCAGATCTCCAATGCGGAGTTCATACCCCGTATATTTTTTCAATATATCCCCGTAATCCTGGCGCAGGATACGGGTAACGAGGTGATATGTACCGTCGAAGTCGATATAGAGCGGTCGCAAATCAATCGCCCGAATGTAGACAATATCAGCAGGTGCTTTCATACAACAGAACCTTTCAATTGATTTGGGATATTACCTCCTGAGCGAACGATGCATCAGGTGGATCTCTCCACGAGCAGAGAGGGTATATCCGCCTCGGACAAACAACTGTTGGGCGGGGTAATTTGTTGCCGGCACAAATGTCTGAAGAGAATGCGTGCCCATCGTACCACCTCGATTATAGCCAACTCGCCCCGGATGTCGGAGGATGACATCAATTTCCTCGAGCAGTGCCAGTCCAATATGCTTTCTCTGATGTGCCGGAGCAACAAACACACTCGAAACAATTCCCTGGATAACCTGGTGGTATTCGACCAGAAAGCAGCTCGCCATGCCAACGATTTCTTGAGTGTCGGGCAGCGGCGACATGAATGCAAGGAAATAGAATCGATCTTTGATCATTGAAGGTGTATATCCATAGCTCCAGCGGCACCGTCCAATGGCTTGTTCTGCCGAGTGCATCAGTTCTGTCCAGTTTGCATGCAAACGCAAAGGCAGTGTCGCATGAAGCACCTTTGAAGGCATTTCATCGCTTCGCGGTACGCGATAAGACTCGACAGAGTAGGGATAGGGGGTCATGAAACTCTCCTGGATTGTTAAGGAAGCGTGGCGTTTTTATACAGGATTTTTGATAATAAATCAAGGGTGTGCTCACAGAACTCAATACCCTGCTTAGTGATAACCGTATATAAAAAAACTCCCTCCGCAAATTTTCGCGCGAGGGATGTGGGTGAAAAGGGTAACCGAAAAGGTATCAAGCAATCTTGGTCGTCTGGCTCAAATTGGAACGCTTGAGCCAATTCATCCAGATGATTCTTCCAGGTGCTTGGTTGGCCGTGAATCCATTCATCTCCAGGGCTTTATATATCGGCTGGACCAATTCCAAATTATTGGCACCTTTGGGGAAGGTAACGTTGATCCAAATATCGTCATGCCGATGATGCAATTCTGCATTTGCCTGGGTAATGATGCTTTGGACGAGTGCGACCGAAACAGCGAGGCGTTTATCTTCTGACAAATCTTCATCAACGATAAAACGCTCGACCGGAAAGATGTTCTCCAGCAGGCTATTGGAATTGACCACCGTTGCAAATCCCAAAAGTGGACTCGCCGTATCGCCTGTCGTTGATTGGTCCAGTACATAGTGAAGTGAACCACCTCGACCGATGAATACCTGAAGCTCTCGGGCAAAGGAGTATGGACTGAGTGGCACACGGCAATATTTTTGGTACAGGGCTGTCAATCCTGCAATGCGATATTCAAGCTCGAGCGCATGACCATTTGCTGTTCCACCGGAAGCATTTTTTTTCGAACTCAAAACCAGAGTATTCAAGCAGGTAGACATGATGATGAAATTCCTTTCGGGATAACACGCTCTTGCGTGGGTGAGGGGATGAAGGAAAATTGGTAAATAACATTTGACTAATCTATCAAATTATGCTATACTTGTCAACCCTGAGAGTTTCACAAATCAAGATGAGTGCAAAGTAAACCGTAATTCTTCCTCTCCTAACTCTCCAAAATTTTTATGACCATCGCACTCCGTGTCGGCATCGTTGTTGTGGCCATTGTTGGGGTTGTCTTCATTCGCGGTCAATTGGTCGCGCCGCTCAGTGTGCCATGTCAATCAGACACACCGTGGCCAGAACGTGCGCCACATGGAGCCTTGTGGAAACAGGAGACACTCCATTGGAACAAAGCTCCTGATGGATACTCGACACTCGTTGGGTGGATCAATGCAGCCACCGCACTACCCTGTGTCGATGAGCATAGCATCACGCCTCGCGTTGAGATCCGGAAACTACGGATTATCGCGCGCGATGAAACAACTGGCCAAGAGAGAATAGTCTCTGAAATTGATCCGCGCGAAAAAAGACACTTTGTCGGACGACTCTTTCCCCGATTACCCCAGTGGTTTGGAGAAAATGAGGGAAAAAATGAAATGACAATCAGCACACCGATTCTGGACCGACTCTCAATTGACCTCAGCCGCGCACCCCTTCGGGTCTATCATGCCTGGACCGAGCCACGGATAACCCTTGATCCAACTCAGACATACTTCCTCGAAGTTGAGGCAAACATTACCGAAACGGCTCGTCTTCAATTCGGTATTGATTATTGGCGTGACCAAGAGAGCGACTATACCGGCTGGGACGCAACCTGCCAGCGTTCTTCAAATTGCGAGGGTTTCGTCAGTGATTGGTATGGTGATACCGCCGGTGAGTTTTGGACCCTGCGTGCCCCCCAGATTCGTGTCCAATCCCATACTGCCCTGCGCCAGTGATACAGACCTTGTCATCTCAGGTGTTGGTATGCTAGTCTGGCCAGCTATGGAAAAAAACCCCCAGAAACTCGCGGCCTGGCTTAGAGAGAAAATCGCCTCTTGGCGACCTATCAGTCCGGATACATCCCTCCATCCATCTTCACTCCTCCGCTGGATACGAGTATCCCTTCGCCCACTACCATCACAACATCAACGTGTTCTCAGAGGAATGCTTCTCTTTCTGCTCGGAATAGTGATCGGTATAGGTGTAAAATCAGCCGCTGAAACACGGATAACCATCGGTCATGAAGACTATCGACTCATCCCACCGGATCAGCTGTATGCACTTAACCTACTCCGGAATCAAGCGCTTGATCGGGGAGTCAAAATTCCTCTGAATGAGAAAAAAACATATCCTGCTTGTCTCACACGATTTGAAGAAGAATAATTCAGCATTAACAATCCAGCCTATGAACATGGAAAGTATCAAACAGGGGTGGCAGCGTTTTTCAGGAGAACGGAAAAATCTCCTGGCCACGATTATTATTCTGCTCGGCCTTTTCGTTGGAAGTCTTTTTGTCGATATCGGACAGCTCATCACCGGCAGTGGTTTTTCCAGTATGGCTATCCGCACTCATGATATCTTTGTTACGGGCGGAAAGACCTGGGTCGCCTATACCGATCCAAAAGTATCGCTTCAGATCGTAAATGATGCACAGTGTACTGATTGTGATCCAAGTGAGGCGTTACTCTGGCTGCGACGTATCGTCCCAACCATCGAAGCCGAGCGAATCGATATCTCGACTGAAGCCGGAGCACGCTTGGTGGATACTTTTCATCTCGTTACCGTCCCAGCCTTTATTTTCAGCCCTACTGTAAAAGAGACCGAGTTCTATGCTCAAGCACAACCGCTCTTCCGTGAACTCAATAATGGATTT
Source organism: uncultured Bdellovibrionales bacterium (assembly GCA_964530135.1). Classification (GTDB taxonomy): domain Bacteria; phylum Patescibacteriota; class Minisyncoccia; order Moranbacterales; family UBA1568; genus SSEF01. The sequence goes on along the minus strand of CAZGXN010000007.1, from coordinate 29,749 downwards.
ATCTTTGATATAAATAAAGTGGGAATGCCGATCGGACGTTATCTCACGGCACCCGAAACGGATGCCGCTGATATCGTTTTTGGACCACGGGAAGCACCCGTAACACTCCTCGTTTTTTCAGACTTTCAATGCCAATACTGCAAAGAATACCATGCTACCTACAAACGCCTCTTGACTGAGTATGGTGATCGTCTCCGGCTCGTTTGGAAGCATCTCCCACTCCCTACTCATCGCGAAGCAGGACTTGCCGCCGAGGCTGCCCAATGTGCCGCGGCACAAGACCGGTTCATGCCCTATGCTGATATCCTCTTTGAACGACAGAGTGAATGGGGCCGCATCGGAGCAGAACGCCGCTTCAAAGAATATGCCTGGCGTGTGCGAGGATTAGACGGAAAAGCTTTTGCGCGATGTATTGATGAAAAACAATCTCACGAAAAAGTTGTGGCGGACATAAAACGAGCGACTGATTTTTTTATCGAATCTGCTCCAGCCACATTCGTCAATCGGGAATTCGTATCAGGGGCAGCACCGTATACTGACCTGAAAGCCATCATTGAGGCCACTCTTGCTGCACAGGCAGAAACAAAGTAGTTAAAATAACTTATTGTGGGGGATTGATATATTCAAAACCTCATCGTACTTTTTACGAAGACTGTTTGTTGCAAAATAGGGGATTGTAAAAATTTCTGAACCTATCCCAAGAGCATTTCTGGAGCCGATGACCAGGATTGAACTGGTGACCTACGCGTTACGAGTGCGTCGCTCTACCAACTGAGCTACATCGGCTTTGAATCACCTTCGGTTCACACGCCCTCAGAATCCACACTCTGACGACGCCCTCTATCCTAGCAAATCCCCAAGAAGAATCAAGCTGCTATACTGGGTGTAGATGAGTTCAGAAAATATATATGTCTCGAGAAGAATTGAAACGCCAAATCGCTCTGCTTGAAACTCAACATGCCCGCCTGCGGGACTGTCTTTGACTGGAACGCACAGCGTACTACTATCTCTCGGCTCCAAACAGAAAGTGAGCAGTCGAACTTTTGGGACAAACCTGAAAAAGCCGCGGCCACCATGCAGTCACTCGATGCCCTCAAACAGGAGATGACTGATTTTGAAGCACTCACCCAGTCGCTCAGTGACGCTTGTGAGCTCATCAAGATTGACTCTCTCGAAGCAGCGGACATCACTGCACTCGAACGCGATATCCAATCAATCGGGGAGCGTCTCAGGACCTGGGAGTTTCAGCTCTTGCTCGGGGATGAGTATGATCCGGCTGATGCAATCCTGACTCTCCGGAGTGGCGCTGGTGGCACCGAAGCCCAGGATTGGACCGAGATGCTGCTCCGGATGTACCTGCGTTATGCAGAACGCCATCGTTTTCGCGCGACAGTCCTGGACGAGAACCGTGGGAATGAAACTGGTCTGAAGAGCGTAACTGTTGAGATCCGTGGGCGCTATGCCTATGGATATCTCCGTGGCGAGATGGGTGTCCACCGTCTCGTCCGCCTCTCACCCTTCAATGCCAACAATCTCCGCCAGACATCATTTGCCTCTGTTGAAGTGATGCCTGTTTTACCGGATACTGACCGCTCGATTGAAATTGGTCCCGATGAACTCCAAATTGATACCTTTCGGGCCTCGGGAGCAGGGGGGCAGCATGTGAATAAAACTGAATCAGCAGTCCGATTGACACATCTTCCGAGTGGTATCGTCGTTTCTTGCCAAAGTGAACGCTCACAGCTTCAGAATCGCGAACAAGCGATGAAACTCTTGAAATCAAAACTTTTACAGCAACGCCTCTTGGCTGAAGATGAGCGAAAAGCGGCAATTCGAGGAGAATTCAAGTCTGCTGGTTTTGGCAACCAGATCCGCTCATATATCCTCCATCCCTATACCCTTGTGAAAGATCATCGAACTGATATCGAAACCAGCAATGCGCAAGCTGTACTGGATGGTGATTTGGACAGCTTCATCGAAAGTGAGCTACAATATAGACAAAGACAGAAAAAATAAGACCATGCCAACAAAGACTGAGGTCCAGCCGATTATTGTTTTTGAGAATGTAACCAAGGACTATCCGGACGGTGTGAACGCCCTTCGGGATGTTTCTTTTACCGTGTTTCCTGGGGAATTTATTTCTCTTGTTGGTTCGAGTGGCGCGGGCAAGTCAACTCTGATGAAGCTCATTTACGCCGAGGAAGTCCCCACCCAAGGTACGGTCTACTATCGCGGGCGACCCATCCGAGATATCAATCGAAAACACTTGCCTTTTTTTCGGCGCAATATCGGTACAGTATTTCAGGACTACAAACTTCTGCCCCAAAAGACAGCTTTTGAAAATATCGCTTACGCACTTGAGGTTGATGGTCGGAACGCAAAAGAGATTCGTGAAGAGGTGAGCGAACTCCTCGAAATTGTTGGTCTCGGAAATAAGGGCCAGAAATTTCCTCGCGAGCTCTCGGGTGGGGAACAACAGCGTGTTGCAATCGCCCGGGCTCTCATCCATCATCCGCAGATCATCTGTGCTGATGAACCGACTGGCAATCTCGATCCTGTTTCTACCCGTGAAATCACTGACCTCCTCCTCGAGATCAATGCGTATGGCACGACAATAATCGTCGCAACACACAAAAAAGAAGTTGTTGATCAGTTGAATAAACGCGTCATTTCGCTCGTCGATGGGCGCCTTGTCCATGACGAAGCCCGCGGCAAATACAATATCAAACTCTAGATATGCAACGCACACTCAAACTCTGGCGCACTTTCAAAGAGGGGATGAAAAATTTCCGGCGGAATGGCTGGCTTTCTTTCGCGACGATCACGATTCTTTCGCTTTCACTCTTTATCATCAGTCTAGCTGCACTCATCACGCTTGGAACCCAACTCATCGTGAATAATCTGGAAAACCGGATCAGCATCACTGTATCTTTCAATCCTGATGTTACTGAAAACCGGATACTCGAAACAAAACAATACTTGGAACGAGCGCGTGAAATTGCTTCGATCGAATATGTTTCGCGTGAAAAAGCCCTCGCTGACTTTCTCGCCACCAATGGCAATGACTCTATCATTCGTCAAGCCATCGATGAAATCGGTGAAAACCCATTACTCGCCTCGCTTGTTATCCGCGCAAAAAAGCAATCCGACTATGAAAAGATTGCTACATTCCTCGCGAGCTCACCCTATCAGACAGATATTAACCGGATCAATTTTGAGAAAAATCGCCGAATTTTTGAACGACTGAACTATATTGGCCAAGCGGCCAGAAAATTCGGATTCACTCTCGGAGCAGCCTTTGGACTGATTGCCATTCTGATTACTTTCAATACGATTCGTATCACTATCTACTCCCACCGCCAAGAATTCGAGATTATGCGCCTCGTTGGTGCCTCCAACCTCTATGTCCGTATGCCCTATGTTTTTGAGGGTATACTCTACGGACTCTTTGCCAGCGCAACGGCCCTCGCCCTCGTCGCACTGGCCGCCTATAGCCTCAAAAGCTATACACAAAATGCCTTTCCCCAAGGAGATATGTTCCAAGTCTTTCTTGCCTATTTACCTATGCTCGCCGTAACAACTCTGTGCCTCGGCATCTTCTTGGGTGTGATTTCTAGCTTCATCGCTATCCGTCGATATCTGAAAGCTTAGCCAACCTTCGAACACAAGACTAGTCAAAAATCTTCTGGTGTCTTGCCATACTGGGTGTTTTTTGGTACCCTATATTGTCCTGTTATTTCCCAATTTACCCACTTCAAAACTCTCAGAGGAGTCTGTATCATGCTCGAAAAGCTTCTCAAGATCCTTCGACAACACCAGGCAGATCCCAAACGTTTTTTCACTATTGTGCGAGCAAACTTCGCTTATGCAAGCCCTGGAATGCGGCTCATCGAAGAAGCCTATGAAATCGCCAATAGCGCGCATCTCGGACAACTTCGCGAGACCGGTGAGGACTACATCGAACACCCAAAGATGACAGCTGTCATTCTCTTGGAATATCTGGGTATCACTGACCCGGGTGAAATTGCAGCGGCACTGAATCACGATACCCCCGAGGACCACCCCGAAGAGTGGCCGATTACCCGAATTCACGAACGGCTTTCGCGCGAGGTTGCTGAAAATGTCGATTGGTGCAATCGCCGCCGCTTTGACTATATTGAAGACCGTCGGGCACGCGACCTGGCTTTTTTCAACAACCTCCTTATGGTTGCCCCACTCCGACCAGTTCGTATCAAGCTCGCCGACCAGCTACACAACTGCCTCACACCTTGGCGTCTGGATGATGCCAACTGGATCCTAAAAAAATGTGGCGATATTCGGGAACACTATATCCCTATGGCGCACAAGCACGGTGGTGTTCTCGGGCATGAACTCGCGGCAGCCGCTGATGCGCTTGAAGCCAGACAATGTCTCTTACCACCCATCAAGAAGGGGTCTCTGTGAACCCCGCAATCCTGACAGTTTCAAAACCGGCCACCCATCCCTCGGATGCTGCGACCGGTTTTTTTCTTGATTGAAATGCAGTTTTCGGCTAGTATATCTTTGCTTGATTCATGCGGTGTGATTCAGGTTTTGTGTTATTTTGGGGAGTAGCCAAGCGGTAAGGCAGTGGGTTCTGGTCCCACCATGCGAAGGTTCGATCCCTTCCTCCCCAGCTGCAGTTTTAAAAAACACCCAGATTGGGTGTTTTTTAATGTTAGAATAAGAGAAAAGATGATTGTGAACCAAAAGATAATTATATTCACAGCCTTAAGTCTTACTCTTTTTTTGGGCGTTGTTTTTTTGTATTCACAACGACTCGAAGAAAGGACTAGGGTGGCAGATTTGGTAAGAGAGCATCAATCTCAGCAGGCTCTAAAAGAGCAACTGTATAAGGCTAAAAGCTCTCAAGCTGAACAAACAAAACAATCCCAGTCCTTTTCAGTAGGCATGGATTGGCTGGAGATTACAAAGGCTAACTACTGGAATAGACCTGAGCTATTCGCTCGGGGTGAGCTTCGATCATTCCCTTCAATCAAATTTTCCTATCCTTCTAACTGGAGATTCGACTGTTGTTCTGATATGGATCATGCCTCAGCAAACAATATTACCCCATTAGATTCTGAGGGGAAGCAGATTCCAGGAAGTCCTTTTGTATCTATACTAACTCATGGACTTCGAGGCTGCTCAAATCTCACCGAGTCTTGTTCCTTGGATGATAAAGTTATTCTTACACCTAAAGAAAAGCTTGAGAATTTAATAAACACTATTCCAGAGAATGCATCTGTTCTTCCAGAAAAAATGCTGCGTGGTATTAATAAAAAAGCCTTTGCTTATACTTATTCGAGATCAAGAGAAACAGGTAGTACTTTAAGCTATCTAATCGGTATTGGTAGTGAGATTATTGAAATTCAATTTAATGACCCGGACAAGTTGGGCGCAGAATTTATCGAAACCTTTTTACAGGAGATTCGCTTTGATACCAATCCTTCTGCTGCTTTGCCATCAGTAAATCGCTCTTCTTTCCGAAAACTATCTTTCTGCGATACAGAGTACCAGGTAAATAAACTTTACGCCGGCACTACAGACATAATCCAGAAAATTGCTGAATTTTCTAATCAACAAAGCAATCAAGATTTCTGTAACAACTTTAACCGAAATAAACCCGGAGATCACTTAGACTTTAAGATTTATAGACGACCGATGGACATAGACTACAGCCCCGATGAATACTATGTGCGGGGGGCGAGTAGTGTCTGGATAATCAAGGATGGAAATATCTACCTCTTAGGGGGATTTGATGGTTCCTTAGAACTTTATGGTACTGTCAAATAGGTTCCAACTTCGTCCCATAGGGACAGCATTTCCGAAAAATCACCCGTTTCGTGTGGTTTTTTTTTTGTGTTAGGATGGAATTATAAGTTATTCATAGTGTAAATTAACACAGGACTTACCAATCCATGTCATTCCGAAATTTTCTTCAGATAATTTTACCAAAGAGTCATCTTAATCGAGGTCTGCGCATACTCATTACAGTAAACACGGGGATGATTTTCGTGATGGGAATGTTCGCCCCCTTTTATGCCGTATTCGTTGAAAAAATTGGCGGGGACATAGCGTTTGCCGGCTTCTCTTGGGCCATGTTCTCGGTCGTTGCTGGCGTGCTCATCCTTCTTTTTTCAAAATGGGGACTAAGGGTAAAGGAGCAAGAACTTCTCCTCGCGCTCGGATATATCATTCGCGGATTTGTCTTTCTCAGCTACGCCTTTATGACCAGTTTGCCACAACTTATCTTTACTCAAATCTTCTGGGGAGTAGCTGTAGCAATCGGAACCCCCGCATTCGATGCAACATACCAGAACCACACAACAAAAGGGAATTCACTTAGCCAGTGGGGGAGCTGGGAGGGAGTTGCACATATCGCCACTGGACTAGCAGCCCTTGTTGGAGGAGCTCTTATTCAGGCGTTTGGATATTCTGCTGTATTTATCGGCATGTCCCTGATCTCCTTCCTTCTTGGTCTCTATGTATGGGTTCTGCCTCGAAAAACTTTATAGAATAATTCCAACTTCGTCCCATAGGGACAGCAAACAATTTTATGAATAGTAAATATAAGGCCGTTGTATTTGATTTCGGAGGGGTAATAGAGATTACTCCCGATGGCAACCCCCTTAAAAAGGTAGCTGAAATCATTGGTATATCGGTTGATGACTTTCACAAGGAGTACTTCAAACATAACCACCTCAGCAATGTCGATGGCCTTCCGTGGGAGGAGACCGTGGCTGTAGTCGTAAGTCATCTTACAGATTCCCAGGATATAATTTCGCAATCACGACAGATCATCCTTGATCATATAGCCAGTCGAAAGATTAACCAGGAACTTGTGGGTTTTTTCCCGATTCTCCGTCAGCAGAATTACAGAGTAGCTATCTTCAGCAATAACACCGCCCGTCTGCGACAACAGCTGATCGCTGAAAAAATTATCGATCTGGTTGATGAAGTTGTGATTTCCGGTGAAATTGGTTTTCAGAAACCACACAAAGAGGCATTCGATGTTCTTTTTCAAAAACTTAACCTCCAGCCAGAAGAAGTTATCTTTATCGATGACGCCCCAAAGAGCCTGGAAAAAGCAGGGGAGATTGGTTATACCCCAATCTTATTTCAAGGAAATGCTAAATTGAAAGTGGATTTACAAAAGTTAGGGATTCGTTTATAATCGCGTCCGAGTGGAGTGAAAACCCGAGTTTCCACTCTATAGATTTTTCTAAACTCTGTGTCGTAGGGAGGGACATATAATACTATCCCATTTATTTGAGCTCTTGACAATGTTTGATTTCTGGTTTATAAATAAATCACCGGAAATTGTCCGGATTTTAGAGGAGACTTCATCGTGAGACAACCGTTACTTTCTTCCTTGATTGTCATCGTTACCCTCACGGGTTGCGCTGCAGCTGGTGAGCTGGCCAAGACCGTCGGGGCAGGACTCAGTGACTACAGCAGCAAAAACACCGGCTTTATCGCTGGGGCGGCTGGTGTCGCAGGCAGCGTCTACACCAAGGCGGGCAACATTGTTGCACCACCCGATGGTGGCGACACCCAAACGAAGGTGGAGGCGAAAAAAGAGTGAGTGGCTCCGTTCAGGATGCTCTCGCTCTTCCATGGAGAGGTGAGTCGCTAGACACCCTCTCCATTTTATTTTCAGACAATGATACAGGGGAGGTTATTCATATACTCCGCCAAACTTGCATTCTCACGAGTGTCCTTTTGAAAAAAACGTTTTGTTTCGCATTCTTCAAAAGGAGCGCGCTACGCGAACATGGTCGAATAGCGTGCCTGGGAAAATAAAGTGTCATAGCGTTTGGGTATGCAGGGAATCCGTCACCACCGGATTTTCAGTGATGATGTACAGCGTATAGGGCGATTGTGCCACCCATACCAAGACTTCCACCACACTGATAGCTCTTTGTTTGGTGAGCTGTTTTGAGAAAACGAGATGGTTTGGTACGAAGCTAAGCACAGTGATAAAACACTGGTTCTGATTGAAGGCCTGAATGGCGGCGGCCGAACCGCTTTCGCCATATGTTTTCACCACCGATTCAGCTTGTTCTTGTGTCGCGCATACAGAAACGAGCGCCTGCTGTATTTCCACCCCAAGGATAATGAGTTCCTCTTCTCCACTCCTCGCAGCCTGAGCATTGTCGAACGGTAGGGTACCTGCGATGAGGAGGGCAAAGAAAATACTCCGAAACCAACGATTTGAGAACATGACGGATTCTCCTTTGATAGAAATTTTTAAAGAAATATATCGAGATGAGACAGCCTAGACCCTCCATTACAGAGAAGACTTGTTGCTATCCTAAAGCTCTTCATTCTCAGTGTCAAATGCCATCTTTTTGACGCTGAGAGACACGCTTTCCTTTTTTTCACGGTAGTGTTCAGCCTGTTGTCTCACTGCTTCTGGTAATGCAGCAAGGACAGTTTTGAGAGCTATGCCATCAACCTTCACAACATTTTCCCACTCACCAAGCGGTGAGAGGAGTGTACGAAGTTTGGCCTCGTCATATACATAGGCTGTCCGGACTGATTTTCCGATAATGCCAGTTGAACCAAATACTCGTTCGATCTTTTCTTGGTCCATATACTGCATGATTTTTTCTTGGAGCTCAACCAATCGCTTTTTGTCAGTGGCAACCTCGGTACGCAGCCGGAGAAACTCTTCAATCGATTTTTCTGCTTCGCTTTTTTCTACCGTTTCCGGAAGCACCTCTTTAAATTTATGTTTCCAGAGTGGACAGATTTTTTGGAAACTGCACCAATCACAGAGCGGGGAGAGTGTTGGTGCAAATTTTCCCGCTTCAATTGCCTGGATCACTTCGAGGAAAGTTGCATCCAATGCTTCGAGCTGTGCCTTCGTCCGAGTCGAAGAAAGCTTCACACCATGTTTCAAGAAATAGAGACTGACTGTTATTTTGTCGAGTCGCTCCCACTCTTTTGGATAGCGAGCCAAGAAAGCCCGAAGATAAATGGAAAGCTGCAGATCATTATCCACTCGATCCTGGCTCGGCATTTTCTTGGTGGTTTTGTAGTCGATGATCTCATACCCATCTCGCGTCCGATCGATACGGTCGATGACACCGGCGATGATATGTTTTCCGGTCGCCTCCGTTCCGATTTCAATGGAGAAACGGCTCTCGAGCGCGATTGGGTTTGCCTCGGCAATTTTATTTGATTCGTAGTAGCGCTGTATCATCTCAACACCCTGCACAAATGCCGCTCGCTCTTCGAGCTCGTTTTCGAAGAGATCGCCGTTCCAGTGCTTGCCAAAATAATCGATCGCTTGCTCGACCGACGGGGGAATCAGGGCCGGCTCATGAATAAACTTCAGTGTCGCGTGCATGAGCGTCCCAAACACTGCCTCTTTGGATTTTTCTTCAGGCAGCTTATCAATCTCGCGGTACTTGTACTTGAGCGAGCAAGATTGGTAGGTATCGAGACTAGAATAAGATAATCGCATAGTTTCATTGTACCTGATAGACTCATTCTCTGCCTGGTTTCAAAATATTGACATTTTTAATAATATATGCTAGTCTATCAATGTTCGTTTACAACTTTCTCTTTTCTCTTTCACGAAGGGACATATCATGGAATGTCATTTTCACAATGCCTCTGATGCATCGCTGCAGCAGAGCCACATGATCCGAACTCTTCAGGAACAGCTGCGTCTCTGCACTGAACAGTCAAAGATTCTGATCAGAGAAATCGTCGCAAAAAACCAGCAGATTCAGGAGCTGGAAGCAGCCGCAGACCGTGACTCATTAACCGGCCTCTATAATCGGCGGGGTGCTGCACTCGAACTCCGTCGGATACTCGGCGGATTCGAACGCCAGGATTACTCCGTTGCCGGTCGAGTGCTGCACCAACTCTCCGTTTTGGTGATGGATCTCAACAACTTCAAGGCCGTCAACGATCGATTTGGTCATGCGGCAGGTGACCAAGTGCTCCTGATCGTTTCAGCGTACTTGCAAAAAGCGTTTCGGGCAGAAGACATCATCATTCGAAATGGTGGCGATGAGTTCGTGGTGTACCTCATCAATGCGACCCAGGCTGGCGCAGCCCAGCGTGCAGAACGATTGGCTGCATTACTGCGTGAAGACGAACGGTTACGCTTTGATGACAACATCCAGGTCTCGATTTCTGTCGGCATTTCGCATGGAAGTTTTTTTTCGAGTCGGGGAGGATTGCATATCATCAATGATCTCGAGCAATTCGCTGATATGGCGATGTATCGAGCCAAGAATGATTCCCGGGAGTCGAGTGGTATCAACATTGCACCTGTTATAGTCTTCTCAGACACAGCCTTCGGAAACCTCTGACTGAGAGGGGAAATAGCTAGGTGCCTTATTTATAAAGACCGCCGTATGCAAACTCATTGAGTGTGCAGGGTGGTCTTTTCCTTTTTTACTACATGTCTGCTTATGTAACTTATGAGACATTACAATAGGGAGGTTATTAGAATGAAACAAAATGTTTCTTGGGATTAAGTAAACATCTTATGCCTGGCAATCTTTTTCTCTTTCTATTTTTGTAACATGAATATGGACATCTCTCCTCCCCCTTATAACATAAGGGATGGCGTGAAAAGACTAAAATGAATTTAATTCAAATGTCGACTCAATAAAATATTTCTCCTATTCTTTGTTAATAAGTTTTGTATAATAAAACTCCTTCCCACTCCCCTTCTTTTTTGAAAAATCCGCAGGGGAGTCTAATGAGTAAATTTTGAGATATACTTTATTTCTCAGCTCCGCCTGATCCGATTTTTACATGATCATCATGGCAAATAGACCTTCGGATTGACTGTCGCGCCAATCGGAATGTCTTTGACACTCTTGACATACTTTGATGGCACGATATCAAATGACTTCGCAGAAAAAACAGTAAAATGCACATGCGGCCCTGTTGAATTCCCTGTATTTCCAGACTTCGCAATCGTCTCCCCTCGTCTGACACGATCACCAAGCTTTTTCGTTACTGAGTTTAGATGTCCGTACATAGTAACGAGACCATTGCCATGATCGACAGCAATATAGCGACCATAGGCATAGCGGCCATTGTTTCCAATTGCAATAACTTTGCCATCTGCGGCCGCAAGTACGCTCGTACCTGAGGGAATAGCATAGTCGATACCATTATGAAATCCAGACTTATAAAACTTTGATGTTTTAGCGAAACTTGTTTTTCCATACCCCTGTGAGATCGTGATATTTTTCAAAGGATATCCAAGGACACCCCGATTGAATGCAGGTAGGTCTTTGGTATCCAGTGCATCAATCTTTCCAGATTCGAGGGATTCGATTTCATCTTCAATTTCAGATCGCTGTTTTTCCAAATCATCAACCAGTGAATCATACTTTTTCGCCTCCGATTGCGTTTTGGCCAGCAAACGCTCTTTACTTTCCTTTGTCGAACTGAGGCGTGCATCTTGTTCCTCGAGCTGAAGCTTCAGCGTGTCAGCTTTCTTCTCTTTTTCAGTCAGGGCAATATGTTCACTCACAAGACCCTGGCGCAATGATTTGAGTCCAGCGAGGACTTCGCTGACCTTGGCCCCAGTTTCAGAAGTCCACTCACTTTCTTGGAGTGGGTTGGAGAGGCGTGATGCATTGATGATAAACTCGGCAGGAATTAAAGCCGACTGATCAGCATAATATCCACGCATAATTTCCGAAAGGAGGTTTTTTTGTTTGATAATAAATTCTTCTTTCTGACTAATACGGATGGTCAGGAATTGAATTTCGTTTTGAATTTCAGTGAGTGTTTTTTGGTTTATATTCATCTGAAGTTCCAGGCTTTTGGCCTGAGCTTCGAGCGATTCAATTTGATCACCAAGTACCGCGCCTTGCCGCTGTTTGAGATTGACGATATCTTTATAGGCTTTGATTTTGGCCTTGATATCATCAAGTTCATCTTGACGATCTTCTAAGATATTTTTCTGTTCCTCATTCAAAGTATCGAGAGTTACTTCGGCGTGACTGATCCGGATACCAGTAATGACAATGAGGCACAGGCTCACCAGAAAACCAAAACGACGAAGGGGGTAGACCCGTACCGTATCACGCTGAGTTTTCTTTTGGAGTTCCATCATGTCTGAATTTGTTTTATATATGCCTGAACGAAAACCCGTATAACCGCGTACGAAGTATATCAGTCTGCATCAGTCAATTGAACAAGAGCGGCTTCAATGCGGCTAAGCGAACGCTCCCGACCGAGTACCCACAAAATATCCATTGGTGAAGGTGAACGTTCCAGACCAGACAGCGCAACACGCAAAGGCCAGAGGAAATCCCCGCGTTTCTCACCCGCAGCCACGAGAAATTTTTCCGACAATGTGGCAGGTTGCCAGTCCGACTCCTGTAGGCTTTGAACAAGCTCACGAGCCTGGATAAGCGCTACGCGAGTCATATCGGCAGAATTTTCTTTCCACGCTAACATCCCTGATGGATATTCAAGTGTATCCCTAAAAAGAAATTGATTCTCACTCCCCAGGGTAGCAAGAGTCTTCATCCGGTCTTTCTCAAGGGCAATGACTTTTAGAAGGTACTCGTCGGTCTTGTAGGCGGCTGGTGCTTTAGTATACCAGTCATTTTTTTCTAGAAAACCACCTTGTCGAATGAGCGCGAGCAATTCTGCATTTGATTTCCGTACAATATACTCATGATTCATCCAATCAAGCTTGGTCCGATCGAGAACTGCGCCGGCTTTATTCAAATGCTCGAGTGAAAATGATTTCACAAGTTCCTGTAGCGTAAAGATTTCCTGAGTACTCCCCTGGCCAGGATTCCAACCGAGGAGCGCGACGAAGTTTAGGAGTGCTTCACGGAGATACCCTGCCTCGACAAATGAATCGACCGAAACATCCCCTTCGCGTTTCGAAAGCTTCTTCTTCCCATCTTTACCGAGAATAACTGAGAGATGAGCAAACTCGGGTGCCTCCCAACTGAATGACTGATAGAGCAAAATATGTTTTGGTAAACTCGGGAGCCATTCAACTGCTCGTAGGACATGGGTGATCTCCATCAGATGATCATCGACGACATTTGCCAAATGATAGGTCGGGTAACCATCAGACTTCATGATAACGAAATCATCAAGCACCCCAGTATCAGCATCGATCTCGCCCCGGAGGATATCTTTGACAATAAATTTCCCATGGTCTGGAATCTTGAACCGGATGACGCTGGCTTCACCTCGGGCGCGCCTTTCCTGTACTTCAGCTATCGGGAGCTTGAGACACTCACGGTCATAACGGGGTGCGAGCTTTGCCCCCTCTTGACGGGTGCGCAGATCTGTCAGGCGGTCCTCGCTACAGAAACAGTGATACGCCTGGCCAGTCTTTACAAGCTCATCCGCATACTGCTGATACCGCTCGAGCCGCTCTGACTGAATATACGGTGCATAGGCCCCGAGTTCATACACACCCGGGTAACGACGAGACAGGGTACCGATACTGTCATTTTCAGTATCTTTGTCAGTCAATGGTATCGGCCCCTCATCATAATGGAGTCCAAAATCTCGAAGAAACGCCATCGTATTTTCCAAAGCGCCTTCAACAAAACGCTTTTGATCCGTGTCCTCGATGCGCAGGATGAACTGTCCACCAAGCTGCCGAGCATAGAGATAATTGTAGAGAGCTGTCCGGAGGCCACCGATATGCTGGAGACCAGTCGGCGAGGGTGCATAGCGCACCCGGACAGGCTTTTGTTCGGGCTTTGACATAGACTAATTATACCCTTATTCAAGCCCCATTTCTACATTGACTTCTTAGTTAAAATATGCTAATATATCGAGCTGCTTCGATTGTGAGGTAACCAGATATCGGTTGACCCGTATCTGCCACGTCCTTTGACAGGAGTGTTCCATGATTCAGCGTCGTACCCCCATTCTCCTCAGCCAACAACGCTTTGATTTTAGTGGGGGCATTGCTCTCGCCCTAGCGTTCTTCTACCAGCATTCAGAGGAGCTCATCAAGAATCCCAAGCCCATCATTTATGGTCTTTTTGCGAAGCCCTCGAAGCGGCTTTTTTTATTTTCTAAGACTATTTCTGACTGAGCACTTTCACTGGAAACACAACCACGGCGTTCCAGATGCGATGCCAGCGTTTAGGTTGTTGAAGAAGGCGCCAGAGCCATTCGAGACCGACAGAGCGGAGAAACTTCGGCGCCCGAGGAATCCGGCTCGTAAGGAAATCAAACGCCCCGCCGACACCCATCGCGAGCCGGATATTCCCCGACTTTTCGCGCAGTCCGGCGAGGACGATTTCCTGAAGCGGTGCGCCGTAATTACAAAAGACTAGGTGATACGGTATCGGCTTTGACGCTGTTAGATATTCGGGCGAGAACTTCCCGACCGTCAGATTCGGATAACGCTCATGCAGCGCTTTTTCTATTGCATCGTACGACGACAGTCCGCCTGGATCGAGCAAGAGCCCGACTGAGAGACGCCTCTCGTCTGCCAAATGGAGAATTTCAGGCAAGAGATCGGCTCCCGTGACTCGCTCGATAAGTGTGTCGCCGTCTAAGAAAAACGGCAGGTGCAATCCAACACCATCCGCAACACGCAGATCGGCCGAAACGAGCGCACCATGAAACGCTCGGTTCTTCGTCGCGAGGAGGAGGAATTCTGGGTTGACTGTCGCGATGCGGTGATACGAAGTGCTCGCAAGCCACTCACTGACACGATCCAAAATATCAGCCCGGGAATAATTGTCGATACTGATGCCAAAAATCTTCATGGTATTGTATGACTATAATGACTCTGTCTCATGTACCCCATTGAGGGGGAATTCAGCGAGCGGCAGATAGGCACGCTTGCCACTGTCCATGGTCGATTCATAAAGCGTGATCGTGTCGACCGGCTCAATGATATGGAGCGGCTTACCAAAGTCTGGTTTTGTTTCGAGTGCTTCATATTGCCCACGCCGTACCTTGGCTAAGGTTACATGCGGACGGAAAGTTTTGGATGCGGGGGTCAAATAATCAAGTGCTGTAGCGATGGCGTTTCGAAGTGCAACTAATTCAGCCGACGGTTCACCAGTCAACCAAACGAGATTCGGATGTTCCACCGGTTCGGCTTTAATCTCTGTGAAATCAATTTCAAAAGGTACGCTGTCGAGCGCAACATCCTCCAATGCTTCAGTGATACGAACAATTTCTTCCTCTTTGACAAAGCCGAGGAAAATCAGCGTTACATGAAAATTTCCGACACGAGTTGGAATAATCGGAAGATGTTCAAAACGAGAAATCTCGGAAGCAAGCCTTTTTTGCAACCTGTTCGACAATGGAATTCCAACAAAAAGGCGGCGGGTGATGAGCATATATGAGAGTTTCAATGCATGATAGAGAATTTCACCCCTTTCGGCAAGCCTCAGAAGAAGCTGTATTCCTGGTACAATGAAGGACACCTCTTATGCCGAAACATTCACCCCTCCTCTACCGAGTTGAAGTTGTTCCGCTCACTCCCCTTTTTGGGCGGCGCGACCCACGTTTTAGTTATGCTTCGCGAGAACCAGTCGCACCAGGTTCGCTCGTTTCAATTTCTTTTGGGCGCAGAACCCTTACCGGTGTTACGCTCACATCTGATCGACTCCCCGGACCCATGCCGACATGGATGAAATTTATCGGGCCCACTATTTTAGCTGGCTGGCTCACCCCAGCACAAATCACACTTGCTTGGGAGCTCAGCGACCGTCTGTACACACCACTAGGGATTGTTTTCAAGCTTTTTTTTCCGCTTCAGCACAAACCAAGAGAGCCAAAAACAGGTCCGCCATCAATAGCCACCACCCAAAAAAATAATTCACGTCAAAAACGGAAAAAAGTATCGCCCTCCTGGTCTACCGTCATGGAGGGGGTGTCAAGCGAAACGCAACTCTTTGAACGATTAATAAAATTTGGAAATAAAGCGCTGAAGGAAAAGAAACTCCTCTGCATCTTGGTCCCTGAAATCCTGGCAGCTGAATGGTATGCTCAAAAGATTCAACGAGCTTTGCCCGAAGCGATCGTCAGCTGCTTGACCAGCCAACGAACGAGCAAGGAACAATACTTGATATTCCAGGCGATCCGAACCGGTGCACTCGATATCGTTATCGGTACACGCCAAACGGTCTTTGCACCATTCATAGACCTCTCTGCAATCATTATTATCGACGCAGAAAAACAGCTCTCGTACACTCAGTGGGAAATGGCGCCACGCTATGATGCAGTGGAGATCGCTGAATCACTCGCTCGCCAACGCGCTATCCCCTTTGTCTGTCTTTCGGTCGCACCTGGCATCGCATACTTTCTTCCAGAAACTCAATCGCGCGGTACACCATTCACCTTTACAAAAGAGAAAACCCTTAAGCCAATCGATTTACGCCGAACCTCTCCGCGCAATGGTACACCACAACCCCTCTCACCCGATCTCCTCGAAGCCCTCCGCGCTACCAATACGACTCAAGAATCCACACTTATCCTCGTACAGCAACGGGGGCTGGCCCGTTTTTCGCTCTGTGCCAAGTGTCAAATGCCCTTGCGCTGCCCACACTGTGCAACCGCACTTTCGGAAGCAGTTGGAGGACATTTCCGCTGCCTATCCTGTGGCTATCAAACGCCACT
Organism: uncultured Bdellovibrionales bacterium; assembly: GCA_964530135.1. GTDB lineage: Bacteria > Patescibacteriota > Minisyncoccia > Moranbacterales > UBA1568 > SSEF01. The sequence goes on along the minus strand of CAZGXN010000007.1, from coordinate 13,117 downwards.
CTTTCCGAGTTGTGTGCAATGTGGACACATGCACTTTAAAAGCTTCGGTGCTGGAACGCAATCGATTGTTCGGGCGCTTGAGCGATCTGGCTTCCCACAACGCATCCTCACTATCGACCGTGATACACAAACCAAAAAATCTAACTTTCAAACCCTCGCCAAGGCGCTGACACAACTCGATGAGAAACCCGCTATCATTGTCGCGACCTATGAGTCAGCATACAGTCTCCCCTTTCCACCACTAGGCCTTATCGCTCTGATTGAACCAGATCAAGGTCTTTTTTATCCTGATTTTCAATCCGAAGAGCGACTCTGGCGTGAGCTTCGTCGCTTTGGCGGAAAACTCAAACGAGGTGGAAGTCTCTTGATCCAGACCTTCGAACCTGAATCAGCGTTCTGGACCACTTGGATCAAACAAAGTCTCACAAAAACCGCGGCCGAACTCCTCGAAGAACGCCGACTCCTCCACTATCCGCCCTATTACCGACTGATCCAACTCGAATGCTATCCAACCAAAGAACACTCCTCCGCCTTCATCGCCGAACGCACCGAGACACAACTCCAGGCACTCAAACTTTCCCTGGTTGAAATTTTGCCAAAATATTTGCCTTTTAATAAGAAAAACCGCTACCATATCCTCATCCGCCTCCCCCGCGATCTCCATCTCCCTGAGGAACTCCACCATTTCCTCGGCACGCTTGATCACAGCGTCCATGTTACGCTCAATCCGCTCTCACTCCACAGTTAAATGATTCCCTGTATGAATTCTCTTCACACTATCGTGACGGGTGCTGAAAATACCATTCTTCACGCTAAAAATGAAACTGTCAAAGATCCGCTTGCTCCGGACATTCAAGCCCTTCTTCCTGAAATGGTTGTGGCCATGCGGCAGGCTGACGGGATTGGCCTCGCCGCTCCTCAAATTGGAAAAAATCTTCGGATATGCGTGATCGAAATTGATGGGATCGTCCGAAATTTTATCAACCCAAAAATTACCAGTGCCTCCACAGAAAAGATACTCTTTGAAGAAGGCTGTCTCAGTCTCCCTGGTGAATTTTTTACCATCGAACGCTCCGAACAAGTAACGGTCCGTTATCTCGACGAACATGGCCAGGAGAAAAAACTCCGAGCGCACGGGCTCTTGGCGATCTGTCTCCAGCACGAGCTTGACCATCTCGATGGTATCCTGATTTGTGATCGCTACAAAAAACAAGGAAAAAAACAGGTCTATGCCCTCTAAAAACCCCTCACCGAATACGACTACCTTCAAAGCACCTCAGATTTCCGTTGTCTTTATGGGAACACCTGAGTTTGCAAGGACGGCTCTCAGTGCCCTCATTACTGAGTCTTACAATATCGTAGGCGTGGTCACACAACCTGATCGACCGGTTGGACGTACGCAGAAAATTACTGCATCACCCGTAAAGATACTTGCAAATGAACATGGTATACCAGTCTTTCAACCAGAAAAAATGAACCCCGAGGCGGTAGAGGTCATTCGAGCCTGGAAACCGGATGTCATTGTCGTTGCAGCCTATGGACGGATACTGCCTGAAAGCGTGCTCGCATTGCCTGGCTTCGGTTGTATCAATATCCACGCTTCTCTTCTTCCTCGCTGGAGGGGTGCCTCGCCTATTGCAAATGCACTGATAGCCGGTGATACAGAAACTGGCATTACCCTGATAGAACTAAATGCCGGTTTAGACACCGGCGACATTATCGCCAGCGAAAAGCTGCCTATCGGGCCTGATGAGCGAGCGTCGGAACTCTTGGTCCGGCTTGCTACGCTTGGTGCTTCCCTCCTCATACGCACTCTCCCCCAATGGATCACGCGTACTCTTTCAGCCATTCCACAACCCACTGACGGTGTTACCCTCTGCCAACTTATCGAACGCGAAGACGGACATGTATTCTGGAGCGAACCGGCAGAAGAAATCTATAATCGTTACCGCGGCTTATACCCTTGGCCTGGCATCTTTACCTATTGGCGACATGGTGATACAGGCATACAACGGATCAAACTCCACGAAATTACACTTCAGAAAGAACCTCAACCGACAGAATATCCTATTGGAACGGTTTGTATGATCGGAGACAAAGTTGGTATAGTAACCGGTGTCGGTACGATCTACCCACTTACACTTCAACTTGAAGGCAAAGAAACTACTTCGATTGCAGCATTTATTAAAAGATATCCAGAATTTATCGGCACCGTCCTTGTATGAACATCCCCTCCGAAAGACCATTTCGCTCAAAAAACCGGCGAAATGATGGCCGAATCATTCTCCTTGTCGCTGGCCTAATGTTCGGAGGAGCACTCGTAATGTTGGGCAAAACCTGGTATGAAAAACGTCAAGCTTCTTCACCCAGTGATATCCACACTACCGATCTGACTGAGCTCCGTTTTATTAGTCCGGAAAACATTCTCAGCCGAATCAAAAAAAATGAGGAGATCCGCTTTATTGATATCCGATCACGGACAAGTTTTGAAGCACTCCATATCCTCGATTCAGAGTGGTTGGGCCTGGCCGAAATTTCGGCTTATAGCGCGCCGACTGGTCAACTTGTCATCATCGTGTACGATGAAGAAAATACCAATGATCAATTTCGAGAAATCCAAAATCGTTTTGCAGCACGAAAGATGACTTTCGTGTTTCTGGAGGGTGGCATTCGAAACTGGGTCGCACGCGGCGGGGCCGTCATCACTACAAGTAATCCTACCTCATCCGCTGACCAGTCCAAGGTTACCACCATCACACCTGAAAAAGCTGTTACGCTCATTCCCACACTGGTTCGAAACATCATCATTGATGTCCGTAGTGATCGTGAATTTGCTCTCGGACATATTCCAGGCGCGATCAATCTCCCACTTTCACGACTCGAGAGAGAACGCGAAACTATCCCCTCTGTCGGTTCGATATTTGTTTACGGCACCAATGAACAAGATACCTTTCAAGCCGGAACAATGTTGTTTGATATGGGCTTCTTTGGACTCAGAATCATTACCGGTGGTTTTGAATCCTGGAAAGCCACGGGACTTCCCATTGAAAAATCACCATAGGCAGCATGTTCATTTAGAGATGTTTTGATGTTGATACAAGAGATGAGAATTAGATAGAGAGAAACCTAAAAAAGAAACGGCCCAATCAGGCCGTTTCTTTTTTTAGGACACACACTCACAACTTATCCAAGTACAACCGCCAGGATATCCTTGTATGGGATCAAGAGATGATCCGCGTTTGCGATTTTCAATTCCTCACTTGCTCCATAGCGTTTAAAGATAACCGTATCACCCTTCTTCACCTGGATACTCTCATCTGAGCCCAAAGCGACGACTGTGCCTTGCTGTTCTCGCTCACCAGTAGTGTTTTCCGGCAAATACAAGCCCGAAGCAGTTTTTTTCTCTCGGGATTCAAGCTTGATAAGTACATTTTCTCCGAGCGGCTGAATCTGAAGTTTTTTCATACGAATCATGTTAAGCGAATAAAGTGGTGCCGATACTTCACCAGGCTTCATTACCCATTTTACGGGTCGTTAGCAGACTCGTCAAGTGAGTGCTAAATGCTAATGTCGTGATCGTCGAAAGAGCGCGTCAAGCTCTTCGACCGCAGCCGCTGGATCCGCATCGAAGAGATCCAAGAAATATGCCCGACGACTCTTCGTCTCAGGTGAAGTCTCGGCCTCAAGGATGTTTGTCCGAAACCATTCCCCCACTTCGAGCATCCATTGGATAGCTGCAGCCTCTCGCTCCGTTTCATCAACCACTTTTAAATCAGCACAGTGTTTATCCGCCCAGGCTTTTTGGAGGTAGGTCGAGCGAAGCAACTCAAGCTCTTCCGGCTGACCGACATGTTCAGCTTTGGCTTCTTGATATACTTCAAACGCTTTCATCAACCGCTCGAGCTAAGGATTAAGTTTTTTCTGGAGCAATGCCCGAGCCTGATCGAGCTGCGGATCACGCTTTGCTTCAAAATCTGCACGCGTGAATTTCACTACTTGATCTGGTTCGATGCCGCGAGTATTGATCTGGTGGCCATCAGGCGTCAACCAATGGGCTACGGTTATCTTCACTGATGTCGTACTCGATGTGGGAATAAGTTCTTGGACCGATCCTTTGCCAAAAGACTTCTCTCCAACCAATACAACATCTTCACGCTGTTCGCGCAAGGCTGCGGCAAGGATTTCCGAAGCACTTGCACTTCCTTGATTCAATACAACAACGATAGGAATCTTGCCAAACTGATTTCGGCCCCGAGTTTTCAGTGTATGTCGTTTCTTCGTCGCATCCTCTTCGATAACGACAACCGTATCTACTGGAAGAAAATAACCCGCCAAATCTACTGCTCCATCGAGAAAGCCACCTGGATTATTTCGGACATCGAGTAGGATACCACGCACGCCCTGACGTTGAATCTCGGCCGCCGCGCGCTCAAATTCATCCGTTGTATCATCACCGAAGCGAGTGATCTTGATAGTCGCAATACCATCTTGGATCTCGAGAATAACGCTTTTCACAACGATCACATCGCGCCGCACAGAAATTTCCCGCAGCATTTCCTCCTCTGGATGGAATATCGACAATTGAACTTCGGTTCCGCGCGGGCCGCGGATTTTATCGACCGCTTCACTCAGACCAAGATTCTCAGTCGAGGCACCATCGATTTTCAGGATCTTGTCCCCCGCGAGAATACCCGCCCTCTGAGCAGGTGAGTTTTCAAGCGGTGCGACAACGGTAAGCACTCCATCTTTGATCTGCATTTCCGCTCCGATACCATCAAATGATTGCTCCAATTCCTCTTTGAAATCCTTGTTTTCTTCAGGATCGAAAAACGTCGTATACGGATCGCCGGTCGCTGCGAGCATACCGTCAATAGCGCCATAAAAAAGCTTTTTGGCATCAAGAGATTCGCGCTCAACATATTTCTCTCGAAGAATATTGTATACTTTCCAAAAAAGTGAAAAATCAATCGTCGCATCTTGACCCACAGTTGTGTTTTGAAAAGACGCCTGATCCGGAGAAACGGGTGTTTCTGTCATCACCAGACTAAATTGTCCCTTTTGATAGCCGGCATAAAAAGCAAACCCCACCATACCAATGATGACACCCGCGATGATAAACCGGCGTGATCCACGCGATGGTGTTGATGGAAAAGATTCGGACTCAGTAGGGAGAGACATATCTTGTTTCAAAGAAGTTTGTTATAGCTGTGTTATGGCTGTTTGGGTATTGATCGACCGCGGTATTTGAGAAAATACCGCAGCGCACTCTCAATATGATACCAGGTGAGGCGATTCATAAGAAGCGAGCGAAAAAATCCCCCTTTCGCGCTCCCCTTGGCATGATAGTGATACACCGAAGCAGTGGGGACATAGACCACTCGATAGCCCTTCTCCCAGAAGCGTCGACACCAGTCGACATCCTCCATATACATAAAAAAACGATTATCCATCGGGCCGACCGCCTCCACGGCCCGCCGCGAGACAAATAGAGCTGAGCCCATGATCCAGTCGACATCCCGTTCATAGGTATGATCAAAATCACGCATGGTAAACCAGTCAAGATGTCGGCGACCAAACGGGAGATGCTTCAACCAGGTCCGACGGTACACAATGGTCAGCGGGCGATAAAATCGAAGACAGGTAGACTGGAGCGAACCATTAAAATTAAACTGTTTGGGTCCCATCAGACCGACATCTGGATGTGTCTGAGCATAAGCGAGAAGCGTACTCACCGTGTCCGGCCGGAGGATGATATCAGCATTGATGCAGAAGAGATACTGTCCGACTGACTCGCGAATCGAAGTATTGATGAGCCGACCAAAACCGACATTTTCAGTGTGTGGAAAAAAACGAACCTTAGGAAATTCTTCCCGCAGCAGCATTTCTGTATCTTCTTCGGTTGCACTATCAACTACGAGGACTTCATAGGTAAAAGCCGCCGTCTTTAACTCACGCTGGATAGCCCGAAGACAGAGTCTGAGGAGTTCCGGACTCCGATAGCTATTGACCGCGATCGAAACATCGATGGGCATGAGAGGAGTTTAGGGCAAACTCTGAAACAGTGATCGAATCCGATCATAGTTGTCAGCCCGCGGAAGGAGAATATACCCTGATTCGGGGGTGGCGGGCGGTGCATAGAGCAATCCCTCCTCTGAATCTTCCAGTACACGCTGCGTCAGCACGGCATCCTGATTGGTCTGATAGAGCGCGAAGAAACGCTTCATTTCCCAGGCCTCCATATTGGTACGGAGATTATCACCGAGACTATCGAGTAAACCATTGATCTTGCCAAAATCCGTCAGTGTCCCTACGGAAAGTGCCTTGTCTTTGATGGCCTGAATCACCTGCTGTTGCCGCTTAGCACGCTCAAAATCATTACTCTGATAGCGGGCCCGAGCATAACAGAGTGCCTTATAACCATCGAGATTGTTAGGTCCGGCCGGAAGCTCAAAAACACCACCACACTCCTGATCCTTGTTGTAACAGAGAAGGTATGACTTCGCGATGTACCGCGTACCTTCACTTCGAGTATAGTACTTGTGTTCGTACTGAGGGGGCCGCGTCGGCACCGTATACACATGAGCATCACAGACATGGGGCTCACGAAACTGCATACCTTCACTAAACGGCTCATTCAAAGCAACCGTCACACCGCCGAGGGCATTCACGAGATCAATGAAACCCTGAAAGTTAATGACAATGGCATAGGGGATGTCTTGGCCTGTCACCTCACCGACAATTTTCCGCATATCCTCAATGCCACCACCACGGCCACGTTCTTCACCCAGCGCATAGACTGCATTGATCTTCCGTTGTTCCTCACGACCCGGCACTTTTACGAAGAGGTCGCGTGGAATAGAAACGAGAGACGCCCGAGCGGTATCACCACCTTCCTTTTGAGTGTCTTTGGGATGAAGCGACAGAACCATAATCGTATCTGCCAACAGTCCACCACCAGGAACATTTTCACCCCGCATACCCAATAAGAGCACATTGATCCGACCCTCTTTTTCACCAATCAGTTCGTCCTTTGCACCAGGAAGGGTCTTCAAGAGATTTTTGAAAACACCATCTGTACCCATTGAAATTTTGTTAAAGACAAAACCAGCTTTCACGGCAAAAACGACACCGGCCAATAGGCCGAGCGCGAGGAAAAAAAGTACAATTCGGACAACGCGTTTTCTTTGAGGCGAGACCTCAGGAATGGATCCCTCAGACTCAGAGTTTGGTTGAAACACCATGGGCGTATTTTATGAATTAGCTAGACCGACCCCCAAGTAACCGATAAAGCTGCGCAAGTTGAATGGCGCTTCGAGTCCAGGAATATGGTCTGTCATCGGAAGAAAAACGCTTATCTTCAGGCTTTTCCTCCAAGTTATCAATGGAGAAAGTATACAGTTTTTCGGTCATTTGAGCAAGACTGCATGGGTTAAAATACTGAATCTGCTCACCTCCCACTTCATGGAAGACCGGGATATCGGAGGCAAGCACAGCCGTCCCCTGTGCGCGGGCCTCGAGAATAGGAATTCCAAAACCCTCATACAGGGATGGGAAGACATATCCAGCCGCACCCGCAACGAGCGCCCGAAGATCTTCGTCTGAAACATACCCTGAATAGATGATGTTTCCGCGCGTCGCCGACTGAATCTGCGGATCGACATTGTGTCCGGAGAGACTCCCCGTCAGGACAAGTGCATGTGTCAGACCGTGTGTCTGCACTGCTCGCCGAAACGCCTCGATCAAACGCGGAATATTCTTTCGTGGCTGCAGCGTTCCAGAAGAAATGAAATAATGGTAAGGCGCCAATCCATAACGCGCCGTTACAGCACGGATCATTTCAAGAGATATTGGTTGATACCATTCCTCAGCCACGGCGTTGTTGATCATACGAATACGCTGAGCAGGGAGAGCGGTGTACTCCAAGACTTCCGATCGAGTAAATTCTGAGGGGACAATCACACAGTCAGACCGAGAAAAAGTCCGCGGTAAAAAGAGACGAAGAAAAAATAGATCCGATCTGCCGATCCATTCTGGATGAGCGTAAAAGGAAACGTCATGGATATGGGTTACTACCTTCAGTCGGCGTGGGAGCAGGAGTGGGAGAATATACTGTGTATGAAACACATCGACCGGATGCCGAAAAAGCCGCACGGGCAAAACAATCGCATTCCAGAGAAAGCGATTCTTGGCCGGCAATGAAACAATATGGACATCTTCTCGACCGAGCGCATCAAGTTTCAACCGCAGTGCTGCAAGCTGGTCATCACGCGCCTCATCCGTATAGAGCTCGTACCGAATGTCTGATGCATGTTGCCGAATAAGTTCACGGACTAGTTGGAAAAAAACGGTTTCATCTCCGGTACGCTGCTTGCCAATCAGCCGAATATCAATCCCGACCGTGAGTGGAGAAGGGTGGCTCATACGGGTTTTACTGACAGTTTTGGAAAGAGTAAAACTGGGATAGTTGCCAAGCCAAACCACACAACACCGATAAGCAGACCCGCATTAAAACTGTTGAAGACAAGGAAGAGGAGAAGGAGTGCACAAACAAGGATGATTCCCGTTTCTGCTTGCCCCTGAGATGATAGTCTCCGTACGACACCTGAGATAATTATTGCGACTGCTCCAGCAAGACCAATCAAACCTAACAAACCAGCACCCAGTATAATTTCAAACCAGAGATTACTCGCATTGTACGCGTTGTCAGTGTTATCACGCCCCAGAACAGTACCGATATTCCCCCAGCCAATGCCAAGGATGGGGTGCTGGCGAATCTCAGCCCAGGTTTTCCGATAAATTTCACTCCGAATAACAATGTTCGGATCCGGCCGCTGGACTGTTTGGATAGATTGCCCAGCTGCCGCCAATGCCGCCCGATCCTCGAGGGTAATATGACGGCAACCAAAAGCCGACAGTACTTCTATGGTTTCTATCACCGCTGGTACATCAGTTGGAGTATCACAAGCAATGGTAATTTCTTGGAGACCAGTCGCTGTACTTTCGGCGCGGTTCAAAAGATCAAAACGCGTGAGTGGCACATCTACCACAATGAGCAAAGCTAACACCGCCGCAATGACAAAGAGCTGAACACTCTGCAGTGATCGACGAAGAGCCACTTTACCCTCCACCAAAAGAGCCGTCAATATCCACAATACCAGAGCAGCCAGAGCAGCCAACCAAGCGCTCCGACTCACGGTTAGGATCAGCACGACCAAGATCGGGATCAGCCCGAGGAAAACAGGGAAGATCCGCCAGAACCAACGACTTGTGCCATCTGGTACAGTGTTCAATCTGCGATCAACTTGGGAAAAAACAAAGAATAATAATGCTGCAGAAAAAAATCCGAACCAATCAGGCTCTGTGAAGGTTCCGTTGGGCCGCCCGGGCATCACGACTGCCAAGAGTCTCCCGCGTTCAAACGCCGCATTTTGGATGATACCAAAAATAATCGAGATATACCCCGAAGCAAAAAGCATACGAGAAGCGACCTGCACATCTCCGACCGTCCTCAAAAAGACGCGGGCAAGGACATAAAGTCCATAAAACGATGCGACAATTACTGCCAGCCGTGGCCCTTCTCCACCCGAAAAAAGACCCGATACTAAGGCACCAAGGGGAATCAGCGCAAGGAAAATATCGAGCCAAGAAAAAGAAAAAAGTGGCCATGCCGTCCGGTGTGAAACAATACGAATGCCCAACGCAAGTACAAGAATTATACACAGCCACTGGTATGGACGGAGTATGACCCCAACGCTTTCGGGCAACATATTCAGCGTTTCAAATGGAAGTGCCGCAACGAGTAACAAGAAGCACCAATTCGGCCGATACAGAGCCAGGAGAAAAAGAAGACCTGTAAAGAAAAACAGGTTTATCGGTGGTAATGGGAAAATATCAAAAAGCAAAAATCCAATGCCCAGCACACCGAGAGTAATGCCGACCATACCCAAGAAAACATTTTGATCTACCCATCCAGCTGAATATCGTTGTATCCCAGTCTTCATACAGCTATTGTAGCAAGCGATTGATCACCAAAGAAACAAACCGTGACCAAGAATAGTCAGCCACCCGTCGCCGTCCTTTGACGCTCAAAGCTGTACCCAGCTCAGGATCTGTCAACAGTGAATGGATCGCCTGGGCGAGACCGGAGGCATCATCCGGTGATACCGTCAGTGCTGCATCTTGGACTAATTCAGCCAATGATCCAGAAGGAGTCGTAATAACAGGCGTGCCTGAAGCGAATGCTTCGAGAACAGGTAAACCAAAACCTTCGTAGCGGGATGGATAGATGAACATTTTCGCGCTCTGATAGAGCACTGGAAGATCTTCATCCGGCACCCAGCCCAAAAGCCGCACCTGATCTTTCAAACCAAGCTCAGTAATCAAAGCTCGAACCGGTGTGGCCAAGGGGTTGGATTCAGCATGCACCACGCCGCTGATCACCAGAGGTGGGAGACGCTCTCGATCGGCTGCTTTGGTCAGTTGAGCATATGCACGCAGCAGCAGTGCTGTGTTTTTCCGCAACTCAAGTCCACCGCCATGATACAAGTATCCCGGAGTGAGCATATACCGCTTGAGTATGGCGTCGCGTGTGTCAACCGGTACCGTCTCTCGAAAACGCTCGGCGCTCCCGAGTGGAGCGATGATGCTACGCTCTTGGGGAATGGACAAGAGAAGTTCAAGATCACGCTTGGTTGTTTGAGAAGGTGTAATGATATACTGAGCGGCCCGCATCCCCCGTTCGATAGCTCGATAGTGAAGCCGCTGGTAAAGAGTGTGCAGGTATTCTGGAAAATGCTTCGGGATAAGGTCATGAACGAGCATCACATGACGGATCTTTGCGGGCAGCACTGTCGCTGACTGATACAGACTGAAGAAAATATCACACTGATCCCGTTTGACGGCCCGAGGCAAAGCAACACTCTCCCAGAGATACCGGTGCAATGTATCGTCACGCTGCCACCATGTCGAGACTTTTTGGAATTGCCAATTTTTCGGCCACGCCCCGACCGGTACGAGACCCTCGAAGTACCAGATCCATTCATGCTCCCGCCCTTCAGGTGTTTCAGCCAAAGCGTGCATAAACTCCCGCGTAACAACACCAATACCTGTTGATGGTTTCGCGAAAAAATTCGCATTGATACCAATTCTCATAGGTTTTTTTCATTCTTATCTATAAGGGTTTGAGCGAGTTTCGTAACCCGATCCAACTCTTCAGCCAAAGGATGTTTGAGTCGGTGGTGAATGATGTCATTGACAGCGAGTGAGAAGCGCAGATAGCGTTCTGGTGTCCCTTGATATTCCTTCCAAAACTGTTCTGCACCCAACTTTGGATATTCTTCAAGAAACGAGCGTGTGTTGCAGATCTTGTCGGCTGCGGCGATCATGAGTGCCCCTTCAGAATCGTTGGATAATCGTTGGAGATAATCCTCCTTCTTCAACCGAACTCGATCGGTATGAGATAACTCAGGATGTTCCTCGTAGATCGAATGATCCTCGGTTACCTCAGAAACAAGCTGCGCCACTGTACCGCCAAATTCAGACTCGAGCATTTCATGTGTATACCCTGGCACATCCTCGAGCACATCATGAAGCAATCCCGCAATGATCACTGCCTCATCTTCCGTAAAATGCGCCAACAGAAAACCCACCGCATACGGGTGGACAATATACGGTACGCCCGTTACACGGCGCGTCTGACCTTGATGAAGCACGGTCGCCCGTTCGATAGCTCGGAAAATCGGATCAGTGAGAAACATAATCGCCTAAAGATTGTTTGGCTCTACACCCTCCAGTCTCTCCAGGGGAAAGTTAAGCATCGCTTCGTGAATTTCCAGATCCCTGCCTTTCCGCGGGATGCTTTTTTCTATTGATCCCTGTTCCCAAGGAAAAGATTCGCCCATACTCATACAGCTTGATGAGAAACTAAGAAGCTATGAGCATTGTAGCATTTTTGTAAAAAGAAAAGTCGTGACAGAGTTAAAAATAAAAAGAGGGGTGCATCTCACTAGACGCCTCCCCTCTCAAATACCTCTTCGGCTCCTGACTATCGGAACGAGACGATGAGTATCGATCCCAAAACAAGAAACGCAGTACCGACAACATGCCGCCTGGTTACTTTTTCCCCGAACATTATGATGCCGAGAATCAGTGCAAAAAACGGCATTGTCCGCTTGATGGCAAATACCTCACTCGCCGTAGCTGACTCAAGTGCGATCGTGACGGGGCCGTTCTCAAGAAAAGCAATCACCAGGCCCGCCAAAATCATCGTCCAAACAACTCGAGCCCATTGTTTTTCTCGCTGAAGCCACCGAATTGCAGTCTGTTCGCCTGTGAACAATGCAAGCGGCAGAAATCCGATAGCGATGCCGAGGTGAAATACTGCGGCCGAAAACAAACCAGAACCGGATTCAGTAACAGCAACTGCCATAAGCGGCGAAGCTACCGAATAACAGGCAATAGTCACAGCGAAATATCCTGCTGCTCCGATCGCTTCACGTGAAGGCTTCTGCCTGATTGCAAAGATAACAGCTCCAACCACAACAAGAACAATACCGATAGTTTGTTCGATGGTCGGCAACACATCACGGAGAGCGTACTCGATGGGCACGATCGCTAACGCTGTCAGAGCAATAAACGGCATCAATTGTGAAAGCGCCGCTTTATCGAGTGCCTGATATGCCGTCCAGACAGCGATAATATTGAGCCCAACAACAGCCACTGAAGCGAACCAGAATTTCACAGAAAGAGCATTCACTCCTTCACCGAAAATCCAGTAGGCTATCCCGAGCACGCTGCCTGCCACAGCAAATGTCACAAGACCGATCGTATTGTTTACCCCCTTATTTTCAAGGGCGCGCTTCTTTAGGGCCCATCCGAACGCTTGTCCAAAAGCCGATAAAAGTGATAAGAACATCCACTCCATAGCAACCTCCTTTACCTTTGTATTCCATTGTAAAGATACCACTGTGTCAATTTCTGACCAGATATTGTATATTATTTTTTAAAAAAAGTCAATATTAGTTATGGGGTATACCCACCAAATTATTGTAGAAAAAGAAAAAGCAGGGTCGGGATTTTTACATCCCTTCCCTGCTGTTGCCTTGCGATGCAAGGACTT
>CAZGXN010000006.1:0-75001 GCA_964530135.1 uncultured Bdellovibrionales bacterium | reverse complement strand
AAAGGGTGGTATTCGCGGTTGGAGCGGTGAGGGTGACGGTGGGTGGAGTGGTATCTGTGCCCGTGGTCGTCCCCGTCACCGCAGCGCTTTGGGCGGATGTATTGCCGGCCGCGTCATAGGCGGCGAGACGGTAACTGTAGGTGGTGCCCGGGGTCAAACCGGTGTTCTGATACGTGGTCACACTCGCCCCGGTGATATTGCCGACGAAGGCTCCATCGCGATAGAGGGCATAGCCGATGACACCCACTGCATCCGTCGACGCGGTCCAGGAGAGATTGATCGCCGTGGTGGAGGCAGCGGTGGCGGAGACATTGGTTGGGACAGTGGGGGCGGTGGTGTCCGAGGAGGGATTGAGTTGTCCGAAATACGGTCCATTCCATTCCGGGGGTAGATTGAATGGGATCGTACTGGCCCGATTGATATTTGGTACCCCTCCGTCGATTCGGGTATTACCCCGTGCGTTCATTCTTCGGCCGACTCCGATGAGTTCCGTGTTGGTGTAGATACCCCGATAGTAACGATTGTTTTCAAAGATGAAATCCTCAACGCCTTCTTGTTCGGTTGAGTTTTGTGGAGCAGCGGCGGTTGACCACGACCCATTATCCTGCGAGCTACTGAAGGTATTGTTGGCAATGACGGCTTTACTCGAAGCATATTTCAATGCCACATCGAGCGTGTCGGCATACGGCGTGAGGCCGCTGCTGTGAATCTTGAGATTACTGCGAATCGCCGCCCCACTCGCACTGTAGTACCCACCCTTCAGCCAATTGTGCGCGATGAAGCCTCGTTCGAGCCCCCAAAAGCGAGCCGTATGTTCCACTGAGCCGCCAATCTCATTCCCCATCATGGCGAAACGCGATCCCGCGCCATAGAAATTGTAGTGCGGTGTGGCATCATTATCCATCGTTCCCAAGATACGATTCTCTACGATAAAGATCTCGCGGGGGTGGTAGTATCCGGAAAGCGGAAGCCCCGCATTCTGGGCATAATAGGTCAGCGCGCCGCCGATATAGATTCGATTGTCGGCAGTGGTCACGGGGTCATCGAGATCGTTACGGTAGAGCAGTATCCGCGAACCGCTCAGCCCATGGGTAATGCGACCCGCGATATCCAGATCCATCACGGTGATCTCGTCGGGGAAGTCTTGAACGAGGAGTTGTCCTACTTCACCGATGGTTACACGGGGGACCTGTGGCTTTGCTCCGGTGCCATATGCCCCAACCAAGGCATTGTCAACGAATTGGGTGAGGGTGATGATGTCAAAGCTCTCCCCCCGATGCAACAACACGCGCTTCCCATCATAGTTTGTAGGCAGTGTCGTCTGAGTCACAGCGCCACTCGGACAGCCCGTGTAATTGGCGGTAGGTGAAACACAGATGGTGTTCGTACCACTCCAGTGTGTATTCGGATCGGTTACGGTGATGGTAACAGTGGTGGAAGCGGATTGTCCGAAGGGATTCTGCGCGGTCACACTGATCGTATATGTACCGGGCAAATCAAAGACATGGGCTGCGATTGGACCACCTGTTTGGGTATTCTTGGGGAGTCCGGAGAGTGACCAATTCAGTCCACGCTCATCACCGAAGTTAAAATTGTAGGTGAGGTCATGGAAGGGATAGGTGACACCTCCATCGGTCGTGCCGGACGCATCAAACAGGACGCCGAGGGGGGCGGGGCCGGAAAGACGGGTGGCGGCTTGGAGCGAAACGGTTGGAGCGGCCACTGACGTTTGTGTCAGATAGCGATTCAGTGTCTGAATGACAGGCAGGAGCGGACTGGCGACCGAGAGGGCAAACAAAGTGATGGGGAGAGCGGCACGGGCAATGATAGGGGCCATATGAGAAAAGAGAGTGGATCCGCAGGGATAGTCTCAGCTTCTGTCTCTCTCATTCTGAGAGAGGGTCATCGGTGGGGATATTATGAGTGTAACATCTGAGAAGTAACCGATACAATACACTTGGTCATGTTTACTTGAGATACTTATCGACCGTTGTCTTGAATTGTGCGAGTGGTAGCGCCCCAACAACAAGCTCGCCTTCGACTTTTCCATCAGCCGTCAGTTTTCCAATCACAAAACTCGGAGTGCCCGAAACACCAGCGGCCTGACCATCACTCAAATCCTTGGCAATTTCATCCTTGTACTTCTCTTTCGCGGCACAGTCATTGACGGTAGCCACATTGACACCGACCTGTTTCAGAATTTCATCCATCTTACCATCAGCGAGCCCTTTGCCATTTGAAATGGTATTTTCAAAATATAATTTGGCAAACTTGAAATACGCACCATCCCCCTTGGATTCTTTTACGCACTGAGCGGTTTCGGAAGCAAGACTCGCTTTGGGCTCATGAAATGGAAGTGGGTAGTCACGAAATGCGATGACTGCCTTCCCTGTATCGACATAGTCCTTCACGAGCGTATCATAGCTGTCCTTGTGAAATTTCTGGCAAAACGGACACTCATAGTCGCTAAATTCGATAATCGCAACCTTAGCTTTCTTCCGATCGCCCATAACTGGATCGTCATCCAATGAAACAGTCGCTGTTTTTGGAGCAGCTGCATCACCTGCCGGATTATTGGCCGGCGCATTTTGAGCTCCCGCCGGAACACCTGCGGCAGCATTACCGGATTTCATTGAGACCAGGACACTCGCAGCGATCATGAGGCCCGAAAGCAGGACTGCCCCCGCAATAATCCAGGCCCCTTTTTCTTCTGACGCAATCGAACTGCAGCCGTGTTCACCTCTTCCACAACACGACGCATTCACAGAATCGTTTCCATCCTCAACCAACGGTTTCAACTCGTCCATACTCATTATCGACAATCTACGAATTATCTCTTCCAGAGTAACAAAAATTGCATTTGGTGCATAGGCCACATAACAAGAGAGAGTATTCCACTACTCACCAATTCAGGCTATAGGCGTGCGGGGTGGGGATACGGGATGGGGTGCTGATTCTACAGCAACCAAGGCTTTGAAAGCTCGATAGTCTTCTGCGACAAGACGAATAATATGTACAAGCGGTGGTAAAAAGTTTCTCCAGGCCAGCGCTTTTGCCAAACCATACGACCCCAGGAGGAGTGCAATCTCAAAAACAACGGCTGTCGGCATCCCTTTGACTAAGAAACGATGGATAATCGCAAAGGCAAACATGAGATAGACGGTCCGATGCAACAACTTCCAGCGTGCGCCGAGAATACGCTGAGCGAGTGCATTCGAAGTGAGGAGCAAGGGAAGCGTCAAAACATATGCGAGTAACCCAAAAACATAGCGCGGGTCATTCCCCCAGATATCACCCGCCAGTATCGGGGCCACCGTAAAGGCGAACCAATCTGGATCAATGAGATACCCGACACCGTGCACTGTAGCGAGATACCCCATCATAATACCGAGCTCGCGACGCAGCATCATAAGCTGGAGCAGCAGAGGCATTCGAAATATCTTGGAGAGCGGACTGATGAAAAGGATAAGGATGAGAAGATTGGCCGCCCATCCGCCAAAATCCTTTCGCAAATCGGGAAAGAGAAACCCTGCAAGCGAAAGATGGGCCAGGACAAGGATGCCCCGCTTTACCGTAAAAATATGGGTTACAAGAAAACGACTCGCGCTCTCATGCAAACGATAGGAAGCATACAGTACCGGTCGAAATCGAAGCACCAGAGTCTCCATAGGTGAGAGATTTTTTTATTTCCCAGGACTAGATTCCGTTCCAGCTACAGGCGAGTGCTCATTAGCTTCAAGTGTTTTCTGGTAGCGGAAAAAGAGCACCAGAAAAAGCGTCAGGATAACACACTGGACAAGGCCGAGCACGAGAATAGTCTGTGTCGAGAGCTTCATAGAGAGCCCTTCTATTTTATCGGATTCAGCTCAAACCGTACATGGAGAGACTGTCAGCACTCCCGACCGAGGCCAAATATGCTATCCTGAAGGAAAAAGAACATGCCTGAAACTATTTCCCCACCCACCAAACAATCAGTCGATCCACTGATTGTCGTCGACAAGCTTCGCATCATCTACAATCGTGGCAAGCCGAATGAGATGCGGGCGCTTGAAGAAACCAATATCTCAATCTACCCGCATGAGTATGTGATCATATTTGGCCCGTCCGGCTGCGGAAAATCGACGCTGCTGTATTCTATTTCCGGCCTCCAGTCCGCCACCTATGGCGACGTCTTCATCAAAGGAAAATCAATTTCCAAAATGACTGAACGAGAGACACTCGATCTCCACCAGAGTACGCTCGGGATGGTGTTTCAGGCATTCTACCTCATCCCATCCCTCGATATCCTCGACAATGTCTGTCTCCCCCGCGTCTTCCGTGGTGAGAAACCAGCCGAACGAAAAAAGGATGGTTTTTCTCTTCTCCGCCGCTTTGGCATCGCCGAACAAGGCGATAAGATGCCCAACCAACTCTCTGGTGGCCAGAAGCAACGCGTCGCTATCGCCCGCTCACTCGTCAACAATCCTGATATCATCCTCGCTGATGAGCCAGTCGGTAACCTCGATTCCGAATCCGCTCAGAATGTACTCGATATCCTCAAAGAGCTCAATGATATCGACAAGAAGACGATCATCATGGTTACACACAACCCCGACCATCTCGTCTATGCTGATCGTGTGATTCATATGAAAGACGGGCGCGTCATCAAAGAACAGGTCTTCAAAGAAAAACGACCTCTGATCAAGGAGAAGAAGATGGAGGATTTCCTCGAAGCGGAAAAAGAGGAAAACAATGAGCTCAAGATTCTCATGAATTCCTTCAAGAATCTCCTGCCCCAGCAAGTGGATATGCTCCTTATCCCCTTCAAGGCCAAGCAACTCCTCGCCTATCTCCTGTCTGAACTCTCCGATGAGCAAGTTTCTATGGCGGAAGCCTTTTTGAAAGAGCTCCTCTTCAAAAATATTGATCTCTCCGTCTTTACGAACCGACTTGACCTCGAACTCGACCAGGGCGGGGCGGGCTGGAACAAACTTCGGGCGACTACCTTCGCCAAACGAGTCGAGAGTATTCTCGCTATGACTCAAGCACTCCGCACCACGACCGATGAGGGCGCTCTCAAGCTTGGACCTTATCTCGAACATACATTCAATCTGAAACTCAGTGCCGAAGCCCGCCTCCGATTCCAGGCGGCGCTCAAGCTCCGTCTCGAAAGCTCGATCGGCCAGATTGAACTTTCTCGAAAACTCGATAAGTCTTTCCTCCAAGGTGGATTAGGACTCCGACGCGATACCGTCGAAAAAATAACGCGTGAGATCGAAATCATCATGCTCCTCAAATACAACTAAGTATGCGTTTTTTCGATGTCCTCAAACTTTCCCTCCGGATGTTCAAGGCGCGTACCATGCGCACCCTCTTGACCATTCTCGGTATGTCAGTCGGAATCTCGGCTATCATGTTCCTCGTTTCCTTCGGTTATGGACTCCAGCGTACACTCCTCCAAAAAATCACAACTTCCGACGCACTTGTGTCGCTTGATGTTACCCTCGGAGAGGATAAAGCGGTCAAACTCAACCAGGCGACAATTGAGAAGCTTGGCAATATTCCCGATGTTGTCGATGTCATTCCCGCACTTGAACTCGCTGGTCAGGGCCGATTCAACAACATCACGCTCGATGTCAGTACTGTCTCAACCGGACCCAGCTACCTCAAGAGTGAGGGATTGAAGGTTGAAGAAGGTCGCCTCTTTGACAAAGGTAATGTCCGTGAAATTGTCATCACCAAGGCTGTCGCCCAAGTCTATGGAGTCACACCAGAAGAAATGCTCGGAAAAACGATGGCGATTACCCTCTTCATAAATCCAGACGCTGCCGGCCGTGGCACCTCTGTCGATCTCGGCACTCCCTATACGATAGTCGGTATCGGCGAGGGTGATGAAAACATCGTCTATGTACCACTCGATTCACTCGGGACAATCACGATCGATCAATATACGAAACTCAAGGTAAAATGCCGCTCAACTGATGTCATCGAACCCATTCGCCTCGCGATTGATGGTCTCGGTCTCACCGCCTCTTCAATTTCGGAAACCATCGATCAGGCCAACAAAGTCTTCAGTGCTATCCAACTTGTCCTCATGGTCTTTGGTATGATCGCCCTCATCGTCTCTGCCATCGGTATGTTCAACACCATGACCATCACACTCCTCGAACGTACTGAAGAGATCGGGATTATGAAAGCGATCGGCGCCTCGAAATCCGATATCTCACTCATGTTCATCATGGAGTCCACACTCATGGGTTTCCTCGGTGCAGTGGGTGGTGTAGGGATCGGGTATATTGGCGGTCTCGTCATCAATATCCTCATCAATGCTGTCGCCACGCGTTTCGGCGGTGAAGCCGTCTCACTCTTCTACTCCCCGCTCTGGTTCGTGATGACGGTCATCGGCTTCGGAGCCTTCGTCGGCTTCCTCACTGGTGTCTTTCCCGCCCGCTCCGCCTCTCGCATCGACGCCCTCGACGCGCTTCGGTACAAGTAAAAATTAAGAAAAAGAAAAGGTGATCGCGAAGATATCTTCGGGACCACCTTTTTCGAAATGGTGGAGCAGGGTTTATTCGCCGCCATCCATCGTCATCGCCGCCCGCTGCCAAGTAACATTGAGCGAACCGAACTGGACATTCCTGCAGAGGAAGCGAACCGCTTCATCGATCGACTGCGCCGGATCCTTGATGCCGTAGAGCGTGCCCTTGAGACGCCCCTTGGCTGACCAGAGTCCGGGTAGATACCACATCTCCCAGTACCGACCGTCCGAGCGACGGCGGGAGCGCAAGCACTCAAATCCAAACTCTTCGAGCTTGGTGGTTTCAGTCCGATAGTTCTCGGGCGTATAGTGGTAGCCACAGACATGCTCGATGGTAATGCCCGCCTGCAACCCGAGTGGGACTGGCACCTCGCAAAGTTCTATCTGCGCCGGACCCGGTGCCGATGGCTGCCAAAATGGCATCATCGTCTCGTCTTGGGCTGGAGCTGGTAAGGGCTCCCACCGAGAGACAGTCTGGAGTCGACCATCGACCACCATACACCACGAATGGCCCCACGCCATGGCCTGAAGCTGATCAACTTCTTGAGGATTCAGTCCCTCGAGAGAAATCTTGCCAGCGCCATGAGCGCTTACTCGTATCTCCTTCATTTCACCACTCCCAGTAAGAGGTTGAGAAAGTTCAAATCCATTCGAAAGTCCTGATTCAGAACATCCGAAAGTAGGCTTACCTTAACGCTCGGCGACCGGTCTCGTCAAGCGACCTAGATCAGACTCTCGAGATCCAGCACCTCATCGATGCGAATCTGGGCCACGAAGTCCGGAACATGAGAGACGAGAATCATCGCACCTTGGTACTGGTCGAGCGCGGCGGCGATCACCGGCAAGTGACGGAAATTGATGTGATTCGTCGGCTCATCGAGGATGAGAAGGTCTGGTTTCTCGGCGTAGAGCCGGGCGAACATGAGCAGTCCCTTCTGACCCTCGGACAGACTCTCGACTTTGTTCTGCAGGAGTTCGGATGGAATCAAAAATTTTGCCGCAATCGCATAGGCCTGTTGGATATTTTTCTCATCCATCACCGTCAGGAGCGTATTGGCGACAGTAGCGTTGAAATCAAGCGTTGAAAAATCCTGTCGGTAATAGCCAACCTTTACGCCCGGGGTGATAATGGCCCGATCCGTATCTCCGGTCGCAAGCGCTTCGAGAAATGTACTCTTGCCAATACCATTTGGACCGGTCACAAGGAGATGTGTGTTCTTCTTCAGAGTGAGATCGATGCGCTTGATAGCTGGGCCTTTTTCTGCAATCAGCGACACTGTCTTGATATCAACAATCGGACCGACGACACCCTGGGTTGGAATCTTAAAGACTGGAAGGGTCTTGTCCTCCTGTCGAACATCCATTTTATTTTCTTCGAGATCTTCGGCCAAGGTCCGCATACGTTTTGCCACTGCCCGCAACTTACCACCCTTATTTGCAAAAACATTCGCCTGATCTTTCTTCTCACGAATAGTCCGCTCGAGACGAACATTTTCACTTTCAGCTTTAGCAATACGCTTTGCAATTTCCTCTATCACATCATAGTAATCGCCTGTGTATTGCTCAATCGTATGTGTGAAAACGTCGAGATACAGGACGCCCTGGGTGAAAGAATTTAAGAAATCCGCATCATGGGAAATGACGATACAGGTCTTGTCATACTCAATGAGAAATTGTGTGAGGTGCGCAATGCCCTCGGCGTCGAGATTGTTCGTCGGCTCGTCGAGGAGGAGAATATCCGGACTCTGGATAAGTGCCGAGGCGAGCAACAGTCGCGCCTGCTGCCCACCCGAAAACTGACGAATTTTTTTGTCGAGTGGCGGCAGAGGAAGATGGACAATTTCAAGCACATTTTGGATATGCTTCGGCAAGTCCCACTGTTTCGCATCGAAAAATTGCTGGAAATACTCTTCGACCGTGAGGTCAAGCTGGTCACGCGGAATCGTCTGGCGGCCGAGGGCCACCGTCTCATCACGATCAATCGAGATACGACCAGCGGTTGGCTTCACTTCGCCCGTGATGAGCTTGAAGAGTGAGCTCTTGCCCGCGCCATTCTGTCCCATAAGTGTCAACTTGGCTCCCCGACGCACTGAAAAACTCACCTCATCGAGGATGGGCTTGCGGTGTCCATACTCAAAGGACACTTTATCAAATCGGAGGACAACACTGTCTTTAGCCATGATTGCACGCAATAAGGTAAGTAAAAGAAAATGCCGCAAAACGGCGAGAGCAGTATGACACGGATTCTTATTCAAAGCAAGAGAAAAGAAAAGCGGGCGGTGAGAGGGTTATTCATCACGCGCCCGCATCAAGTCAGATTTCTTCACGGCTCGCCAACCCCAAGCAACAGAAGCTCGTGCTGGATAGCATTGAGGAGACCCGCCCAGACCGCTCCCATGACCCCTTCATCCATAGCCTCATCGTATTTCCGATGGGGGTTATAGTGGATGATAAGGTCAAGAAGAGTTGTATCACCCGATCCAAAATCATTCCAGAGAACAAGATTGGGGCTCGTTGGATTGATGTCAGCGAGACGATTCGCAGCATCGAGGAGAGGAGCGGGCATATCACCAAAAAACTCAGCGACCAAAACTGATCCCATAGAACACCTCCAAACTCAGTTGAGAGGAACACCGAAACGCATCTCGCACTATACAGTAAAGTACTAATCCAGTCAAGGGGTAAATCAATGGAATGAATTGAACAATTTCCACCATCCATTGGACATGTGCGACCATTGTTCTGGTTTCAGAGTTACAAGGAGGGTACCGCCGATGATGAGGAGTACGCCGCCGAATTTAGCCCAGGTAAACTCTTCACCCAGAAAAAAAATAGCCAACACGAGAAGGAAAACGAGCGAGAGCCTATCAATCGCATTCACAGCTGTCACATCGCCCCCTGCTTTCAATGCCAGAAAACCCCAGAGCCAAGAGAGCCCACCAAAGACACCGGTCAGGATAATGAAAAGGATTGTCTTAGGAGAAATTGCCGTGAGTCCCTCAAAACGACCCAGCAGCATCGCGGCGCCACCCATAAAGACAGCGATCGAAAGTCCACGTATCGTGGTCGCAACCGTTGCATCCATACCCGCGATGCCGATCTTTGACAGCACGCCTACGACAGCCGCCGAAAGAGCGGCGAGGAAAGCATATAAAATCCATGACATACGTACGGGTAATTACCACTATTCGTTCGGATCATTCAGCGCATCAGCCTTGGTCTGATGATTCGTCCCAGCGACATGCTCGTTTGGAGCATACACCGTGAAGAGCTTGAGCGGACCTGTGCCCGTATTTCGGAAATTGTGCCGTGTCCCCGCAGGGACAAAGAACAGGTCGCCGGCGTCAAACGTCTCTGTTGTATCGTCCAAAATTGCCTCACCAGAACCCTCAACAAATACGAGGGTTTGATCAACAGCATGAACCTCTTCTCCAATTTCGTCCCCAGACTCGATACACATGAGGACAACTTGGGAATGTTCTCCCGTTACAACTTCTCGACGAAACCAGGAGTTTTTACGGGTGAGAGCAAAGATATCCTTATGGATGGTGTGGCGAGACATAGCGTTGAAATGATAGGAAATAAACGCACCCTCTCTATCTTTTTCTATACTAGCATATCCAGCACTCATATCGGGGGTAAAAAACTTTAATCACAAGCACCGAAAAAATCCGAATAAAGGCTTGACTAAGGACTCTTTCTCTGTTATTCTCTATCGAAACCTTATTCATTATTTTCTGCGTCCTTTATGTTTACTGCCCTTATCACTCGGCTCGAGAATCGCCCTGTGGCGAGCTTCATTGTCGTCCTCGCTACTCTCTTTGGTGTGATCGCGCTTTCGAGTGTGCTGCGGACACCGGACGAAGAAGCTAAATTACCAGAACAGATAGTGAAACGTTCACAACTCTTCGTCGCCGGTACCGATGGGGGCCGGATGACGGTCGTTGCTCAAGTAAAAAAAACCGATACGGTTGACATCGTTGCTCTCGTCCCAGGCATCATACAGACAGTCGCCGTGCGCCCTGGGCAACGCGTCACGCCTGGACAGACTGTCGCAACACTCACTACTGACTATGCGAGCGGCGTAACAGCCCTGAGCCAGGAACGCGCTCGTCTCCAAGCAAACCTCACTGAAAAGAGCTACCGCCGCGAGAAAGAGATCAATGCACTCGAGCAAAAGATCATCAAAAACGATGACACCAAGTCGGATCGGGAGGAGCAGGCCGAGATCAGTCGACTGAAACTCAAGCGTGATCAGCTCAAGGCTGGTCGCGAGACTGCATATATCGATCTGGCACTCGCACTCCGGAGTGATGCAGCACTCAATCCGAAGTCGCTCGTCAGAGGTACGATCGAACATATCGCGGTGCGTCCTGGCGAGCTTGTCTCGGCTGGCACGGTTCTCATGACACTCTCTGCCTCAGCTGGTAGCAGCACCCTCGAAGCAGCCTTCCCAAAAAAGATTGCCGATGTTCTCATGGAGGCCGGCATTGCCGAACTTATCGAGAACGGCGAGTCCCACACACTTTCCCAAGGCTATCGTGCGAGGGTCGAAACTTCGGCCGGTCTCGTCATGGTAACTTATCCCCTCCCCGAAACGCTTGCTCAGTCCTTCGCGCAACATGATTATGTTACTCTTTCTGTCCCGCTCATCGCCCGCACAGAAACCGACTTCCTCATCCCGATCGACGCGATTCGCTCGGCATCCAAAGAGCACTCCGTCATCATCATGGATGCGAGCCACATGACCCGTGCGCAGTCCGTAACACTCGGTGAAACCGTCGGTGCGACAGTGCATGTTACATCCGGCCTCGCCGCTGGCGACATGATCGTACTCGACGCATCAGTCCTGCCAGGCGAAAAAATCGAGCCGCTCCGCTAATCGCCCCGTATGTCCTACACGAAAAGTTTTTTCGACCGGCTCCACTTCGATGAGACACTCCGGAATGGTTTCATCGGACGCTACTTTCAGAGCACTCGCACCATCGTCCTCATCACCGCGACGCTCATCATCGCTGGAGTCGCTTCGTATAGCTCGCTCAAGAAAGAGCTCAATCCCGATATTCAAATCCCGACCGTCATCATCGCGACTGCATTTCCTGGTGCTGGACCAGAGGATGTCGAGGATCTCATCACTGTCCCGATCGAAGACGCTGTGAACGGCCTGTCCGATGTTACACGCGTTACATCGAGCTCACAAGAGAGCTTCTCATCAATCGTGGTTGAATTCTCTTCAACCGTTGATCCAGAAAAAGCCAAGAGCGAAGTCCAGAACGCTGTCGACCGCGTTACTACGCTTCCTGAAGCAGCCCAAGACCCATCAGTTGAAGTGATCGATTTCACCAATCAACCGGTCATGCTGTTTGCACTCTCAACACCTGGTGATGAAGCCGCGCTCCCCGTAATTGCTGACGAGCTCCTCGATGAGATCAAGGCGCTCCCCGCAGTGGAAAAAGTGAACCTCACTTACCGCCGCGACCCTGAAATCTCGATTATTCTCACGCCCGAAACAATCGCTGCACACCAGCTCTCGATCGCAAGTCTCGCTCGTGCCATCGACGCCGCACTCGGCAATTTCCCCGGCGGGACAATCGCTGCGACAGACACAACTCTCTCTCTCGACCAAGAAAAAAGTGTGGGTTCTCTCGAATCACTCCGCCGCCTCCCGATCACGGTCGGAGGTGAGACAGTGCCGCTCGGCAGTCTCGCTGTGATCATTGAAAAAGAGAAGCCTGGGACACTGCCAGCCTATGTCCTCTCACACAAACATGATGCAACTCGCGCGATTTTCTTCGCCGCTTATCAGACCGAAAATGCTGATACGCGTGAAGCAATCGATTCGATCGAGAAAACGATCGCGAGCTATCAAGCTCTCTCACCCATCGATTTCACCGTGTCCACATATTTCAATGGAGCGGAGGAAATTGATCGGAGCTTCAGCCAATTGCAGCGGGATTTCCTCATCACTTTTGGCCTCGTGTTCATCATGCTCCTCCTCTTCTTCGGTGTCCGACAGTCGCTCATTGCTGCTCTCGCCATCCCGTTCACCTTCCTCGCGACCTTCGTCGTCATGCAAGCCGTTGGCATCTCGATCAACTTCATTTCACTCTTTTCCCTGCTCCTCGCACTCGGTATCCTCGTCGATAACGCTATCGTCGTCATCTCAGCAATCGCGAGCTATCATCGCTCGGGTAAATTCACACCAAACGAGACGGTGCTCCTCGTCTTCCGTGACTTTAGTGGTGTCATCGCCATCACAACTATCACGACAGTCTGGGCTTTCGTCCCGCTCCTCCTCTCGACCGGCATCATTGGTGAATTCATTCGACCGATTCCGATTGTCGTCTCGACCGCACTGGCTCTCTCAGCCGCAACTGCCCTCTTCCTCGTCATCCCATATATGGCGATTTTTCTCGAGGGCCGATTCCCGCGACGCATAGTGCTCTTCCTCCAAGGACTTTTCCTCACAACTGTCTTGGTAGCACTCTACTTCAGCATGCCAGCGAGTCCGATGAAATGGTTCCTCTATCCACTCGCCGCGCTCCTCCTCGTGCTCGCCATCCATCTCACCCGCTCCTTCTTCCGAACCGTAACAGCTTGGAAATCGACGCGCTTCGGTGCGGCTTGGACAAACTTTCAAGAACGTGGCCCACTCTCTCTCGATGCCCTCAGTCTCCGCTATAGCCACCTGATCGAGCGCATCCTCTCGTCCCGCCGCGCCCGACGCCTCACTATCATCTTCCTCATTGTCTTCATGCTCGGTTCCTACGCACTCGTTCCGCTCGGATTGGTTGTGAATGAATTTTTCCCAGGCGATGATATCGACATCATTTATGTCAGTGCTGAACTACCGGTCGGTACGACTGCCGAACACGCCGACAGAACCGTCCAGGAACTCCTCCCACGTTTCCAGAGTCTGGCTGAACTTGACTTTGTCCTAGCCGAGATCGGAGCGAGCGCTCCGACTGATAGTAATACGAGCATAACCAGTCAGGATTTCCGCCGCATCCTCTTCACTCTTCACCTCATCAAAGCCAAGGAACGCGAGAGGAAATCAAGCGAAATCGTGACTGAACTCGAACGGTCTTTCGCTGATTGGAATGGTGGCAAGATCACCGCTTCGCAGCTTTCCGGTGGACCACCAGCCGGATCCGACCTCCAACTGAAGCTCCTCGGACCGGATCTCGATACGCTCGAAGTATTCGCCGAGAAAACAAAGCAGTACCTCGAGAACATCCCTGGTACAAGCAATATTTCCGTCTCACTTTCAAGTGCCGGCAAGAAGCTGTCATTTATTCCGAATGATGCCGCACTCAATGCAGCTGGGTTATCAACCCGTGACACCGGCATTCTCCTCCGAACGCTCGGCAGTGGCTACACCGTGAAGGAAGATATCCGCTTCGGCAATGAAAAACGCGATATAGTCATCCGCTTCTCGAATGATGATTTCGGCACGCCAGAAGCCATCGGACAACTCTCACTTCCAACGGCGACTGGCGCCTCTCTACCCATTCTCTCACTTGGAACACTTGAGCTCCGAAAGAATCCAACCCTCATTACTCGCGAGGATGAAGCTCGAACCATCTCTATTTCCGCTGCGGTAGCTGAGGGCTATTCTATCACCGAGCTGAACGCCGCCATGGAAACATTTGCCGATACCGAACTCAACCTCCCTACCGGCTACAGCTGGAAAACCGGCGGCGTGAACGAAGAAAACAACAAGTCTGTCCAGTCGATCATGTACGCGATGCTACTCTCCGCCATCCTCATCTTCGCAACCATGGTGATCCAATTCAATTCCTTCCGCAAAGCCCTCATTGTCCTCCTCGTCATCCCCATCGCCGTCTCGGGCGTCTTCGTCATCTTCGCGCTCTTCGGCATCCCGCTCTCGTTCCCAGCCCTCATCGGTGTCCTCGCGCTCTTCGGTATCGTGGTGAACAACTCCATCATCATGGTCGACAAGATCAACAAGAACCTGGACCTCGGCCTGCCGGTCCGTGAAGCCGTCGTCGAGGGTGCGACAAGCCGGCTTGAGCCAATCCTCTTGACCGCGCTCACCACCATCGTTGGCCTCATACCGATCACGCTCTCAGATCCCATCTGGCAGGGCCTGGGCGGGGCCATCATCGCTGGACTCTGTTTCTCTGGTATCGCCAAGCTCTTCTTCATCCCTGTCATCTATGAGATGTGGTTCGATGACAATGACCGGCCGGCAACCAAAGCCAAAGACGCTGGTACCCAGGCCCAGCTCGTCTAAGTCTCTTTAAGCTTTCCCCGCTTCAAATCTACCCTGTAAAAGCCTCAATCCGAGGCTTTTTTCAACTTTTGAATCTCAATGTTTAGATGGTCGTCAGAATGTACGAAAATGAAAAACGAGAGCCTACGCTTTTCCTGGAAACCACGGGATGAAAACACTCGTCTTCCGCCTGTATTCCTCCCAATCCGCCCGACCGGCCCAGCGTTTTTCCAGCATCGGGATCCCCGAGACTTGGGTCAAGAGGAAAGTGATGAGTATCGGACTCAAGAGAGCGATGTGGGAAAGTGGGAGGCCTAGGACAACCAGGAACAATCCCCACCACATCATCGCTTCACCGAAATAATTCGGGTGGCGAGTGAAACGCCACAGGCCCGTAGTCATGATTTGACCTTTGTTCTCCGGCTTTCGGATAAATCGGTCAAGTTGCCAGTCTCCGACAACTTCGAAGAAAAACCCAATGCCCCAGACAGCCAAGCCGAACCAGTTATACCAGGCGAGCGGTTCCTGAATCGTCGCAAAAACGATCATCACTGGTAGCGAGACGACAAGGATGACCGCTCCCTGCAAGAGATAGATCTGGCCGAGACTGCGGAAGAAAAAATAGAGCATGCCATTTTTCATCCAAGTCTCGCGCCAAGCCTGGTACCGGAAGTCTTCGGGCTTCCCCCAGTTCTTGAAGAGGATATGCAGTGTGAGTCGCACGCCCCAGACCGTAACGCAGGCGAGGATGATTAGCTGTCGGTCGGTCCAGGCAGACCATAGGGAGGCCAGATACCAAGCGATCATGACAAACCCCGCCCCATAGGCAATATCCACGAGACTATTATCGGCCCAAATGAGCGCAACGATGAACACGAGCATGAAGTATGCCGCCAGGAGGAGAGCCGAAAATCTGACAACATCAATAAATTCCGCCATAGAAATTATTTCTTCTGATGAGTGAGGCGCAGACCGAGGCGATTGGCTTCTTGTTCGATCCGCTCCCGACCAGTCAGTCGAAACTGTGCGAGACCAAAAACGATCAGAACAATCGTGTTCGCAATCTTGTAATATACCCACACCTCTGGAACGACTAACCGACGAACGACCTCATTGAGTCCGGCCGAGAGAAGGAAGAAAAGTGCCCAACGAACTGCCAAGATATGCCAACCATGATCAGTGATTGCAAAGAGTGGCATAAAGAACTTACGAAGAAGGTTTTTACGGAACGCCAGACTGACGAGAATGGCAAACGCAAAGAGCCCATCATAAATCGTGTCCTTCACAATGAGCCATTGCGGATCAGTATAATACAAGGTCGCTCCGCCAAAAATGAGAACAAAGGCGGCGCTCCAGAGAGGAAACCAAGCCACTTGTTTTGAGCGATACCAACTCCAGGCAGTCATAACGACCATCGCTGCCATCAATACCGTCGTCGCAGCAAAAAAGTTCTGATGAGATGCCTCAAACACAAGGAAAAAGGCTGTGATCGGTCCGAATTGTATAAGCCATTCAATCAGCATTCTCTTATTGTACCCCAATTTGCCACATACCCCGATACTACTCGCTGGAAACCGGATGCTATGCTTACATAGAAAGTATCATCACTCACCGGCCCCGCTACCTACCCCATGGAAACTCTCCAAAAATTCCTTCAACCAAAGCGGCTTTTTGTCCTCGTACTGGCATTGTATGCCGTCTTCGGTTCACTCCACATAACCCAGTTTCTGACTGCGGATGAGCATTATTGGCTCTATGAAAGGATTCCCCAATACTGGCAGGCTTGGGAAAAGGGTGCATGGCGTAAAACATTCATCAATGATAAGCCTGGTGTCTCCCTCGCCATTGTTACCGGACCGGCGCTCCTCTTCTTCCCTGATACGAGCCGCCACTGTATCGAAGAAAGTACCCGCCTGTATCGATGCCAGGTCGCCGAAACCCCCTCACTCCTCCTCGCATTTCGACTGCCACTTCTCATTGTGAACGGTCTTATCCTCATATATTTCTTCTTTCTCCTCACCCGACTCTTTGGTCCCTGGACGGCGCTGTTCGCTTCCACGCTCACTGCCCTCTCCCCCGTTCTCCTCGGTCTGACACAGATCGTCAATCCAGACGCGCTCCTGTGGTCCACGACCGCTGCCGCGCTGTTCTCTTATTTCGCCGTTCTGAAATTCAATCAACGGCGAGACCTGGTGATGACCATACTATTCACCACCCTCGCGCTCCTTTCAAAGTACACGGCACTCATTCTCCTCCCCGCGTTTGGCCTGGCCTATCTGATCCACTTTATCAGCCAGCACAACGAGGATGAGGCTGTGGCACTTCGTGCATCACTCACCACCGGACTGCGGAAACTCATCGTCATCGCCGGAGCTTCGGTGGGGCTGCTCTTACTCTTTGTCCCCGCCTTCCTCCTCGATCGGAAATACGCCGCAGAATATCTTCAGACCATCCCCGACAAGGAAGTACTTCTCTTCTCTCTCGCCCCCATCATACTCATTTTCCTCACTGATCTTTTTATTTTCAAGGCCCGATTACTCCTAGCACTGAGGGATACTATGCGTCGAATCCTGCCGATTACTCGAGTTCTCGCCCTCTTCTTCCTCACACTCTTCATCGCCGTCATCGTCGCCCGCTCTCTCCTCCCGAACTGGAGTATCTACGCAATTCCATTTGATATCAAAGATTTAACCGATGCACGCTATCACTCAAGCATCCCAAATTTTTTTGAAGCTTTCTTTCTCGAATGGAATATGATTGTCTTCTCCGTTACTCCCGTCCTCCTCGTCAGTCTTATCAGTCTCGGCTTGGTCGCGTTGCGGAAACGCACTATCGCCGACGGACCCGTATTACTAGCCGTATTGCTCTACATGCTCGGCTTCACACTCATCCTCATCCACTCGAACATACTCGCAACCGCGCGTTACGCTATCATCCTCTTTCCGCTCCTCGCCGTGCTCGGCGCCTTCGGACTGCGGGAACTCATCCTCTGGGGAGAGGCTCAGTGGCCACACTTCCGGAGCAGTGTCGCCATCACCGTGATCCTCGGTTCGACCGCATCGCTCATCACTATCTATCCGTTCTATGCCAACTATGCCAATGTGCTCCTCCCCAAAGATGCGCTCATCGCAGACGCGTGGGGTTATGGCGGCTATGAAGCCGCCCAGTATTTGAATATGCTCCCAAACGCAACCGAACTCACGGTCTGGTCCGACTACTACGGTGTCTGTGAATTCTTTGTGGGCAAGTGCCTCACGGCGTACACTTTCAATGGAAATGAGATCCGCCCTGACTACTATGTCCTCACCCGCCGCGGCGAAGCGCGCTATATGTCACGCTTCGAGCGCTGGGAACGGTTATCTGGCTTGACTGCGCACCGCTACTATCGCCAGACCGCGATCCCGCCTGTCTGGTCGCTCAAGATCGACGACCGTCCTGGAAATTACATAAAGGTCTTCAAGGTTGAGAAATAAAAAAAGCCTCGGTCATCGAGGCTTTTCGTTTATTTACTTCTTAGCGCGAGAGGCGCGAATGCGGTCGGTCTCTTTCAGAAACTGTTTTCTCAATCTTACTGAAAGCGGGGTGATCTCGAGATACTCGTCCGCGTTCATGACTTCCAGTCCCCGCTCGATATTGAGTTCCCACGGCGGGGTTAGCTTAATCGCCTCATCAGCACCGGACGAACGCATATTACTCATTGCTTTCCCCTTGGTCGGATTCACCGTCATGTCTTCGCCCTTGGTCGCGTTCCCGATGACCATACCTTCATAGACTTCAGCGGCATGACCGATATAGAGCGTACCACGAGTTTGGAGATTGTCGAGTGAAAACGCCGCGGCTTTGCCGGTTTCCATAGAGATCATGGCCCCGACATCACGGTGATCAATCTCACCAGCGTACGGCCGAAAACCAACAACTCGAGTATACAGCGTTCCTTCGCCCCGCGTATCCACCATGAATTCGCCGCGATAACCAAGGAGGCCACGCGTCGGGATCTCAAATAGGAGCCGCTGATAGCCACCCGAACCTTCGCGCATATCCATCATGATACCTTTGCGCTTGCCCATTTTTTCAATGACGGCGCCAGTCACTTCCATGGGACATTCGACAGTCACTTCTTCAAATGGCTCAGACTTCACGCCATCAACGTCTTTGATGATAACCTGAGGCTGTGAGACCTGGACCTCGTAGCCTTCGCGACGCATATTTTCGAGGAGGATAGAGATATGGAGCTCACCACGTCCATAGACCTTGTAATGATCATCCGCAAATTCAATTTTGAGTCCGACATTGATCTCGAGCTCTTTTTCGAGACGCTCGCGGATCTGTTTGTTTGTAACAAATTTTCCCTCGCGTCCAGCAAAGGGGCTGTCATTCACCATAAAGTCAAGTGATATCGTCGGCTCATCGATAGCGATCGCTGGGAGAAGTGCGACATTTGCATCGGTCGTGATTGTATCACCGATTTCAACATCCGGAAGACCAGCGATCATGACGATATCACCCGCTTCGACAGATTCCGATTCGACGCGTCCCATGCCACGAAAGGTGAAGAGTTTCACGATGCGGCCACTCGACTGTTTACCGTTGATATTCCGGAGCATAACCTGATCATTCACGGCGAGACGACCATCATAGACACGGGCGATAGCCAAGCGACCAACAAAATTGTCATAGCCCAAATTGAACGGCTGCGCGCGCAGCGCTTTGTCTACATCATGTCCCGCTGGCATCACACGCTCGAGAATGGTATCGAGGAGCGGCGAAAGGTCCTTGCGCTCGTCTGCCAACTCCTTCATCGCGACGCCTTCGCGGGCGATTGCATAGACGACTGGGAAATCGAGCTGATGGTCATCGGCACCGAGATCGAGAAAGAGTTCATAGACCATCTCTTGGACTTCAGCCGGACGAGCGGCCGGCTTGTCAATCTTATTGATAACGACAATCGGGCGCAGGCCCAGCTCGAGTGATTTTTTCAAAACAAAACGAGTCTGTGGCATCGGACCCTCTTGGGCGTCGACCACGAGGATGACATCGTCGATCGAGCGCAGTACGCGCTCTACCTCCGAACCAAAGTCCGCATGGCCGGGTGTATCGACGATATTGATTTTTGTCTCCTTATAAAACAAAGAGCAGTTTTTGGCATAGATCGTTATTCCCCGCTCTCGCTCGAGCGCATTTGAATCCATTGATGCACCTTCTGCCATGGCAACACCAGTCTGACGCATCAAAGCATCGGTCAGGGTTGTCTTGCCATGGTCGACATGGGCGATGATAGCGACATTACGAATCTCCATAATATATGTGTACCCAAAGCGTTTAGTATCGAAAAAAGGCGTTGCCGCCTTCAATTCAAAGCTTCTGTAGTATAGCCCAAAAAGTCCGGTCCGTCAATCCGAGCCATCACCAACCACGAGACTCTCTAGTGTTCACTAATATCAACAGACAGAATCTTGACTGGTGCGACGGGCTTGGATCCCTCGCCTCCAGGGGATGTCGGTGCGGTTGCAATCAGATCGACCACTTCGAGCCCTCGGCTCACCTTTCCAAAAATGACGTAATTTTTTGGCAACGCATAGTCCGCATGCATGATAAAGAACTGACTGCCATTGGTATCTGGACCAGCATTGGCCATCGCGACTGTCCCCCGTTCATATGCACCCGAAAAGGATTCATCCGCAAAGCGATAGCCTGGCCCACCACTACCCGTACCCTGCGGATCCCCTCCTTGAATCATAAAGCCTGGGATAGTCCGATGAAAAGGTGTGCCATCATAAAACTTTTCCCGAGCAAGAAAGACGAAATTATTCACTGTGATCGGCGTTGCTGCAGCCGCGAGATCAATCACGATATCCCCCTTTTCCGTCCGCAGTGTTGCGACATACTTCTTGGCTGGGTCGATACTCATCGCTGGAGCTGAGGAATATTGTTTGGCTGTCATAGCAGGTGCAGGGGTTACTGGTTTAGCGGCTTCTTTCTTCTTGGCTTCCTCGGCGAGTGCCCGATCCGTTTCGGCCCGCTTCAATTTATCAAGCGGGAGTTCGGCCGGTTTGGACTCCTGGACCACTGGTGCACTCTTCCAAGAACAGCCCGAGAGGATCAGCATCGCCGAACCGAGCAGTACAAATGAAATAATCAGTGGTGATTTCTTCGTAGACATACTTGTACATCAGTATATCAAACTCTGAGAACAGCGAACAGACTCCGGGGGTCTCACTCCTCAACAATGAGCACCCCTTGCATACTTGTATGGCCATCGCCGCAATAGACTGAGCACTCAAATGGAAACATGCCCGTTTTCTCCGCAACAAATTCGACGGTTTTTGTCTCACCAGGAGCAACCGTGAGTGCGATATCAAAAGCTTGGAGTGAGAAACCATGGTCACGCCCTGCGCCTGTAACAGTGAGCCGGATACGCTCTCCCTGCTTCACGCGGATTTCCTCCGGATCGAAATACCAATTAGTTGCCAGGAGTGCGATCTCACGCACCAAAACAGACGGTGCTACAACCTCTGATATCCGAGACGAGGGAGGAGAAGGAGGGGTAGGGGTCGGAGCTAATTCCCCAGATGCCTGGTCCATCCTATCTGCTTCGACCACACGAGTCTGAGACTGGTCCGAGACTCCCTGGTCTTTCCAGAACACCCATACCAGACCACCGAGCGCAAGTATGAGACTCACAGAAAAAATCTTTTTCATACCTAATACCTCCTCATTTATACTATGAGTTGACCGAGTGCTCGCCGGATCTTTTCATCCGCCGCCTGCGCCGCTGTTGTCACTAGTGCATTACCGGTTACACCGAGCATGATATCGGGCCGCTGAGCCGCAACGATCACCCCATCCTCGACCGTCCGCACCACGACATTGCACGGTAAGAGAAGGCCGATATTTGTCTCGATCTGGAGTGCCTCATAGGCGAGCGTCGGATGGCACATACCCAGGATGAGATATTCACTCATTGCTTTGCCGAGTTTCTCTTTCATTTTTGCTTGAACATCGATCTCAGAGAGTACCCCAAAACCCTCCGCCAAAAAAGCTGCCTTGACCCGTGCCACCGCTTCGGAAAATGCGAGCGGCATGTGTACCACATATCCGTACGCGATTGTTTGTAATGTCTCCATGTGTTTTCAAATATATAAATTACTTCTGAAGGTCATGTTGTCGCGCTTCAAACTCTTCCTTGGAAATCTCACCTTTGGCGTACCGTGCCCTGAGGATATCAAGTGCTGCATCTGATGATCCGCCTGATTCACGCTTGGTCAGACTGAGCACCATCGCGACCACCCCCCCGATCACAAGGCCCCAAAAAAGCACCATAAACAGCCACCCCAAAGACATCCCAAAAAATCCAATTCCCGATCCATAATAGCCCATCATATGATTCACCTCCTTTCATATCTGCTTGTGGACCCCCGAGCACGATTTATTGCTGCATCTTAGTCTCCTTTGCTCCCACGACAGTGAATGGCATCATCATCCCACCTTCTGCATGCTCCAAGATATGGCAGTGAGCCATCCACTCACCTGGATTCGAAGCGTCCAGCAGGATATCGACGGTATCACCCTTGGCAATAAGCGTCGTATCGAGCCAGACAGGCGTTTCATTCACTTTCCCATTAGTCGCAAGCACGATGAAACGCTGGCCGTGAAAATGAATCGGGTGCTGCATCGGGTGCATGGACTGAGGATCATTGAAGATGCGGATCTTCACTTGATCCCCCTGTTGAAAAATCCAGTTGTCAATCGCCATATTTTTCTTGCCGGTCATGGTATCGACCAATTTCCACTCCAGCGTTTCCGAAGTTGAGAGAGTATTCATCCGTGCCATCGTGTCTTCCCACTCGAAAGCCTCGCCATCATCACCCATGCCCATCCCCGCGTCCGACATCCCCATGCCGTCACCCATCATATGCATCCCTTGCGGCATACCACGCCGCATCTCAGCAGACATATCCAGTAACAATGAGAGCTGTTTGTCCGGCGATCGATTGCTGTGGGCTGTGATGAGACGGCGCAGCTCATCACCATCAGACGCATTCTTGCGTAGTGTTGAGTATTCCTTGACCCAAGAAGGCGAGGCATTGTCCGTACTCACAGACACCGTACCGAGCGCATATGTTTTTTCCGGTGTTGTATGCTGCAGCGGATAGGTTCCCGGTGTCTCGAACAAAACATCGACGATCCGACGCTCGCCTGGCGCGAGGAGCACACTCTCTACAAATGTTTCCTGTTCATAGCGGCCGCCATCGGCACCGATGAGTTTGAGGCGCGTCCCAGGGATGGAAAAATTAAAGAGACGGGTATTGGCGGCATTGGTGAGGTAGAGCCGGACAATCTCACCCGCCTTTGCTTCGAGTCGATAGTCTGTCGCTCCATTCACGAGCATCGTCGTACCAAAACGGCCCATCAATGTATGATTGGGAATTTTGGCATCAAATGAAAGCAATCCATTGGCATCGAGAGCAATGTCATCGAGCATGAGAGGGACTTCGCGATTCACCGGTGGCCAGTAGGCAGCTATCGCCGGCGCGACGAGGATACTGCCATACAGACCCGCTTCGACGGTATAGTCAGTCCGAACATGTGGGTGATACCAGAAAGCGCCTGCATCGGGAAACTTGAGCCGATACACAAATGTCTCACCTGGAGCAATCGCCTCTTGGGTCATCCCTGGAACACCATCAAACGCATTCTCCATCCGGATACCATGTGCATGGAGTGTTGTCGGGATATCACCACCATTTTTGAGGTTGATAGATACTTCCGTCCCCTGCTTGACCCGCAGTGTCGGGCCAGGCAAAGAACCATTGTATCCGAGCATCGTCACAGCCTGACCATTGATAGTGTGTTTGACTGGTGCGATGGTGAGGTCGAGCGTTTGACCATTTTCGAGAGCCAGAGTTTCAGCCGGTGTTGCCAAAGCAAGCGTGCGCGTGTCATCAGATGGTCGCAATGATTCCGTACTCACTGCTGGACGCGGTTGATGCATCCCGAACCACCAGAACAAACCATACCCGAACAAAACAATGAGGAGCGTACCGACGATGAAACGTGTTCTTTGTGACATACGCTGTGTATATATAATATTTATAGTTTTTGCAGCCGCAGTCGGAGTGAATTCATCACAACTGAAATGCTCGATGATGCCATCGCAAAACCAGCAAACACCGGTGAGAGCAGCCAGCCAGTGAAGGGATACAGCACGCCCGCCGCCAGTGGAATACCCACGAGGTTATAGATAAAAGCCCAGAACAAATTCTGCTTGATAGTGCGCATCGTTTGCCGAGAGAGCCGCAGTGCCTGTTCGATCTTGGCGATATCGCCATGGAGGAGTGTCACATCCGCGGTCTCGATCGCGACATCAGTGCCGGTCGCCATCGCGAGACTGACATCGGCCTGAGCGAGAGCCGGTGCATCATTCACACCGTCACCCGCCATCGCCACCACCGCACCCGCCGCCATCAGTTTCTCGACAAAGGCCTGTTTGGCCGCCGGCAAGACACCCGCATGAATCTCATCGATTCCGAGGTTTTTGCCGACAAATTCAGCAGTCCGGATATCATCCCCCGTTACCATAATGATACGGATGCCGAGCTGACGGAGAGACTCGACGGCTCTCTTGGCTTCTGGTTTCACCGTATCGCCCACCCCCGCCACTGCCACCACCGCAGCATCCCCCATGAGGACGAGTGGCGTTCCGCCAGAGAGGGTGTAGGTTTCGATTATTTTTTCATCAAGTGTCAATCCCCGCTCCTGAACCAGCGTGCTATTGCCCACCCAGTACTGCTTCCCCTGGATGACACCTGTTACGCCCCGACCGGTCAGATTTTCAAAATCCGTAATCGGCAACACCGACACACCTCTCTCTTTGGCAGTCTGGAGTATGGCCTGGCCGATCGGATGTTCAGAGTGCTGTTCCAATGAGGCGAGGATCTGCAGCACCTCAGCCTCGTCCCGAGCTTCAATACTTTGGAGGCCTAAAAACTTTGGTTTACCCACTGTCAGCGTCCCCGTCTTGTCGATGACGAGCGTATCTACTGAGTGCATTTTTTCAAGGACTGTCGCATTTTTGATCAGTATCCCATGCTGTGCGCCTTTGCCGACACCCACGATGATCGCTGTCGGCGTCGCCAGCCCGAGAGCACACGGACAGGCGATGACGAGAACACCCACAAAAGAAACGAGTCCTTTTACAAAGGCTTCCGAGAATGGAAGTGAGCCAGAGCCGATCAAGACCCACACCAGAAGCGTCCCCACTGCGATCACAAGTACGATGGGTACGAACACGGCTGAAATCTGATCGGCTAATTTCTGAATTGGGGCCTTGCTCCCCTGAGCCTCGCCGACTAGCTTGATGATCTGCGCGAGCAATGTCGCCCCGCCGACGGCAGTCGCCCGAAAGGTGAATGAGCCATTCCCATTTATTGTCCCGCCAGTTACCCGATCATTGACTCCTTTGGAAACTGGCATGGGTTCGCCGGTGAGCATCGACTCGTCCAGTGTGGATGTTCCTTCGAGGATGACACCATCGACCGGAATTTTTCCTCCGGGTTTTACACGAATCACATCACCGACGACCACCTGATCCAGTGAGAGCTCTCGTTCTTGACCATCGCGCAATACCCAAGCCGTCTTGGCTTGCAATGTTAAAAGTTTCCGAATGGCTGCTCCAGTTTTGACTTTGGCTTTCGCTTCCAACCATTTCCCCAGCGTAATCAGTCCGATGACGACAATCGTAACATCATAGTACGTATATTCCACATTCAGATACGGCTCGAGGGATACCGCAAAGGCCGTCACTGTAAAACTATAGAGATACGCTGCCAGAGTCCCAAGACCGATAAGCGTATCCATGTTGGCGGCGCCGTACCGAATAAACCGCCAGAGTCCGAGCAGATAGGGACGACCGGTAACAAAGAGAGTATAGGTGGCCAAAAGTGGGAGGAGATGATGAAAAAATTCCTTTGTTACCAGAGTCATCTCAGGGAGCACACCAAACTCCTGAGACAGGATATCCCAACCCATCAGCAAAACAGCAAACACCACGATGGGCAAAGACACCCAGACACTTTTCTGGAGCGCCTCTACTTCTGCTGGCTGAGATGTGGCATGCAGTGCGTGATCCCCCTCAGACATCTGACCATGAGCTGATCCATGTTCTGACTGTATCGGCACTGGCATCTCCAGCCGATAGCCGAGGGGTTCGAGATGACGAGATAGTCCCTCGGGCTTCACCTGCTCCATATCATACTCAACAGCTACCTTTTCGGTCCCGTAGTTCACGACCGCACTGTGAACACCAGGCAGCTTCGCAAGCTTCCGTTCGATGATCGAGGCGCATGAGGCACAATGCATCCCCTGAACTTGAAAGGTGTCTTTTGTCATACTGGCCGCTGGCTAAAAAATAAAGGCGACATTCTCCTCTCTCACACTGCGACACGATCCACACTCTGGCCGAAACTTCCGCAACTACTTACTCACTCACTTGAAAGGCTCCACGGAACATCCCCATACTGCAACTAAAGGCGAGGTTTCCAGCTTTCTGCGGCGTAAAGTCGATGACATTTTCACCCGGCTCAAGCTGCTCTTGGATCCCGTAGGCTGGGATAACCAATGACGCGGCACAGGTATATGAATCCTGTGAATCGACGATGAGCCGTGCCGGTACGCCGAGGCGCAGCGCCGGCAATTCGCTCGGATGATACCCGCGCGCATCCTGCATGATACGCACCACCTGGATGCCGTTTTCGAGCGGAGCAAAATCCGCTACCGCGTTCTGATCAGCACTCTGGGTAAACGCGGCCGTGTTGATGCCCAAGAGCTGCAGTCCCGAGGTGATATTCCACCCGCCAAACGCGATAAGGCAGACAGCGATAAAGGGTAGGAGCCAAACTCGAGCCGCACCTTGTGGCAAAGCCCCAAACCCACCCAAGGCCAAAAGCCCCGGTAAAGTCCCGATGGCAAAGACTGGAAGTGCCAGAGCGCCGAGGAGGACTGAGCCACTCGCGATGACAGCGATCTGTACCGCCTGAGTGAAGCCGCACGGCAAGAAGAAAGTCAGCGCGCCCATCACGAAAGCCCCCCGATGCGAATAGGTTTTTTGATCTCCACCAAAGCCGAGCACACGAGCGAGTGACTTGGGCAACGCAAAACTCCACGCCGACAGACGCGGTGAGAGTCCCGTGAGCTGCAGTCCGAGGAAGAGCATCACCGCACCAGCCGCGAGCGTGAGGAGTGCGGTGAATCCGATTGATCCGGACAGTTTCTCTCCGACGAGACCGAGGAGCGCCCCAAACAGAGCAAAGCCGCCGATGCGTCCCGCCTGAAACCACACCTGTGGGATGAGCCGCTGACGGAAGGAGAGTTCAGGATGAGCGGCACTGTACTGGCTCGAGAGGCCGAGAACGAGTCCGCCGATGAGTGCCGCACAGGTCGATACGCCTGCCGCGAGACCGACCAAGAGGATGAGTGAGAGTTTGGTCGGATCAATATCCGTGCCGAGTCCAATCGCAAACCAGCCCTGGGCAGTACCGATGAGTGCAAGTACGAAAACCACAACAACCGAAAAGAGTACAATGCCGTATCTTTCTATCTTGTGTGTCAGCCAGGGCAATGCGGCAGTCGGCGCTCCATCAGCAACCGTATACCCCGCCGCCTCGACCGTGCGGGCGATGTCTGCATCATTTGGAGCCGCCTGTTCGTATGTCAGGAGGACTGTCCCAGACCGAAAATTCGCCAGTGTTTTTTTAATGCCAGGGAGCTTGCCGAGATCGTCCTCCAAGAGCAACTCGCAAGACCGACAATGCATGCCACGGATGAAAACTTTTTTCTGAGCCATAGGGACGAGATTATTTCTGTGAAAAGTTATTTACTGCGAGCATTTCATCGATCATCGCCCGCTTTTTCTTTTCGCTGCCAGACTCCATGGCTGTCCGGAAGCAATGATGGAGGTGTCGTTCCATGAGTTGATTCTGTGCTGAGCGCAGCAGGCCCATAACCGCGAGGTTCTGTTGCATGATGTCGATACAATACACATCTTCAGCGACCATACGCTCGATGGTTTCGAGTAGACTCTTCGCTTTCCGATAATTCGTAACGAGTTTTGATTTTCCCTCAAGAGACGCATGCTTCATAAATGTTGCTACTGAGAATAATAGAAAGTGTACTCAAAGAGAGATAACGACGGATGAGAAACAGATGTTCTCCCACCTACCTCCCCACCAGGTACAAGGCAAGTATAGTCTACTCCCTTCCGAGTGGCAAGTTACCGCACCTCGTCCACTCACATAACAAATCACTCTCCCATGTTGTAACCCTGAACAAACGATTCACCGCGTATCGGTTACACCGTCCACAAAACATCACCTCTACAAAACTCTTTGGTATGAGCGCCCTGCGGCCTTGACTTTTGTGAAAAATGGGAGTATACTGAAGGTGTTGAAGTGAGCAAAGCGGGTGACCCAGGTCCCCCGTTTTTTCTTTTCAACAAGTCGTTTAATAAATAATTAGTAAAACAAACACTCCTATGGAGAGTATGCAAAACGAGCCCGTCATGGAGGCTCATACAGGTGCGACGTGCGAGAACTGTGCTAAAGTCGCCACTGAACAGGCGCAGAGTGAGGAAACATCGATGGCGTTCCTGCTCGCCCTCGTTCCGGTTCTCACCCTCACCTTCTTTGGTCAGGTCGGACTCTTGTAAGAGCGTCCCCCCGCCTCACCCAAAAACCAAGGTATCTCGAAGACCTTGGTTTTTTTATTACTGCTCTTCAAGATTTTTTAGCACCGTATGGTACAAAAGGGCCTTGGATTTGATCGCCTGATGCTTCGAGGCAGTCTCGAGATACTTCGCCGCCTCAGCTGGATCGAAATATGAGAGATACGCAGTATAGAGATCACCCCATTCATGATCGGCCGCCCGAGCGGTCGTCAGATTAAGGTCATTCATTCGTTCGATATGATTCGGCAGTGTTCCGAGATACTCGGAGGCGGGCGTGATCGGCAGCCACTGGATTCCCTGGATATGCATCGGGTCGGCACTAAACCACGTCGCGTAGTCTCGCTTGCC
Organism: uncultured Bdellovibrionales bacterium; assembly: GCA_964530135.1. Taxonomy (GTDB): domain Bacteria; phylum Patescibacteriota; class Minisyncoccia; order Moranbacterales; family UBA1568; genus SSEF01. Next base: position 46,180 of record CAZGXN010000006.1, on the reverse strand, counting down.
GCCCCAGACGAGCGAAACAAGTGGGTGTTCGAACCCGGACGGAAAGGGATTTCCCTCGCCGAACCAATAGCTTTTCAGCCCAAGGAGCTCGTTTGCATAGAGGCCCATTCCGGTCATTGAGAACCGGTTATTGTTAGTTGCCTTCCCCCAAAGATACAGCCCATACCAGGCATTCATAGACTCGGATGATGACTCTTGGTTATTCCCGTCTTGGAATAATGCTTCTCCGTCAGCCCATGAGTGTCCGGCATACGGCGAGAAGTGGCGTAGAAAAGGATAGCGTTTCGATGACCGATCACTATTCGCAATATCGAACGCCATCTCGTCAAGGATCGCTTTCAAGTCATCACCTGCAGCCGGGCGGGCATCAAACAAGACCGCGGCTGAACGCAGGTAGTAACCATAATGGAAGTGGTGGTCGTTTCCCTTCTCATTTCCGAATTCGGAGTTTTTTCCGGCGATGAACATCTTTTTCTCTGGACTGTAGGCAAAGTCGACAAGCGACATGCGAAGTTGCCGTTCCAAAAGATCGAGAAGTTTTTCTTTCTCCTCAATCATTCCGTAAGCGTCAGCTAACTGGATGACGCTCACTAAGCCGCCGAGCCAGGTACCACGGAAATAGACGCCAGCCGGAACCGCCTCTGCCAAATAACGAGCTACATCCTCTTTTACAGCAGAAACGATTGTTTCACGCGAAGCGCGATCGGAAACCGGAAGAAAATCACGAGCAATGACCGGTTCGGGCACTTCTATGTCGATTCGATTCGAAAGCTGGAGGTCAAGCCGACCATAGACCGTAGCGTAGCTGCCGAGACGTTCTCCCTGGATTTTCGCTCCACCAAGGCGGTGATGTGGCCAAAGTGTCGTGAGAGGAACCTCATCATTTTCCGTCACAGTCACCAGCGCTGATTGCAAAAATCCGTCTCGGCTTGATGATCCATATAGAGTGTCGAGCACCGTCGGCCAAGGGAGATCCAGAAAAAAATCCGCTGTCTGATCTGTTTCCGGCGGCAACTGGATAATGCGATAGCGCCCCGAAATGGATTGGAAAGAATCTGATTCGCTGCCTACCTCGCGGGATTGAATAAGGAATACTGACTGTTGACCACGGCGGACGATAAAAGCATCGTTCCGATATCTTGACACTTCCATACCCGGCTTGCATGACAAAGAAAGCGGTTCCGAAAAATCTCTGATATCAACAATGGGCGATCCTTGGATAAAATGTGCCGTCCAGGCTGCTCCGGCTTTGGGCACTGTCCGTACGACGACATCCCAGTCGCCGTAACGCTCCACCTTTACCCCCATGATCGGCGATAATCCGGAAATATCACATAATGGATCGAAACTGCCAAAGAAGGTATTCTCCGTGCCAAGAACGGTCGAAACAGCGAGTGAAAGGCCACGCTCGTTCCATTGGTATGCTCCTGGAAAGACAAAGAGCGGGGCGGTCGGAAATTGGAAAAATAGGCTGGAGAACCAGGTATTCGTTCGCAACGATACGCCCCTGGACTCTGGCACAGTCCTATCCCCTTCAGAGATCACCTCGCTCTCGGGTTTTTTCATTTGTGAAAATAGCTGCCAAAAAAGAACTGCTAGGATAGCGGCTCCAAGTACGATCCATTTACTGCGATTTTGGAATGTCATTTTTTCCTTCATTATACTTCCGAAGCGACTCGAAGTCTGTTCCGAGAATCAGGCTGTTCCAAAGCTTGGCGAGCCGGTAGAGCGGCTTCTGCTGCTCGATATCGATATTCTCCGAGATGATCTCGAGCTTCTCCCCTTCGATGAACGATGCGCCCTCCTCTTTCTCATTCAACGCGAAACGGATTTCATATAGCTCATTCTTGGTTTGACTGAGGTCGGTCGACATCGGCACTTTGGTCCCATCAGGAAGCATGTCATCGCGAACCCCAGTAATACCCTGGAACGAAGCGGTGAAGGCTTGACCGAGACGCGGATTGAAGACACTGATGCCCCGGTGCTTGTCGATAAGGTTGTACTGCTCCGGCCGAATGTTTCCGACAAGCTGCATATCCTCGTCCGCATAGATACTGAGGATGACCACTCCTTCGATCACTGATGTACCCTTCGAAGCATACACCCGCTCCACGACGCCGTCGCGGGGGGCGCGGATGTCATATTCCTCGGTCTGGGCCAAAAGCAGTTCCAACTCGGTCCGAGCGGAAAGGTTCTGATCCGCGACATCCCGAAGCGCAGCGATCTTGAAATTGCGACTCTCATCCTTCAGTCGCGCAACGATTTCGCCAGACTTCACGTGGACGCCTGGGCGGACGAGAATCTCTTCGATCCGTCCGGGAACTGTAGTCGAGACATCGACGCGTTCTTTCTTCACTGTCAGAAAGAGAAGGCTCTTATTGAGCTCATAGTTATTAATCTTGTGCATGAGCGCCTGGGTAGCGACCGCGAAAGCGAAGACAAACACAAGGATGAGATATCCCGAATTTGTGAGGAAGCTTCTGATTGACTGTGAGTTCGATGTGGCCATAGGAGGGTGATTAAAAAGTGGTTGATGATATTAGATGACGGTAGTTTTCGCCCGGATGCCGGAGCGCCCCTCTCCCGTTATAAACACATAGAGGAGAAGCATGTTGATCACCGACCATGCGGAGTAGAACAGCCCTGACCAGAAGTCGTAATTATTATACCAACCGACGATGAGTGCGAGTGGGGTAAGTATGATGATGAAGACGTGCGGCCACGCCCATTTCATGAAGAAGTCTTCCGAGCTCTTCTTCGAAGTCGTCGCTGTCCACTCATGTTCTTTATCAAAAAACACCGAGAAGAGAGCAAGGAGATACGGGTAGAAAGTAGCCAGTGCTGTCGCAAGCGTCGAAACTGATAGCCGGCCAGTCAGGAGCCAGGTTAGGGAATAGTAGAGCAGAAAGAAAGGAACGTAATGGATAAGCCAGGTGAACGGCGATTCCGTTTCGAGCGGCTTGATCGAGAAAAGAAGATAGAGGAGCGGGAAAATAAGGTACACCGCGATCGAAATCCCCACTAGGAAGAAGGAGTTCGACATGAAGTACTGGATACGCTGGTCAAGCTGGAGCCGGCTTGAACGGAGCGGATTGTGGTAGAAAAGCATCTCAAGTCCACCTCTCGCCCAACGAAGCTGCTGTTTGAAATACGAGACAACTGTCGACGGCGCCTGGCCGATAGCGAGAATCTTATTCACAAAGATCGTCTGCCAGCCGCTCTCATGAAGCTTGAGTGATGTCCAGATATCTTCCGACTTATTGAAAGCGATACCGCCGATATTGTCGATAGCTTCCCTGCGAAAAATCATATTCGTTCCAACACAAAAAGCGGAATTCGAGATATTCTTGGACGGACAGACATAGCGGTAGAAAACCTCCTGGGCCTGAGCGGCACCGGCCGCGATGAACTGATGGGTGTTCTCATAATGCTGCGGCGATTGCACCATGGCAACACGGCGGTTCGCCATATACGGCAACAGCGTTACGATGAACTCCGGCTTCGGAACCTGGTCGGCATCGAAGACGGCAAAAAAATCCCCAGTGCAGTCCTGAAGCCCGTTATTCAGGTTTCCCGCTTTCGCATACTTGCGGTCATCGCGAGTCACATACCGGATGCCGAGCTTCTTGGCAAGTGCCTCCACTTCGGCTGACTGGCCATCGTCGAAGACATAGCTCGCGTGGGGATACTCCATGGCCAGAACCGCCTTGAACGTCTTTTCTACAACATCGATCGGCTCATTAAAAGTCGTTATGATGCAGTCGATCGTCGGTTTTTCTGTCTCCAGAAAGGCAGCGTCCCAAACTCGACGGAGACGATGATGCCATTCAACAACAACATCAAGAAGAACAGTCACCCAGAGTCCGGCCAAAACCGTGATGCTGATCGCGTCAGCGAGTACCTGAAAAGCATAGAGAACCAGGTGGTCCGCATTCTCCGGATTGAAGACGAAGGAAGCATAGAATACGACGACGAACGGCGCGGACAGGAGGAAAACGATCGTTAGATTATCGATCCGCGTCGAGGCAAGATAGCGTTCAGACTTCGAGGTGTTATTTGCCGGCATAGTATAGTTCTGAGAGTATTTTTTTGAATCGTTTCGGGAAACCACTAGTCTTCAGTGTCCAGAGAAGCGAACAGATGACGGCTGTCACTCCGAAAGCCTGAACCGGAAAATACCACCACGGCCACTCATTCACGAGTGCGAGCGGAAACAACAACCTCCCCTCACTTCGCTCAAGGGCTATGAAACGAAGTGTTGTCGGGGTGATTGCCACATCATTCATCCCCCCTCCGGCGACCATCCATCGGGCATCATAACTTTGGTTCACGATAACGAGAAGGTCTTTTATCAAGAATACTTTTGCCTGATCGGGCGCAGTCAGCCGCAACTCGTTCGTCGGAACAAACTCCGTCTCGAGTGGAATGATTTTCCCTGAGCGCATCAGCACCGCCATTTCGGCGATCCGGTCGTCCCAGCGCTTGTATGACCCAACATGAATCGTCGGGAGTGGAAGCTCTTCACTCCAAAGCCGGTCCGGAAAATCCGACCTCTCAAGCGCGAAAGCGGAAATGATCGGTTTCGTGTTTCGAAGAACGGCAATCGCATCAGTCAGCGGCTCACTATCGACGTATTCCATCACTTCGAACATAGCATCTTCCTTCTCCGTCAGGCCCTTGACCAAAGGAGAGTTGGCCGGAAGGAAGAGATATTCGATCCCAAGGACAGTCGCATAGTTCTCGACATTCGTGATATGCGATTTCGAGATCCCAGTGTATCCGAGTCGGCTGTTCATGAGAATGCGAAGCCGAGTCGAATATGGATGTGGCTGCATATGCTCATTGTACGAAGTAGCATACCGGATTCCGTCCTTGGCAAAATATGTCGCTTCGGAAACATTCTCAGTAAAGATACTCCCCTTTGGCAACTCGCGGTCTTTGAAATACGTCGCCACCGCATTCTGAATTTCATTCACCGGCGGCGAGACATAGAACCGGGAAGCAATGTCAACAGCGTGAACAGCGGCTGTCGCTATGAGCACGGCCGCGACGAAACGGATGGCCTGCATGTGTGCCTGGCCGAGTGTGTGATGTAGTACGGATCCGAAAACAAACACGAGTGCAAAAGCGACAGCCGTCAGTCCCCGCGAGAACTGGAACTGAACCAAGAAATTCGGAAGGTAATTCTGCTGGCCGAGATAGATAAGGATGAGATAGAACGAAGCATACACGAGGAGTACTTTCGTCCAGGTCGGGACAAGACTCGAGCGCCAGATGACAAGCCCCCACGAGAGTCCAATGAGAATCCAGTAAATCATACTGAGCCCGGCGTATGGGGCGAGAACCGATGTTGAAAGATAGATATACGACTTAAAAAGCGGATTGGTAAAGAAATAGCCTGCCGTAAAATACGACACCCAAAATGGTGCGGCGGCGAACAAATAGACTAGACCGACCCGGACAAGCTTCGAGAAGTCGGTCTTGAGCCGAGAGAATAAGGCGAGGAAGCCAAGCAGGATGGTCGCATTAAATCCAAGCACCGGATGGAACGTCCACACTGCACCAGTTACAGCCGCCAGGAGATATATCCATTTGAGATCACGGAACGTCATTATCCATAGGACGAGGTAGAGTGGGAACGCGATGAACGCGACATATATCGAATAGTCTTGCATCGATCCCCACTCCTGAACGATGGTGTACGAGGCAACGACCGAAAGTAGGGCAAAAATACGCTGCACACCAAGCGAACGCAGGATAAAATAGAGAGTCACACGGAGACCAATATACAGCCCGACAAGCGAGAGGAGGAGAACTTTGGTAATCGGCAAACTGGTGAGTTTGACGATAGCGAGAATGAGCAAGTGAGCAACATACTGATAGAGTTTCCAGTAGCTGATGCCATTGCTCCAGACATGGTCCCACGACACCATGCCATGGTCCTGGAGCGATTTCACGCGGAAAGCGTGATATATCCAGTCTTCATATCCGGTATAAAGATAATTGAAGGCGGCATAGTAACCAATGAGATACCATCCAGCGAAGGCAATGAGAATCGCAATCGACCCGTCAGCGATCAAGCCTGGTAAAGCCTGTCTCGCGCTGAAAGGCTTTTGGACGACCGAAACAGCACTTTCAACGCTCTTGGCCTGTTTCACGACCTTGGCCGGAAAGTAATCGAGATATTTAAGTGTGAAGAGATGGAAAATAAAAGCGAATCCCTGTTCGACCGTCGCCTTGCTCTTGTTATTTGTCCGCTTGAGAAAAGTGAATGGAACTTCGGCGACATGTAGCTTTTTGGTCCGAGCGAGAATGTCGATAAGGATTTTAAATCCTCGCAATCCTCGAAAATTCACCATATTCACAATCGACTTCCGGAATACGAAGAAGCCGCTTCCGGGATCGGTGGTTTTCCGAGTTTGAGGGATAAGGCACCATGAGGCGAGCCGGCAGAGATGCGACACGGCTCGTCGATAGAGGCTTCCAAGTCCCTCGGCGCTTCCATCGCCAGCGTAACGCGTCGCAACTACGATATCAGCTTTACTTTCACGGAGTTTGGCCAGAAGCCGCGGGATAGTCTGGGGCGAGTGTTGGAGATCAGAATCCATACAAAGAATATATTCGCCTTTCGCGGCGGAAAACCCATCGATAAGGGCCGTCGCGAGACCATTTCGCGCCTCAGGTGGCCGATGAATCAGCCGTAGATTCGGATATAATTCCTGCATTTTCCGAATGACATCCGGCGTCATATCCGAGCTATCGTCGATAAAAACAATTTCGTAGTCGACTGGAACCTCTTTGAGAGCCTGGGCGATAGCACGCAGCAAAGGAGCAATATTTGCCGCCTCATTATAAGTCGGAAGTAATATCGTGAGATCGAGTTTCTTGATAACTTCAGTCTTTGTCATAGTGCTTACATTCAAGCGACGGACAGATTCTTTCGCACAAGCTCGGCGATCTTCTTCCCCTCCTCTATAGCGTAATTCGTTCCTCGGTCATCCGGAAAAATTTGAGAAAAATTCGAGAGATAAACATTCTTCACTGGAGATTCATAGGCTGGAATCTTGTCGATATAGTCGATGCCGACGATATGCTGAGCATCCTTGAACCGGAAAAGTTTTTCCTCAAGGATCTTCGACTCATCAAAATGTGCAAACATCTTCTTTAGTCCTGTTTTCCACTCATTCATAATAGCTGCTTCAGAATCGGAGAAGTAGCGATGTTCAGCTGGGACATAGGCACCGATGTAGTAAATGTGCTTGCCCTTGAAGGCCTGCGTTCCAGTCAAGGCGGAAGTTGAAAGGAGTACGAGGAACGGAATTTCCGAATCATTAATGTTGTGCCAGAAATATGAGCTGATTTCCTGATCGGTCGCGAAAACCATAATGACGGCACCGAGATAATCAATGCTTTTGAGCTTGGCGAGATAGTCTTCGGTCACACCGGCATTTCCAGCAACGAGATGAGCGAAAGCCGGAGATGGAACCGTCGCAATGACTGCGTCATAAATTCGACGTTCGCCGTTCACGACGAGCCCAGCACCATTCTCATCTGACTCGATCCGGTCAATTCCCTGATTCGTTATGATTATTCCGCCGAAACTCCTGATCTTCTCGGCCGCGGCGTCGATGATTGCAACGAATCCACCATGAAAGTAGCCCAACATTTCGACTCCCTTATCCTTTGAGACAGCGCGTATCTGGATACGCCGCCAGAGCCATGACATGGCGATATCTTTATAGTACTTATTGAATTTCCCCTTGAGGAGCGGCTCCCAGATAACCTCTGTCACCTTGGGTCCAGCCCATTTCTTGAGCCACTCGTAGGCTGTGATCTTCGAAAGCGACTTCCAGTCCTTCAGGAATTGGAGGTAAAGCGCTGTTACTCCGAAGCGGATCCGATCGAGAAATGGGAGTGGGCTAAAAGTAAGCAGATCTTTGGCACTCATGAAGGGATACAGCTTGCCACCAAAATAGGTCGAAACTGAGCTTTTATAAAATGCAGCTTTCGCGCTGATGCCGAGCTCTTCGGCGAATCCGAGCAGATGACGATCGGTCTTGTAGAAAAAATGATACGCCTTTTCGAGAGGCATACCGAGAAGCGAGAACCCACCGGCAAGTCCGCCGAGAGTCGAGGCGCGCTCGTAGAGCGTTACATGGATCCCTGCCTTACCGAGATGATACGCTGCCGCAAGGCCTGCGAATCCCCCGCCGATGATAGCTACCCGCTTTTGTGGCTGACTCATAACCATGTGAATTTGGCACACTGGCCTTACTTGTTTAATGAAGTCTTCCTCTCGAAGAGCGTCTGAGAAAATGAAACGAACACATTGAGCACATACTGGAGCGCAACAATAAAAGGAATTGATGCCGCCTTGACGATGTTCGAATTGAATCCGTTCTGCTCACTAAAGAAGAACAAGATGAGCATACTTATAAGAAGGCCTATTCCGCTAACAGCGAAATAGGATATGAAACGCACAAAAAGACGGTTTGTCTGCTGGAAATTGAAATACGCATTCAAGAGGAACGCGTAGACCGTCGCAACAGAAACCGAAACCGCTGTCGCAATGATAGCACTCCAATAGAGCGTATTATGGAGTACATAAAAAACTGTATAATCGACGATAACCGCCGAAAGTCCGATGAAACCATACATGGCGGCTTGGCGAAATTTGAACAGAGCAGATATATCCATATTCTGTGTATATTCCCGACAAAATCCGGTGGTTGATGCCCGGATAGCTGGGATAAAAAACGAGTTCTCTTCTCTAGGACGAAAGTCTATCTAATCAGGTTTTGTTTTTTTTGTCAAGATGGACGAATTGGTTGTGAGGAGGAAACCGTCCTTACCACCCCACCACCAAGTATTCTTTTCAAGTATTCAGATGCGGGGTTGATGTCAGATTCGCTTGTGCAAGACCAATGTCCGCCAGAAAGGTGGCCCGTTCAGTCCCCACGAGGCGGCGTCCCTCACCTGGCATCAAATCCCCCAAGCCGACTTGCATGATACGCACTCGTTTCAGTTCTTTCACTGTCAGATGAAGGGCGGCGAGCATGCGCCGAATCTGATGTTTTTTGCCCTCAGTGAGGATGATCTTCAACGCTGAGCGACCGGTTTTCTGTACCTGCCGCGCTCGCAACCATTCGCCTTCACTCTCGATACCGGCCAATAGTTTTTCTTCGACCCCAGGCAAGATAGACTCTTGTACGATAACTTCGTATTCCTTCTCATGTACGAAGCGCGGATGGAGAAGACGCTCGGTTATCCGTCCGTCATCGGTCAGGATGATGAGTCCCTCCGATGCCTTATCGAGTCGGCCAACCGGAAAGAGGCCTTTCTCAAAAAAAATATCCGTGATCGCTTTTTCTCCCCGCTCGGGCGAGTGGGTGATGATACCGCGCGGCTTGTAATACGCGATATAGCGATAGACTCGTTCTCGGCCACCGCGTTTCACCTCGACACTATCCCCCTCGAGTACTTTGGTGCCGAGCGTGGCGGGCTGCCCATTGATGAAAACCTTGCCCGCTGTGATGAGTGCATCTGCCGCCGTACGCGTCGCGATACCTCGGAGAGCGAGGTAACGATTGATACGGATAGGAAAAGGGATCGGCTCATTCATAGTGCAGAGAGCATCCCACAAATCGCTGCCTCCGTCAATCAGAGAGGGGCTGGGCCGCTAGGTAGATGAGTTATGTTTTTTCTTGAGCACTGGTTTTGCGAGGCACTTCACACACTTGCAGCCAAATGGTTTGATGAATTCATTAAAGAAATCTTTGCCATAGTCATAGGTGAGTTCCTCCCCGGGCGCGATGTTTTTTCGAGCGACGATGAAAACTCGGCCACGACGGATGACGGACTCGCAGTTCGGACGACACGAGTGATTGGCATAGCGAGCCGTATTCCAGCGCGGGCTCCCGTCAATATCAATTTTGCGATTCACGGTAAAGATATAGCTGTTGTTCAATGTATCCGCGACCGCAGACGGGATCCGTTTGCCGATGTATTCGATGATTGTCTCGCCCTTTTTCAACGCTGTCGCAGCAAAAAGTCCGAGGCCAGCGCGTGAGCGTCTTACAGTCACATTGGTTGGTCGGTGCGGAGACATAGGAAAGGGTATATGAAATAAGCCAACAAAAAATTGCCCGTTTGGACAATGGCATGCAACCGATGCAGCCATGGTTATCCTATCAAGAGGGAAAAAAGGAAGCAAGCCGTCCTCCGGTAACTCGGGAACACTCTCTTCTAGTATCGTCAGATCAGATGAAACAAGGTCGATCGCGCTCTGATGCCTATTGGTCAAAACACTTCTCTGCCCGCTCCTCATGGGTTCGAATGCCCAAATACTTTACTTCTTTGTGCTCCATTGACTGCCGAGCGGGTAGCCAAAACCTCCGAGAGGTGTATAATGGGAGCCGTAACCCCTAAAGCAGGAAATTATGGCGACGAGTAACTCCGCGTTCATGAAGCCGATGCAGATCAGCCCAGAACTCGCGGTCGTGGTAGGTGCTGGGCCGATGCCCCGTTCGGAAGTGACGAAGCAGCTCTGGGCCTACATCAAGAGCAAGAATCTCCAGGATCCGGAAAACAAGCGGAACATCAACAATGACGCGGCCCTCAAGGCGGTGTTTGGCAAGGATACGGTGAATATGTTCGAGATGACGAAACTCATCGGAAAACACCTCTCCTAAGCGTGTTCTTGTGCTTTTGAGTGAAAATGCCCTAGCTGAGTGCTGGGGCGTTTTTTGTCAATCATCCCCGAGAAGCCTATACTGAAGCTGTACTCCTCAGAGAGTCAAGGGAGTCTAAGTACATAATCTTACACCTATGGGAAAGCTGGTATGGGTCGCGCTGATCGTCATCGTTGCACTCGGTGGATATATGTTTATGCGCAGCAACACGGTAACAGCTCCGACTGGATCACTGAATCAGGCCGCCGAGAAACCGACTGGATCCGTGAAGGAATTCACCACCACCGCCTATTTCGATGAAACGGGAGTCTGGTACTCACTCAAAGAAATCCGTGTAAAGAAAGGCGACACAGTCCGCATCCGAGCGACCACCACAAAAGGAGGGCATGATTTTACACTTGATGAGTTTGGAGTCAAGACAGAATTACCCCTCAATCAAGAGGTTGTCATCGAGTTCAAGGCTGACAAAACTGGCACCTTCACCTATTACTGCTCCAAGCCTGGCCACCGAGCCAAGGGTCAATTCGGTACTCTGATCGTTGAATAGTCCGATCATATAATAGAGGAGGAAACCACTTTCTTGGAGAGTGGTTTTTTCTATGACAGTCCTTTCGGCTGAGTCTGCCGTCCCTATTACTGTCCCCTCTCGTGGCATCACCACAAGAATACTTTGGGCCTAAGTTTTTCTCCGAAATCCGTAGAACCAGGCGTATAGCCCAATGAGCAAGATAAGATTGGGGAAAAAAATAATCGGCTGCCCCCATGCAATGCCATTGACACGAAAGTCAGACAATGGGAACAGAAATGGAGTCGGAAAAAATGCCGAGGCATGGGTGGGGATATCGACAAGGATATGTAGGCCCCAGGCTGCCAATGGCCATGTGCGATGACGTAAAAAGATCCACGCACCGCCAAACACCAGAGCAAACACAATGAGGCTGTGTGAGAAATTGTACAAACTATGCACAAAAGCTGGTATGGCCGATGGATCAGGGTGTTGAGCTGAACTCCAATCAGGATGTGTAAACAATCCGACCCATGTACCGATCGTATACAAACCAAAAGATATCAGGTCCGGAAACACGCCCCAGAAAAATGCCCACCAGAAAACGCGCCGCGGTGTCCGGCCAAAGATGAGCGACCCCCACAATCCATGCGAGATGATGTCCATAGAGTTATGGTATCACAGCGCAGTCTCCCGTATCCTTTTTCAAAAAACAGCCAAATAATTTCCGGAACCCGTACACCAGACTCTCAAAAAAGTATGCTGTAAACTTTGCAGTCTTCTCCAGATGGCAGAAGGAGCGTCTCGACACTTTTCTTTACGCATTCAGGGCTTCAAGTGTGACGGACACGACCCGTTGAGAATCCGTGAGGGATTTCACGAGATAATATTTTGCGGCGCCAAGTTCGCTCACCCGTTGAAACATCGCTTCGTTATCGATATTGCTCAGGACGACAACCGGAATTTTTTCCAGTTCCGGATCTTCTTTCAATGCCTTGAGTACTTCGAGCCCACCCATCACGGGCATCTCTATATCCAATAGAATAACGTCAGGTCTCTTCTCCCTGATGAGCTGGAGACCCTCTGCACCATCTCTCGCAACGACAACCATAAAACCCTCTCGCTGAAATTTGAGACTGTAGATATCGCGGATATCCGCGCTATCATCTACTATACATACCGTCAGCATAGATTTATTCTTACCATCAGTTCTCTCCCGTCCCTCAAAAATCCCTCCTCGTATGTGCCCCTATTCTACCATCAAAAAATAGTTGTCCACTATAGACGGGGTCTCCTAGCCCGCCACTAACCCCGTGCTACTTACACATTGTAGGGTGATAAAATAGCTTTCACCCCCCCAAGGAGGGTAGACTTCTCTCAGCTGTCTCACTCCGATCAGAGGAAGAATAATAGTCGGCTGATATTCAAAGAAACGCGTGTGTTCAGGACATTGGTATACAGACACCGATACAACCATTATGAGCGCGCCTCTATATATTTTTTGAAGTTATTCAGTATAGCCTGCCAACCATTTTTCTGCATTTCAAGTGAATGCTCTTCTTCAGCCTCAAATGTCTCTGTTACTGTGTGCCCATTCCCTTGCGCCATAAACTCAATACTCACCCTTCTCCCGCCATCACCACCCATGACATATTCTATTTTTTTATACTCATCAATAGCCGTATAAGTCCCCCCAAAATCAAACCCCGCACTCCCGTCCTTAGCTTCCATTCGGAAAGTAAACTTCCCCCCTACTCTCAAGTCATTGGTAGCGTGAGGCGTACACCAATCATCCGAAGCAAAATTCCAATTTTTGATATGTTCTGGCTTAGTCCAATATTCCCAAATTTTCTCTCTGGGGGCCTCTACAAATACCTCGACCGTTATTGATGATTTCATATGTGTCTCTTGATCCGATTATCCTTTGATAGATTTATATTTCAACAAACGGAAAAGTCCTTTGGATGGTTTGTACACCTGGTCTGGAAATTTTTCAATCAGTCTCCAGACACATCCATTAACTGTTTTTGGATGAAGGCTGGGATCCGATGCTTCAATTTTTGAGAGGAGTTCCGACCAACGGAGCCCCTTTGGATGCTGTTTGAGTAATTGAAAGGCTATTTCATTGATGCGCCCTGTTACTCCGGATTTGTCCATATTGAATCTTGAAAAATTTTTCGCCCCCGTCGCTTCTCATTTTGAAGTATCTCGCACAGGCGGGACGATTCTGAGGGTTCCGCCACTGAATAGCGTACCGAATTCTTATCCGGTTTTTACCCCACTACCTGCGTGCACTGCGAACAACGCTTCGCCTCAAGCGGTATCTCACTCAAACACTCCGTGCACTTCTTGGTTGTCGGATCGACTGGTGGTTCTTTTTTAGCTTTCGCAATCAGTATATTCATTGGTTTTACCACAAAGAAAAACACCGCTGTCGCCACAAGTAAAAAAGATATAAGTGCATTGATAAAGTGGCCATACATGAATTGACTACCGTTTATGGTGAATGACAATTCTCCAAAATCCGGTACTTTTACGATCGCGGCAATAAGTGGGGCGAGGAGATCGGTTACAAGAGCGGAGACAATTGTTCCAAAGGCGGCACCGACGACAACACCAACTGCTAAATCCACCACATTTCCTCTCAACAAAAACTGTTTAAATTCTTTGAGCATAGAATGTGAGCCTATTCTTTAGTTACAAAATTATGCCTGACGCCTATCATTTTTGACCTACTTGAGTATACCGCTTTTTTCACTAAATTTCCCTCCTGGAGCAGGTGAGTGATCCCACCCGACTGGCCCACTGCCGATCAAATATGGAGTAAACATTCACACGGTTTTTCCTTCAGAAGAATTTTTTGTTCTTTCAGGGTGTTTATAAACACTTTTTGACTTCCCAGACCAGTCGCATGGCGTTTATCAAGCGGGGTGTGATGTTTATATCCTCGGCGCGCAAATTCCTGTACCAATAACTCGTGCCGAGTATACAAAGCCTTTTGCTTCCCCACCCAGCGTAAAGTTTCCGGATGGCGCGCATATCCGCCTTGACCTTTATGCTTTGTCAAAATATTCCAAAGTCCGTGAAGCTCGCGATGCTCCGCAAGGAGGTGTTTGCGACAAAGGTGTTTTGGATGTATATCCCATACACGCATACTCACTGATTCAAATACGTTAGAGTTAACTACAAAACTGTTATACAGAAGAAAAGTGAGTATGTATATATCCTAAGTTTAGCAAGTAAAACTTAAGAAGGCGTACTCCTTCTAAAAGACTCCCATATGCCTGAGAATGTAGCTGAAGGAGATATTTGATATACATCACTAAACAACCTCATTACCTGTGAAAGACTTATCACATCATTATTTCTATTTACTCTTTCAAGTCTATCCGCGAACTTTTCATGAAAAACGTCATCGAGCAAAGGACGTATTTCTTCACTACTGAAAGAAGTCCCTGTCATGTAGGCATGAACTACCGAACCCCATGCCGCATCATACGAAACACCATATTGCTCCGCATCGTGAAGGACGTTAGAACCGTGATTCAGAAACAAGACTATTTGTATATTCCAGTAGTAATAGAGCCCATCTGAAGAAATTCTATCCCCTAGTGACCGCTTCCATGAGATTCTTATAGGTGCCATCAATATCCCCTTCTACTGACTCGACAATTCTCGTATGAGGTCGTTTAGAAACTAAAGTCATCATGCCATCATACATCTCCGCCAGCTTTTTTTCCTTTCCCCCTGTAGTTACGAGTCCTCCTGGACGAAAACCATCTGTATACCCTTCAGCCTTTCCTCTTTCGATAAACCTCCTGATAGAATCCTCTTTGGAAATTGAAAGAAGCAATTCATAGAAATCTGCTCCACATTCTTCGGCAATCCCCTCTAAACCTTCAAGGGGCTCGGTTTGAGTAAAGATTTGTGAAATAACCACATCATATCCCTCTTTCAAATGCACTCGTGCCATCTCACCTGCCATTTTTTTAGCCAATAGTCCTGAAATTTCTTTCTCTTCTCGATAGTTGCTCATCAATCTTCTTACTTCATCAATATCTAATTTTAAGGTAAGCGGATGCTCCGCTGCATACCGTTCTGCCAAAGTAGATTTCCCTACTCCGAGAGCACCATTTAAAATAATCAGTTTTGGTTTCATATTTCTCTTCACTCTTAGCCCCTTATAAATCCTGCAACTGCTTGAGCTATCTCCGCAGGTGAAACGTCCGATGTTTCAATTATCTTACAGACACGTTCTTCACAGCTCTTCCTTAAGAGGGAAGACACATAAATGTTATCAGCCAGGAACTTCTCTACACTTTTTCCCGTTGTTCGCTCTAGTTCTTTCAAAGATTCTTCTGTTTGATAGCGTCCTCTCAGCCTTTTTTCCAATGATTCTGCATTGACATCAAGTAATATAATTTCAGCTCGCTCACCTATTTCCTCAGGCTTCGAGAATCCACAAATGACGGTAGAGACTCCTTTTCGTTTATTTTCTTCTCCACGACTAATCCAATAGTTTGTCTCGCTAATACGCCAAATTTTATCTGCATTATCAGGAACACCTCTTTCATCAAAATCGTGAAGCTCAAATACGCCCTGTGACAAAAGAGTTACTAAATGGGAAAGAAGAGTAGTCTTACCTACTCCATTGGCTCCAATAACAAAATAGATTTTTGGTAACATAGTATCTTCAGTATACCTGGTTCTAACCTTCACTTTGGTTAACAAAAAACGAGGCTTGGGTAAGCCCTGTTTTTAACTGCTCCGCGGACTGGACGCTATTAGAACCCACTTAAGCCTCCAACATTCTCACAATTTCCCTTTTTGTTATTTCATTCAAATTCCGATCAGAGACTGTCCATGATAGAAGAGCGCCCTTTTGGTAATTAGTGAGCCCATCTACTTCACGCCTTAAGTCTGCTCTTTTATATATATCCTCCCCTTCTACAATAGCCACCATCTGTTTAATAATTTTTTTCGCGCCTTCAGCTGCTAATTCTTGAACCTCTTCATTCTCTGGACCAAGCTCTTCCATCTTATTAATAAAGCTGAGATCGAGAATCGGCTGGTTACTCTTTTCTGGATATTCGAATGCCATAATACTTCAGATTAGTAAATTTTATTGCCTTAAGTATGCATCAGTTCTAACTCTATTTCAAATAGCAAATAATGAGGCTTTATTAAGCCTCAAATTTCATTGCTCGCTTGGCGGGATAGCTTCCGAACTTTTCAGTGGGAATGGGCGTTTCCTAATCCTGAAATAACTGTATCTCAGATAAAACAATTGTTAGCTCATTTCCATATCGAGAGCCAAACACCTAGATAATGTACAATCACATACAGAAAGAAGAGATATCCGAGAACTCCTGCGACGAGAGTGAGCGCTATATAATTGATGATCTCGTTACGCCGACGTTTCACTTGATCAAGGGTGCAAATTCCCTTCTGCCGATAGATGTAATACATCAATGACCCGATAAGAGTCATGATTCCAATACCACGGAATACCCACTTGTATTCCCCATAAAAAGTATCAGCCAGTGATGAAGCGAAGCTCACCGATGAGACTCCGAGAAGCACAAGGATAACTGGTGAGAGACAGCAAAGCGACGCCAATACAACTGGCACACCGCTTATTCTCAGGATCTCTCGAAACTTATTCATATGAGCAGCAATTATGCTATTGGGTACTCACGCTCGCTATATACTCTCCGTATCCCTCTTGCTCCATGCTTTCACGTGGAATGAAGCGTAGGGCGGCAGAATTCATACAATAGCGCCTCCCGCCGCGCTCCGCTGGTCCGTCGGCAAAGACATGTCCGAGATGATTGTCCCCGTACCGACTCCGAATCTCGGTACGATCACCGAAAAACCCCTCATCGACTTTCTCGACAATGTACCGGTCATCTATCGGCTTCACAAAGCTCGGCCAACCGGTACCGCTGTCATACTTATCTGAGGATGAGTAGAGCGGCTCGCCACTGACAATATCCACATAGATGCCAACCTTGTGATTGTCGTTATACGCATTATCAAATGGTCTCTCTGTTCCTTCCTTCTGGGTGACAGCATATTGAATAGCCGTCAACTGTGCCTTCAGCTCGGCCTCGCTCGGTTTCACATAGTGCGAAAAATCCAGGTTGACCGGCACACTCTTTTGCACGCTTCCCTTCTTCCCTACCAGCTCTGCCCAACTTTTGTTACCAAAATACTTCTGGAGAAACGCATCCCGACCGCTCGACTCCCGATAGGCGCAGTATTTGACCGTGCTATTCTCGGCATAATTCTGATGGTACTCTTCCGCCGTATAGAAATTCTTGTACGGTAGGATTCTGACCGCTACCGGCTTGTCAAACACTTTGGCATCATCCAGTTCCCGGATGGCTTGCTCGGCCGCTCTCCGTTCCTCTTCCGTACCGTAAAATATCACCGCCTGATAACTTTCTCCGCGATCATAGAATTGTCCTCCCGCATCCGTAGGGTCGATATGCATCAGGTGGTAACGTACGAGATTTTCGTAAGTCGTTACCTTCCCATCATAATAAATTTCCACGGCTTCCCGATGCCCGCTCTTCTCGCTCGTCACATCACTGTATGTTGGATTGACGACGCTGCCTCCCGCATAACCAGAAATGACCTCGACCACCCCGGGCGCTTTTTGCAAATCAGACTCTGTACACCAGAAACACCCGCCCGCAAAATACGCGCGGCTGTACTGTGCCAATTCTGCCTGAGTCTTTTTCATATGCTTTTCTTTATTGGTTTCTAAACAACTCTGCTTGGGGATACTTGGGATCTTTATGTCCCCCAGACTCTTAGTACCTTTTGCATACCAAGCACCAACAATAACGATCAGCAGACCCACTACTATGAAAGGTATTATATACGCTCTGCTCATATTTTCTCTTCACTGTTAAAAGTGTTTCTCAGAGCCTGTCCCCTTAGGCTCTCCGGCACGGTAAACGTTTGTGCCTCCCCCGTTATTTTTTCCGACGACACCAATCGCTCCACCCGATCACTCCACAGGTACGTTTCCGGAGTCTCTTGTCCGCTCGATTTTTCCGCCTCGATATTTGAGATATCGGCAGCCACTTTCTGCCCCGCTTCCTTCAAAAGTTCCTGTATGGCTGTTTCTGTTTCCGCGTATGCGCCCTCACCGAAATGGTACTGCCGGATATTCCCCTCCGCGTCGATGAGATAGTGTGCCGGCCAATAACGATTGTTGTAGACTTGCCACGTTCCGTAGTCATTGTCCTGTGCTACCGGATACTTGATCTTATGGCGCTTCATCGCCTCTTCTACATTGGATGTTTTCTTTTCAAATTCAAATTCCGGCGTATGCACTCCGACGATCACAAAACCCTGATCCCTGTATTTCTCATACCAGCTGACCAAATACGGCAACGTCCGAATACAATTGATACAACTATAGGTCCAGAAGTCGACCAACACTACCTTGCCACGCAAACCTTCCAGCGTCAGCGGCGTATCGTTATTCAGCCACTGGGCGATACTCGTGAATTCCGGTGCCGGCCCATAGTTTGAAAGATCACTCTTCGTTGCCTGAACAGTCGGCTGCATATCCAGAAATTCGCTTTTCTGTTTCGTGTTTTTCAGTTCATCGAGTTTCTCCTTCACCGTATCACTCTTCTCAAATTGATTCAGAAAACTGCCATAACCAGGGAACGAGTCCAGGATCTGGGTCTGGAGCGTCCGGTCATAGCCCGTATAGATGGCGAGTGCCGCTACTATCATGATGACTCCAAATACCTGCTGGATGCGTTTGGTATACTGGGAGAAAATTCGCGTCTTGGCCAGTACGTTCTGTCCCAGTACAGCAAGCACAAAAAGTGGCAGCGCTACTCCGACCACGAATGCCAGCGTTATCAATACCACATTGAAACTCACCGCCTGCGTCGCGGCCAAGGTTGCGATGGTTGCAAGTATCGGTCCGGCACACGGTGACCAAACGAGACCCAGAGCGAAACCGACGATGAAACCACTCCCAAATCCGGTGCCACTCCTATGCGTAAATCTTCCACCGAAGCTACTCAAACGGCTGACCGTGGCTTCGAGTCGAGCGCCGAGCGCCGGAATAATCATCGTCAGTCCAAGAAATCCGATGATGAACACCGCGAGCGTCCGAAGCGCTTCCGGATCAAACGGAATCACTCTGACGAGAGAGGCAAGAGCCAAAATGATGAGCATAAAGCTCACGGCCAAACCGACGACGATACCGAGAGGCTTCCGCTCCCCTCCCGTCGCTCCGGCTGATAAGACAATCGGTAGTATCGGCCAGATACACGGCGCAAGGATGGTCACCAGCCCAGCAAGAAACGCGAAAACTATCAGCACTGTCATAATGTTTCTTATAAGTTACTTCACTTCCTTCAACAGATCGCGGAGCTCCGGACTCCCTGACCATTTGGTAATCATCGTGCCATTCTCATCCACCTGCACCAACGTATGTTGATAGATCACGCCGTACTTTTTCTTAAGTTCGCCAGACTGGTCATAATTAACATCAAGAATCAACACATTGGCAGGAATCTGATCAAGATTTTTCCTGATATCGGCATCCAAGGCGCGACACTCCGAACACCACGAAGCACGGAAAAAGAGCACCACCTTGCCCTCTCTTGCAAAAGCGAGCTTCGATGCATCATACGCGACATACTGTCCACCCTTGATTGCTGGGGTACTCTCTGCTGCGGGTGTCATTGTGTCTTCCGCTTTGGCAGTACTATTCTGCTCCACCACAGCCTTCTCTGTTTTCACCGGCACCACGGCTGTGTCAGGTGTCCCCTGGTCTCGGAATGTGAAAAACCAGATACTAAATACCGCTACGATGACTCCTCCAATTCCTAACAATAGGTTGTTATGCATATGTATCTGCGTACTTAAAAAATTATGTGCAAATGCCGCCAAGGAGGGTGGCTCTGCAGAAACCACCCCGGCTTCACGGCACTTCGTACGAAGTGAAGTAAGGAATACTACTTCTTCATCATCGCATCCGCTACGATATCCCCACAGGAAACGTAAACCGATGCTTCCTCCTTGGACTTGTGGACATTGATCGCGAGTGGCAATTTGCTGAGCAACTCTGTCGTCGAAATCGACAGTGTCGTTTCGGACATTCCGTTCACGACCGCACTCAGAGGATACGCCACCGCTCCCGGAGTCGGACAGGCGCCGATGTGGATGTGCGCCGGCTGCGGAGCGTCTTTCACTCCGGTAGCAACTTTGACCGTCACCTTGGCCTTGCCGTCAGCGTCAACGATCGTCGCCGTTCCGATTTGTTTGGAACCATTCAGTTCCTTCATCGTAACGGTGTAGCTTTTCGCCGTCATTGTATCCGTTTTTTTCTCCATCATGGCATCAGGCTGCTTCGTGGCTTCTTCTTTTTTCATCATAGCTTCTTTTTCCATGGTAGCCTTCTCCATGGCCGCTTTTTCAGACATGGCCTTTTCTTCCATCATGGCTTTGTCCTTCGCTGCCTGCTGATTGGATGTGAACCACCAGCCGCCGAGAACTACGACTACTCCCAATGCTACTACTATGACTATGTTTTTATTCATATTGTTTCACCTCCTTTCATATGTTTCTCGGTTTACGTTTTTTATTCTCTCTTTTTCTAGTAACGCTTCTCCGCATACAGACGCCCCAGTATTTTGGCCAGAACCATGCCAGTCAGTGTAAGCGGCAGCCACGGATCTATCCGGTGGCCGAACGCCTGCACGATGATGCCTATGAGAAGCAACACGCCACCGGCCGTATAGGCGAAACGGGTACCGATGAAGCGATGGAGCTGTTCGCGTTCATCCACGACAATTTCCCTCCACAAAAACATGGCGAAAATAGCGAACAGCGTCACGATCAATCCCAGTAATGTCATATGAAAAGCATCCGTCATCCAAAAGCCAAACGGATTGACAAACCAGACTAGAAAAATAACAAGAAGAATGGTCACGACTGTTTCTGAAACAGGTTTCAAAGACATACTCAGGGTTTAATGGTAAAAATTTGTTCCACAGGCCGACAAAAAAACCGGGCGATCTTGAGCGCCAGCAGCACGGAGGGGGTATAGTTCCCCTTCTCCAGAGCAATAACCGTCTGGCGAGTCACACCGACCACCCGAGCCAGCTCTTCCTGAGTCAGCCCTTTCTCTCTTCTCAGGTTTTCTATCGTATTTTCAACGGTTTCCAGCATATTCCATGTCAAATCAACTTTACATATTCAGTATAAACCACGCATACCATATGTCAAGTCTACTTTACATAGTAAAAACAGCCGTCAAATGAAGGCTGTTTTTGCTGGTTACTCCCCGCCTGATAGCCGCTTATGAGAACCTCTATACAAGAAGGTAAGGCCACAAAGTTCTACTACTTCGGCCTGAAGAAGTTTATGGAACAAGGTGCGCAGAGTGTATCACCCCAGTCCTCACTATTCATCAAAGTAATCCAAGATAATCAAGACCCAGATAGCCGACCTCTACATCGGTAAGCTCTCCGCTTTGTAGAAGGCTTCGAAACTCATCTAATGGGAGTA
Source organism: uncultured Bdellovibrionales bacterium (assembly GCA_964530135.1). Lineage (GTDB taxonomy): Bacteria > Patescibacteriota > Minisyncoccia > Moranbacterales > UBA1568 > SSEF01. Next base: position 24,433 of record CAZGXN010000006.1, on the reverse strand, counting down.
GTACAACTTCAATAAACTCTCCATCATCAAGCTTGGGCTCGGCGACATTCTTACAATCTGTAGCTACAAAGCAGTAGCGATGCATCGGCGAATAACCACACTCATACGCCCGAGTAACCCGCTTGATATTTCCCGCATAACCCGTCTCTTCTAAAAGCTCTCTCGCTATGGCCTCTTCTGGAGTTTCTCCTTTTTCCATTCCACCTCCTGGAAGTTCTAGCAACACCTTCTTTGGTCCTGGACGGAACTGTTTCGCAAGGATAACCTCCTTCGTCTCCGTCAAAGCCAGAACACAAATCGAGCTATCCTCTTTCTTGAGATAAAAATCGCGCTCAGAGCCGTCTGGCAATCGGAAAACTACTTTCTCGATACCACGTCGGTATTTCTCAAAAATTGTTTCACGGGAAAGCTCTTCCCATTCTTGAATGTCTGACATAGTTTGCACGGAAATAATTATTCTATCTCATCAGTATATCAAGTTCTATTGTCCATTGTGGGTAACAAAAATAGAGGCTCAAAAAAGCCTCTATTTTCTTTGCTCCCCTTAGTGGACAGCTTTAGAACTTTGGATTGGGGAGGTATGGCAAGAATAATCCAAAAACTTGAAAAACACTCTTATCTAAGACTAAAGGTTGAAAGCATCAAATCAATCGTTTTTTGAAATCCAGCATTGGTTGGATCCGGTGCCATATAAGAAACTTCCAAGAGTGTCCGATTATCCACTGGAACAAAAATTATTGTAGAATCACCGAGCCCAGACGCGCTGTATTCTTTCACTGAAATGCCGTTGAGTTTACCCTCATGGAGCGGTACGGTAATATTCCCAACATTTTTATATTGTTCTATCTGATCATCTATGTATACTTGTCCTCCATCATCAACACTCACTTTACGGATCGAAACAATCATTCCATCATACATTTCCGTCTGCCCTCGTTGTGTCGGTCCCTGCTTATAAAATCTCACGTCAGTTTTTGAATCTTCCTGAAAAGTGAGTGATGGATCATAATACATTGAAAAACTGATGGTATCACTCGAATAGAGTTTCCAGTCTGTCGGAATACTCCCCATTGACTGACAACCACACCCAGTCTCGTCATCGAAACGCTCAAGTCCCTCGACACAGAAGACCTGAACACGAGAGCACTCTTCAACACTTTTTCCAATATAATTTCTATCCTCTCTTTTATCTATCGGCCGACTAAGGGACGGCCGTTTTTCTGGATCTAACTCCGTTGGCTGATTATCAGGCATACTAATTCGAGCCTGATCTACTTGTTGCACAGATTTCCATGGCTGCCATGAAAACATCCATCCGAACAAACCGGCCACTATAACAACAACGAGGACTATTATAATACTACTTTTCTGTATGTTCATGTTTTTTAATTTTTTTATAGCTAGATTATATCATAAGCTCTACCAGCCTATCAGGGTAACAAAAAACAAGGCTTTTCACAGCCTTGTTTTAGTTGCTCCGGCGATAGGAACACTCACTGCTCTCCGCCAGCTGGCGGATGCACTCTATAGGACTTCCGCCCTCTAGCCCTCGAGGACTCGGTCACCCCAAACTGGAAACTCCCGTTTCCCGACCCCTTCCCGTTCTCATCCTGTCGCCTTGAATAGAAATGAAAAAAACCCTCAAGCGAGGACTTTTTTTCATTTATGCTCCGCATCGTGAAGGACGTTAGAACCGCTGTTCAGAAACAAGAAGGATTAGTTTATATGCCTGATTTCAATTTTTAGATAAAAAAAGCCGCCACACCGATACCTGTGAGGGTTTACGATGGGCGGTTGTGCAGGCCGACAGACAGTCGTTGGTCAGATGGCTTCAGCGGACCGATTTGCAAAGAACTGCTTCAGCACGTTCCCGAACTCGAAGGCCATCTTGAGACCATCTTCGATTTCCTGCCGTGACACCCAGACCAGTTCCTTGCCTTCGAGAAGACGCAGGTCCGTGAGGTCGAAGTTCACGTCGCACACGAAAATGCTTTGCTCGCAATCCCGTGCATCGGTGTAGCGAAGGAACAGCTGGTGCCGCTCCAACACATATTCCTGTCCCGTTCGCAGGTCGATGAGTTCTTCGGCCATTTCACGAACGGCGGCCTCTTCCGGGGTTTCTCCTTCTTCCACATGCCCACCGAGGAGGTCGAGCATGTTCGGGAAGGGAATCCAGTCCTTGTTGTCCCGACGAAAGACCAGAACCGCGTCTTTCCGTGGGTTGTAGAAAACGATACCGCAGCCTCTTGTGGCCATGGCAACTCCTCTGTGGAATCCTCCTTTTCGCTAGGAGTATAGCTGCTGCAAAAGTCATTAACTTGCAACAGGACATTGTGCTACATTTTTATTCTTTTGTCTATCTCTTGGTTCTAACCCTCACTTTGGATAACAAAAAACAAGGCTCACTTAAGCCCTGTTTTTAGCTGCTCACAAGATGGGATGTTTTCGGAAATTCTGATCCCCTTCCCTCGTATCCAAACTTCGAGATGTGCTTCAAGCAGACGAGAGAATTACTAGAGGAAACATACATATCAACCTAAGCCTCTTCATCAAAAGGCTTGCCTCCACCCTCTTTCTCAAGAATCTCTTCGGATATCTTTCTGAAACTTTCCATCCTCATACCTAGGAAGTCGTCCAAACTCTCTTTTGCTATAACCCGTATGATATATACACTGGTCTCATCATATTTAGGTGATGTGTAGTTGAAAGCGACAAGAAGCTCACTAACTCTTTGGATCTTTTCCTTACCATCTTCGATAAACACTTCGTAAATTGGTGCGTCGACAACAACTAACAGTTCATGGTACTCGAATATCTTTTCAGACAATTTATCCTTCCCTTGCTTTATATAACTGTCTAAGAAATGCTCTGCATAAAAGGCCTTGGCCACAGAGAATAATGCAGAGAAGATAGGGGTATCATTTTCTTTCTTTTGCTCTTTAGGATCTATTACAGCAAAGTTTCTTCCCAACCTTTCATCTTCAATCTCTTTAAGGGTACCAAAAAAAGCTTCTGCCAGAGTTAACTTATCAAAGTTTTCACTTTCAAATCTAAAAAATGGACTCTCTTTTTCATGAAAATCATCTGCCGGAAATGTTGTGAAGACCCAGGGCTTTTCAGATCTCTTTATCTCAACAATAAATTTAAAAACCATCTCAAGATAATCTTCTTCATCTGTATCTGTTTTCCTAGAGAATGTGGCGACCAAATCAATCTCTCTGCCTTTTCCTTCATCGATGTCGTTATAGTACTTATTGAGCTCTAACCTAAAGCCATGCTTTTTAAAGATTCCGGCCACTTCTAGCTCAGTTAAGAGGCCGCCTATCCTAGACTTTTCTAGGAGAACTTTTTCTATTTGATCTTTATCCATACAAAGCTATATATTTTTTTCTTGATTTATCTCAACTACTCTTCCTAGAATAGAACTACACGATAGAAAAAGCATTACTAAAGCAATTGACTCAAAGGCTTTCTGATTAAACGGAGTTGGCTCAATTTTATTTTTATTATTGAAAAAATGATGCAAATCCCCACGAACTTTTACGATGAGAGATATAATCCCCTTCACACTTAATTCTTGGTTTCTCTTATCCAACATTTTCTTAATGTTCTTCAGATGTCTTGGATGCTTCTTTTCCAAAATCTGTATAAGCTCCTGCACATGCCTTGTTAGTATTTCTGATTTATAAAACTCTTGCTCTACTTTTGTGTTGCGTGTTTCACCACCACTAAACATCCCCTCCAATATAAAGTAATAGTTGTAGAAAGCGTTTATGTATCTGAACGACGTAAAATCATTGTGCCCCTCTCTGTAAAAAGACTTATAGATGCTGAGGCTTTTATACTTCTCAAGCCCAAGGACTAGAGAGCGCATATCTTCATCACTTACTATCACTGGATACTCTGGATACCTGCTCTCCATCTTAAGACTCACTACGCTGTTTCTATTTCTTTCTTCCGTAGTTTCGCATACTAGGTCTATTTGTAGGGTATTCCAATGGAATTTTCGGACTTGATATGTAAAAGCGAGACTAGATTCCAATGACTGTAGTTCTTCAATTACAGAATCTATCAAATCATCGTCCTTTCGAAGAATTATTTCATGCTGAGAGGGAGATGGACTGTTTGTTTTAACTTCTGAATAAAACCTCTCCGGATAAGAGATGGGCGTAAGCACTTTAATTTTTTCAAGAGCACCTTCCGAGTTTACCAAGAATGTAAAAAGTTTTCCTTCTTTTTCAATGCTTAATTCACTACCAAGCCTAATATTAGACTCCACTAAACACTCAATTACGAGTTTCATAAGCAGTATTTAATAGACACTATAATCGGAATGAAAAGCTGGAATTATTAAATACAACAAAAAATGGATCACTTTTCCCTACGCATTCCCTATTAACTGAATCTACCAAGTAGCACTCCACCCAATGCACTCCTGTATAAAGACTTCTTTCCCACTTTACCAGTCCACCATATTCAATACCTCCTCTTAATTGGCCCTTTTCGCGCGCATGAGCTCCGGTGTTAACAACCTGCCAATACACCTCCTGTCCGTGCTCAACTGGAGTTTTTATCTCATACTTTATCCAGTGCATAGGAGGAACTTCGGTACCGCTCACAAGAGTTCGCTGAAATCTACGATTCATTTCTTTTGTATCAGACAGTCCAAAATATAACGATGCACTTATTCTAATAGGGATGTGACGCGACACAGAGCTACTAATTCCAATATCAGAAAGTTTGATCCTATGGGAATAGTCTCCGATTACAAATCCTAGAGGAAAAGATTCCCTCACTGCTAAAGTACTTTGGGTATTAGGGATTCTAAATTTTTCTCCAAAAATCTTCTGCCACTTTTGCAAAGATTTTTCTTCGCTAGGCTCTTGAATAGCATCTATAGCATTTAAAGAATATTCGTGGATACTACTGCGAAATTTCTCATATTTCTCTTGATCCCATTTCCGATTAAAAGAAGGCTCTGTAGGTAAAACAGGGTTTCCAATCTCTGGCATCGTAGGGTTTGCCTGCAGAAAAGCATCTAGGCGAGAAAGAATAACCACAAACGCTGTCGGCAAATCTGGGTAGAACTTAGCTCTTTCATCATCATAAAAAACTTGGTTACCGAGCAACGTCGTCAGTAGAATAGATTTTGCATCAAACTTTTTATCTGCATCCCGAATATACTTAATCAGTCGAACAACTTTCACCAAAAGTTTCTTTCCCGTAACTTCATTCTTACTCGTAAACCATTGAGCATATCCATCTCCGTCGGTTGGCTCTACTTCATTGGTCTCTCTATTGAAAATAACGTTACCAGAATCGGTTTGAACCGTAGGCACTATGTCGATGTGAAAATCACTTTCATAGTCTATGGTTACACAACGTGTTTTTCCTCTCGTATCAACAAGTTTTTCGTACCTTGGTATTTTCTTCAACTGGGAAGATAAATTTAAAAGATAATCTTTTGGTTCCCATCCGTCTACTGGCACCACTTCAAACAATAAATCGACATCAAAATCCTTTCCTGCATCCACAGGTTTAATAATTGTTTCCTGCCTAAAAGATCCTTGTGGTTCTGCACCAACAAATAGTTCTCCAAAAACATCATCGTTCTCTAGAATACTTGAAATAGTATCTATTCCAGCCTCAGCCACATCAAATCTACTCTTATTCAAATTTACTACGTTCTCCAGAAAATAATTAAATACTTTTTCAAGCTTCATAATTTTATCGGTAAATCGGCTCAAATGATTCTGCCTTTTCTTGAAAAAATATTTGAATGTTCGGATACTCTTTTCTTGCCTCTGAAGATCCTAGCCCTTTAAGAGCACTGATTCCCTTGACTACATCAATACCGAATCGACGATTTGGGACTACGGGATTAATTCTCTTTACATTTTCGTGTCCTACTAAGAGCTGTGCGGTTCCCAAGGAAGCAGAAGATTGTGAGGCCATAAAAACATCAGCGAGCTTTAATGCCCACGGAATCTTTCCCCCATCATTGCTCACATTTAAAGTCTCAGCGGTGCAACCGATGCTCAGTATTTTTATCTCCTCCCTTGGCCAAGAAAGTATCCCTATTCCCTCCACAGCACTCATCCCCATGGGATTATTCGCCCATATTCCCCCATCTACGAGAGGAATTTCTGCAGATGTTGTAAACGTAGGAAAATATGTGGGAGCGGCAGATGTCGCTAAGGCAACATCAACCGCAAATTCCTTATAGTCCCTCTGGAGCCTCTCATGGTGTGCAGTCTTATAAACATACACCTCTCCAGTACTAAGATTAAAACTTGGAATAACTAGCCTCTTACTGCTATCACCTAATTTCCTGTCTCCAAAGATCTCCCTAAGAGCCTTCTCCAAAGGTTCTCTTTCGTATTTCGGGTATCCAAAATGCCGGAGCATTCGGTAAATACTATTTCCCTTGAATATCTGCGGGCCATGTTTTTCGTAGAAACTAAGAATATCTCTAGGGCTGATACCTAATCCAAGCGCAATAGCAATGATGCCTCCTGTCGAAGTTCCTACAATTAAATCAAAGTACTCTGCAATATCCTCTCCTAGAGTCTCTTCAACTGAGGCAAGAAAAGAGGCGGGAAACACACCTTTGATTCCTCCACCATCGATAGAAAGTATTTTATACATAGCCTAGATTTTCAATTTTCATACTTATAAAATAAAACACCCCGCTTTTCAAAGGTGCGGAGCGTGGAATAGTTGGGTTAGTATAATCCTTCTATGGCTCTTTCCGTACTTCGAGTATTTTTAGGGTGGTATTTATTTCTATTTGCTCCAAGTATGCCACAAATTCTTCCTTCTGTACATCCCCTATTAATAGGGAAAAGTTAGGCTTCCTCAAGCCTACTAGCCTTCCCTTTCTTCTTAAAATAGCTCTCGAGTGCTAGCTCAGCCAAACCGTAAAGATCTTCCCTAATCTCTTCTACCTGCTTGTCGGTGAACTTTTCACTGCCTGATATTAACTCCCTACACTCATCTATCGAAAGCATAAGCTACTCATCACATTCATCCCCGAAACTCGACCTTGGATCAAGGAAGCAACTCGGCGATGGATCATTGATTTTAGCGTGCATGCCATAAATTACTATACCAATCCAAACCACTAATATGACCCACCCATGCAGTGGGTACCCAAAATAAAGCTTCATGCCTTTTCTTCGGCATTAGATAGAGTTCTTATGAAAGTCTGTTTTACTCTTACTGACTTTATGAAGTACAGTCCCCAGATTGCCAACAAAGCTCCGTCTCTCATCACCTCTAGGCTACTTCCAACAGAAAGAGAGATCAGGAAGTTAACGAAGAGAAACACAATGGTAAGAGGAACTGCTATTTTGAACTTCCATAAAAACGCAACGAGTACGACCAGATATAAAATTGCTATGGAATAACCCGCTGAATTACTGGCCTCATTCAAGACATTGATGATTGAAAAAAGTAATCCGAGTAACGGCAACACTAGCCATCCCCCTATTCCCTTTAACTTTTCTTTTCCAACGATAGTGTTTAGCTTTTCTTTCTGCCAAGTTTTCCAAAAGATATATCCCATTGAAAGACCAACAAAAACTGCTGACAAAATAAATTCCAAATGGTTCTCTCCACTAGAAACACTCATTCTTTGATCTGCATAGAGCCACCCCAGAAAGAGTCCTGCGAATAAAAACGCTACTGAAAGAGTTGTTAATACAACATCTAGTATTCTCTTCATATAAAAAGCGACCTTAGTGATAAAGTCGCCGAGAAGTCTAACTTGAGTGGACGACCCGACGGGACTCACACTCAAAAAGCACCGAAATGCCCTATCATGTGCATCGAGCCGCCCGCTGAAGGGCGTGATAGGGCTAAAACTGAATATTTTAGTATTCAGAGCCGATTGAGTATGAGTCCTTTTCCAAGGTAGCACTTGAAAGCCGAAAGTTCAACACTCCTTGATTCTTGGGTAAAAAAATGCTTAATTAGAGGGAACTTTACCTTCTTTAACCCGTGACTTGTGCCACTATGTTTAACGAAAGTCAGAAAAAGCTTATAGTCGAATTCTTTGCCAAGCTTGGAACGGAAATTGAATCCCATGACAGCAAAGGCAATGCGTCCTACCGAAAGATTGAGGCTGACTCAAACTGGTCCCCAGATCTTGATGAAATGCTTCCGATTGTAAATGAGATACTGTCTGAGAACCCTGAAAAAATAGAGTTGCTCAAGCCCCTGATAGACTTTTATAACTCAACGCCCTACTCTCTCAATAAGGGCAGGAACAGTCTCACAAAATCTTTAAACAGCCTTTCGGAAAGATTCGAAATAAACCGAATCCCTTTGGTGTATACAACTACGCTCATGCCGAAAGATAAGAATTATCCTCCATTTGTATGGAATGAAATTGCAAGCGTCGTATCTTTTCAGCAAGAAGATTATGGACATATTGATTTCATTGACGCTCTAACGTGGCTCAAAAAAGATGGCATTATCGCCGTTAAATCTTTCTCTATACTACTTCTAAGTCCTTGGAGTATTGTAATCAAAACCGTACTTGAATATAAACCAAAACCTACAACGACAAGAAGCCTGGTTTTAGTTAGGGAAGATCTCCATAAAGAGTATAGCTCTGGCGACTTTGCCTTTTACAATGATGGATCCGTAAGATATCAAGGAGAGATAATCGAAATGAGACAACAGTTAAATATGCTTGCGCGCATGTTTATCAAAGGCGAAAAAAGCATCTGGAACGAAGATGATGTAAAAGATGCGGTAAGCACTGGAGATGATTGGGCAAGTATTCAGAAACCAACCGTATCAAAGTATGTGAGTGCCTTGAGACAGGTTCTTAAAAAGAAAAGTGGCAAAAACCATATTTTGAATCATAGGGAATCTGGCTGGGTATTCAATCCGTAGATTCATCTAAATTCAATTGAATATTGAATGATAGCGCCCCTCTAACATGCAGGGGTGCTTTTAATTTTAATCACATGCCAAGCCAACAGCTCATTGATGAACTGCGGAACTTAGTAGAGCAGGAGCGCTCTATCAAGTTGAGCAAAACTGAGGTAGCTCAAATTGCCTCAGATTTGCAGCGACTCTTTGAGCTGTTGGTCCAGCATGACAAGTAAAGGCTATGAAGCATATTCAAGAAAGGGTTTTGGCACTCGGTGAAGAGGTTGCAAAAAGGAAAAGCGATCCTCTACCGACCGTCGTCAGTAAACCAAAGAAGCAAGTTGAATTCCCCGAACTTATATCCATGGGACAGCTGCTCGCTATGAAGTTCCCAGAGAGTAGATGGGCAATTGATAAACTCGTCCCTCATCAAGGCATCACCATTCTCTCTGGTCCTCCGGGCAACTATAAGACTTGGCTCCTCCTGCTCATGGGGATCTCCATGACAAAAGGAGAAAAGTTCCTTGGCCAGTTCGAATGCCCTAAGTCATCTGTTCTCATTGTGGATGAGGAAAATCACCTACGCTTACTCCAAGAACGAGCCAGTCTCCTAGGAGCTACAAGCGACTCCCCTATCTACTTCCTTTCCCAAGAGGGGGTTGCAGTCGACAAAGAAGCTTGGATCAAAAGAATTCTGAGCATGTGCGAAAGGAATAACATCGATACGATATTTTTCGATTCACTTGTGAGGATCCATAGTGGGAATGAGAATGACGCAACCCAAATGTCCACTGTATTCAAAGCAATCAAAAAGTTTAACCAAAATGGCAGAACCGTGATACTGACGCATCACGAAAGAAAAGAGGGACTCATCAGGTCGTCTGCACAAAATAAAATGCGTGGATCATCTGATATCTCAGCGGCAGTTGATTCGCATATCTCCGTTAGAAAGGATAGGGATATGAAAGGCGTTCTAGTATTCGAACAGCCGAAGCTCCGAGTAGATGAGGAGACGCCAGCTTTCGAGATTGTGGTTGTAAAAGAGGAAGGAAAAGTTTCGTTCATGTACTCTGGCAACCACTCAGGAGAAGCAGAGAAGGCAAGTCAGATCAAAGAGACTATTCTCCATCTCCTGACCGAAAGTGAGGAGAGGCTTCCGATGATGGTGATCGTGGATCAAGTAAAGATAGCCGAAGAAGTCGGAGGAAAGTTTGTCCAGAAAATATTGAAGGACATGATTGAGAACAAAGAGGTGGGCTGTGAGAAAGGAAAAAAGAATGCCAAACTCTGTTTTCTCCCCGGCTCTTCCGAGGTAACGAGTGAGGCGGTCTAAAATGGCAAAATATTAGCCCCTATAGGGGCAGTAATTTTGCCACTTTAGAAGTGCTCCAAATTGAAAAGTAGAGGGATACTTCCTGTGGACTTTCTATCAAGGAGTATCCCTCCAAAAGGCTTATGAATAACCAAAAATGCATACTCTATGCCCGTGTCTCCTCTGTCGCTCAAGAGGAGAGTGGTTATTCTTTGCCTGCCCAAGAAAAGCTTTTGACAGAGTATGCCGAGAATAAAGAGTTCAAAATCGAAAAGACATTCTCGGTCTCGGAATCAGCCAGCGGACAAAAACAGCGTCAAGTCTTCGGGGAAATGCTTGATCTCATGAAAAAGAAGGGTATCAAAATCATCATCTGTGAAAAGGTGGATCGTCTGACGAGAAACTTGAGAGATGCTGTAAAGATAAACGAGTGGGTGAATGAGGATTCCGAAAGAGAGGTCCACTTCGCCAAAGAGAATTGGACCCTAACCAAAGATTCCAAGTCAGGAGAACGCTTTCTTTGGAACATCCGTGTCTCCACTGCCCAATTCTACACTGACAACCTCTCTGAGGAAGTGAAGAAGGGTCAAAAGGAAAAGATTGCTCAAGGCTGGCTTCCAACCAAGCCCCCTATCGGCTATCGAACTGAGGGAGATAAGGGTCGTAAGATTCATCTGATAGATCCCGTTAAGGCTCCCCTCGTGAAGAAGATGTTCGAAATATATTCGTCCGGCAACTACTCACTCCTTCGGCTCAACAAAACCATGTACGAGCTTGGACTCCGAACACGAGGTGGCAATAGGATGGTGAAAAGCCGAATGGCTGACATCCTCCAAGACCCTTTCTACTACGGCAAGGTGAAATGGAATGGTGAGATATATGATGGCAAACAAGAGCCTCTCATCTCAAAGGAGCTTTACCAAGCGGTCCAAAATGTCATGCACAGCAAAAATACCCCAAAGTACCGAAAGCATTTCTTCCTCTTCAAGAGCCTCATCAGTTGTGACAAATGCGGAGGCAAGATCACTTGGGAGACGCACAAAGGCTATGTCTATGGGCACTGCAATTACTATTACAAGGATTGTTCCCAAAGAGAATGGTATCGAGAACAGGATGTCGATAAGCAAGTCGCCTTAATCCTTTCAGGCTTCCGTATCAAGCAGTCTGGAGTCTTTGAATGGGTACGCAAAGCTCTCAAAGATGGGCATAGGGACAAGAAAGAATTCCACTCCTCGGCCATTGGAGACATGAACTCGAGACTGGAGCAGATCCAAAAGCGTATGGACCGCCTCTATGACGAGAAGTTGGACGGCAAGATACCCGAAGACTTCTACAAACGGAAGCTCAAGGAATACTCCGAGGAGCGAGAGGTGCTTTTGGAATCGATCAGAAATCACACTGAATCAGACGACCGCTATTTTGAGTTCAACAACAGTCTTTTTGAGCTAGCCCAGCGAGCCCATGAGATTTACGCTTCAATCCAAGACACAGATCAAAAACGCAGCCTTTTACGCCTGATTTTTAAGGATATACGGCTGATTGACGGGAAAGTGGTGTATGACCACACAGAGGCATTTAAGCTCTTGGTAGAGGCAATAAACCTGACGAGTTCTAAAATGCGGATTCCTCCAAATTCTTCAACAGAAAATTTCGAACCATCGGATTTCCGCAGTAACAAAACAAAAACCGGCTCTCAACAAGCCGATTTCGTTCAACTGCTCCGGCGACAGGATTCGAACCTGTGACCAAGTGATTAACAGTCACCTGCTCTACCGCTGAGCTACGCCGGAATATTTGAGTGAGTAAATCGCCCACGAGGAGCGACAGGCCTATGGTAAGCCAGAAAAAGAAAAAAGGCAACCGTTGATAATACTTGCCTTTCAAGGGGGTGCTGGGAGTTCAAAATGCATATAGTCCTTCAGGCTCGTCCACTCCCCGCCCCAAATAAAACCGTGGGCTTTGAAAAGCTGGACTGGGAGCGAGAATTCATCACAGGTACCACAACAGGATAGATCGCGTTTTGCCCCATTCGGGAGAATAATCCCATCACGTATATAAGGATTCTGGAGAGGATTGATATCAATCGCCCGACCATAGGCATGCCAGGACAGCTCATCCTTTCCGGTTTTTTTCCGGAAATGGAAGCCCACACAGTTATTGGCAGCCATGGATCGATCATCGTTCCAGTCAAAAGCGACAATCGGCACCATACTTGCGATTGGGAAATACCTGTCAAAGAGGTGCTCGAAAATTTCTGTTACCACAGCGACAAGTTCTCTATGAACCACGAGCTGTCCGAGATGCTCATGGCCCGAAAAATCCCGATATGGGAGGGTAACCACTCTTTGATCAGCGACGATTTCCTGGACCTCATCTGATGGCCAGTCAAAGTCAAGCGGTGATGGAATCGCCCGAGCCATCTCATCAAAGAGGTGGTGCAATGTTTTGGTGCGCCATCGGATAAATGGATGCATATCGTCTCTCCTTGTAAATGAACTAGTCTCCAGGATTGGAGGATTCAGGCTAACAAATAACCCTGCTCGACGCAAACAAATAAGAAGAATCTCTACGCCGAACGCGAAAACAATGGCCGTATGAGAAGAGTGAGGCTTTCTCCAATATCGGAAAACGATCGATGATTGAGCGGGAACTCAAACAACACATGCAAAAAACTGAGAAGAAACAAGACCTGAACGCCGACTCGATAATCGTAAGCATAGAATCCGAGAGCTGCCAGCCAAACGAGCAGGATACTACTTCGGCGGCGAACCGATATACTGTTCCAACCGATTACCTGGACCTTGGAAAACCAATTCAGGTAGTGATAGGTGTAAGCAAAAGCGATAAACTGCATTATCGCCGTCCCTGCTCTCGATGCTGCAGCTGCCTCGACCGTCAGTCGCGTCTTCCCCTCGCCGAAGAGAAGACCCATCATTGTTTCGTTCATAAAGACAAAAGGTTGATAACTTTCTAGCACATACGGGGAAAGCGAAGAGGACTGCTTGGGGACATAGACAAGCAGCCCTAGAGCGACCACTATGAGGACAATGAAGCTCGTCATGCCCCATATGCTCCGCGACTTCAGCGCGCCGGAAAGCATAAAGGCTGCCGTAAACACGAACACATGGACAAGGGTTGGGATAAAAATCGCAAAGAAGAGAATATAAACCGGTGGCTCGAAGAGAATAAAAAGGACGGTCGTCACAAAAAGGAAAGCGATGGAGAGATCGCGCCTAGTCCCAGCTTTGACCGATGTCAGGATGAAGGCCCAGCCAAATAGCATATAGACCACAGCTGGTAGGAACCAATACGGCATCTTGCCCGTGAGGACAAGTAGCGTAGCAATGATACCAAGTCCGAGAAAAATCGGAACGCTTTTCTTTTCCGGAATAAAGTAGGAACGATCATGGAGCCATGATATTTCCGTTAGGTAGTGAAGCGGCCCGAGTACAGCATAGGCGAAGAGAAACAATGGAAAGGGCATAATCAGCGCTACTCCAGCAGCAATCAAAATAAGGACAGTGTTGATTAAATCTATCCGCATACTAGCGCTTGAGAATGTCATAATCGGCATAGCCCTTGAATTAGTTCTCTGCCCCTTCAGCCTACCCCCCTCTTTCTGGCCCGTCAAAATTCAAAAAAAGAGCTCTCCGGTCGGAGAGCTCTCAGAACATGTAGTACTAGTAATCGCGGAGTTTTTTCAGACTTTCGTGTTCACGAATCTTTTCGAGTGCTTTGGCTTCGATCTGGCGGATGCGCTCGCGAGTTACGCCGAACTCCTGGCCAACTTCTTCGAGGGTGTGCGTTACGCCATCTTCGAGACCAAAACGAATGCGGAGAATTTTCTGCTCGCGCGGAGTGAGCTCATCGAGGATAGCACCGATGTGAGATTTCAAAAGTTTTCGAGCCGCCATCTGATGAGGCATAACAGTTTCAGTGTCCTCAATGAAGTCCCCGAGCACTGAATCATCATCATTGTCCCCGACTGAAGTTTCGAGCGAAACAGTTTCCTGCGAAATCTTCTGGATATGGCGAATTTTTTCAACCTCCATATTCATTTCGGTAGCAATCTCTTCGGCCAATGGTTCGCGGCCGAGCTCCTGAACGAGACGACGGGTTACCTGGGCATACTTGTTGATTGTCTCCACCATATGCACTGGGATGCGAATAGTGCGAGACTGGTCGGCCAAAGCTCGGGTGATCGCCTGTCGAATCCACCAGGTCGCATAGGTCGAAAACTTAAACCCCTTGCGATAATCAAATTTCTCAACCGCTCGAAAAAGACCAATATTCCCCTCTTGTATGAGATCGAGGAGTGAGAGGTTGTGCGAACGACCGACATACTTTTTGGCAATTGAGACGACGAGACGAAGATTGGCTTCCGTCAGCCGCTGCTTCGCAACGAGATCCCCTTTTTCGATTCCCTTGGCCAGCTTCACCTCTTCATCACCAGTGAGCAGCGTTACGCGGCCAATTTCTTTCAGATACATCTGAACGAGGTCCGAAGCATCATCGCTTTCCCCCAGGTCCATCATCTTATCTTTCTTCCTGCCTTTCTCGACGACTTCTTCCTTTTCCTCTCCGACCTTCAGCATCTCTTCGGAACCGACGATACGAATACCTGAAGTTTCGAGCTGCTCATAGAGATTTTCAAGACTATCGAGATCTTGTTCGATGTCTGGAAGAATGTGAATGATTTCATCCTCGGTTACAAAGCCCCGCTGCTTCCCACGCACCATGAGCTCTTCCAAAGCATTGAGAGCCAGCGCTTCTCGCGCCGAGCGCTTTCCCGAGGCCGGCTTCTTGGAAGTAGATTTCTTTTTTGATGCGGATTTCTTTCCGGTGCGCTTTTTGGGTGCAGTGGACCGCGGTCGCTTTCCTGATCCGGACTTTTTGACCGACTTCTTGCGGGCCGGTTTTTTGACCGCTCGCTTCTTCGACACTGCCTTCTTGGGTACCGATTTCTTTTTCTTCAACAGTTTTTTGGCCATAATAAAGGAAAAAAATTACCGTTTTGTAGGCTCAGCCTAGCAAATTTCACTCATTCTGGGAAGCCTCACCCCGTGTCAGGCGCGCAAAGGCCTCAAGCAATCTCCGCTCTTCTTCTCTGTTGCCTGATTGCCGCGCCACCTCGATAGCCCGACCGATCTCGATGCGCTCATCTTTATCGTGGAGTTCGGTCCGCAGTCCTTGGAGGTATTCGTTGGCGATCTCCCGCGCAACGACATCACGATCAGCACCTTCCACTCGAAAGGGGGGCAATTCAAGCGTGCGGAAGAGCGCTTCACTCGCCTGCGCTTGGAGCGCGCGGTCTTCGATCGCGGCAATCGGGTCAGTGGGATGGTTGCGGATAAAAAAAGCGAGTGGATGAAGGGCGATGCATTCGCGCACCATCGCGTCGGTTTCTGCAGCTACACATTCTCGCGCTGATTCACTCACGAGCATCAGGCCGATGAGTCCATCACACAAGACTTCCGAACGACGGCCAAATGTCCGAGGAAGAAATGTCCCAATAGGACGGTGTTCGACAAATTGATCGCCATGCGCCCGATCACGAAAGACTTTCTCAACCGTGGCCTGAACAACTTTCGGTTCAGCGCCAATAGCTGCCGCCAGTTCCTTGGTCCAATGAGCTCGATCGAGATCATTGGGTGTCGCAGCGAGCAACTCAGCATAACGCTCGACGATATCCCGCTTACCCTCCTGGCTCCCAATATCAGCCCCTTGGAGCAGCGTATCAAGGAAGTAACGCATCGCGGGCTTGGCTTGGGACACGGCCGCACGAAGAAGCTCGGGGTTTTCTTGGTTCATATCTGCTGCATCCTTTCCGCTTGTGAGCGCGACAGCTTCGACACTAAAGTCAAGTCGAAGGGCAGTAATCGCACTCTTCCAAGCAGCGACTTGTCCCGCTTTATCCATATCGAAAAAAAGTGCGAGCCTCTTCCCATACCGCTTCAGTATCCCGAGCTGTTCTACGGTGAGTGCCGTCCCCGATACCGCTACCGCATTGGAAAGCCCTGCCTGATGCAAGGCAATGACATCCATATTGCCCTCCACGAGGATAGCGAGTCCTGTCTCTTTGATTGACTGCTTGGCAAGAGCAAGGCCATAGAGCGCTCGACTTTTGTGGTACAAGTTTGTCTCCGGCGTATTCACATATTTTGCCTGTGTCTCATCCCCTCCGGGAGCAACACGGGCTGAATATCCGATAATCCGACCGAGAATATCCCCAATTGGAAACATGATACGGTCTCGAAATCGGTCGTACCAGCGAGCCTCGAGTGTTTTGGATTCTGTATCCCGCTTTCCTTCTGCAGATTTTTGGATAATGAGGCCAGTTTTTTCGATCTCTTCAGCGGTGTAGCCACGTTTCAGGAGAAATTCAAAGATGAAACGCCAACCATTGGGAGCATACCCCAGCCGATATGTATGAATAGATTCGTCAGAGAGTCCGCGTGCATGGAGGTACGCGAGAATTTTTTTCCCACCCTCACTCTCCCAAAGTTGTTTCTCATAAAACTTTGTGGCTAATTCCAAAATCTCAATCCCCCGATCTTTAGTCTTGGCCGATGAATGCTCACTTCGGTATTCGGGCAGTTCGACCCCCGCTTTCTCCGCGAGCAACTTCAGCGCCTCTACAAACTCCAAACCCTCGATATCCATCACAAAGGCAAAAACATCCCCGCCCTTACCACAACCAAAACAGTGCCACATGTTCCGCTCCTCGTTCACGGTAAAAGAAGGCGTCTTCTCCTGATGAAAAGGGCAGTTTGCCTTCCAGTGCATGCCCGCCTTTTGGAGCTTCACATATTGACCCACCACATCCACGATGTTCAGACGGGCTTTGATATCTTCGGTTGTCGTACTCATATACTCTGTAAGTCTGGCTATCCTAACGCGAAAGAGATGACTGAGCAAACCTCACCTCATTATACGCCCACCAGAAAACCGCCTCTCGGCGGTGTTCAAAACCCGCACCAGATACCTGTTTACTCTCTTTTATTTCCAACGATGCCTTCGAGGGCGTAATTCGAAGAAGTGCCATCAGCCACTCCGCCGCCATATCCGAAATCCTTCAGCTGATAATTCGTACTGACGGGAAATGCAAAAAGGAGCGAAGCCCCTATCGGGAACACTATCACCCTATGCAGAAGCTTTTGCCCGCGACGCAGGATATCCATACTGTACAAAACTTGGCAGACAAAAAGCCGAGAAAAAGCTAGCGACCCAGGATAACGACATACATCGCGACTGCCGCATCTCGATCGCTCGTCGGTGCTTCTTTGGTCACGAGAGAGGGATATGCCTTCATCACTTCCGCTTGTATTATTTTCATACCCGCCTCTTGCCCCTTGGCATAATACAGCGTCTGCCCAGTATAATCGCCAAATGCATTTCCTACCTCAACCCTGGTAAAACCTGCTTGTTTTAATTTCTCAGCATAGGTACCGGCCATTCCTTTGGCAGATCCGCCATTCAAAACTTTGATCTCGAGTGTTTTTTTGTCGATCGTCACAGACTCCGTTGCTGGTTGGGATTCTGCTGTTTCTGATTTTGAAACGACCGCTGACTTTTCTGTTTCTGAACTTCCAGCCGTATCGATTTTTGACAACGAGCTAATCGACGGGACAGCCTGCTCCATTTGAATCTGTTTGAAGTATCGATACCCCGCCAGACCAAAATAACCCGTCGCAGCGACCAGTGAAATCGCCAGACAAAATATCAGTAGCCCTCCAAAAAAGACCTCGTTTGGCTCGGCGCGACCCGCCTCAGCCGCTGGCAGATTCGTCGGCGGTGTGACACCAGCGTCCGCTACAGGGAGAGGTTCTGCAGGAATAGATAATTCTTTTTTTTCATCTGACACTTCCATAGGTAACCATTTTAATTTTTGACCAGACAGAGACAACCTGAGACATCGAACCGACATCTTTCAAATCTTCTCTGCTTCTCTAGTATAGCATCTGGGCTCACGACCCAAAATTCACTCCGTATAATCACAGGCTGTTACGAGCAATCGGCCACCTCGCTCCAATCGGACACTGTATCGTGTCCGAGCATCACTCCCAGATTTTGGATCAGTCGGCATATCTTTGAGATAGGGACTGAGGGCGGGGGTAAGATTAAGACAATCATTGGTTGCTTTGACCGCGCACTGCGCCGTCTTGACTGCACAGCCCGTAACCGCCGAGCCAATCTGCTTTTCCTCGGCATCAAGACCATCAGGATATGTCCCCGCATGATCGGCGGCATACTGATGCAAGGCAACCGTGATCGTCTGAACGTCTTTCAACCGCTGGACATTGCGCCGAGCAGCAAGACCGGAGAAGTACACTGCGAGTATAACCAGAAAAATACCACCGAGTGCAAACCACAATACCACTCGTCCGATAAGCCGAAATCTTTCACGCGGAAGCATCATCACATCGAAATTTTTCATAACAACTCATTGATAAACACCTCTATGGTATCACGTAAAAAACGCGGCACATAAATAGGTTTTTAATGAATGCAGAACAGACAGTGCTTCGCGCCGACCATCTTTTTGGTTCGGAAATGCTTTTCCCAAATTTGCGGAAAGGGAGAGATTCGAACTCTCGATACCGTTTCCGGTATGCCGCTTTTCGAGAGCGGTGCCTTCAACCACTCGGCCACCTTTCCGTTTTTCTAATCTTTCTCAAGTTACTCGACCGTAACTACTATATTCTTTTCAACTCTTTCCGAGAGAAAACGGAGGCATTCTAGCCGACTTTCGGAAAAAAGAAAACCCCGCCCGTAGCGATACGAGCAGGTCGCCACTTTTCCAAAAGATAAAGACGGGCGCATTCACCCGTCTTTATCTCTCACCAAGTAACGCTTTTTAGTTCTTGTACAACTCCTTCACTTGGAAAAGGATATACCAACCGATGATGGCACCAATGATGGCACCGATCGGATTCATCGAGAGGATGCCGCCCACGAGTGAAACAAGGGTCGCATAAAAGAGCAGCCGCCAACTCGCCCGAGTACACTTGAAGAGTCCGGGGATCGCCATGACATCTAAAATGAGTGAGATGACCGATGTGATGAGACTCACGATACCAAAGAACCCCCAGCCCATACCGCCGCCCGCAACCAATGCCATCGGTGCGGCGAGAAACGCGCTGATACCGAACAATGCCAAAATGGCTGGTAGTGCCAAAATGGAAAAAATGATGATGATATACGGAGCAATCTTCACCAGCATTTCCTTCCCAGCCATCGGGATCTGAAAAGGCGCCTTTGCCACCATATACTCATCAAGCCACGCCTCAACCTTGCCGACAAAACTGAGCACCTGCTGCTTCATCTCAGCCTGACTTGCATCGGGAGTATTTCCAGATGCTGGCGTACCGTGTACATCTTCGGCCATATATTTATATAACAAATGAATTACCCTTTCTAGTATACACCTCTTCAACGAATAGTCCGGATACCGACCAATTTCAGCGTTGATTGCTCGGGTGTCCGGCCATAAAATACAACGACCTGATCGTCTGGTATGAGCACACCCTTCGTCTTGAGCTCGCTCATCAGACGCTCGATAAGCGTATCAAGATTCTTTTCATCCAGAAAGAGAAAGGGCTCCACTCCCCAGACAAGCGCCAGTTCACGCCAGGTTTCAAGACTATTTGTCGCGACCAAAAGCCGAGCATCTGGTCGGAAATGTGAGAGGAGTCGAGCGGTGAACCCGCTCAGGGAAAGAACGAGTATCGCTTTTACATGGAAGCTCTGAGCTAATTCGTAGACACTTCGGATGACCATCGCATACTCTGTTTTCACATTGAGATCAAGGGCGCGATACAAGTCATCAAAGGGCGATTCCTCGGTTTTTTCAATAATCTCACGCATCGTAGCAATCGTCTCAACCGGATACTTACCGGATGCGGTTTCTTCTGAAAGCATAACGGCGTCTGCATGATCAATCACGGCATTTGAGACATCAGATACTTCGGCACGGGTGGGCCTGGGATTGGTTACCATACTCTGCAGCATCTGCGTTGCGACGATGACCGGCTTCATTTCACGCAGACTTTCGGCGATGATCTGCTTCTGGAGGATGGCGATCTCGCTTTCCGGCATTTCAATCCCGAGATCTCCGCGTGCCACCATGACAGCGTCGCTCGCACGGATGATGTTACCGAGATGTTCAAGTGCCACCTTGCGTTCGATCTTGGAACAGATAAGCGGCTTCCGAGCATCCGATCCAGCGATCGCGATCATCTCACGTTTCACCGACTCGATATCCGCCACGGATCCAACAAAGGACAATCCGAGATATTCGATTCCCTCTTCCAGTATGAAAGCGAGGTCCTCTTTATCTTTGGTTGAGAGGATTGGGAGTTCGAGTGGCGTATCTGGAAGGATGACACCTTTGCGGTTCTTTATCGTCCCGTCATTCTCTGCCTGAGCCTCAATGAAACCCGTTCCGATACCCGTTACTACGAGTTCGATGAGACCGTCTTCGATGAGGATGCGCTGTCCGATGGCCATTTTTCCGAGGATACCAGGTGTATCGAGCGCCACAACGGGTTCTTCATTTCCAAAGCGAACACGCTCCGCTGGTTCACAAAGACGCAGCGCAAAACCCTTTTTGATATCCAGGGGGAAGGTGACTTCTGTCCGGATGCGTGGACCCTGGAGATCAGCGAGGATAGCGAGTGGCTGCTGCAGCTCTTCGGAGATCTCTCGAATAGATCGGATGACCGCTTGCCGCCATTTTGGTTCGCCATGTGAAAAATTGAGACGAAAGACATTCGCTCCCGCTATAGCCATTTCACGAATCATATCTTTGTTGCCGGAAACTGGTCCGAGGGTCGCAATAATTTTTGTATGTTTCATATTTCCAAATGAGCGTGCTTCAAGTATAGCAAAGAAGGTAAGGCTTTCTGAAAAAATAAAATGGCGATATCAGAAATACTGACAATCGCCATCGAGTGAGCCGAGAGCAAATTTACTTCGGCGGTAGATCTTCCGCACGCGGCATCTCACGACGCGGCCGTGGCGCTGCAGGATGACCCTGTCGATCGGCAAGCTGCGGAGGTTTGTGATTTGGCACATAACTCCGCCGGAAGTTGCAGCGCTCGTCATCAGTGATGACGCCATTTGTCCGCCGGACTTCACCACTGCATCCATACTGATCGATGGTGGTGAGGAGCGCATTGCGCGTCTCCGTGTATGCTTGGCAGTTCATCACCGCCTCGCTGTTCCCACCCGCCGCACCGATGAGAGCACCGGCCACTGCTCCCCGATCATCGCGAGTGATGATCGCGCCGGCGATAGCGCCGATGAAAGCGCCGATCGATGTCCGGAGCGTCCGCTCGCGAGCCGTACAGGGATTTTCCTGCCGATCAAACTCCGCGAGGAGTCGCGCCGCAGTCTCGGGACTCATTCCCGAGAGCGATCGTCCGCCCACTCCAGATTGGCGGTTAACCGGTGTTTGAATCGTGCCATTGAGGCACGCATCATTCGTCGGTTGGACGAAGCCGTGGTGATAGCAGCGGCCGCCATGGAGACCCATGTACGGGGTATAGGCGTTGGCCCAGCCGGCCGGAACATACGGCACAGAGCCATAGTAGTTCCCCGAGTATCCATTCCCTGCATAGGGTTGCGGACCCGCACAGCCCGTGAGACCACCCAGGGCGAATATAATTGCGAAAAGGATAGTGCGCATGATATCGGCCTCCTATGCCGTAAAAAACTGTGGTTGTAAAGGTTCGAGACTCTTGGGATTTGGAACAAATTTCTTTGTTCCTCCTCCGGTTGAGGGGAGATGTTTGTCATTGACATTCATCTCCCGATATTTACTGGGTGTTTTTCAGTGCCACCCAATATTTGGACTCGCCAGCCCTTCGTTCCTTCGCGAGTATTCTGGCAAACTTCTCAGAAATAAGCTTACCTTCGCAGCGCCACACTTTGGCTGGTGTCTCACCCAACATCACCGAATGATAGCCGTGCACCGACTCAGCATCACACAGTTCATGAAGTATCCCTTCAATCCTCGCATCGCTGTCAGAAACAAAATAAACGACGCAGGTGAATAGTCCAACAATCAAAACGAGGAATGGCAGAAACAACCAGCCACGAGAATTGTAAACGGTTTTTAACATCACGGAACTCCCTTCGTCTTTCGTGAGTGGTGAAAAAACTATTTAAGGTACTGAAGAAACAGTATACACCAAAATAACCGCTCTGTCAATGATAGATGAGTCTGTTTAGGCTTTAGATAAAGCAAAATAAAAGGCTCTTTCAAGCCTTTTTCAGTACATATCCCAATAATTTGGCTCTATCTGGCCCTGTATACTGGCCCTGTATAAGAAATTTTCTTCGCTAAAAATAAAAACCGAGGGAGCTGTTGTGCTTCCCTCGGAAAGAGCGCGATTTGGTTGTTACACATCCGCCTCCTCCTTGCCGCTATTATTAGCGCTTCATCAAGACGATCGACGCCCTCGTAGGCTTACTTGTTGCCAGACTTTTGATTGGAAGTACTGCTGTAGCCCTGGCGATAGGCATCACCTTCGGCCTTGACCTGATCGCCACCAGCGATGCTGCCGAGGAAAACCTGCACGATCGCAACAGGGCCCGAATCCGGCGGCGTGCTCGGTTTGCCTTCCGACGCGTCCTGCTGGCCCCGGTTGTGGGCCTCGGCGGGGGTACTGAACCATCCCATGGTACTCTCCTATCAGGCACATTGTGCCAACTTACCTCGGTTTACCCACAGAAACAACATGTCCCGGCGGTTGAGGCGCCCCGATTGTAGCACGCCTTTACAGGAGTGCAAATCCCCATAGTCTTAAATTTCAGGAGCTACTCTCCCTCGCTCCACGCCTCTATCTCGCGGATAATTTCAGACGGGATCGGATCGCGCTCAGGACTAACTCCAGGGTAACGCCAGGCCGATATGATTTTGAGCTCGGATTGATTGAGCGCCTGTTCCAATTTCGATTTTGTCAGCTTCCCCTGCCCGAGAACCTTGTACATGACCCAGAGC
Source organism: uncultured Bdellovibrionales bacterium (assembly GCA_964530135.1). Taxonomy (GTDB): domain Bacteria; phylum Patescibacteriota; class Minisyncoccia; order Moranbacterales; family UBA1568; genus SSEF01. Next base: position 1,232 of record CAZGXN010000006.1, on the reverse strand, counting down.
TCCTGCGTCCAGGTTTCCTTGCCGTTCGTCCGTTTCGTCGAAGCCGGCTGCATGACTGCAACGGTATTCTCAACGATACCCGTTTCGGTACGCCGCGGCGATCGGATGATACGGATCACACGCTGGCGCGACAGATGGTACTCGCGCATCTTGTACTCGGAGTGAAGCGTGAAGTGATAGCGGCCGCTTTTTCCAGCAGCGAGCGTCTTTGGTTTCTTGGCCCGACCCCAGCCACCAGACAGCATAGCTTTAGCGGTCGAGATCCATCTCCCGAAGCGCCTTGAGTCGCTCTTCGACGGGCGGATGAGTCATAAAAAGCTTCATGAGACTCCCCGATTTGAATGGGTTCGAGATATAGAGATGCGCCGTCGCACCGCTGGCCGTATCGAGTGGCTTTGGATCACCAGCAATTTTTTCGAGTGCTGAGGCCAAACCCTCAGGATAACGAGTGAGGAGCGCACCCGAAGCATCGGCGAGGAGCTCGCGCTTGCGGGAAATCGCCATACGAATAAGCACCGCTGCGAGCGGAGCCAGAATAGAGAGGACGATGCCAATCAAAACAAGTCCGTTGCCACGATTGTCATTGTCCCGACCGCGGAAGAGGAGCGAGTGTTGAAACATATCCGCGAGAATTGAGATAAAACCGGCGAGGATAACGACCACCGTTGAGAGGAGCGTGTCGCGATTCTTGATATGCGACAATTCATGAGCGATAACACCTTCAAGTTCTGTCTTGTCCAGTCGCGCCAAGAGACCCGTCGTCAAGCAAATAACGCCATGCTCTGGATTACGACCTGTCGCGAAGGCATTCAGTGCTGCATCCTCAGTAATATAGATCTTTGGTACTGGAAGACCAGCAGTGATACAGAGATTTTCGACGAGATTGTATATTTCGCGGTTGGACTCGCGATCAACCGGCGTCGCTCGAGCCATCGAAAGCACAATTTTGTCACTCCACCAATACGATGCAAAGCTCGTCAGGACCGAGAAACCGACCGCGACATACAAGATGCCGCTATTACCGTAGACCTGGGCGAAGAGGTAGCCGATCCCAATGACGGCGAGAAAAAAAATACTGAGATAGAGCCAAGTGAGCTCCACGTTCTTGCTGCTATGAGAGTAGGCCGTAGCCATACGCGTTTTAATTTAGTTTGGAATAAAAAGAATGGGCACGCACCGGAGGTGCTCGCCCATTATAGTCCAGGAGTCGCTTTTTGTCGACGGTCGCTACC
>CAZGXN010000005.1:0-79296 GCA_964530135.1 uncultured Bdellovibrionales bacterium | reverse complement strand
TTGATGCTTTTACAAACTCTATCTGGGTGACTAATTGGGATAGTCAGACTGTCACCAAAATAAGTACCGGCGTCGATCCTGCTACTGCCTACGAATGGCGTGAAGGGAACTGCACCACCGGAACTCTGCTCTCCACCTCAGCGTCATTTAGCACCACGCTCTCCGCAGGGTCGCACACCGTCTATCTCCGCGTCCAAGATTCTAGTGGTACATGGTCCACCAACTGCCCCTCGCGAGTGATCACGGTCTCCGGCGCCTCTCCCTCCGACCTCAAAATCTGCCCCGCTTCCTCAGCCGTCGGCAATGGCTTCACGACACAACTCCGCGCTTACTATGTCGCCACCGGCACCGTCAACTGTGCTGATACCAGTACCGCGACTGAAGTAACCGACCTCCTCAATTGGACCAGCTCGAACCCGGGTGTCGCCACCGTCAACAACACCACCCAAAAAGGCCTCATAACCGGTAACTCCATCGGCGTCTCCACCATCTCCACGGATACCCATCTTGGCTCTCCCTCAACCCCAATCGTAATCACCGTTCTCTGTGTCCCTACCGGAACCTGTTCTGACCCAGGCCCCTCAGCCACCGCCGCCGTCCTCTGCCCAGCTACGAGCTTTGGCATCCCTGATGGCTGTGGCGGTACAGTTACCTGCTTTGGCACACGGAGTTGTGACTTCAACTGGAAAGAAGTCGGACAGTAGGAGGGGTGAATGCCAGCACTGAACCAAAGTCATCGACCGCTCGAGACGGCTTGCCAAATGCCTGGGAATTTGCTATCCTCCTGAAACAACGAAAAAAGTCCGAGTGATTCCCGCCTGAGCCCGTCAACCCATTGTGGGTTGGGGAGGATAGGAGTCCATCAGTCCCATCGGCCTTTTTTGTTGCCTTGTGGGATTTTTGTTTTTCATAATTGCTAAATGGAAGAAAGGTATGCGCGAGTACGAATTATTTTATCTCATCGGTGAGAGTCAGGAACCGAACAGCGACGCGATTCGATCGGAAGTCGAGCGCATATGTTTGGAGGAAGGGGCACAGTTTCTCACACCCGAGACACAGGACAAGCGCAAGCTCGCCTATGAGGTCGGTGGTGAAACGCGGGGTATTTATTTCACTCGCCGGTTTACCTTGCCTGACAAAAGCGAACTCTCGAGCGCTGAATTCGAGGCTGAGATGGCCAAAGGTGACGCGATCACTCGGCTCAATCGAAAATTTTCACTCTCAAAGACAATTCTGCGCGCACTCATTCTCCGAGCTGACAATTTGCCTGAATTAAAACCCCTTGAACGGACTGAGTATACGAAGAAAGATCCGCGCGCCCGCGGTTTTCGGCGCGAGCGTCCAGTGAGTGGTCCGACCAGTGAATCGAGGAGCACTGCACCGACTGGATCTGAAGCCACACCGGCCAAAGAATCGAGTCAGGCAGAAATTGATGCGAAGTTGAAGGAGAAATTGGATATCTAATTAGGGGAGAATGTTTTTTGCAGACGGTTTAATTCATAAAGTAAGGCTATGAATGTGAATAAAGTCATCCTCGTCGGTCGGCTTACACGCGATCCCGAGATTCGGACTACACCGACCGGCCAAAGTGTCGCGACGCTCGGTATGGCCACAAATAATTTCTGGACCGACAAAAGTGGTCAGAAACAGGAAAAGACCGAATTCCACACGGTTATTCTCTGGGGGCGACAGGCCGAAATTGCCGGACAGTATCTCACAAAAGGCCAAGAGTTCTTTGTCGAGGGGCGGCTTCAGACGCGTGAGTATACTGCCAAAGATGGGAGCCAGCGACGCGTAACCGAGATCATCGGGGAGAATATGCAACTCGGTGCTCGCGCACAGGGTGCATCGACCGGTAGTGCTCCGCGTTCCACGGCTGCTTCTTCGTCAGCGGCCCCGAGAAACTCGGAGCCAGCACGCAATGAAGAAGAGATCCCAACCATCAATCTCGATGATGAGCGGGAGATAAAGATTGAGGATGTTCCTTTTTAAATCTAGCAGTTAATTTATTTGTATTCTCACAGTATCCTATGACTCTCGATCAAGACTCTCGGAAAAAACTCGGCCGACTCGACTATAAAGATGCGTACTTTCTCCGACGTTTCCTGAACTCTCAGGGCAAAATCTATCCGCCAAAGCGTTTTGGACTCACCTCGACTGAGCAGCGTAACCTCGCCCTCGCTATCAAGCGCGCGCGGTTTATGGCACTCATCCCGTATGTGGTGAAGTAGCCGTTGGATTTTTTGTAGCACAAGAAAAATGTAAACATGACTGTCATGCTCAACTTGACTGAAATTAAAACTGGTAAGCGTATTCTCTGGAATGAAGAACCCTATATTGTGGTTGAATACCAACACAGTTTTCTCGGTCGGGGTGGGGCTGTGATGCGGACCAAGCTGAAGAATCTACTTTCGGGAGCGATCATCGACTATACTTTTCAGGATAAGGACAAAGTGGATGAAGCCGAGGTAACGAAATCAAAGGCCCAATACCTCTATCGGGAGGGTGATGTGTACACCTTTATGAATATGGAGGACTATGACCAGTTTGTACTCGATCGCGCGACGCTCGGATCACTCGCCGATTATCTCGTCGAGGGTACAGAGGTGACGATGCTCAATTGGAATGGTCGTCCGCTCAATATTGAGCTTCCGATCAAAATGACATTTACCGTGGTCGATGCCCCCCCTGGCCTCAAGGGAGACACCGCGTCGGGTGGAGACAAGGTGGTGAAGCTTGAAACGGGTATGTCGCTTACAACACCCCTCTTTGTCAAAACGGGAGATCGGGTTGTGGTGAACACAGAAAAAGGGGTCTATGTTTCGCGTGCTGCCGAGGAAAAGTAAGCCCCGAAGGATTCCTGGTTCTCCTCTTGGGAAATGGCTGAATATCCTTTATATAAGCCAATATATATCTTGCCAAGAGGGAGGGAAAGCCGTATACTGGAGTTAGGGTTTGTGCATAAAAAGTACTTTTCCTCAATGCGACCGTCCTCGTTCCTCATCCTCCTTCGTTTTAGCGCTCTCGCGGTCCTCGGTGTCCTCGGCGTTTTTATTTTTGGGGTTGATCCAGCATCACTCACACTGGCTGGTCAGGGGATTTTTTTCCTCTTGCTCGGGGTCTTTGTCTGTGTAAGTGTAACCCTCGGTCTCCTGGCACTAGCTCGTCGCTTCCTCCCAACGAGTGCTGTTGAAGCCTATCTCCCAGCGGCGACGCGGCAAGGAGCACTCATCGGATTTTCGGTAGCTGCCATTGCGTTCATGCAATTTAGCGGATACCTCACGGGATGGGCGGCGCTTTTGGTCTTTGCCCTGGTTTTACTCATCGAATTTACTGTTCGCCAATTCAATTGACCTTAGTTTTATCGTTTTATCCTCTCGTATGGCCAAACTGAACGCTGTAGAAAATTATAATGCCAAATCCATCCAAGTCTTGGAGGGGCTTGATCCGGTACGGAAGCGTCCAGGTATGTATATCGGTGGCACTTCACCTGAGGGTCTGCATCACCTCATTTGGGAGGTAGTGAATAATTCAATTGATGAGGCGATGGCCGGGCATGCAACTGACATCACTCTTCGATTGCTGCCGGATAATTGGGTTGAGGTGACGGATAATGGTCGGGGCATCCCGACAGATATTCATCCTCAGACGAAAAAGTCGACGCTTGAGACTGTTTTGACTGTTCTCCATGCGGGAGGAAAGTTCGGTGGTGATGGGTACAAAATTTCGGGCGGTCTCCACGGTGTCGGTGTATCGGTGGTGAACGCGCTTTCGCTCTCGACCAAAGTGACAGTTCAACGAGAAGGGAAAGTTTGGTTTCAGGAATTCAAACAGGGGAAACCAAAGGCCAGTGTGAAGTCAATCGGAAAGTCTGATCAGACCGGTACCACGGTTGCTTTTCAGGCGGATCCCGAGATTTTTCCGGAGATTACATACAGTTGGACAAAAATTCTCGAGTACGTGCGGTACCAGGCCTTCCTCACCAAGGGCGTGAAGATTCTCTGTGAAGACCGTCGGCAGGTGGCGACAGCCGAAGATGAGCATCGAGCCATCCGCCACGGCTTTTATTTTGATTCGGGCATTGTTTCTTTTGTAAAATTTTTAAATCGGGGCCGTGAGTTGAAAAATTCCACGCCGTTCTATGTCGAAAAAACAGTCGATGGGATTGCTGTTGAAGCGTCGCTTCAGTACACGGATAGCTTCAAGGAGCACCTGTTTTGCTTTGCCAACAATATTGTGAATCCAGGTGGCGGGACACATGTGACTGGTTTCAAAATGGCACTGACTCGTGTCCTCAATGACTATGCCAAAAAGAACAATCTCATCAAAGAAAAAGAAGGGGCTTTCTCCGCGGATGATCTGCGCGAGGGGCTGACGGCTGTCGTTTCGGTGAAGCTCGCTAATCCGCAATTTGAGGGCCAAACAAAGGATAAACTGAATAACTCTGAGGTTCGGGGGGCAGTTCAAACCGTCGTGTCTGAAGCCTTCGCAGACTATCTCGAGACACATCCAACGGATGCGCGAACGATTGTAGACAAATGTGTTCTGACTGTTCGAGCTCGGATTGCCGCGCGGGCAGCCAAGGATGCTGTCATCCGCAAAGGAGCGCTAGAGGGGATGACACTGCCCGGCAAACTCGCTGATTGCTCCAGTCGTGATGCGAGTCGCTCAGAAGTGTATATCGTTGAGGGAGATTCGGCCGGCGGCTCAGCCAAGCAGGGTCGCAACCGTGAATTCCAAGCCATCCTCCCGCTGCGTGGTAAGCTTGTCAATGTTGAAAAAACGACGATTGATAAGGTCGTGAAGTCCGATACACTGAAGCCGATTATTATCGCTCTGGGTGTTGGTATTGGCGAGACTTTTGATATGAGCCGACTGCGGTATCACAAAGTTATCATCATGGCAGATGCTGATGTCGATGGTTCGCATATCCGTACGCTCCTCCTCACTTTCTTTTATCGTTACTATGAGGACCTCGTACGCGGCGGGTATATCTATATCGCCCAGCCGCCACTGTACCGATTGCAAAAAGGTAAAGATATCCGCTATGCCTATACTGAAGAAGAGAAAGATCGGGTGATCGAGGATATGAAGGTGCTCGCTGAAGCAAACAAAGCAGCTAAAGTAGCCAAGAAAAAGGCCGCCGAAATAAAAGAAGAGGCCACTCCTGAGGCAGGGGTGATTCTGGATGCCAATAGTGAGGGCGGAGAAAATGTTTTTGGTATCAACATTCAGCGCTACAAGGGTCTCGGAGAAATGAATCCAGAGCAACTTTGGGAAACGACTATGGATCCGGATCGTCGCCTCATGCTTCAAGTGACCATTGATGATGCCGAGGAAGCTGATCGGCTCTTTGACATATTGATGGGTAATGAGGTCGAGCCGCGTCGCCGCTTCATCCAGACTCACGCCAAGGCGGTGAAGAACCTGGATGTGTAGAGAGGTGTACAGTGAAGGCAGTTGAGCGCTTCATAAGAAGTTGAATAGCGGAGAGAGCCTGACATGCTCTCTTTTGTTTACCTTGACCAATGGGAAGCTTTTCTGTTAGACAGGGGGTAAGTTGTTTACCAATCCACCTTCAGAAAGGGATCACCATGCAAAGAGTCTGTAGCTCTACCGTCGCGGCATTCCTTCTTGTCGCACTTTTGCCATTGTTTCTCGTCATCAGTATCGCTGTGAAGTGCGGGTCGTCCGGACCAGTTATTTTTCGCCAGACGCGGATCGGGTATCAGGGTCGTCCATTCACTATTTTCAAATTCCGGACCATGTACCACGGTTCGGGTAATCCATTCGAGATCATCCGTTCCGGTGATGCGCGCGTGACGCGGATCGGTCGCTGGCTGCGCGAAGCTCATCTTGATGAATTACTCCAGCTCTGGAATATCGTCCGAGGCGATATGCGTTTTGTCGGACCCCGGCCGATGCCTCGGGAATTGACGCGTTGCTATATTGCGATGTATCCCGGGTTTGAGCAGCGCTTTCTCGTTCATCCCGGCCTCACCGGGCCGCAACAGATCTTGGGTCGAGAATGGCTGAGAGACAATATGGAAAAATCGATCGGGTACGAAATCGCCTATGTCTGGCGCCGCGACCTCGTCCTCGATGCCTATATCCTCTGGCGTACGCTCGGGGCCGTATTCGGTCGACAAGGCGTGTAAGGTCCATGAGGGCGTTTTACTTTCAGAGAGCCTGACCCGCTCTCTTTTCTTTTGGCTCAAAGCGGGGTTGACCCGAGCGGGTTCTTTTGGTACACTTCTTTTGCTCGAAAATTGCTGTTTCAAGGCATTTTTTGATACACTGCAAACATGAAGCCAAACCTCGAAAACCTAAAGGCGCTCATCCGTTGTCCGGTCTGCGGTAAAGAGTACCGGCCAGCGAAAATGCTCCTCCTCGATCAGGAGGATAAGCGTTCGACACTCCACCTGACTTGCGAAAGTTGTGCAGCATCCACTTTGGTCTACATCTCCCTGTCACCCATCGGTGCGATCTCTATGGGGGTGCTGACAGATCTGGAGCAGGGCGAGGCCCAGCGGCTTTTCAAGGGTGAAGCGATTTCGAGCGATGAGGTCTTGACCGTTCATCAATTTTTGAAGGAACATCAGGGAGGCGTCGATGAACTGATTCATTAGCCTGCGCCTCTCTCAATTTTTTTTTGTAAACTACTGACAAACCTATGGATATCTTGAAACTGAATGTATTGGAGCGAAACGTATCAGGGAAAGCTCTCGGAAAACTTCGAGCTGACGGGTTTATTCCGGCTGTACGGTATGGCCATGGCAAGGACCCAATGAATCTCATGGTGCGCTATATTGATTTCGCGAAACTGTACAAAGCAGCGGGTGAAAGCACCCTTGTTGAACTGTCATTTGATGGAAAGAAAACAATCAATACACTTATCCATGATGTCCAAATTGATCCGTTGTCCGGTCGTTTTACCCATATTGATTTCTATCAGGTAAATATGGATGAAGAGATTGAGACGGATGTCGCACTCGAATTTGTCGGTGAAGCGCCGGCGGTGAAGGCTCTCGGAGGGGTGCTTATCCGAAATCTTGATGAAGTCAAGGTGAAGTGTCTCCCGAAAAACTTGCCGCATTCATTTGGTATCGACCTTACGCTCCTTAAGGATTTTGATAGCCAGATCAAGGTTTCGGATATTTCATTGCCGGTCGGCGTGGTGATACTCGACACGCCTGAGGCGATTGTCGCGACTGTCATGCGTCCGCGTACAGATGCCGAGATGTCCTCCCTCGAAGAAAAAGTTGAAATGGATGTGACCAAAGTAGAAGGAGTTGTGAAGGAGACGGTGGATACGGCCACGGAGGGTGAGAGTAAAAAGGATGTGAAAAAAGAGGTAAAGAAATAACCTTTTTCAGAGAGAGTTTCAAGGGGATCGGCAAATGCAGCCGATCCCTTTTGATATTTTTTACTGATGATGCTAATATCAGACATCCCATTGCATCTACGAAAGGAGGAGATCATGGGAAAAACCGTTCTTTATTGGATGGCAGCACTGGTCTTGGGCGGATTGATGGTCGTGATGCCGATAGGTATTGGGCTTTCGACCTATGTGCTCGCGACAGATCCGGATGAAGTTTCACCGGAAGCCTTTACCCACGCGTTCTACACGGGGTTCGCCATGTATCTTTTTGTGTTATGGGCCGTCCAAGAAACCTTTCAAGAAACCCTTGGATCTTGGACACGTGTCAGTATTTTCATAGTCGCGCCGATCGGGGTGGTCTTTTTACTCGAAGCAAGTGTGACAGTTGTACTGATCGCTCTCATATGTATTGCGACATTGGCCGCTTATCAGGCACTCATTCATCACTTGAAGCGTCAAACAGTCGCATGAATGGAGCGCATCTGATTTTAGAGCCTAGGATATCCATCCTCGGCTTTTTCTTATCCAGAAAAAACTCCGTAGAGTAGTCGGCGGAGGGGGGGGGTTGATTGGAGTCGTGTCGGGTTCCGTCAGGCGGTCCAGTGGGTGCGGAGACTTTTTTCAACAGCGGTAAAGAGTGGCTCAAACCCTGTGAGTTCGGTGGCCGAAAAACGTCCAAGGACATAGTCATGCGCGGGAAGGCAGACTCCTTGGGTTTCAATCGGTCGGCCAATACCAAGACGAATCCGATGAAAATCCTGTGATCCGAGTGTTGTGATAATATCTTGCACTCCATTGTGTCCAGCCGCCCGTGAGGAATGAGTTATGCGGAGAGTGCCTGGGGCGAGGTCGAGATCATCATGAATTACTATCAGTGAATCGAGGTTGAGCTTGAAGTACCTGAGCAGCGCCTGAACCGCTTGCCCGGATTCATTCATAAAAGTCAATGGTTTGGCGAGGATGACTTTCCTTCCATCAAGTACGACGGAAGAGACTGCAGAAAAAAGTTTGCTGTCGGAATGAAAGGGGGGAGCATCCCAATGTTCTCGAAGCCAGTCGAGTGTGAGGCTGCCGAAATTGTGTCGAGTCTGAGCATATTCTGGACCAGGATTGCCGAGTCCGACGATGAGGGTTGTCATAGGGGTGTGCGTACAAAAGGGTTTTTCTGTGGTGGGAGGGGTTCTTGGAAGTCTTGATTTCCGATGGGTGTATCAACCTGATCGAGCGTGGAAAGTCCAACCGAATCACTCTGTTGGGAGAGGATGATAATATCGGCAGCACTCCCTTGGGCCGTTTCCCCGAGAGTAGAATCTCCCGTTTTGAGTCCGTATCGGGTGATGAGACTATCAAATGTATATGGGGCGCGGAGCGTACCCACACTTTGTATCATAGCGGTTCCAATGTCCAAGTCCAAAGTTTGTCTATTTTGGATTACCACGGACTGAACTGGAAATGTGTCGCGGATATCTGCAGCGAAGGCCTCAGCGCCACTCCGATAGCGGGGAGTGGTGAGGATGATAATCCGCGCGGCTTCTTCAGCTATCGCTTTCTGGCGCCGTTCGCGTGCCCCCTCATCAAACAATCGCCGACTGACATCCTGGATTTCATTCCAAGTGCCACTCCGCGGGACGAGGATAAAGGCCCGAACACCACCTACCTCCACATGGCTGACACGGAGTAAGCTTTCCTTTTTCCAGGCATCGATAACAACAGTGGAAATATTTTTTGTATCAAAAGTTCGGGCGAGTTCGATGAGGCGTCCGATGGCTTCGGGTGGGATGTCAGTAACAATGCTTTCCCCCAGATTTTCGAGAAAACCCGAGAGGGCAAAGGGATTGAGAAAGGTCGGCAGAGACCAAGCCTTATCGCGCACAGCCTGCATGAGTGCTTGCTGTCGTTTAGCTCGACCGAAATCTCCCTCGGGATCGTCGTGCCGTTCACGCGCATACTTCAGAGCTGTTGCACCATCGAGCTTTTGCCAACCTTTTTTCAACTCGAAGGTTTCGTAGCTGTAGTTTTTCCCTGGATAGCGAGGATCATAGATATCGCGTTGGACCTCGACCTGGACACCGCCAAGCGCGTCGATCATCTGTTCAAAACCATCAAAATCGATGAGCGCATAGTAGTGAATCGCTTGTCCGGTTATTTCAGTGACGCTCGCTCGAAGGATTTCGATACCGGAACCATCGTTGAGACCAATTTGGTACAGTGAGTTTAATTTGGTTGAGAGGCCGGTACGGGGAAGTGGTGCAAAGAGATCACGTGGGAGTGAAAGGAGGCCGATGCGTTTTTGCTCCATATCGAGTGAGAGGAGCATGACTGTATCAGTCAGGTTGCGACCAGGATATTTTTCTCCGGCTCGGCCGAGGAGGAGGATATTGACTCGACCAGATGATTCGCCTCGGAGGGCTTGTCCAGTGCCGAGCAATGAGTTCCCGATGATACGGATCCCTTGGAAAAATGTTAGCTCACGATTTTCAAAATGAAAGGATTGAGTAAAGCGTGCGCCAATAGTGAGCGATGTACCAATCAGGATAACAACGAGTCCGAGAGTGATGATTGCGAATGATAGAAAAACTCGCCGGAAGCGGGTTGGTTGACGGTGGGGAGTTTCGAGTGTGGCGGTGCCAAGCGAGAAACTGTTTGACGCCTGCGACCGGTCTACAGGATTGGGTTTTTTGAAATGCATTTCATCGTGATTAAGCCATTTTTTACCCTTGATACCCAGCTCAAAAGGTGGTACAATCGAGTTGTTTTATTGTTGGTTGGAATGAGGGATATGGTCGTGAGCTCGGGTCTGCTCCCAACCGGACAAAAACACCTCAAGCAACATATACTCTCTTTTCCTCGACCTCTTTATCTCATTATGGCAGAAGAAAACCAACCCGTGCCAACCCCGCCAGTTTCCGTTGAACCAGATGAGGAATATCTCTCGACGGGATCACTCCTGCTTGAAATGGTAAAAATCCTTGTACTGGCCGCAGTGGTCATTATACCGATTCGAACTTTTTTGTTCCAACCGTTCTTTGTCCAAGGATCGTCGATGGAGCCGAATTTTGATGACGGTGAGTATCTCGTGATTGGTGAATTGGGTTATAAATATACAAAGATTCCCGTTATCGGGATTGAGGTGAATCCATTCTGGGATCTCAGCCGCCAGGAGCCCATCGTGTTCCGCTTCCCACGCGATCCATCCCAGTTCTTTATCAAGCGGGTCATCGGTCTTCCGGGTGAAACGGTTGAGATTAAAGGGGGGAAAGTGTATATCTATAATCAGACATATCCGGACGGATATGTTCTCGACGAGTCGGCTTATCTCGATGCGACGGTAAAGACTTCGGATCTCGCTCGGACGAAAGTGGCACCTGATGAATATCTGGTCCTGGGTGATAATCGGGCGTTCAGTTATGATTCGCGGATCTTTGGTCCGATCAAGAAAACGGCGGTTATCGGGCGAGTGCTTCTCAGAGCTTGGCCAGTTTCCGAAATAACACTGTACTAATCGATAGTTAAATGTAATGTCCTGTCTATGGCCAAGTTAACAAAGAAGAAGGAGGTAAAGAATACATCAGGTGCCAAAAACCCCAAGGCTTCCATGAAGAAGACTGAAAAGAAAGTGGCGCCCGGGGCGACTGCGCCGCAGCTTCAAGAAGAAATCCTTCTCCAAGCGCTGCGGGGGATGCGCGATATTCTCCCAGATGAGCAGCCATATTGGGAACGAGTCCGTCGCATCCTCTCACATGCTCAGCTCGAATACGGGTATCGTCGGATTGATCTGCCCATGGTTGAATTTGCGCATTTGTATCTCCGGACCCTAGGTGAGGGGACTGATATCATCGACAAAGAAATGTATGTTTTCAATACTCGTGGTGGCGATCGGGTGGCACTGCGTCCCGAGATGACAGCTGGGCTGTGTCGTGCCTATATCGAGCATGGGATGAATGTCCTCCCCAAGCCGATCAAATTATTCTCCATGGGTTCACTCTTTCGATATGATCGTCCGCAGGAGGGTCGGTACCGTGAACATACCCAAGCTAACTTTGATGTCTTTGGTGAAGAGGACCCTATTCTCGATGCACAGATTATCCAACTCGCCTTTCGAGTGGTTCGCGATCTCGGGTTGAAAAACATCGAATTCCAAGTGAACTCTATCGGGACGCCGGAATCACGTCGGGACTATGAGAAAGTGCTGGCACGCTATTTGGAATCACAAAAACATCGCCTCTGCCAGAATTGCAAAGAGCGTCTGACGACGAATCCGATGCGTATCCTCGACTGTAAAGAAGAAAAGTGCATCCAGATTACTACTCATGCGCCACAGTCTCTAGATTATCTCGATCAAGAATCGCGTGATCATTTCAAGCGCCTGCTTGAATATCTCGATGAACTGGAATTGCCCTACATTATCAATACCCGTCTTGTGCGAGGTCTCGATTACTATACACGCACGGTTTTTGAGATTCGCTCGACTGACAAGGAGGGGCGTACCTACTCCCTTGGCGGCGGCGGCCGTTATGACCGCCTCATTCAGACACTCGGTGGTGAGCCGACACCCGCCATTGGTTTTGGCCTCGGTCTCGACCGGATTATTCTTGAGATGAAGCGTACCCAGGTGAAGCCGTATGTCGAACCGAAGCCCCGAATTTTTCTCGCTCAACTTGGCGAGATGGCAAAAAAGAAATCACTTCGGTTATTTGCTGACCTTGAGAAAAACGGTATTCTCATCGCTGAGTCATTTGGTCGGGGGACGCTGAAGAGTCAGCTGCGTGTCGCCAATCGTCTGGGTGTCGAAGTAACGATTATTATTGGTCAGAAAGAGGCGCTTGATGGCACTGCTATCGTGAAGGACATGGTGTCGGGAACACAGGAGACGGTCATTCAAGACAAGCTTGTCGAGGCCGCCAAGAAAATCCTCCGTACGAATACCGCCCTGATGGGTCCAAATGGCATTCCCCTTCCCAAACCTGATGAAGATGATGAGGAAGAAGAGGAAAAGGAACGTCTCGAGAAGGAGAAGCGTAACAAGGCAAAAGAATAAAAATAATCGCCAGCTATGAAGACGGTTTTCGAGAAAATCCGCGACCGGGAAGTTCCCGCCACGTTCCTCTACGAGGACGACGATGTCATGGCATTTCCTGACATCGATCGCTCCACTCCGGTGCATGTGCTCATCGTTCCGAAGAAGCGAATTGTCTCGATCGCCGAGATGGAGGATGGGGACGAGGTAATCGTGGGAAAGATGTTCCGCGTCGCGCGGGACGTCGCTCGAGACTTGAAGATTTCGGAAAAAGGGTATAAACTACTCTTTCGCGTCGGGGAGCATGGAGGGCAGGAGGTACCGCACCTCCACCTCCACCTCTTCGGTGGCGCCCGGCTGTCTGAGGGCATCCGTCCCGTCGGGAAGGGGAAATAGGGGGGGAGGAATGAGAACGAGCGTGTTCGGTACGGTGGTTCCGGAGGGGGTCCAGTGTCCGCGAGCACGCGCGCTCTCAACTGAAGAGCTAACGCGTAATGCAGAAAGGAGGTCGCTATGATCTACATACAACGAAAAGAAAAGGAAACCGCAGAAAGTCTCATTCGGCGTTTTTCGCGGCGCGTCCAGCAGTCTGGCGTTTTGAAGCGCGTCCGCAAACTCCGCTTTCGTGAAGAAGAAAAAAGCCGTCCGAAGCGACGGAATGAAGCTCTCTACAAAGTGAAAATCCGTAAAGAAATCAATCGCCTGAAGAAACTCGGGAAGTTTGATGATGATGCACTCCGTGACATCAAGAAGAAGATTCGCTAAGCTTTTTAGATTTGGCGGTCCACTCTGTCACTTCCTGTGCTCTTCGCTCAACGTATGCCTCTGATACGCTTCGCTCACTGCTCGGAAGTTTCGCGTGGCCCATCCAAATCTTCAAAGCCTCTGTAAAAACACACCTATGTCTCTTATCACTCAGATCGGCGATGAACTGAAGGCCGCCATGAAGGCGGGGGAAACCATGAAGCGCGACACGCTGCGCTTCCTTCAGAGCGCGCTGAAGAACGCCGCCATTGAGGCGCGGAAGCCCGTTACAGCATTCGTCGATAGTGAAGTCCAGGATGTTGTGAAGCGGCTTGTGAAACAGCGTAAAGATTCGATCGAGCAGTATCGTGCGGCGGGTCGCGAGGATCTCGCGGAGAAGGAAGCTGCTGAGCTCGCCCTGATCGAAGGTTATCTTCCGGAACAGCTTTCCCGCGAAGCAGTTGCGGAGATCGTCGATCGGGTTGTGGCCACGATGCCTGAAGTCACCAGCAAGGACATAGGTCGCGTCATGGGCGCAGTCATGAAGGAAACTGGCGGTGCCGCAGATGGCAGTATGGTTCGTGAAATTGTTCTAGCGAAACTGAATTAGTATGCGAATCCGGATGACCATCCGGGGAGAGGAGGCCCTACACGGGCTTTCTCTTTTCTTTCTGCGAAGCGTAATCCGTGAAACGCTCACGCGTTCGTTCCCACATGTTTTTGGAGCCGACCGTACAGTCGTCATCGATGTCGCCTGCGTGTCAGATGCTGAGATCACGAAACTGAATGGCATGTATCGGAAGCAGGCGAAGCCGACCGATATTCTCTCCTTTGGCCGTTTCGAGGGACTGTCGGCGCTCCGTTCTGTGCCAAAGTCGGGAGCGATCGACCTTGGTCAGATTGTCTTGTCGCCAGCTTTCATTGCTCGTTCGGCTGTGGAGGATGGTGTATCATGGAAACGTGAGTTTACATATGTATTCTCGCATGGTGTGCTCCACTTGGTCGGTTTTAATCACGAAGCGCAGATGTTTGCGATTCAGGATGCCGTTACTGAGATACTCGCTCCGCTTGAGCACATGAGAAAAGAGGAAAAAAAATAAGGCGTATGCATGGGTTTTTCCGAAGTTTCCGTCACGCATTTTCTGGTATTGCGTATGCGCTTCGAGAGGAGCGTAATTTTCACATTGAGCTTGCTGTCGCCTTGGTAACAGCATTTTTCGCTTGGTATTTTCCGCTTTCGTCTAGTGAGCGAGCAGTGCTTACCCTCATCACGGTCATGGTTCTTTCATTGGAACTTGTGAATACTTCATTTGAGCGTATGCTCGATATGACGAAGCCACGAGTTCATCCGTATGTGAAAGTGATCAAGGACTTGGTCGCCGGATCAGTGCTTATTGTAGCGATTGGTGCGGCGATTATTGGAGCATTGATTTTTCTTCCTTTCATCTTCTAGTCCGCCTTGAGTGGCAGGCATGTTTCTCTTGCGGTATAATAAGGCGCATGAGCGGGCATCCTTCGCTCCTATCTTTTGGCGCTCCGTACTCCCTATGGCGAAATCACATTATACCCTTGGCCTTGATATCGGATCGGCGACCGTCCGAGCCGTTATTGCTGAATTACCGCGCGATGACGGACCACTGAAAGTGGTTGGGGTTGGCGCTGTCCCCTCAGTCGGTATTCGGCGAGGTCTGGTCGTCCAGCCAGAGGAAGTGGCGAAATCTATCAATGCAGCACTGGAAGCTGCCGAGCGCATGGCCGGCGCAACGGTTGATGTTGCGGCATGTTCAGTTTCCGGATCAGATCTCTTTTCCCAATCGGCCATCGGTGTTATTGCAGTCGGCAAGGCGGATGGTGAGGTAACCGAGGATGATCTCGTTCGGATAGTCGAAGAAACCCAGGCGCGAGCCATTTTGGCCCCGAACAAGGAAATCCTGCATGTTGTTCCACAGCACTATCGGCTTGACGACCAGGGGGGCATCAAGGATCCAATCGGGCTCCGTGGGGTCCGGCTTGAACTTTCTTCTCTGGTGATTGGGACGGGGAGCAATCATTTGAAGAATCTGATTCGTAGTCTGGAGCTTGCGGGTATTTCAGTCCATCATTTTATCGCTGAGCCACTCGCTTCGGCCGAGGCAATTTTGACCCCTAAACAAAAAGAGCTCGGAGTTGTGTTGGTTAACATTGGTGCCAATACGACATCCCTGGCAGTTTTTGAGGATGGCGATCTCCTCCATCTCGCTGTCCTCCCTGTCGGGGGAAGTCATGTGACGAATGACATCGCTATCGGATTGCGTACCTCGATTGATGTGGCTGAAGCTGTAAAGGTTCAGTATGGACATGCGATTCCTTCTGAGGTTGGTAAGAAAGAGGCGATTGATCTGAGTCAATTTGATTCGCAGGAGAATGATGAAATCTCGCGGCATCATGTCGCCGAGATCATCGAAGCTCGAATGGAAGAAATTTTTCATCATGTGAATCTTGAATTGAAGGCGATCAATCGCGAAGCTCTCCTGCCGGCAGGTGTCGTTCTCACAGGTGGTGGAGTTTTGATGCCAGGAGCGGTTGAGCTCGCCAAGCGACACCTCCGTCTTCCAGCACAAATCGGCTATCCGAAACCTTTAGGCGGTATTCTTGATCATATCGATGGACCAGCTTCTGCAACTGTCGTTGGCCTGCTCCTCCTCTCGCTCGAAGAGGGAAATAGGCATGAGCGTTTTTCATTTGGTGGTCGGGCTAATTTTTTGGATACATTACCTGGAGATTGGGGGTCTATCGCTGGTAAGGCAAAGGGACTTTTCCGTCGATTTCTGCCCTAAAACTCGTTCTTGACACGGTTACTTTCCTCATGATAGAGTGGTTCATCAAGCGATACCGCTCTGGGTGTGCTGTGTCAGCCTGAGGCGTTTGCTGGATGTCATAATTCGACGATTGTATAGATGAGCCGTATGGCAGAGATCAAACCTGATATCGAGACATTTGCTAAAATCAAAGTGGTCGGTGTCGGTGGTTCTGGTGGTAATGCTATTTCACGAATGATTGATGCCAAAATCAAGGGCGTCGAGTTCGTTGCCATCAACACGGATGCTCAAGCATTGCATCACAGCCGCGCTCAGGAAAAGATCCATATCGGAAAGAATCTCACCAAGGGGCTTGGTGCTGGCATGAATCCAGAAATTGGTCGTCAGGCTGCGGAAGAAAACCGTGATGAGATTCAAGAGGTGTTGAAGGGTGCGGATATGGTGTTTGTAACCTGTGGACTCGGTGGTGGAACGGGTTCAGGTGCTGCTCCGATCGTCGCTGAAACGGCAAAGGAACTCGGCGCGCTCACCGTAGGTGTTGTTACTCGCCCCTTCGCTTTTGAAGGATCGCAGCGACGGGCGATTGCTGATGAGGCACTGAATAATTTGAAGGATCGCGTCGACACACTTATTACGATTCCGAACGACAAGCTTCTCTCGATTATCGACCGTAAAACGACTCTTATCTCGGCGTTCCGAATTGTTGACGATGTGCTGCGGCAGGGTGTGCAGGGTATCTCGGACCTCATTACGCGCCCTGGTATTGTCAATGTCGACTTTGCTGATGTGCGCGCGATTATGCAGGACTCAGGTTCAGCACTCATGGGTATCGGTATCGCCAGCGGTGAGAACCGCGCCGTGGAAGCGGCTCGGGCAGCCATCAATTCACCACTCCTTGAACTTTCTATCGACGGGGCCAAGGGCGTACTCTTTAATATTTCGGGTTCGACTGATGTCGGTATGCTCGAGATCAATGAGGCAGCGAATATCATTACGGAAAATATCGATCCGAACGCAAAAGTTATCTTTGGAGCGGTTGTAGACGAACAGATCCGAAAGGGCGATATCCAAATTACTGTTGTAGCAACGGGTTTTGATTCGGGCAAGATCCAGGAGATGCCAATTGGTTTGGTGAGCCGAGCCAAGGCCAGTCCGACCATTGGCCAGCTGACGCAAACACAGCATCAGAGCCAAGTCTATCGTCGGGAAGAGCCGCAGGAGCCGCCGGTTGAAGAGTCGACAGACGAATTGATGACATTCACCTCGCGCCGGATCGAACCCACCCCGCTTATTATCGAAGAAAAAATTCAGCCGAAAAATTTCAGTCTTCGCCAGGAGTCCAAGGATATTGTCGAGGAAGAGGATCTGGAGATCCCGGCCTTCATCCGCCGCAAGATGAAGAAATAAAGAGTTACAGCGCCCCATCAGGAGGGCGCTTTTTCTTTTGGTACCAATTTGCTAGAGTGAGGAACAGGTTGTTTTCTGTTTTATGCGCTGTCCATTCTGCAATCATCCAGAATCGAAAGTGACCGATTCGCGGGAAACTTTGGAAGGCCGGGTTGTCCGTCGTCGGCGTGAATGTCTGTCATGCCAGGCGCGGTTTTCGACATACGAACAAGCCGAGCTTTTCCGTGTCTCAGTGGTGAAGAAGGATGGTCAACACCAGCCCTATGATCGGAAAAAAATAGAGACCGGATTGCGCAAAGCCTTCGAGAAGCGGCCCATGCCTGAAGACCGACTGGAAAAGTTACTCGGGGCTATTGAATATACGATCGCGGAGAAAGCAAAGAAGAATCAGATTGCGAGCCGTGATATCGGAACGATTGTTTTGGATAAACTGAAGGATGTCGATGAGGTAGCATATATCCGTTTCGCGAGTGTCTATCAATCATTTGGCAGCGCCCGCGGTTTCCGTCGGGCCTTGGAAAAATTTGATTAAACCGCTATAGATCTGAGGGAAATAGCGCAAAAATAATATGGCTAACACGGTTGTGGATAGTTTTTTGGCACATCGGGGAAAAGCGTATTACGGATAAATCCGGCGACATATTTTCAGATAGCGAGGAGCTAAAGGCTCATTTTCTGTGTGCAAGAATTAAAAAAGAGAGGAGGCTAGAGTGCAGACATTTTAAATGTGTTGTATGAGTGAGCCGAAAAACAGTGTACAGATGGATATATCACTATTGATAACCCGGGCAGCTATTGGTTTCCTGGCGGGCATGGGGATAGCGGCTTGGATGGGTGAGGACGCCCGTGTTTTGGCGCTTCTGTTTTCAGCATTGGGTATCGCGTATATCAGCATAGATCGGAAGTGGGCCAATGCCACCGGTACTGTAGCGATACTATTAACCGTATGGAGCGGAATATTTTTGTATACTCGCGAATTGATACACTGGCAAACGCTTCCTGAGACAGTAGATTTTTCTGGTCCGGTAGAAATTATTGAGCGTGGTGAGATACGGGGTTTGTATCGTCCAGTAACACTACGGCCGGTAGGGGATTGGCACGGCGGGGATATTCTCTATCGCGCTCCGGTCGATTTTGATAGGGTAGCTGGTGAAAGGTTGGACTTTCGGTGTGCACTCACACGGCCAAAGAATTTTGAGCCAGGCTTTGATTATCGTTTGCTGCTCGCGAGCCGAGATATAGGCTACACCTGTGAGTGGGGAGGACAATCCGTTTGGCTCTCAAGCGGAGGGTATAGTTTTCGCCAGCAATTGGCGGGCATTCAGTCAGGATTTCGTGAGGCGATTATACGCCTTCTTCCTGAACCAGAGGCGGGCTTGCTGACAGGGCTCCTGATCGGTGGCAGTGATAGGCTCACACCTGAAATGAAAAATGCCTTCGCTCGAGCCGGATTGTCGCATATCGTTGCCGTGTCAGGCTACAATATGAGCGTGGTGGCTGAAGGGATTGTTATCCTCGCGCTTATCCTGGGACTGTGGCGGCGCTGGGCTGTCGGGCTGGCCATTATTGGACTTGCAGGCTTCCTTCTCATCATCGATGGATCAGCAGCATCGTTGCGCGCCGCATTCATGGCATGGCTGGCTTTCGGCGCCTATTTCGCCGGCCGGCCGGCTGCTTCATGGAATGGCCTTCTCATCGCGGGGGTTCTCATGCTCGTTCTGAATCCACTCCTTATCCGATATGATGTCGGATTTCAACTCTCTTTCCTGGCGACAGCAGCATTGTTGGTTTTTGTCCGTGCATATGAAACCTTTGATTTTTTTCGGCATTGGTATGGTGCGGTATCAGCACTGTTCCTTACAACACTGATTATTGAACTCTTTACGCTACCGGTACTTACCTCGAATTTTGGTACATTCTCGATCATCGCGCCATTGGCAAACGCCCTGATCCTCCCGCTCGTACCGGTCGCGATGTTTGTCGGTATTGCTATGCTTGCTCTCGTAGCTATTTTCCCTAGCCTGGGATTTTTGTGTGGACTGCTCAGTTGGCTTCCGTTGACCATGATCATTCGTCTCACTGAGGGATTGGCGATTTTGCCTGGGGCCAGCCTGTCAGGGCTCGACACGGGCACAATGTTTGCCGTACTCTGGTATATCGGCTTAGGAATTGCGGTGTTTGGGTTCGAACAATTACGCCAACGCTATGTACTGGGGGTGGATCACTAAAACTGTTTTTGCTGGATTGCTCGGTGCACTCGTGATAGCGTGTGGCGTGTGGCTGTATGCTATCCATGTGAATGCCAGTGAGACGCGCGTGATATTCCTCTCAGTGGGGCAAGGGGATGCCATACTTATCAGTCAGGGGATGAACCAGATCGTTATTGATGGTGGGCGAGATGGTCGTCAGCTTCTCTCTCGACTGGGGCGATACATACCATTTTATGATCGGACCATCGAAGTTCTCATCCCAACACATCCAGATGCTGATCATATCGGCGGGTTATCAGCTTTACTCGAGCGTTATCAGGTGAAGACTGTATTTGACACGGGCGCACGAGCCAAAACAGCCTCCGCTCAGATGTTTTATTCGGGGCTCGTTCCTGAGGCAGCCCGTCTCCTACCGGCACTTCGGGGGACATCAATCACACTTCCACGGGGTGGTCAGCTTTCCATCATCTTTCCAGATACGTTGCTTCCGGCGGATATTTCTGAGACCAATGAGGGAAGTATAGTCAGTCGTTTTGATTTTGGTGAAACGAGCGCTCTCCTCACTGGCGATCTGCCGGATGAGGAGCAATTTATTCCAGATCTCGAAACCGTTGATGTATTGAAAGTCGCACATCATGGATCGCGGTATTCAACCAGCGAGGGATTGCTCAATCTGATTCAACCCAAAGAAGCTGTCATCTCGGTCGGGAAGAATAGCTATGGTCATCCGCATGCCACTGTTTTGGAACGGCTCCGGTCTCATGGGGTAGCTATTGTCCGAACGGATATGGTCGGCGACATCATGTATCGCTGTAGCACTCAGACAAATCAATGCCATCGTGTAGAGTGAGCTTGCGGACAAAAAGATTGAGCTGGTATTGCCGAACCTTGCCAAAGTGAGATTGAGTCTGTATACTGTTTCCGACATGGGGAAAGTTACGATGTATTGTTTCGCGGAAATTTTCGTGTCATAATGCATTCGAAAATCAGTCACTTTATTTTATTGTAAGGAAGTTATGGCTTTGCATCCAAAGAAAGAATGTTCGCTGGTTATTCTGAAACCCGATGCTATCCAGCGCTCACTGATGGGGACTATTATTAGTCGGATTGAAAATACGGGCCTCAAGTTTGTTGCAATGCGTCTGGTTGTGCCGCGGGCCGAACAGTGTTGGAAGCATTATAATAAAGATGAGGAGTGGTTTCTGAAAAAAGGTCATCGGGTTGTCGATGATCGTCAGGCCCAAAATCTTCCCATTGAAAAGGAGCCAATTGAATATGGTAAAGATATCATTCAGGCAAATGTCGATTTCTTTACATCTGGTCCAGTACTTGCCTTTGTCGTTGAGGGCAATCAAGCAGTCGCAATTGTGAAAAAACTTGTGGGTGGGACTGAACCGACAACCTCGGATGTGGGTACGATTCGCGGCGATCTGACCGTTGATTCATATGCACTCTCGTCTATCGATAATCGGGCGGTTCGCAATCTGGTGCACTGTTCAGATAGTCCTGAGGAGGCTGAACGAGAGATTCCAATCTGGTTTGAAAAATCGGACATCTTGAAGTATCGCCTTGTTCAGGAACAAATTCTGTATGATGTGAATCTTGACGGGATTCTTGAGTAGGGGCGTACACATCAAAGAAGTTGCGATATAACACTTGACAATTTTTGTCAAGTGTTATATCATATTGACATCGAACAGTGCATGGCCAGAGTGAAGCGAGAAGGAAGTCTGATAAAAAAACTTCATTCCGGCCGGGTACGGTTTGTCAATACAAAAATACAATTCATCGCAGACACCAGCCCGGCAGTGTTCGGGTTTCGTTTTTTTAAAGCGTTACCCGGCGCAGAAACATTCTTCAACAGTTCTTCAACAATTGAGAGGAGTATCAGAAATATGGATAATCTCCCAGAACTTTCTGTGAATGATGCGCCCGTTGCGTCTTTGGCGCCGAATCAGTTGGCAACCCACCCATCTCCGGGTGGTATCCGACCGGTTCAGTCGAGCACTCATTCATATGGTGCGAGGATGATCTGTCCGCATGCTCAGCAGACGAATTGCCACTTGGTTTTTTCCAGCAAGGCTTGCTGTCTCTCGGTGGAATCCCGGAATTGCCGGCCGCCAGAAGATGTTCGACGGGTTTTTGTGAAGAACCTGTCCCTGAGGATTACGCCGGCCCAAATCCGGATTGCCTCAGGCTGTGATCTTTGATTTTTCATTTCGCCAACAATCGCTCGGGGAGTATTCCCCCCGTAAATCAGGAGAAAGCAGATGAATAATGCAGAAGGCGGCGACCTCAGTGGCCTAGACCACACGCAACCCGTGGCTTCAACGAATCATCCGGTGGTGCACC
The DNA here is from genome assembly GCA_964530135.1 of uncultured Bdellovibrionales bacterium. Classification (GTDB taxonomy): domain Bacteria; phylum Patescibacteriota; class Minisyncoccia; order Moranbacterales; family UBA1568; genus SSEF01. Next base: position 57,387 of record CAZGXN010000005.1, on the reverse strand, counting down.
GTTCCGATGCTGATGCCGATATGGATGATGATCCGTGGTGCACTGGCAATCCCAATATTGCTGATACACCCAAAAATTTGCGGGAACACGGTATCTTGGGTATCCGACGACCGCCGGCCTAACGGCCAATCGATGTATTGCCGCACTGCGGCACAGCTAAGGCGCTCCCTACAAGGACGCCTTTTCATTTTGCCTGAATTTTGATAGGCTCATCCTGTTTTGGCATGTTCTATCGGGTACATGAGATGGATGGGGAATGAGCCTTCGGAGTGTACCGACAATCTACTAACAGTGGTACACTATTTTTGTTACGGGGCGTAGTATAGTGGTAGTACGCAAGGCTGGGGGTCTTGTAGTTCGGGTCCGATTCCCGACGCCCCGACAAGAAAGAGAAGCGTGATGAATACCATGAAGGGGCACGGCATGACCGTTTCTACTTGGTTGATGGGTATTTTCTGGTCGTTCCATTCGAGAAAGACACAATTTATTATATATATCCAGCCCGAATATGGTACAATGGGGCTGTAAGTTTTGATTGTCTGTCCGTATGGAGAAGCCGTATCTCTCGGTCTTGATTCCTGCATATAAAGAAGGGGAACGCATTGGGCACAATCTGCTCGAGATTGATCGTTATCTGAAGGGGAAATCGTTTACTTATGAAATTATTGTCGTGGTTGACGGATCGCCAGATAATACAGCTGAGATTGCGGCGAATTATGCACTGACGATTCCGCACCTTCGGGTGATCAATAATCCTGAGAATCGCGGCAAAGGTGCGGCCGTGCGGCAAGCCCTGTTGGCGGGTACGGGTGAGTATCGTGTCTTTCTTGATGCTGATGGATCGACATCTATCTCGCATCTCGATGCATGTTTCCCGCTTTTTGAAGAGGGGTATGCGGTTATCATCGGTTCACGAAAAGTAGAAGGGGCCTTCATTCAGGTTCATCAGCCCCGCCACCGTGAAATTATGGGAGAAGGAGGGAATTGGCTTATCCGCATCGTCTTGGGTCTCTGGGCTTATCCCGACACCCAATGCGGGTTTAAAGTACTTTCGGCTGAAGCCGCTGATGCTGTTGCAAGCCGGATGGTCGTTGATCGGTTCGGTTTTGACTTTGAGCTTATTATTCTCGCTGAAAAGCTGGGCTTCAGAATAAAACAGATTCCAGTGCGTTGGATGAACGAGGCTGGGTCGACAGTGAGTCTTACGGGACCAAACGGCTTCATTCAAGTACTCATTGATCTCTTCAAAACGAAGTGGCGACTCATAACTGGTCAGTATCGATTGAGTAACAATCACCGAGACGCAGCGTGAGGAATGGAACAAAAGAGAAAACACACGAACATACAAACATGGTTGGCGGAGAAGAAAATAAAAATCACTCGATGTCTGAGCTTCGTCAGGATCTGGTGACGGGTGATTGGGTGATCATCGCAACGGCCCGCGCCAAGCGACCGGATGAGTTTGGTGTGTCAGCTCAAGCAGAGAGTGTGACAGGATCGGATATTTTTGAGAATCCAGAAGCGAGTGGGCAGGAGAAGGATACGCTCATCTATATGCGACCGGATGGAGACTGGAGTCTTCGAGTATTTCCGAACAAGTTTCCCGCTGTTTCACCCTCCAATGGCCGGCCAAAATCACTCGCCGAGGGGCCCTACTTTGGTATGTCAGCAGTCGGTTACCATGAGGTCATCGTTACGCGTGATGCGAGACGGTCGATTGCTGAGCTGGAGACATGGCAGGTTGCCGAAATACTTGATGCCTATCAAGATCGTTACCTCGCACTCATGAACAAGGCGAGTGTCAGTTATATCCAGATTTTTCATAATCATGGCAAGGCTGCGGGTGCCTCGGTTCCGCACCCACACTCACAATTGATGGCGATCCCAGTCGTCGCACCGTATGTTGAGTCAATTCTCTCCGGAGCGGAGCGTTTCTATCGGAGCCATCATCAGCGTGTCTACAGTGTGATGGTGGACCATGAATGCAAGAAGAAAAAGCGTCTGGTCTATGAAAATGATGACTTTGTTGTTTTTGCCCCCTATGCATCTCGTGTCGCCTTTGAGCTCTGGGTAGTAGGGAAACGATCAAATCCGTATTTTGAACGGATTACTGATGAAGAAAAATTTGCTTGTGGTGAGGCTTTGCGAAAAGCGTTGCAATCACTCCATACGGCACTCGGTGATCCCGCTTACAATTTTTATCTTTACACCGCACCCTGTGATGGGCGGGACTACCCACACTTTCAGTGGCACATTGAGATCGCTCCGCATACAGCGACCTGGGCGGGTTTTGAACTCTCGACGGGGATTGAGATATCTTCCATCACACCAGAAAAAGCCGCCAGCTTCCTCCGTGAATCGCTCGCGAGCGTGTAGCCTATGCCACCTTTTTATGTCATTGGTAATTTAAAACTCCATCTCCTGAATCACCAGGAGGTGAATGAATATTTGTCTCAGCTCCGGCGTGAGTCAATGGGCAAGACATTTGTTCGTACGCGCGGTGTCATTGCACCGCCGGCGATTCATTTGCATGCATTCAATCATCTCCCACCGGGCTTTTCACTGGCTGCACAGAACATGGCGTGGGAAACGAAAGGGGCTTTCACAGGAGAGATTTCCCCGCTGATGTTGCGGGATGCGGGTGTGAGTTTTGTGATTCTCGGACACAGTGAACGGCGGATGTATGGCGGTGAAACAGATACATTCGTAGCGCTGAAGACACGGCTGGCCTTGAAGGAAGGAATAGCACCAGTTGTCTGTCTTGGAGAGACGGCAGAGGAGCGTCAGCGGGATGAAACCATGGCAGTCATTGAACGGACCGTTCGGGCAGTGTTTGCCGATCTTTCGCCACTCTTGGCGGAGCGAGTTATCGTTGCTTACGAGCCACGTTGGGCGATTGGGACGGGGTTGATTCCTACCACCGCGGATATTCTTCAGGTGAAAGTTTATCTCCGCAAGCTTTTTTCTGAACTGTATGATCCGGCTTTGGCTGAGCGAATTGCGGTGATATACGGTGGATCGGTCAAGGCAGCTACACTCTCGGCAGTTTCTTGGGAGGCGGAGATGTCCGGAGTTCTCGTCGGTGGAGAGAGTTTGTATCCGCGTGAGCTCGTGAAGATGATGCTCGATGCAGAAGATTATTTACACCAAGCCTAAGATACGGATATGCTCATATCGTCCAAACAGATGCTGGTGGAGGCTCAATCAAAGGGATATGCAGTTGGCGCTTTCAATACAGTGAATCTCGAGACGACCTGGGCGATTTTCGAAGCTGCTGCCGATCGGCAGTCACCGGTCATCGTGCAGATGACAGAGAAGACTTTTCAGTATGGCGGTGGCCAAGCCATGTATCACTTAGTAAAAAATATTGCTGATTTTTATTTCCCGGATATTCCATTTTCCATTCATCTCGACCATGGCCGCAATATGGCAGTTGTCCGTGAGGCGCTCGCGATTGGCTTTAAATCTGTTATGTTGGATGCCTCGACAGTCGCGTATGAGGAGAATCAGTCATCGACGACTACGATCGTCCAGGAGGCGCATGCCAAAGGGGCGACAGTCCAGGGAGAATTGGGCAATGTACCCTATCAAGGCGAGATCGCGGATGTCGCCCATATGGACTGGGAAAAATATATGACAAATCCAGCGCAAGCCGAGATGTATGTCCGAGCAACGGGTATTGATACTTTGGCCGTCGGTATCGGAAATGCACACGGATCATTTCCTGAGCGAGCTGAGCCGGACTTCGATCGTCTCGCAGCGATTCGTGAGCGTATCAACATCCCCCTCGTGCTGCATGGGGCTTCCGATTGGCAGTCGGATGCCGTTACGCAGGCCATCCATCTTGGGGTGGCATGTTTCAATGTTGAGACTGCGACGAAAACAGCCTTCATTACGACACTTCGAGAGACGCTTCCAGAAAATTCAGCAGTTGATATTCGTAAGATTCTCATGCCGGCGCGGGAGAGCTTCCGTGAAGCAGTGAAGGTAAAGATGGATTTGTTTGGTTCAACTGGTAAAGCATAAATATAAACTCTATTGTTATGGAAAAGAAGCGGATTGCCATTAATGGGTTTGGAAGGATTGGTCGGGCAGCTTTCAAGATCGCACTCGAAAAGGCCGATATGGAAGTCGTCGCTATCAATGATTTGACCGAAGCGAGTGTGCTTGCCCACCTTCTCTCTTATGACACGGCCTATGGTCGGTATGCAAAGACGGTTGTGGCGGGTGATCACAAGCTGATCGTTGACGGGAAGGAGTACCCTGTTTTTTCTGAGCCAGATCCACTCAAGCTACCCTGGCAGACCCTGGCCGTCGATGTGGTACTTGAGTGTACGGGTCGTTTTACAGACAAGGCAGCTTCGGCCCAGCATATTACCGCTGGTGCCAAACAAGTTATCCTGTCTGCCCCATCGAAGGGAGATGACGGAGCTGTCCCGACTTTCTTGATCGGTGTGAATGCTGATAGTTATGCAGGGGAAACCATTATTTCCAACGCATCCTGCACAACGAATTCCCTGGCACCTGTGGCGACGGTGTTGCATGAGCGCTTCGGTATTGATAAGGCATTGATGAGCACCATTCATTCGTATACGGCTGATCAAAATTTACAGGATGGCCCGCACAAAGACTTGCGTCGTGCTCGAGCGGCCGCATACAATATCGTGCCAACGACCACCGGGGCAGCTATCGCGGTAACACAGGTTATGCCTGAGTTGAAAGATCGCTTCGATGGACTTTCCTTTCGTGTTCCAACTATCGTTGTTTCATTGACGGATTTTACATTTTTGCTCAAAAAGAAAACGACGGTCGAGGAAATCAATACCGTTCTGACTGAGGCGAGTCGTAATCCGCGTTTTGCACATGTCTTGGCTGTAACCAATGAGCCGCTGGTTTCATCGGACTTTATTGGCAATCCCCATTCATCAACAGTCGATCTCTCGCTAACCCGGGTGGTTGATGGCGATCTCGTAAAAGTTGTCGCGTGGTATGATAATGAATGGGGCTACTCGAACCGCCTCGTTGAGGCGGCGGCTTTAGTCAGATAAAACAAACTCACCCGGGACGCTATGTACGATGTCCTTATCAAAAATGGGACGCTCATTGATGGCTCTGGTGAGCCGATGTTTCAGGGCGATATCGCTCTTCAGGAGGATCGCATTGTGGCCGTCGGCAATGTCAGTGGCGTAGCTGAACGCGTCATTGATGCGACGGGAAAATATGTTGCCCCGGGATTCATCGATATTAATAACCACTCGGATACCTACTGGGAATTGCTCGCTCATCCTGCTCTTGAGAGTCTGCTGTATCAGGGGATAACGACGATTGTTGGTGGTAACTCTGGATCTTCACTTGCACCACTCACCCGTCCAGACATTATCCGTTCGATCCAGAAATGGACGGATGTGAGTAAGATTAATTTCAATTGGTTGACATTGGCTGAATTTTTTTCGGCACTGGAAAAACGCCGACCAGCAGTGAATTTTGCCACCCTTGTTGGGCACGGGACTCTTCGTCGGGGCGCGATGAAGGATGAGACGCGACCTATCCATGATGCTGAAGTTGAGGTGATGGAGCGACTTTTGAAACAGGCCTTCCATGAAGGGGCCATCGGATTTTCTACAGGTCTCCTCTACACACATGCTCGGGGAGCGCATATCAATGAAATTCTCCGTCTCGTGGAACTTGTGCATGGAGAAAAAGGAGTGTATGCAACCTATGTTCGGGATGAGGGCGAGGGGCTGGTGAGAGCAGTGGAGGAGGCGGTGACAGTAGCCCGTAAATCAAAAGTGCCTCTCCATATCTCCCACCTCAAGGCAGTTGGTAAGAACAACTGGCCGCTGATGGATGAAGCATTTAATCTTATTGAGACAGCAGCACTCAATCAGCTAGATATCAGTTTCGATGTGTATCCCTACACAGCCACTGGTTCAGTCCTCTATACATTTCTCCCGACATGGATCACGGAAAATGGGGCGAAGTTGATGCTTGCACGGCTGCGTGATCTGAAGGTTCGGGATGCCGTTATCACTGAGATGAAAAAGAGCAGTACAGACTATTCCTCGATGCTTCTCTCTATGACAAATATGGGTAAAATGCTCACCCAGCGGAAAGTGTCTGATATCGCGCGACTGCACGGGAAACCGCCAGAAGAAGTTATTATCGACATACTCCTTGCGAGCGAGGGGCGGGCTATCGTTTCCATTGAAAACCTTTCTGAAAAAAATGTTCAGAAGGCGATTCGGCACCCATTCTCAATTGTGAGCTCGAACGGTTCAGGGTATGATCTTGAGCATGCTAAAACAGGGGATCATGTGCATCCAAGAAATTTTGGGACATTCCCTCGGGTTTTTGCTGAGTATGTCCGGCGTCAGAGCTCACTTTCGTGGGAAGAGGCGGTCCATAAAATGACTGGCAAGCCGGCGAAAAAGTTCAAACTTGAAAAACGCGGATTTCTCAAGGTGGGTTATGCTGCTGATATTGTCATTTTTGATCCCGAGACTATAGCTGATCGAGCAACCATGGAGGCCCCGTATCAGTATGCGGTGGGTGTAGAAACACTCTTTGTAAATGGTATTTTGGCTATTGAAAATGGGGTGTATACTGGCAAACGGTCAGGAAAAATTTACCGTAAACCACATTCCTGGCTCCCTTGGTAACCCGCTGTCGGCTTTTCTTGGGACAGAGCTGGATTCTCTTAGCGCTAGGTCTATTTTTTTTCTCTCGCAGTATGCTGAAACAGGATTGGTTCAAGGGTAAGCGAGTAACGGTTTTTGGAATTGGATTGAATCGGGGTGCCTTGGCCACGATACAGTTTCTTCTTGCGGCTGGGGTGCGTGAGGTTATTGCAACTGATATCAAGACAAAGGAAGACCTCGCCCCGACGCTCAAGGAACTCAAGGGGCATAAAAACATCACTTACATTCTCGGTCAACATCGGGCAGAGGATTTTACGCATGTCGACATGGTTGTAAAGAATCCAGTGATCCCCTGGACAAATGAGTACATCAAGCTCGCGCTTGCTCATAAAATACCAGTTGAGATGGATGCGAGCTTATTTATCCAACTAATGAAACAGCCGATGATTGGTGTGACTGGGACCAAGGGTAAGACAACGACGGCGACTCTTATTGCTCATATAATCGAGCATGCGCGCGGAAATGTCGTCCGGGTCGGGATGAGTCAGATTGGTTTTCTCGATGCATTGGCTACAGTTAGCAATACTTCGACCGTGGTGGCTGAGCTCTCGAGTTGGCGGCTTTCATCTTTTATCGCGCATGAGTATTCGCCACATATTGCGGTCATCACCAATATCTATCCAGACCACCTGAATTACTATAAAACGATGGATGCGTATGTTGCCGACAAAGAGATCATTTTTCGTTTTCAGAAAAAAAATGATGTGCTGATTGTAAATCGGGATAATTCGGGCGCGCGTGCTCTGGCTCTGAAAGCATCAAGTCAGGTTGTTTGGTTTTCTGAACAAGTATTGGAAGATGGCCTTGGGGTATTTATCCGATCAGGGATGGTCTGGGAGCGAACCGTCGAGGGCGAAAGGGAGCTCTTTCCGTGGCCGACGGTTGAACTGCTTGGTGATCATAATCGGAGCAATATTCTCGCGGCGATCGCCGCTGTGCGCCAGCAGGGTATAAAGGAAAAAAATATTCTGGCAGCACTGGCGAGCTTCAAGGGAGTGGCTCATCGCCTTGAGTATGTTGGAGAACGCGCGGGTGTCCGTTTCTACAATGATACAGCAGCGACTATGCCCGAAGCGGCCATAGCTGGCATTCGATCATTTGATGCGCCCGTGGTGCTCATTGCCGGTGGCGCGGATAAGAAATTCGATTATGCTGAACTGGCTCGCATTTTTGTTACCGAACCAAAATCAGTAATTCTTTTCCAGGGAACGGCGACTGAAAAACTGCTGCCACTGATGGAAAAAGAAGCTCTCGCTCAAGGAAAATCGGGGATCACTTTTCCGGTGGTTGCAAACATGGAAGATGCGCTTCAAATTGCTGTCGATGAAGCTCGTTCTGGTGATGTCATACTCCTTTCTCCAGGAGTAGCAAGTTTTGGTCTTTTCCAAAATGAGTTCGACCGGGGGGATCAGTTTCGTGCTGGTGTGAAACGATTGGCTTCGGCCTAGGAGCCTAAGAGGAAATTGACATTTCTTTCTCGGATGATACTATACCCCGAGAGGGTATATTTTTAAAATGCTTATGAAGCCGAGAGCTGATTTGAAGAAACTTGAAACCAAAAAATCGAACACGGGGCGTGCGGCAGTGTTGGCACGAATTGCGCGTGTTGAAGGGCAGCTGCGGGGGATTCGTCGGATGGTGGAACAGGGCGATGAATGTCTTGATATCATTGCTCAGATTTCTGCAATCCGCGAAGCGGTCGCAATGCTCGGTGTCGAGCTCTTGAAAGATGATTTTGTTTGTAAGTGGGAAGGGAAGAAAAAGATTGACGAGGCCTATCTCAAGAGCCTGTTTAAAATGCAGTAACGCTACTTTATGACCGAAGAGAGGGTTGTGATCCCAATTGTGAGAAAGGCCACGGTCCAAGACATTGAGGTTGTGAAGGAGCTAGACGACACGGACACCGAAACTTGTTTCCAAGTGGCTACTGATGAAGCACACTATCGGACATTGTGCGAAGCGGGTAGGGCCTATCTCGCTTTTGATGGGGAGATGCCTATTGGATACTCACGAGTAGATAAAATATGGCCTGAGCGAGTCCCCCTTCTGAGTTGGATTTATGTCATACCAGAGCGCCGCAACGCAAGAGTGGGGGCCGCTCTGATGGAAGCAGTATCTACAGATTTACGAGAGCAAGGATATTCGACAATGCTTCTAAGCGCCTGTACGAAGCGGCCAGAAATGATCGAGAGGTTTCGAAGGAAGGGGCTCCATGAAGCGGGTAGGCTAACATTTCCAAATGGGACAGATGAGGTATTTTTTTGGCAGCCAATCTAATTTCATCAATTAAAGGTAATTTTATGTACGACTGTATTATTGTGGGTGGAGGGCCCGGAGGGGTGGCAGCGGGTGTGTATGCGGCCCGGAAGCAAATGAAGACGCTTTTTATTACGGAGAATTTTTTGAGCCAGTCAGTTGTGTCTGCATCGATTGAGAACTGGATTGGTACAGTAACGATTCCGGGCTGGGAATTCGGCCAGGCATTGGAAAAGCACTTGCGGGCCCAAGAAGGACTCGAGATCCGGACGGGTGAGCGGGCAACAGGTTTGTCCGAGATTCCCACTGGTGGGTATAGTCTCACGACGGATAAGGGCAACTACGAGACAAAAACCCTCATCATTGCGACGGGTGGGCGACATCGTCATCTGGATGTGCCAGGCGAGGAGAAGTTCAAAGGCAAGGGGGTGGTCTATTGTTCAACGTGTGATGCCCCGTTCTTTAAGGCGAAGAAAGTTGCAGTGATTGGAAGCGGCAATTCAGCGCTGGAAGCGGTTGAGGATCTCCTGCCCTATGCGAGTGAAATTGTTCTCATCGCTCGGGGCGAAGAGCTCAAAGGGGATAAAGTGACGGAGGAGAAAATTCTCGCTTCACCAAAGGTGAGAGTGATTTACAATGGTGTTACAGAGGAGATTCTCGGTGATGAAAAAGTCGAGGGGTTGCAGTACCTGGACAAGGCCACAAACGAGAAACAAACGCTCGCTCTTGATGGTGTTTTTGTCGAAATTGGTATGGTGCCGAATACGGAATTCGTGAAAGGTGTGCTTGATTTGAATGAGCGTGGCGAGATCGTTCTCGATACACGCAGAGCTACGACCTCCAAGCTGGGAATCTTTGCGACGGGTGATGCGACGGATGCACCCTACAAACAAAATAATATATCGGCCGGACTCGGTGTGACTGCTGCCCTCGCTGCTTACGATATCATTAGGAAGGGTGATACATCCGCGCTTTGACAATGACTGGAAAATCTGCTATACTGGTAGAGTAAAAGAAGTAAGAAACGGGTGAATGCCCGTTTTCTTTTTTTACATTGTTCAGACACACAATAAAATAACGGGTAAAACCCGATGTTGCCAGCACTGCGTTCGAAAATGATTCCCCAGACGGAATTACTTCGCTCGCTCCGTTTGGTAATAAAAACAAAAAGAAAAGCGTCCCAACGCATTTCAATCAATTTGGAACAGGTGTCCCTGTTCCACGCGGCTGGCGCCAATTCGGTCCCGCCGCCCACCTCAACATTGCCGCCCGCGCGCGTAAAATGCGCAGGCGGTTTTTTGTTGCTGATAGGCCTATATTCGAGATACAATCCTGTTTTCCAGGGAATTGTGTGGGTTGAAAGAGGTCGGTTTTCGGGGTATACTCGGTTCTATGGAAGTCTTTCGAATTCAGGGTGGAAAAACACTGTCGGGTCGGATTCCGGTCTATGGTTTGAAGAATGCTGCGACCCCAATTATCGCCGCAACACTGCTTTCAACCGAGCGCTCCGTCCTCGAAAATATGCCTCGTATCGAGGATGTGTTTCGGATGTTGGAAATTATCGAGAGCATGGGAGCTGTCGTCGAGTGGATCGCGCCACGGACGGTTGCGATTACTCCAAGTACGCTCAACCCCGCGCACATTGACCATGAAAAAGTAAAGCGTTTGCGCTCATCTATTCTCTTGCTCGGATCGCTGGCCGGTCGATTTGATCGATTTGAATTTCGTCAGCCAGGGGGGTGTGTCATCGGCGCACGACCTGTAGATACGCATATTGATGCGCTTGCAAAGTTGGGCGTTCAGATAGCGTCTACTGAAGGAGGATCGGTTATTGATGCTCACGGAAGGCGGGCGGGTCGCGTAGTACTCAAGGAACTTTCGGTTACGGCGACCGAAAATGCGATGCTCCTCGCGGCGGTCCTTCCAGGTGAAACGACTATTAAACTCGCCGCAACTGAACCACATGTCGTTGATCTGGGGCATTTTCTCGAAAAAATGGGTGCAAAAATTTCTGGACTTGGCACGCATACAGTAACAATTACTGGCCAGCCGGTACTTTCAGGTGTGACATACACGATTATGCCAGACCATAATGAGGCAGCCACTTTTCTCGCTCTGGGTGCGGCAACCCGCAGTGAGATCACCGTCGAACACGCTCACGAAGATACGCTCGACATCGTTTTGGAAAAACTAAAAGATTTTGGTGTCAGTTTTACTGTTGCCCCAGATGCTATCACGGTGCATCCGACTGAAACGCTTCGGGCCGTACCGAAAATTGATACCCGACCTTATCCAGGTATCCCCACAGATATTCAGGCTCCGCTGGCTGTCTTGGCGACTCAGGCAGCGGGTGAGACGCTCATCTTTGACACCATGTTTGAGGGTCGTTTCAATTATGCGGCTGAGCTTGAGAAAATGGGAGCAAAATTAACGATTTTGAATCCACATCAACTCCTCATTCATGGCCCGACACCACTTCATGGTACTGTCATCAAAAGCTATGATTTGCGGGCTGGTGCCTCACTTATCATCGCTGCCCTGGCTGCAGTCGGCGAGACTATCATCGAAGATATCTATCAGGTCGATCGGGGATATGAAGCGATTGAGAAGCGTCTTTCAGCAATTGGTGCAGACATTATTCGTGAGACACTCTAACGATACAGTAGTATGCAATGGCTGATCCGGAAAATTGGTATCGATTTAGGGACAGCGAATACCTTGGTGTTTGTTCCGGGTCAGGGTGTGGTTATCAATGAACCATCAGTGGTGGCGATTTCACTTTTTGAAAACAAAGTCCTGGCCGTTGGTAATGAGGCGAAAGAGATGCTTGGTCGAACCCCGGATACAATTGTCGCAAGCCAGCCATTGCGTGATGGTGCGATCGCTGACTATCGAGTAACTGAGGCAATGCTCAAGTATTTCATTAATCGGGTGATGGGACGAGTGCGTTTTATTCGGCCGGAAGTTGTGCTTTCTGTGCCGGCTGGCATTACCTCAACGGAGCGGCGAGCAGTGATCGATGCAGCGATGAAAGCTGGCGCTAAGGCCGCATATGTCGTTAAGGAGCCAGTACTTGCAGCGATCGGAGCAGGCATTCCGATTCATACGGCGCAGGGCAATATGATTATTAACATCGGTGGCGGAACATCTGAGATCGCTATCATCTCGCTTGGTGGTATTGTCGCATCACATAGCGCTCGGGTTGGTGGTAATAAAATTGATCGGGCAATCAGTGATTATATAAAACGAAAATATAGTCTTGCTATTGGTGATCGAACCGCTGAAGATGTGAAGATTGCTATCGGATCAGCTATTGCGCAAGTGAAGGAGGATCATCTGGAGGTGCGTGGTCGAGATCTGATGGGCGGATTGCCAAAGACGATCACGCTGTCTTCAAATGAGATAACTGAAGCTATTCAAGATGAGTTGCGCGAAATCATTCATGTTATCAAGCAAGTGCTCCAAGAGACACCACCTGAACTCGCTTCGGATATTATGGATAAAGGGATGGTGCTTTCGGGTGGGACAGCGCAACTGCGCTATCTTGATCAACTCATTGCAAAAACAATCAATGTACCCTGTTATGTAGCAGATGATCCCGCATTTTGCGTTGTGAAGGGGACGGGTGTCGTCTTGGAGAATCTCGATACTTACAAACGCAGTCTCATGCTCGGAAAGTAGTCTATAAAAACAATGTCAGTAAATATACATCAAGAAATGCAGGATAAAGACGCTCGGCGAATCTGTTCGTTTGGTTTCGCGGCGATGCCTCACTTGTTGGTCCTGGCGCTATGATCATTGGCATTGATGCTTCCCGGGCTTTCCTCCGGCGCCGGACGGGGATAGAAGAGTACAGCTATCAGATTATCCGGCATCTTCGGAATGTTCTTCAGAATGAGACAGTGGTTCTTTATGTTCGAAAGAAGTTTATTTTCCAGAGCGGCCAGCTTCGGTGCATTATTCCAAGTATTGATTTTGAGCTCCCGCCACACTGGCAAGTGAAGGGTTTGTGGGCGCCGCGTTTTTGGACACAGATGCGGTTGTCATTAGAGATGCTGTTGCACCCACCTACGGTGCTTTTTATTCCTGCCCACACGGTCCCGCTCATCCATCCAGAACGAACGGTAGTAACCATTCATGGCCTCGAGTATGAATTCTCACCGGAAAGCTATCACTTTTTGGAGCGGCTCTATATGCGGTGGTCAATCCGGTATTCAGTGAGAGTTGCCCGACGAGTCATTGCAGTGTCGGAAAATACCAAGCGCGACCTGGTACGGCTCTACGGTGTGCCGGAAACGAAAATGACCGTTGTCTACGAGGGGGTGAGTAACGACCATTTAGAATCTCGTATTCAGAGCCTTGGCTCGAGTCCACAATTCAAATTTCAAGATTCAAAATACTTTCTCTTTATCGGCCGTCTTGAAACACGCAAAAATATCGTCCGGATGATTGAAGCGTTTGAGCGGTTTAAACAGAAAATGGGTTTACCTCACATACTCATTCTTGCTGGAAAGCGGGGCTATGGGTACGAGGATATACGGATCAAGATTCTTGATTCTCAATTTAAGAATGAGATATACGAAGTCGGGTATATTACAGAGGAAGAAAAATTTAGTTTATTGAAAAATGCCGATATATTCCTCTTTCCGTCGCTCTACGAAGGTTTCGGTTTACCCGTTCTTGAAGCACAGCAAGCGGGCGTACCCATTATCACAGCAGATACTTCGTCTCTACCCGAAATTGCTGGAGAAGGGGCTATATTGGTTGATCCACTCTCGACCGAGGCACTGGCAGCAGCGATGGAAGCGCTCGTCCAAAATCCAGAAAAGCGGGCTGATATAATAGAGAAAGCGACCCGGAATGCGGATCGCTTTGATTGGGCGCAGTGCGCCCGGGAGGTGGCTCAGTTGCTCTTGTCACCGAAGAACTCATCACCGTCGTAGAGGTAGTGATAGAGCCGTGAGCTGGGGAATCCCAGGGCAATGACCATGACATGAACGGCTATCCAACCGATCAACTGCACGGTCATAGCGATTTCGAAAGCGACGGGCATATGAACCTCCAGAATCTCGTTGCACAAGTCCGAGTCTCGGACATTACATCTTGGTGTAAAAATACTGTAAAGTCAAGTCTCAGATATGTCCGAGAATAAGCCACAAAAAATAGCGCTAGCTCATGATTTCCTTCTCGTGTGGGGCGGAGCGGAGCGGACCTTCAAGGTGCTGGCCGATGCGTATCCAGACGCCCCGATCTATACGCTGCTTGCGGACCAAGATTTTGTCGCAGCACATTTTCCGGGTCGCGAGATCCGGGCCTCATTTCTCCAGAAATTTCCTGCCTGGATCCGGCGCCGGCATCGCTGGCTCTTGCCCCTGTACGCCATCGCTGTGGAAGCGATTGATCTTCGGGATTTCGATCTCGTCATTTCATCGTCGGGGGCTTGGATGAAGGGACTTGTAACACGGCTGTATACGCGACATATTGCCTATCTCCATTCGCCGATGCGCTATGTCTGGGAGAATCAAGAACAGTATCTTCGGGATGTGGGTAAAGGAAACAGTGTATTGCTCCGTCTCTATCTCTCCTATCTTCGGGTATGGGATCGGCAATCAGCCGAGCGTCCCGATATTCTTTTGGTCAATTCTGAATTTACTCGCCAGCGGGTCGAAAAATATTATCGACGCACTGCAGTGGTGGTTTTTCCTCCAGCTGGTTTGTTTTGTGAGCAGCCAATGCCCCGTTCCGATACAGATATGCCAGTTGTCAAAAAACACTTCCTCGTTGTCTCACGGCTCACTCGATCGAAGCGCGTTGATGCGGTTATTGAGGCCTTCAATCGTCTCGAACTCCCACTCCTGGTGGTTGGGGTTGGACCAGAAGAAAAATCCCTCAAGGAACTCGCTGGTCCAACAGTGCGCTTTGCTGGCGCAGTTACTGATGAAGCACTGACAATGTTGTATCAACAAGCTCGGGCAATTCTCCAGCCGAGTGAGGAGGATTTTGGTATGGTAATAGTTGAGGCATTTTCCTGTGGCGTTCCAGCGATCGCTTTTGTTGGCGGCGCTGCCTCTGAATTGATCGAGCCGGGGATTACCGGTGAGCTTTATACGGGCTATACGCCTGAGATGATTGCTGATGGAGTTCGGCGTTTTCTCGAACGAGAGCATATCTACCAGCCAGCACAGATTCAGGAACGGTCAAAAAAATATCGAAGTACGAACTTTCTTTCTGGTATTCAGAGGGCACTACTCCAATCTTGATAATTGTATGGATATCGTGGGACATACGAACGTGAGAGAGCATCTCAATCGAATGGTGGCTCTTTCAGTGGCACCGCAAAGTTTTCTTTTTTCTGGCCCGCAGCGATTGGGGAAGTTTCGAGTGGCCTATGATTTTGCCCGAAAACTTTCGGGAGGAGAGAAAGCGGGCATGGATACGAATGAGGATATCCTCGTGATCGGTCGTCAATCGGGCAATGGGATTGATGAGGTGTCGCAACCCACAGCCTTGTCGGTTGCAGATATTCGTCAGGCTGAAGTATTTCTCTCGCGTTTTCCGCGTATCGGAACACACCGTGTGCTCATTATCGATGAAGCAGATCGATTGACTGTTTCAGCAGCTAATGCGCTCCTCAAAGTCTTGGAAGAACCCAATTCCTCTTCGGTGATCATTCTCGTAACCCACTTACCAGGTAAGCTGCTTCCAACAGTTCGTTCACGCCTCTTCACACTTTCTTTCGACCTCTTGTCAGGCGACGAGCTGGGTGCCTCCTTCCCGAATACTAAAATGCCTGATTTCTTTTTTTCCCTGGGTTTGCCTGGTCTCGTGATTGAAGCGATCAGACATCCGAGTGCCTTTGAAGAATATAAAGAGCTTCTCAGGGGACTCTTTCGACTTTCTGGTTTAACCTGGACAGAGCGTCTCAGTCTCGCTGAAAGGCTGGCGGATCAGGCAGAATCGCTACCAGGCATCCTCGAGCTCTGGATTATTGGTCTGGAGCGTCAATGGAGTAGACAGTCGATGTCCTCGCTCGCCTTTGCTCTATTTCTCGAATCTGCACTTGAAACTTTGGATCAAATTTCCACTCGAGAGGGAAATCCCCGTCTCTTACTCGAAAAACTTTTTACACAGGCCTGATATGTGGTTGAATGGCAAAAAGCAAAGTCGGGAGCGACTTTTTACAAAGGCCATGCTTCCTCGTCGCGGAAAAATTATTCGGCGCAATGTCGTGAGAGGGGAAGAAAAGAATCAGTTTTGGATTACAGCCTCGCTTTGGGCTGCCTTCCTCTTGGTCAGCGGACAGACACTCCTTTTTTCTCCTGCGTTGATGATTCAAACAGTGACAGTAGAAGGGGAAAGTGTTATTCCGTCTATCGAATATCAAACGCTCGCTGAAGAAGAGATGGCCCGTACCATGCTCGGAATTTTTAAGCAGCGGAATTTTTTTCTTGTCCCGACGGAACGGATTGTCGCAAGGATTCTCGAGCGCTATCCGAAAGTTTCGAGTGTTTTTGTGGAGCGGAAGTTTCCTGATCGTATTGTGCTTCGTCTGACAGAAGCGCCGGTGCTTCTGCGCTGGTGTTCGGGCGGGCCGTGTTATGGCATCCGTGATGGACGGGCGGTAACCGTTCCATTTGCAGATGATATCCGATATGAATCGACCCAACTCTCGGTCATTGATCTGAGTGCATTACCAGTAGAGGTGGGTGAACCTCTACCCGTTGAGCCGTATGTGAATACTTTTTATGCCGCACGAGAGCGTCTTGCAAAATTCACACAGGGAACACCTTCTCTTATAGCTACAACTCCTTCGCGTTATTCGGAAGAGATTGTTATGGTTACAGGAGAAAACTGGAAACTGTCTCTTTCAACCACTCGGCCGGTGGAAGAGAGTTTGGGAACACTGAGGATTTTCCTTGATGAATATGGGAAAGATCGGCCCGATCGCTCAAAGCTTCAATCGGTTGATTTGCGGATTGATGGAAGGATATTTTATACAGAAACTGATGCTGCGGTGATAGAGGTATTACAGCCTTAAAAAAATTTCGAGCATGAAGGAATGTTGAAAAAGAAAAAAGAGTGGTTTTTTCACCACTCTTTTTCACTGGAGAAATTTATTTTTCTTCAGGAGAGATTTCTTCGGGGTGGATATAGTATACGAAGAGAGAATCGCCGACCCGGAAATCGGGTGTTCGATGGCGAAGGTAATCGTATGAACGTTCACCAGGTGCGAGTGTTTTGTACCAGTTTTCTTGGAGAAAGCCGATAGAGAGACCATACCACCCTGGCTCTGGTGGGAGTTGGGAATGCCACCCTTTATATTTGTCTCCGAGTTGCCACTGTCCACTGGAACCACCAAAGTAGTCAACCCGAATAGTATTGATTGGCTGATCTTTGGGAGTCATCATAGTTCGGAATGGCTCACAAAAAGGGGTCGAAAAGCCGCTCTCGACACACTGATTGTAGTTGTCGACAAAGTCTCGCAATCTCCGAAGATCCTGACCCCAGTCATAGTTAGAATCAGTCACATAGCGGTAGCCCTGCTCATGTCCGCCGCCGATAGCATTGAAGTATGAGAGATAGCTCGGATAAGAGAGTATGGGAATAGCAATAATCGAAAAGGTGGCGCAAGCCAGGAGAATACGAAGTGTTCGGTAAGTGGTCGGGTGTTCACGCTCACGCTTGAGGATATCAAAGACAGTTTTAGCAACCAGCACATACAAGAAAGGAAGGATTGGGAAGAGGTGTCGGTATCCTATGTTGAGATTTCCGGTGATGCTGACATAGCTATAGAAGAGGATGAAGAAAACCATCATGTATTGGGTGATACGCTCTCGGAATGATGTCATGATGAGTGTGAGGAAGCTCTGCCCATTGCGTTGCATCAGTCCCTGGCCGATTCGATAGAGTGTGTACAGCGTTGTTGTGATGAGGAGAAAGAGCATTGGGAGCGTTTCCTTGAGAACGAAAACGATTGGGAAGTAGAGTTGGGATGCCTGTTTGGATACTTCACCAAGAAAATAGAAAGTGTTTCCTCCGGCCACTCGGGCGAATACCATGAAGACACCGAGAAAATATTCAGCCAAAGGCTTTGATAGAGTGAATTGACTCAGGGTAACAATAGTTGTCTCTGCGATCTGACCGATGGCTCGATCGTTGGGGAATTGGGCACGCGCAATTTCCGCGATGACTTCACCAGGCATCTGAGCGGTATTGAAGAAATAGAGAATCCAGATGGCTATGAAGCAAACAACGACGCTGCCCATGTATTTGAGTCCGTAGACAAAGGCATTTTTGAGACGAGATTTCCACGATCCCGGAATGGATTCAACCGTTACCGTGAGACCATACAGGACCGCAAACATACCGAATATAGGAAAGAGTAATACGGCCGAGAATTTTGTGAGCTGAGCGAGACCGAGAAAGATACCTGCCCAAAGAATGTTTTTCCGACTAGGATCTTTGAGGAATCGGACAAAGTAGTAAAAAGCAAAGAAGATAAAGGCAGCAATACCAATATCAGTGGTTACATAGTGACTGTGGCCGATAATATTTGGATCAAAGAAATAGAGGAGTGCCGCAAAGAGTGCAGCAACAGCTCCGGCAAGCTCTTTGGTCCAGCGAAAAATAAAGAACCCCAGTAAAAGAGAAACCAGGATAAAGGGGAATCGCGACCAGAAGGTAACAAGGTTGGCATCATTCCCATTCAGATGGAGGATTTTGTCCCCGAATTCCCACTGGGCAAGCCCCCAGGTACGCGCCGGCCCTTCAGGAAATTTTGCCGCATCGAGCCAGTCGCCACTTTCCCAGAGGGGATCACTTTTCGGCATTTTTGGATCAAGAGGAAGAAGAGCGAGACCAGCCAAGTCTTTCAGGAGGGGCGGGTGTTCGGGATTGATACGCATATCCTGGTACTTCACATAGCTGTACCCGGCCGGAATATGCGCTCGTTCATCCATGGTCGTTGATTCCTGATAAGAAACAAGGATCGAAACAGCAAAAAAAGCGACCATCATAAGCGCGAGAAACTGTGGAGCGAGGCGTTTCAGATTTTCCATAGAGAGGGGGTGTTGAGATGAGTTAAAACTAAAAATGTCTATTGGTGGGATGAAGGGAAACGGAGCACAGTAAATCCACTCTGAGTGCCAGGGAAGAGATCAATGTGTTCAACTCGGACAGTGGGGGTGATTTTTTTTATTCGTCCGATGAGTGCATCATCGTGGTTCATGAGAATAATAACGCTGTTTTGAGTACGCACGGTTGTTTCCGGTGTCAGGTATACGAGGTTTTCAATTTTTCCGGCAGTGAGGAATTTGATGGGTTGGGCTGAAACGGGGAGTCCATCTTCGAGCATCCGTCCACCTCCATTGGTAACAATATATTTCAGCGTGTCATTTGGTAGGCTCATCGCATAGACAGCCATATTCCGAAAGTTTTGGTTAAACGCTCCGTGCTGATTGAGATTGCGATCAAAGAAAACAAAATATTTGGTCAGATTGAAGGCTGCCCCACAAAACAAACCAAAGGCGAGAAGTGAATAGAGCGCAAATCGTCCACCGGCGAGTGAACGCTGTGCGTGGCGGACGATCCAGGTGATAGGGAGGATGGCGATAAGGTAGACGGGCATCTGGGTGCCAATCGCTCGGAGTGCATGGGGCAACCCTTCCTCAGTGAGGAATTCAGGCATCAGCATTACGAAGAAGGCTGAGAGGAGGAACCAATTCCGAATGAGCCGCTCATCGCGGAGTTTGTCTCGGAGACGTAACCCAAGAAGTTTGATTGTTTCCCAAATGAGAAAGAGGAAGCCGGCGAGAAAGAGCGCACCGGACACTGGATCGAGTATAGGGTAGGGCGGGTAGTTATGGCGCCAGTTTTGATCGCCCCAGAAATTGTATTTGACGAGCGAGAGGCCAAAAGTCTTACCGAAAGTCCCCCAAAAATCTCCTTTATTAATTTCTGGGGAGAAGATTGAAACTGCTCCGGTCCGAGAAGAGAAATGATCTGGGTTGATATAAAAATCATAGATCATGGGGGCAGCGGTGATACATGCACCAAGTATGAAGGCGAGGGCGTGCTTCCAATAGCGCGCAAGGAAACGCTCATAAGTGAGGAAGAGAGCGGGGAGGAGAGCAATCACAATAAGTGGTGCGAGTCGAAATGCGACATAGGTATGCAGTCCAATGCCGAGAAAGAGGCCAGCAATTAGGAAATCACGTAGTTTATTGGTTCGGAAACCACGAAAGAAAAAGTAAAAACAAAAGGTGAGGAGGAAGGTCGTCATGATAGCCCTAAAACCAATGCGCGAAAAATTAATCGCCCAGTAGGAGGTTGCCAACATGAAAGCAGCGGTCATCGCATACACACGCCGTGCATAGAGCTCGCGTGCGAGGAGATAGAGTCCGAGAATGGCGAATGTCCCAAAAAAGACTGACCAGGCCTTTAAGACAGGGATAGTATTCCCGAAGTATTTGATGGCGAGTGCCTGGAGATTGATGAAAAGACCTTCGCGGCCGTAGTTATTTGTGTAGAAGAGTCGGTAATTACCGGTCTCATTGGCAAGGAGTGCATCGGTGCCATTGGTTGCCTCATCTGGGTATAGTCCAGCCGGAAGTGAATCGAGATGATAGATGCGGACAAAGAGTGCGAGAACAAGAATGGAAAAAAGGATGTAAGGCGCCACGAGTGCGGTCCACTTTTTTTCTTCAGATAGGGTAGGCGTTAGCATATTTTTTGTATTCTTTTTTGTCTAGCTCTGTTAAAATTATAGCAAAGAGACTATGAAAAGGAAAAAAATGTAAAGACTCAGTAGTATATGTCAGTTTTGAGTGAGGGTCCATTTGCTGCCAAACCAAGAAATGTCTCGGGGGAATCTCTGTCCTCGCAGTTTGTGCGTGAGCAAAAAGATGCTGCGCCCGATGCTCATTTTTCTGATCAGAGAAAAACGAGATGGTCGCATCAGGAGGGACCGACAAAAGAATCGGAAAACCAAGAAATGTCTCGAGATCCAGTTCCGAGCCAGAGGATTCACAAAAGTCGCGAAACATTCACTAATCCCCGTTCGGCGGAGCTTCTTGAAAACCCCACAAAAAAAATAATGGAAAAACTCCTCAGGGATATCGTCCAACAGTCTGAGGTATTGACTCAGCTCAGTACGTTCCTCGAAGCACACGGTTACCAGGCGGAAGATGAGGAGGGCCTCATGTTGGCTGTCGAAAAAGGTTTGATGCGAGCGAAAAACCTCGCTGAACCGTATCTCGAAAACTCCGATATCCGTCGTGAAGCTTCCGAAGAGATACTTCAGCTTGAGGCAATACATACCGAATTTTCCAACGATATCGCTGATGTGAAGGAGGCAATTGAGAGTTTGGAACATCAGGGTGAGATCACAGTTCCGGATACGATAAAAGCTTTGTTTGAAATTTCTCCTTCAACGAGCACTGCGGAGCATACTGGAGCTGACCCAGTGGCGCTCGATGACAGGATCATATCGGATCAGGGCCCAAGCAATGCTTCTCAAGACGATTGGCGGATGGTATGGCGACAGATGCGAGAAAAGCCACTGGAAAAAATTGCAACGGTGGGGGATCAACTGAGGCGCTGGAAAGAAATGGATCAGGCCCTTCGTGGGTTCAAGGATGAGGCGCGTTTCAAGGCTGATCTTCGAGCGCGCGGGTTAGGGAATATGTACAAACAGGTTTTGGCACTGACAGGGCGGAGCGCTGCAATTGAGGCACGACTGGAAAAGATTAAAAAACAAGTTACGGAAGTGGGTGAGCTGGATGATCGCGCGGCTGGTTTCCTCACAGCACTATTTTTTGATTATCAGGAACTCTTAACCGTTGGCGCCCGGATTTTAGCCGAACGGGAAAAAGAAACTTTACAGATTGTTTCAGAGAAAGAATCGCGAGTGAGAGCGCGAGCACAAGCGAAAAAAAAAGGGCATCGGACGGGCGACGGGGATATATCTTTGAGTGCGGGTGGCAGGAGAGAAGTGGCTCCAGAACAAGAGATGTCCGAGTATGAACCAAAACCAGGTGATATATGGGAAAGACAGGCTGCGGCAGGGGATCCAGAGCGCATTCAGCGTATTACAGTTACCGAAATCAATAAGGGGAGAGTGAGTACGCGATACCTATTGGAGAATGGCGCAGTGGGGTTTGGCGTATATGATACGATAGATCTTTTTCGGAGACAGCTTCGCACCGACCAGTATACTCGGGCCGAGCAGGTCGCGACTATTCTCAATTTGGATGGAAAAGTGTTGGAACGAGATGAAAGTGGTGCTCTTTTGAGAACGGAATGGGAGCGTTTGGATCCGGTTGAACAGCAGCGTGTGCGGAGAGAGTTGTTTGATCGCAAGGATCGATTTGTGGCGGGTCTCAATGAACGTTTGAAACGCGCTGGGGCGAGTGATATCGATCGCCGGAAAAAGATTATGGAACAGCTGAATCTTTACCTCCCCGCGGTCATCAAACTCATCGTGCCGGTCAATCTCAGTCCAGCCGATATCACAGCCATACTGGCTGACTTGCAAAAGGAGACAGTTATCACATAATGAGTGTATGGTGAGAAAAAAAGTGAACTTGGATAAAGGGCGGATGGAAGTTCCACCGGATCTTGATGCGATTGCGCGTGCTTTCATGGAGGAAGAGTTGGCTAAAGATCAACCGAAATATATTGAGACGACGGTTGCTCCCAATGCGTTGCAGTCTGAACCAACCATCACCTCGACTCGCATATCGACTGAAGCAGAAGGTTCATCGCAGGCCGAAATCGATGCTTATATGGCTAGCCTTGACACTCAGGTGGCGCCTGGAAATCTTCTGACTCCGTTTACCAAATACAATGCTCGGCGTGCCAAGGAGTTGAGTCAATCGTTTGATGGGTTGTCGCAGAGTGATCAATCAGCACTCTCAACCCCGGCTCGAGTAACGCCGGATACAAGGCCGACAGAGGAAATGTCTTCGGCTGAAGCGGCGCCGTTCAAATTTACACTTCCACGTCTCGGGCAGGGCAAGGCAATCCGTTACCAGGATCCGGATGGGTTAGTCTATGAAATAACCAAGAAACCGAACGGCTACCGGATCACAAAGGAGGGCGACCCAGCGATTGCGAGTATTTCTCGGACAGAGATTCTGAAGCGTGGCCAGGCCGAGGGTTGGGTCATTGCAGAAGGCAGCGGCTCTGGCGTTCCTGATTCGGATGCGGGCACGGAAGTTCGTCAAGAAACAAAAGATACTCCATCAGGAGAAGCTGCTGGTCCGAAGGAAACTGTCGAGCCAGAAGCCGAGGCGGGTAGTCCGAAAGTGCCGGCCAATGAACAGTCGCCCCGTGAGACGGTCCGGCTCATCGAGATGAGCGGCGTCCAGATACCGGAGAACGAGATCACGGCTGCCGACATGGATGCGCAAATTGCGAAACTTCGGGAAGAAGTTGCAAGCGAACGGACAGCCTTTATCGCGGTCGAGGAATCGCAAATGAGTGCGTGGAAGAATCTCACACGGATTTTTCGAAAACTGTCGCATAAGGACGGTGATGATAGGGAGGTAGAAAAGTATCGGGCCTGGTATGACGAGAAGGTCAGAGCATTGCAATCGGCGGAGATTGAAAAGTTGAAACATTCGGGACTGCGTATCTCAGAGTTGCGTCCAGCTCTGGCCGCGCTGATCCGCGAATTCGAATTTGATGAAGCTGAGCGAATCTATGCAACGCGTCAGGAGATGCGCCTCACCAAGCTGAATCAGCCACTGCTTGAGAAAATGAGAACTCTTTGGAACGAGACAGCACCGAATCTCACTTCCGAAAGTGGGGCAACATCTGGAGAGGTGTGGAAAGCCCGTGTGAAGCTCATGATCGGTGGAACAGTCGTGTTCGGTGAGACCGCTATTTTGGGTATCGAGAAATTAGGTGCTGGATATAATAAACTCGCTAAAGGAAAGGCGGGTAAATACCTTCTTGGAGCAAGCCTCGCTGGGGCGGGTGCTGTCGGACTCGGTCTGGCCACGGGTGGCATTGGGACAGCCACTGTCGGACTGATCGCGTTGAAGCGATTGGCAGCGGGGGCGGGGGTAGCAGTAACCCTTGAGGGTGGAGCAGATTTTGTCGCCCAAAAACTGCGGGAAAGAAAGCGTAATCAGGTGGAAACAAAGCATGAGGCTGCTTTTGATGCGCTGGAAGCGGATGAGCTTGCTGTCAAGCTTGGAGAAAAAAAGACCGTTGATTTTTCGGCCCTGGAAACATATCTGAAAGAAGCCTCACTCCGCGCGCGCTCGGGTGAAGGTGCTCGCCGTCGAGGAAATCTCTATCGAAAGTCGGGGGCTATTATGGCTGGCGTCGTGTTTGGTTCTGGCGCGGTGGCACATTTCATGAATGAACATATCACTGGGAGCACGAACGAGACGCAGGCTATTGTGGGATCCACCGGAGTGCCCACTGAGAGCGGGGATGTTCGATTGGGTGGACCAGCAATCCTAGAAACTTCGTCTGTTGGAGAAATACCAAAGGGCTCAGAAACGCTCGTACTACCAGGAGAGGGTGTTGAACACTCCAGTATGCCCGAAATACCAAAAGATACTGCGCCCATTACACCATCGATCGAGTCCAGTACTGCGATGACCAAGCACCTCCTCGATCCTTATGAGGTAAAACGCGGAGATAGTATCTGGAAGCTGGCTGAGAAAGCAGCTAAAGATGCGGCGGGTATGGATGATCGTTCTGCAGCACGCTTTGCAAAACTGGTTGAACTGAAACTGCAGACCAAGCTTGAATCAAGTCCGGAGTTGGCTCGAGCAGCGGGCTTCACCCTGGATACCAATGGGAAATTCAGCCCGCATCTTATTCAGGCTGGAGCCAAACTGGATATCGGCACCCTTCTCTCTTCCGAGGAGGTAACGCAAATGGTTGATACGGCCCGGGGAACGGTTCCGATTGAACTCCCCACTGTATCGGGTGTGTCTGCACCAGATGCGTCGCTTCGCACACTGGGAGGGGAGAGTGTTCCGGAGCGTGGGACAATGAAACTCGACCATATTCCAGCGGTTGTTTCTCCCTCTGAGAAGGCAGAGATTAGAGGTATGTTTACACTTAGCCCTACTGAGGAGCTCCTCAATCCGTATGGCAATACAGTGAAGTATATCGAGAGCTTGCCTCAGGAAAATCAGGAAACAATTTTTCGAAATTTTAAAAAACTCTCAATTGAACTGTTTCAAACGAATGATGTAGCAGGAGGGGATATCCCCGATATGCGCTATGATCCAGTACTGCATCCGGAATTTGTGAAGCTGAAAGTCGATACCGTGCTTACGGACCGGGCTATTCTCGAAAAGAATCCATTTTTCAGCTATGACCAGGCGAAGAATCCTCTGCATTATTCGCAAATGCAGGAAGTGGCAAAATTTTCAAAGGCCTCAGCTAAAGCCTTGGGTGTCGAGCTCGCTCGGGCTCGATCTGGCGAATCTATTCAAGAGTATGTGATCCGGATGATCGCACTCGCGGGACATCAAGGAAAAAAGATTCCAGGTTTTCGTATGTTAGACTAAATACAATACATGTATGGATATCGATTACTCAAAAATTGAAGCCGAGCTTGCCGAATCACTGGAGTTGTCCGGTCTGTCTGAACCAAAGCGGCAAGAGCTTTTGGGGAAAATGTTGGAAGCCCTTCTGAAGCGCATATTTATGGAGACGATGGAAAAGCTTGGTGAACAAGGCTTGACGGACTATGAAGCCCTGATTGAGTCTGAACCCACTGAAAGTGCTGTGGGAGAATTTCTCGAGACGCGCATTCCGCATTACCAAGCCTTTGTCGAGCATATCGTGGATCAATTTAAGAAAGATGTGAAGGCGGTTACCGTCTAAGACATATGTGGGAATTCTTTTCTCGAAAAAAAGAAGCCGCGACTACACCAACTGAGGTGGTCCTTTCACCAGAGACGAATGGGGGCAAGGTGAGACAGCCTTTTGAAGATGGGGCTGAGCAGTTATCCGAAAAGGCCGAGGAAAGGTATGCTGCCATCCTCGCTCAGTCGAGTGTGAGCTCTCAGTCTGTGCCGGTGGCAGCAGATGTCCAGGCTGATGTTCGCCAAGTGGGACAGGCCTTGGATGCGACGAGTCAGGTGAATCAATTGGTGGAACTTGCTCAACTCAAAGGAGTGGCACATGCAGTCGATGTGGCAAGAAAGCTAAATGATCTCTATGTCCTTGATACGATGCATGATCAGCTTGCGGACACACTCTATGAAGCCCTGAAGGCTAAAGGACTTATCCAGAGTGAAGGAAAGTAGAACCAAACAAACAGACAGATACACATGCCTTCCGAATTTGATTTGAATGTGATTCTTCTTCCGCTTGCTTACCTCTCGGGTGCATTGGCACTTGTTTCTGGTATTTTTCTGTTAGTGAAAGCGTTTTTATTATTGCGTTTTGAAGTCTCACAGTCGCTCAATCTTGACCTTGAGATAGTCCAAGTTGGCAAAAAAAAGGCGGCGGAGGGCGCCACGCATAGCCCCGATGAATGGCGTGAGGAAATTCGGGCGATGGAACAGTTGCTGATATCACTTGCTTCACTCAAGCGCCATTTCCCATGGTGGAAGCACTTATTTTTCGACCCACCACATATCATTTTTGAAATTGCCAATCCCTCTTCGAGTGAGGAAATTTTCTTTTATTTGTCGGTACCCAAGCACTATCGTGAGAGTGTAGAGAAACAGATCCATAGCTTTTTCCCTCATGCAGCAATTGAAAAGGTATCAGACTACACTATTTTTTCTCCGGCCGGAGAAACTGCTGTATCGATTTTAGAGCTTTCAGCGAGCCATGCATTGCCACTAAAGACGTACAAGAATCTCCCCGTTGATCCACTCAATGAGATATCCAATGCGCTTTCCAAACTTGAAACGGTGACGGAAGGAGCGGCGATCCAGATCATCCTCTCTCCTGCGCCGGCTGGTTGGCGCCAAGGAAGTCGCCATATCGCCCAGCATATGCAAGCCGGAAAGCGTCTAAAAGATGCGCATCCTGAGACATTTGCATCATTGGTTGGAAAATCGACATTGCAGGGTGTCGGACGGATTTTATTGCAGCAGGACACAAAATCACAGACACTCACGGAAAAGAAAACGGTCGTCCTTACACCAGAGGAACAAGAGCTGGTGAAGACAATCGATGCGAAGGCGAGTCAGGTGGCTTTTTCGGTCAATATTCGATTGCTCGCCTCGGCGGCTACGAAAGCGCGAGCGGAAAGTATTCTGAGTCATATGGAGAACTCTTTTACTCAGTTTGAAAATCCGGAAGTGAATAGTTTTCGAGTGAAAAAACGTACTGCTTTGAAGCGAGCTGCTTATCATTATATCTTTCGAAACTTCGATCCGGATGCTGCGATGATTCTCACACCGGACGAAGTGGCGAGTTTCTTTCATTTCCCTATCTCGACGACAGAGACTCCCAAGATCAAGTGGCTGAAAGCAGGGGCTGCTCCACCACCTATCAATATTCCAAAAGAAGGGATTCTTCTCGGTTATAATGACTACCGAAATACACAGACAGAGATTCGTATTACGGACAATGATCGCCGTCGGCATATGTATGTTGTCGGGCAGACGGGTGTCGGCAAATCCAACTATTTACAGGAGATGGCGAAGCAAGATGCGCGATCGGGTAAAGGATTCTGTTTTATCGATCCGCATGGTGATGCGATTGAAGATATCTTGACGGCTATTCCGAAAGAACGGGCTGAGGATGTTATCGTGTTTGATCCGGCCGATATCGCTCGTCCGATCGGTATCAATATGCTGGAATATGATCCCCAGCACCCCGAGCAAAAGACCTTTGTTATTAATGAAATGATCGGTATTTTTGACCAGTTGTATGATATGAAATCAACAGGTGGTCCGATGTTTGAGCAATACATGCGTAACGCCATGCTCCTCATCATGGAGCATCCTGAAAGTGGCTCGACACTTATGGAGATCCCCAAAGTGTTGGCTGACGAAGAATTCCGTCGGTATAAGTTGGCGCACTGTACAAATCCAATTGTTCGCGACTTCTGGCTGAAAGAAGCAGAGAAGGCTGGCGGTGAAGCTGCGCTCGCTAATATGGTGCCGTACATTACCTCAAAACTGACGACTTTCATTTCGAATGATATGATGCGTCCCATCATCGCTCAGCAGGAAAGTGCGTTGAATTTTCGTGAACTGATGGACCAGGGGAAAATCGTTCTTATAAATCTATCGAAAGGGAAAATCGGTGAAATCAACGCGCGACTTTTGGGCATGGTAGTGGTTGGGAAGATTCTCATGGCTGCGCTCTCACGAGTTGATCAGCCAGAGGCAGAACGTCGAGATTTCTATCTTTACCTGGATGAGTTCCAAAATGTTACGACGACCTCGATTGCCCAGATTCTCTCGGAAGCACGCAAATATCGGCTGGTTCTTGTCCTCGCGCATCAATTTATCGGACAATTAAAAGAAGAAATATCAAAGGCGGTCTTCGGAAATGTTGGTTCACTCATCGCATTTCGGGTTGGCCCCGAGGATGCTGAATTTCTCGAGAAACAGTTTGCTCCAGTTTTCACGGCGCACGATATCGTCAATGTGGATAATTATCAGGCTTTTGCTCGACTCCTCATAAACAATGAATTAACCAAGCCATTTAACCTGAAGACCTATCCACCAACAACGGGTGATCAGGAAGTTGCGAACGCTCTCAAAGAGCTCTCACGGCTGCGCTATGGTCGTGATGCCCGTATCGTGAATCAGGAAATTATGTCTCGCATTCAACTTATTGAAGGTGCAGTTGTGAAGTAAGAGCGCCTGGGCGACAGGGTAATGAGTAACCAATCTCTCTATGAAATATACTGACTATATTGATGCGCTCCCGCTTGGTTCTTGCCCATTCTGTGCTTCGGATGACCGGCGGCTCATCGAAAATAAGACCGCCTATGTCACCTATGCGCTCGCTCCGTATCACAAGCACCATTTGCTGATTATTCCGAAAGAACACCGGAAATCCTTCCTCCACCTCAGTCCAGAAGAATACGAAGACATTCAGGATCTCGCCCAAAAGAGTTCCCGTCTCCTCCGGTATCTCGGGTATGAAAACTTTACGCTCATGGTTCGGGAAGGCACGGCCGGGCCGAAAAGCGTCGAACACCTCCACTATCACTTCATTCCGAATGTCCGGCTGGGTGATTTGGATCATGCAAATGGTGTTCGTGCTGTCATGTCAGATGGAGAGTTACAGTCTCTCGTAGCTGAATTGAGAAATGCGATCGATCAGCTCTAAACGGAAGTAATCCCAAAGAGATCGTGGGATGGTAGAGTACTGTGAAAATAGTAACTGTCGCGATACCCGCATCGTGAATCAGGAAATCATGTCCCGTATCCAGCTTACTGAAGGTGCCCGAGTTTAATCCTTGCCAAAATTTGAACCAAAAGGAATTCTTCTAGAGCCTTTTTCTTCGTTTCTTTTGACCCTAGACAAAGATCATAAAAAAGTGTATAATAGAATGTTTCAAATTAAACCTTGAAACGGCGTCCGGTCCCGGCCAGATAGGGATTTCTTTCACAATCGGAGCATCACATGATACGATTCTCGCGTTTCCTGCCCATCAATCGGGCAACGCCCTTCGACCCTCATTCGCTGTATTTCAGCAGCGGAGGTGACTTGGTCATCGAATCCCAAGATCGTCGCTCTCTTATGTTACGGAAGGTAGACTTCGGAAGTGTCATCTTTCCGGAACAGCCGCCGTACTGGAGTGCGAGCATGGCTTGCAAGATCCATTGCCTCGAAGAAGAGGGATATATCCTGCTCGACGCGGCTGTCGGTCAGGCGCTGTGGCAAGATTACTCTCTCATGAAGAGTCGGGGTCGAGTCCAAAAGAGTGTTCTCATGGCGCTTCACCGGCGTTTTGGCATCAGCTACATCGACTTCCCCGGAACTGTCGTGAAAGGGAAAGGTGGGCGGCGCTACATTGTCTGTCTCTCTCTCGAAGAAGATTCCTGGATCGACGAAGATCCTGATACTGGTCAGATTACTACAGAGTATTCCGGTGAAGCACGCTGGAAATTCGGATATATCCTGATCAGCAATCCTTGGAATGACATGGGACGAGAGTTTCGTTCCGCCTGTCTCATGGGGTATCCCTCTGTCTCACTTAAAAAGAGATGAGCTAAAAAGCAGTTTTCAACCGTTGTAAGAGAAATTTTGTGTCTGTTTGCTCCAATTATCCTCTTGAAAGATTGTAGTTTTTTTTGTTGTGAATTGAATGATGCAAGTGGCCAATGAGCTGCTCAAGTATGCCTCGCAAGAGGTAACAAGTCCTGTTGATGATCTAACGGATCTCCAGGGCTTTTAATTTTGTGTACATTACTGAATCGGCCAGGCAGTGACGGAAGTTTGGTCGGAGACAAGGAGTTCAGTGCCGTCGGGTGAGAGCGTGAAGGTTTCAGCGGTGCCCCATGACTCTTGATAGTATTGGGCGAGGAGCGTGCCAGTATTTGACCAGCGGATGATGCGTTTCTGAGCTCGATCGAGAACGAGGAGATCACCAGTCTTCTGGTCAAAAGTGAGAGCATCAGTCGTGACCAAAGTAGTCGTGCCAGCGAAAGTGCCGGTGCTTCGGATGCCGCGGCTGTAAAGGGCGGGTTCTTTGTTCTGGAGGGTGAGAGCGACATTTTCAAAGACGGCCATATTGCCACCCTCGGTGAGGGCCACCGTTTCTTTCAGCCAGCGAGTAGGTGTGTCGAAACCGCCCTCAGCTCGCGGGAAACGGTGCAGAGTGCCTGCCCCTTGATCGAGAGTGTAGAGATAGGTGAGGTAGGCGCCGAGGGCGTCTATGTTTGTTCCGGCCGGAAGGGGGAGAGTGTTTTCACTGAATTTTTTGGTTGTGACACTGTAATTGTACAGTCGATTGGAAGTCCCAAGGAGGAAGAGTAAATCCAAATCGTCCATCGCTGTTGCAAGACGAATCGGTTCTGGGGTAGCAATGGATTCCTGCGTGGCGAGATTCACGATACCCCGATCAGTCACGAGGAATGGGAGGTTGTTGACCGAGGCGAAAGCGATCGCGCGCATGCCGTCCGCGAGCGAGAGGATAGATCGGTTTGTCGAGAGGAGTGTGGCCTTGGGTTCGTTCGCTGGCGGAAAGACAGGCGCGGAGGACTCTGGGACGGGCGAGGTTACGATGGTTTCCACAGGCGATACTTTTTTGTCCGACCAGTTCAGAGAGGCGAGTGTCCCGATGATGAGAGCCACAACCAGGCCGATGCACAGCCACCGCTCTTTCGGAGAGCGGGCATCCCAAAACTCTCGGAAGCGGCTGGGCAGGGCAGCAGGGTATCGCTCTGTCCAGAGTGTTAGATGTTTTAATTGACGACGAGTCTGTTCTAAGGTAGGAAGTATGGAAGATTTAAGCTGCATGATTCGCTCATTCCATTGAGCCAACAGTTGTTTAGCTTCAGTACCAAAAGTTACTTCCTGGCGCGATTCGCGTTGGAAAAACCGCCGGACGCGTTCAGATGACGGTGGGAAAGTATTTGTTTCCTCGCGCGGAGGTGGGGTTGGATCAGAATGTGCGATCGTAGAAGCGACGGAAGGGATCGTCTCCTCTCTTGGCTCTGCCGCAGGTCTTACTTGTGGCATTTTCTCAGTCACCTTCAGGAGCGCTGCCTGTTCTTTTTCTTGCGCCTTTTTCTGACGCCTATCATTCCAGGTGCGTTTGAGATTCCGGATGCGACGATTCAGTGTCCGACCGACCTGTCCGGTCCAGGTACTGAGGAAGGCGAAGGCGAGTGCGCTTTCTTTACCGATGCGCCGGCTGGACTTTCGGAGAGCAGTGTTCCAGGAGCGTACCTGTTCTTCAAACCCGTGCGAGAACATTTCCCACCGTTCTCTCCAGGGGTTGTCAGTCGTTTCAAAGGCTTCATCGGGTGAGGCTTGAATATAGATATGTCCTGCGGTCTGACGAATTGGATCATTGCTTTCATCCTTGGTTTCGGCTACATTTTTTGTTTTGGTCGCTCCAGTCTTTGATTGTCGGGCAGCGAGGAAGGGTGTGTCGCTCCAAACATTCGTAAGATTGGCGGCGGGTTTGGGCGGAAGGGACGCAGACTTTTTCAATTCGACGGGAGCCATGCAAGTAATCAGCGTGATGGCCGCTGTGGAAAGCTCATTGACGAGTGCGGTTCGGAGAAACTGTTCAAAACCTGCTGGCCCGAGACGGTTCAGGCTTCGGCGGAGGTCATCAGGAGAAAAGAGTGACCAGACCGAGGGGGAAAGGGTGAATACGAGATCACCATCATAGAGCTTTCCGCTCGCGACTTCGGTAAAGGTTTTGAGGGGGTGGGGTTCGCCTTCATTTTCAGCAAGACCAGTACTGATGGAATGGAGGTCATCTTCACGCGCGAGGTATATTTCTCCCTCACCGGTAACCGAAAAATGGAGTGTGTCCTGAGTCGTTATCCCGAGCGCTCCATGGAGGTGGCCCAGCCAGGAGATATTGCCGTGTTTGACAATTTCAGCGAGGGCAACATTGATCTTGTGTAGAGTGGTCTCAAAGCTCTCAATAGCGCTGCGGCGGGGGTTGGCAAAGTATTCTTTTTTTGCGACGGAGGCAAGGAAATTCACGATGTAGGCGGCATCTTGGTCATGAATCTCGACTTCGAAAAAGCCGAAAAGCGTCCCCAGAGGAGAGCTTGAGACATTGTCACTCGCGTAGTGAAAGGCGATGATGTACGGTTCTTGGGACCGACCGCTTCCCACGACGATTTCTCTAAAGTGTTTCTCGAGCGGGGCCGGAGAGGTTTTTCCGGACCGATTGTCGGTGCGTGGACGCATACCCTATAGTATAGCACAATTTTTGAAGTGAAAGTGGCTTTTTGTCCCTTAATCAAGCCTCAAAGGATAAAAAATACGCGTTGACTTTTTCTATGAGCATTCGTATACTGAGGCTGTTGTCTCTAACTTGTGTAAAGACTGTATTCTCCTTATGTCTGTTGCGCTCTTTGAAGCGCTCTTTGGATCCCGCCCGAGAGCCCGTCTCATCCGTTTTTTTACGATGAATCCTGAAGCCGAATTTTCGATTGCCGATATTGTTGAGAAGACACTTCTCTCGCGAAACGATGTTCTGCGCGAGGTAAAGCGTCTCGCAAAGATGAAGTTTGTTACGGAGAAGTCTCGTCAGGGGAAGAAACTCTATGTGAGTAATATGGACTTTCCTTTTTATCTCGAGATGAAAACGCTCGTCTCGAAGCTGAATGTGAATGCGCAGTCTCAAGTCTTTCGGAAGCTTAAGATAGTCGGTGAAGTAAAGCTTATCTTGATTAGCGGACTGTTTCTCAACTATCCAAAATCAAAAGTGGATATGGTGCTCGTGGTGAACAATATTAATCGAGCCAAGCTTCGACAGGCAATTACTTTTCTTGAAGCAGAGGTGGGGAAAGAAATTCGATTTGTCCTTATGAACAGTGAAGAGCTGCGTTATCGTTTGAATATGCTCGACCGCTTCTTTATCGAATTCCTCGAGGGGCCGTATGAGGAAGTCGTCAACAAGGTCCCCGAGCTTAAGCGTTTTGTCGCAGGTATCCGAAAATAGACATGGAGCTTGCCACCCTCATTACTATCGTTGCCGCACTCTTGGTTGGAGGGGTGATGGTTTGGGCGGTAACGCTTTTTCGGGCACGTTTTCGGTTGTTGGATGAGAAACGGGCGATTCTCGAACAGGAGGTTCGAGATCTCGGACAGGGGATGCGTCAGGATATGCATCAGTTTTCTGCGACGCTCTCCCAGCAATTTCACAATATGCAGTCAACGCTTGATACGCGTCTTCATGACAACACGGAACGCCTGGACAAGCGCTTGAATGATGCAGGCCGACAATTTCTCGATGTTCGGGAACGCCTCACGGAGATGGGAAAAACAAATGAACAGATCCTGGAAGTTACAAAGGATGTTGCGTCTCTTCAGGATATTCTCAAGGCGCCAAAGATTCGGGGTGGCTTCGGTGAGGCGATGCTCGGAGATATCCTGTCTCAGATGTTGCCGGCTGATTGTTATGCGCTCCAGCATACGTTTAAAACCGGTGAGACAGTTGATGCACTGATTACACTTCGCGGAGGCAGCATCAGTGTTGATTCGAAATTTCCTCTTGAGAATTTTAAGCGCGTCATCTCTCTCGAGGGTGAGAAAGATCGGGCGGCAGCGCGCCGGCAATTTATCGCTGATGTAAAGAAGCATGTTGACGCGATCGCGGCAAAGTATATTCTCCCGAGTGAGGGGACGCTTGACTGGGCACTGATGTATATTCCAGCGGAGAATGTCTACTATGAAATCATTATCAAAGATGATGATCATCAGGGACTGTATGAATATTTCAATAAAAAACGCGTGATTCCAGTCTCACCAAACTCCTTCTATGCATACCTGAAGACAATCATGTTTGGGCTCCAGGGTCTGCAAATCGAGAAGCGAGCCAGGGAAATGTTTGTCCAATTAGAACGACTCGGACGAGAATTTGGAAAGTTCAATGAAGAATTTGAAGTATTGGGGAAACATATCTCAAATACCGGAAAAAAATATGAGGATGCTGAAAAGCGACTGATGCGGCTCGGTGATCAAATGGAGCGTACTCGTCTCGCTGCTCCCGAGGATGAACCGGTGGATGTGTCTC
Source organism: uncultured Bdellovibrionales bacterium (assembly GCA_964530135.1). Taxonomy (GTDB): domain Bacteria; phylum Patescibacteriota; class Minisyncoccia; order Moranbacterales; family UBA1568; genus SSEF01. Next base: position 22,770 of record CAZGXN010000005.1, on the reverse strand, counting down.
AAGCAGAATTGCCCCCAGCTGTATGATGGATGCCTCAACCAAACAGTCTCTCCGCACCTTGTTTGACCGATCCTGGAGTCGGATTCTTTGGACGGGCCTGATACTACATGGGATATTGATTGGGGTGAGTGCTTTTTTTATTCAACCCTCTTCGGATGTGTTCATTCTCCGCTATAGTGCTTTTTTTGGAGTGGATATTCTCGGTGCTTGGTGGCAGGTATATTTGATTCCAGGTGTCTGTTTGGTACTTTTCGGGAGTGACTGTTTGCTGGCGAGGATTCTGGCTCATCGACAAGTGTTGCTGCCAGCTATTATCCTACTGTACGGGGCGCTTCTCATTGTTTTTTCGGGTGTGGTAGCTACCGCAGCGATTGTCATGATCAATTCATAGTATCGGGTTGATATGGAGCATGGGCCATTCTTCTACCTTATGTCTTGGGCCGGGGCGTTGATTGTCTCGACAGTGACTCTGTGGATTGTTATCCACTGGTCATTTTTCCAGAAACCTTTTGAACGGCGTGAGGCGGGTCGGGAACAATTGATACCGAAATTCTACCGATTGGGCGGAGCCTTCCTCGGAGGCATATTTCTTATTTTCTTGCTTGGTGATAGTCGTCTTGAATGGAATCCCTCATTTATCGCTCTCGGAATTGGGTCTTTCGCAATCATTCTCTTTTCCGTGGCGGATGATCTCGGACATGTTCGATGGCCATGGCATCTCTCTTTTCAGGTGTTGCTTGGTTTACTTGTGTATTCGTCGGGTATGCATTTAGACTTTGGTGCGTACTTGAATCGCTCGGGCGTGCATTTTCCTCTGTCTCTTGGATTTTTTGGGGTGTTGGCTTGGGTGATGCTGATCATGAATGCTATAAATTGGGCTGATGGGACCGATGGACTTATGCCAGGTATCGCGGCACTTTCTTTCGGAACACTGTTCCTGCTGGCTCTTCGGCCTGAGGTCAATCAGCCGACAGTGGCTATTTTGGCAGTAGTCTTATTCGGTCTTTCACTCAGTCTCACCTTCTTCAACTGGTATCCAGCGCGTATCCTCGCGGGGACCGGAGGGGCGTATTTCTTCGGATTTTCGCTCGCGGTACTAGCACTGTACGCTGGGATGAAGGTCGCGACGCTCCTTTTAGTACTCGCTCTTCCGGTTTTTGATGCGCTGTTTGTACTCATTCGTCGGATTCTCTCTGGACATTCTCCTTTTCTCCCTGACCATGAGCATTTTCATCACTTTCTTCTTGCTCAGGGATGGCGGCCAGTCTCGGTAGCCTGTGCCTATCTCATGGTAACGGGGTTTATGGGGTTACTTGCATTATTTCTTGAGGGTGGAAGTAAGGCCTGGGTGTTCATGGTTGCGGGGAGTCTGTTGGCGATCCTTCCATTGTTATTGCCAGTGCGGCTTCGAGTTCAACGGAAGGAAAAGTTACTATGATACACTGTATCACATCAGCGCGAATCTTCACCGAAAGTAATCGGGATAAAAAGTATTTATGACTTGTTCCTCTGTTCGCTTGAGACAGTCTTTATTTGGTCGTAGCACCCCGACTGTTATTGTGGCGGGCACCTTTATCTTTTTGTGTCTGGGTATCTTTATTGTAATCTCATCACATTTTCCACGCGCCTTTGATCCAAATGAGCTGGTCTTTCCGACACATGCAATTGCATCTGGTCAAGTGTGGACACTCGAGATTGCGAATACCGAACCACTGCGTACGCGCGGTCTTGGCGAACGAGATGATCTGCCAGCAAAAACAGGTATGCTTTTTCTTTTTGACCAGCCGTATCCTTATGGGTTTTGGATGAAGGGCATGCGCTTTCCATTGGATATGGTGTTCCTCTATCGAGGTCGGATTGTGTTTATCGAGCGAGGTATCCAGCCAGATAATCCGAAAATTGTTACCCCACCGGCACCGGTTGACCAGGTACTGGAGCTCAATGCCGGTGAGGCGAAGGCGCTCTCGCCGGGTGATCGTGTTTGGTACTGGCGCCCTTTTTCATATATAAGTCTTTGAAAAGCCAAAACCCCGGGGTCCGGGGTTTTGGTGCAATTGCAGATAAAGGACAGGGAAAGCTGTGGCGCGATGCTTACGATCGGTAGGCAGCGACGCGATTCGAGTACTGCTTGAGATTCTTGAGCTGCTTTTCGTTCAACTGCTTTGACTGAGTGATAGCTTGACGGATCAGATCCTTGGAAAATTCCGCGGAGTGGCCGACTGTAATTGGGCCACGTTCTCGGAGTTGTTTCCGAAGATAATCTTCGATATAGACCTTGTGTTCACCCGAGAGTGATGAGTCGGGAGTTTTTTCGAGATAGTTCATAAGGGCCCGGCGGGCGAGATGAGTAGTTCCTTCGCCTTTCGCGGCACTTTCGATAAACGATCCTTCGGTTTCCTGGCTGAGTTCTTTCGATTCGGTTGTAACCTTTGACTGATCATTCGTTTCCTTTCCATCCGCTGCCTTGTTCAAATCCGCTGTTTTGGATTCGCTTGCAGTGAGAGTATCGGAAGTATCAACAGTCTCATCGGCGCGTTGCGAATAGGAGTAAATCCCGAGCGCAATCGCGGCGACAATGAAGAAGCTTACAATAACACGCAGGTTTTCCTGAAGCCAAGCCTTCGCTTGATCAGTGACACGCTCTTCGTCGTTCAAATTCATGTTTTCATCCATAAGAGTCACCTCTCTTCCTAGCTTTACAGATTATCTTGTGAATGTGCTGCTTGCGTTGAAGCCCCAACGGGAGTCCTTTTCGGCTGAAAAGGACCTCATTCGCCCGTTTCCTCCCTCATAGTACGGTCGAAAAAGTTGAGTGTCAACCTAGACAAACAGAGCACTTTTCAGCTTAATGAAGCCTGAAAATTACCTATTTGTTGAGCATTATCAAGGGGAAATGGCGTGCACGAGAGAGAAGCGAGAAGGAAGTTTCTGTTCACGGTGTTTATATTGATAATCAGTTGGTATCTGCTTGACTCTTTATCGCACAGCGTTGTTGAGGGTTGAAAACATCCGGAATTTTTCTCAGTGAAATGAAAAAGAAAAATTTTATATAGTTTCTATGAGTGATGAGTGTACTCTCCGGAGAAATAATTAAAGTGAAAGCAAGTATTTATTTTTGAGTACGCGCTATGCATTCTTCAATCTGTACACGCTATTTTTTTGTGAACGAGATGAGAGAATGAAAAATTGATGTAACACTCTTGACAAATACTCTATGCAAAATTTTTGAACGGAGTATACTATAAGCGTGTGAGAAACTTCACACGGGCGTGAAACAAAATTGTTTCACAAACAAATAAGAAAAATAACATCGTAACCGTAAACATACGGAAGCGAAAACAAAATTTTGGAAGGAGGTGACCTGATATGGCAAAAAAGAAAGTAGCCAAGAAGAAGAAAGTAGCAAAGAAGGTGACCAAGAAGAAGGCCGCTAAGAAGTCCGCGAAGCGTCGCGCCTAATTAGTTCGCGTATTCTTACAGAATCCCCGCTAAAGCGGGGGTTTTGTTTTTCATTCAAGCCGTCTGTTTCGGGTCGAGAGTGCCCATCACGACGCGCATCTTTTGGGCGAGATCGGGTAGGATTTCGAGTGTGGAGAGAGTATATATATCCTTGAAGAGGGAGGGTAACTTTCTAGCTTGTTCAGGGCTTACTTCAAAGGAAAAATTGACTTTTACGCCGGCCTGGCTAAGTGTTCGGAGTTCTTCCAGGAGCCGGCGATAGTGGTCTAGGCCATCTTCGCCACTAACGAGGGCATTTTTCGGTTCGTAGTGCTGTACATTTGGCGCGGTGGTTTGGTACAGAGCGTGCGAAAGATAGGGTAGGTTGGCAATCGCGAAGACTTCATCGTAGCGGGAAAGTCTCTTGGAGAGTTTGGTGAGGAGATCACTCTCTATGAATCGAACCTTGTCCACATGGTGATGTCGCGCATTTTTTCGGGCGTAGCGAAGCGCGGCAGCTTCGCTGTCGACCGCGAACCAGGAAATATTCTTTTGCCACGCTGAATTCAGCGAAAGAAAAATACTCGTGATGATCGCGCTGCTACCGGTGCCGACATCAACGATTGCAATCTTTTTTTTCTTGTATGCAGCGGTTAAAATCTTTTTTCTTGTGCTCTCAACGAGGAGTTCGGTCTCGGGACGAGGAATGAGCACGCCTGGTCCAACAAAAAATTTTCGGCCATAGAATTCTTTTTCGCCGACGATATATGCAATCGGTTCGTGCTTCGTCGCGCGTGTGAGCAAGGTTCGATAGCGTTTCAATTGGGCTGGCGTCAATTCGGTTTCGCCGTGCGCCATGAGAAAGACCCGATCCTGCCCGATCACATGGGAAAGCAAAACCTCCCGATCGAGTCGTGGGAGAGTGGGGGAGAGATTGAGAGCTTCAGTGATGGTCAAATCCGGCATCATATTGGTGGCTTATTTAAAACCCTTTCTCTCTATTGACTAAATTTAAATTTTATGCTACTATAATGCCGTTGTTCGTTCCCAATTTCTTCAACATTGCCGCTCAGCGGTTTCACCCGGAGAATGTCATGATTAAACGCGTCCTCTTCCTGTTACTCCGTAGTTCCATCGCAGTGGTACTCGGCACTACGTTGTTCGCTGGGGTGTGGGCGCTCCTTATGCTCCCGTCCACTAGCTGGAACATGGTGAGTGTGTATTACTCCGCCGCTGTGGAGTCTGGCCGATTGGGGTACTTCATCTTCACTCTCGTCAGTGGCGTGATGCTCCTCATACTCTTCATTGGCTTCATCCCCATGTTGCTCCTACTCACGGTGCCCTTCTTTAAGGTTATTGGCTGGAACAAGCCGGCCGACAACATTTGGGAATTCTTCGATTAATTCCATTCATTGGGCAACAAGAAGTGTGGGGCGGACTAACCCTCTGCGTCGGTGTTTCTCAAGGCAGTTTGCGTATTACGCGAGCTGCCTTGAATCATTTTTAGATGAACAATTGATTTTTTTTTACACTTTCCTCCCTTCGGCTTCGAGCTTGAGGCGCATATCCTCAGTCTCGAGCAAGTCGAGGATGGGTCCGAGGCCGCCGGCGAGGATGCCAGGGATATTGCTCCAGCTCTCCTTAATGCGGTGGTCGGTGATGCGGTCCTGGGGGAAATTGTAGGTGCGAATCTTTTCGCTCCGGTCGCCAGTGCCGATCTGATCCTTGCGCGCATCACCCTGTTCTTTGCGCTGCCGTTCTTCTTCTTGTTCCCAAAGACGGGCGCGGAGAACTTTCATGGCTTTTTCACGGTTTTTGATCTGGGATTTTTCGTCTTGGCAGGAGACGACGAGATTGGTCGGGAGGTGAGTGATGCGTACGGCTGAGTAGGTGGTATTGACCGACTGGCCGCCGGGACCAGACGAACAAAAGGTATCGATGCGGAGATCCTCCGGCCGGACGACGATCTCGATATCGTCGACCTGAGGGAGAACGGCGACGGTTACGGTCGAAGTATGGACGCGGCCCATCTTTTCTGTTTCGGGGATGCGTTGGACACGGTGGACGCCGGACTCATACTTGAATTTCTGATATACCGAAGTCTCACTCCGCCCGCGGTTGACCTCGAAGGTAACTTCTTTGTAGCCGCCCACTTCGCTCGCATGACTGTCGAGGAGTGTCGTCTGCCAGCCCATCGTCTCGGCGTATCGGGCGTACATACGGAAGAGCTCGGCCGCGAAAAGGCTCGCTTCATCACCACCTGCGCCCGCGCGGATTTCGACGATGATATCTTTAGTATCATTCTTATCCTTTGGCAGGAGGAGGCGTTTCAACTCAGTTTCAAGGGTATCTTTTTCTGCGGCCAAAGTAATATTTTCCTCAAGGGCCATGGCTTTAAGTTCCGCATCGGATTCCGTCTGCGTAATTTCGGCGTTTTCACGGAGGCTTTTCTCGATTCTCTTGAGCCGGTTGATGTGTTCCATGATTGCTTCAAGCTCAGCTTTACGTCGGCCCAAAGTCATCAGTTTTTCGGGCGCGTTCAAAACAGCTGAGGATGACAATTCCGCCTCAACCTGTTTCACTTCAGCTTCAATTTTCGCTATCAAATCCTTCATATTTGTGGCTTATATAAGCCTATATTATGATTGAACTCAAGACTGATTGTCCATTCGTTCGTTGAGGGATGTGTTCCGAATTCACCCATCTCTCAGTCCGACTGCTTCATCGGCTGAGGCAGGAGATACTGATGGATATGATGTAAATTCACTAGTCAGACTGGACATTCATTTTTAGGGGAACTGCTCTGTGTAGCCTAACCCCTTTCTGGTTCCCTCGCAAACAAAAAACAACCGGAACAAGGTTGTTTTTGAGCATACACGAGCTAAGCGGACTTTTTAGCCTTTTCAATTTTTGCGACACGGACAGCTTCGGCCGCCTGAGTCTCTTTTTCAGCTTTAGCCATAGCCTTTTCTTCAGCGGCTACTTTTTTTGCCCGTTTTGCGGCAACAGCTGTTTTCGTTGCTTTGGTCTTTTCGGCACGCTCAGCGAGCTTCTTGAAGCGATCAACTCGGCCACCAGCATCGACGAATTTCTTTTTGCCAGTGTAAAACGGATGGCATTGTGAGCAAATTTCTGTATGGATCGCCTCAACGGTTGAGCCGGTGGTAAACGCCGCGCCACAGACACAGGTGACGGGGACCTTACTGTAGTAGGTTGGGTGAATATCAGTTTTCATAGTGATCGTACAGTGAAATATGTATAGACGAGTCTACCATGCTGCCCCGAAATTGACAAGTCTCATGCACTCGCGTATTCTAGGAGCGCTTTGTTACCGCCTCTGATTGGGAAATCGAGGCGAGTGTACAGATCACACATATCCGTCAGAGCGCCCCATCCTGTTTTTCTCGCTCGGCTTACTCTTGCTCTTTACTGGACTTTTTCCAGACATCAGGCAAGCGGTGGGCATGCGAGAAGAATCTCGGGCGAGTCATTCCTGAGGATAGAGGTAAATAATTTAAGGATAAAGCAGTATGTCAGAAGAAAGAGTGGTTCCTCAGGCCGAAGCATCCCCCATGGTCGAGGGTGCAGCGGAGTATTTCGCAGGGTTTGATTTCAGCCGAATTGATGATTCTCTCGAGTCATTGCTCAAGGCAGGAGTGCATTTTGGCCATATCAAGAGCCGGCGTCATCCGCGCATGGAAAAATACATTTTTACCACGCGGAAGAATATCAATATTTTGAATTTGGAAAAGACAAAGGAGTGTCTTGACCAGGCCTCAGAGTTTCTCACGAGTGTTGCCAAGAGTGGTAAACCAGTGCTTTTTGTCGGTGTCAAGAAACAGACACATGATGCCGTAAAGTCTCTCGCCCAACGCCTCGGCATGCCCTATGTCATTGATCGCTGGCTTGGCGGGACGCTGACAAATTTTTCCCAGATTCGCGGGCGAGCGAAGTATCTCGTTGAGAGTGAGGTGCAGGTGGAAGCAGGTGAATTCAAGAAATACACCAAATTTGAACAACAGCGCAAGAGTGAAGAGCTCGAAAAATTAGAGCATAAAGTTGGCGGTCTTCGAAATATGCAAGAGCTTCCGGGTGCAATCGTTATTGCGGATGCGAAAGAAGCTGGTCTGGTCATCAAGGAGGCTGAGCACCTGGGTGTCCCGCTGGTTGCTCTTGTTGATACCAATGCCAATCCGAGTGCGATTGACTATCCGATTCCAGGAAATGATGACGCGCTTTCTTCACTTCGTCTCCTTCTCGGCCTCCTTGGACGGGCAGTAGAACGAGGGATCGCACAGAAGGCTGCAGCGGCCTCTGAGAAAGCGGCGAGTGGGACGGTGAAACCGGTGATGCCGGTGGAACAGAAAGCTTAATTTTCGGATTTCCTTGTTTTCTTCTAGAATAAAAAAAACGCCTTATGAGCAGCATGGAACAAGTGAAAGCATTACGCGCCAAGACTGGCGGTGGGATTGTTGAAGTTAAAAAAGCCTTGGATGAAGCACAGGGTGATGAAACTCGGGCGATTGAGATCCTCAAGAAGCGTGGCGAAGTCAAAGCGCTGAAGAAGACTGATCGGACGGCGAGTGAAGGGATTATCGTCTCGTATATCCATGCAAACAATCGAGTGGGTACACTCCTGACACTTCTCTCAGAGACGGATTTTGTCAGTCGGAATGATGAGTTTCGGGCTTTGGCCCATGATCTCGCCTTGCACATCACGGCTATGGCACCGCGATATATCCGGCCGGAGGATGTCCCGGCTGAATTAGTGGAAAATGAACGCCGGATTTGGGAGGAGCAAGCAAGAAACGAGGGGAAGCCGGTGGATATCGCTCAGAAAATTGTCGCTGGTAAAGAGAAGAAGTTTCGTGAGGAACTGGCATTGCTCACGCAGCCGTTTGTGAAAGACCCGACCAAGACGGTGCAGGCGCTTATTACGGAGAACATTCATCGTATCGGAGAGAATATCCAGGTTGGTAGCTTCACTCGGTTTGAAATCTAACCCCTGCTCACGCAGGCCAATGCTCTTACGATCATGTGGTATCTCGTTATCCCACCCCTCATATTTATTCTGAGCCTCGCGCTCTTGTTCTGGTTTCTTTCTAAGAAATCCACAGACCCAGCCGTGCTTGGGAGAATGGCAGATGGCGAACTCGTTCCGCCACCTCGGCGCATCCTCTTTATCAAAGAAGAAACCGGTATTCGGGTACTCGAAAAATTAACGAAGCGTCTCAATCTTCTCTCGCTCAAGATTCATAATCGCTTTAACCGGTTCTCAGGAGCGCTCCGTGAGCGACGTGAGAAGATGCGTCAGGCACATGAGGCAGCTTCGGCAGCCGCTGAAAAAAGCCGATTTTGGGATCGTTGGCAACGGCGGCATGGCAAAGACGAAACGGGGACTTTGGCACCAACTGAGGCTGTGCTGCCGATTGCTGCACATACAGACAGAGAGGTTGTCCAGCATCATCCGTCCGAATCAGCCACCTCTCCAGCCAATGAAAAGACTGTCCGAATCCGTGAAGTGAGAAAAAGATTGAGTGACTCGCTCCGGTTAAAAGACGATGGTGGGACGCCAGTGTTCCGTCGTCGTCAATCTCCGTCTGCTGGAGCACGCCGTCTCTCCGAAGAAGAGCTCATTGATCGAATTGCTCGCAATCCAAAAGATGCGCCTGCATACGAAGAGTTGGGAGATTTCTATATGGAGCAGAGTAATCTTTCGGATGCCAAGGCCTGCTATCGTCAAGTCATCAAGCTCTCGCCTCTGAACCGTGAGGTCAAGGAGAAAGTTCGGCGATTGGAGCGTTTGCTCGTCCAAAAGGAGCGGTCTCGTGGTTGAATGTATAGTGGGATAGCCTCTACCACATATTTTTGTGCGGAGGGGTGTGCGAGTTGATGAATCGTGAATTTTTGGCTAAGCTAGGAAGGCTGTCTGAAAGATGTGCACGAGTACAGCAGACTCAAGCTAGAAGAGTAGTTTCCCTGAGTGGGGAGGGTTTTGTTTGGGAGCGAGAAGAGCCAGGCTCTGCGGTAGACAATTTGGCCTGAGTAGCTCAGTTGGTAGAGCAACGGTTTTGTAAACCGTGGGTCGTCGGTTCAAGCCCGACCTCAGGCTCACTGGAGAATGAGAGACCGTGTGTGGTAACAATTGACAACAATTTGTTTCAGCGGGTAGGTGGTGGAGTGGTCTATCACAACAGACTGTAAATCTGTCGCCTTCGGGCTTCGGGGGTTCGAATCCCTCCCTACCCACAAAAATCAAGATGATACTTTCGGAGTATTGGTTTGATTTTATGAGGGGAGTGAGGAGTCTCTCTGAATATTCCTTTTTTACTGGGTAATCAGATATCAGGAAAATATTCGTAACGGAATCCGTTGATATACTCAAAAAGCCGTTGTAGCTCAGTTGGTAGAGCAACGCCATGGTAAGGCGTAGGTCACCGGTTCAAATCCGGTCAACGGCTCAAGGGAGGGGTGAAAGAAAAGAGAAAATTTTTAAGGAGATTGACGAAGACAGTTTTTTCGCGTACAGTGCAACCATTATTTTGAAGTAACCGCGTCACACCTATGGGCAAGATCAAGGAAAACATGGCTAAATTGAAATGCAGCGAATGTCAACGCGTTTCTCGTGAAACTTCGCGTAATAAGAAGAAGGTGAAGGAGAAACTTTCACTTTCGAAGTATTGCCGCTTTTGTCGTAAGAATACCGTACACAACGAGTCGAAATAATCGATGTTGTCCGAGCGTGTATACTTACTGGTGTAACACTTGTGTTGCGCAGAGAGGGGCGTCGTATAATGGTAGTACAAAGGTCTCCAAAACCTTTAGCGCGGGTCCGATTCCTGCCGCCCCTGCAAAGAAATAGCGTCCCGCTGAAGCGGGGCGGGATTTCTTTGCAAGAGTGATGTGGAATCGGAGGGTACAGATGAAAAGCCAACTGCTTGGCTTTTCAGTTGACCCAGGCTCTGGAGGAGGAAGCGAGCGTTGTCGCACTCGCGACCGCGAGCGACGGAGGAAGAGGATTCCTGCCGCTCCTGCAGTCTTTCGCCAAGGCTTCAGAACTGCTTCGCCAGGCTATGTATTACGTATATATTTTGTACAGTCCGAAATCTAAAGATTTCTACTATGGATTTACAAAAGATTTACGGAAACGTTTGGTGGAGCATAATGGAGAAAAGTCGAAGGCAACAAAACCATTCATACCCTGGAGGCTGGTCTATTACTCAGCTTTCGAAGAGGAGCGCTTGGCAAAAGACTTCGAGAAGTATTTGAAGACAGGTTCAGGAAAAGCGTTTGCGTACAAGCGGTTAGTACAGATCACGAAGTATAAAAAGTAGGAATGGCTCTGCCGTTCCGTAGTCCGTTTCAACGGACGAAAGACGGCCTGCCATTACGAAGCTTTAGCGTAGTATGGCCCCATCGTCTAGCGGCTAGGACACTTGGTTCTCATCCAAGAAACAGGGGTTCGATTCCCCTTGGGGCTACTAGCAAAGAATAAACCTTCATGTTTGTGTGGGTTTTTTCTTTTTTATACCAAGGGGAGTCGAACGGGCAGGTGCGAGCATCGAGCGAAGGCGAGATAAGCGAGTGTCGATGAATGTGGGCGAGTGAACATTCAGCGCTGCCCAGGGCAACGAAGCTGTCAGCAGACAGCGAGGCGGAATTCCCCTTGGGGCTACTGCCAGACCAAAGGACCCTACATTTTTCTGGGGTCCTTTCGTTTTGTGATATTCTAAGAGAATTGAACGGGCTGGCGTGAGGCTTCAAGCGAAGGCGGTATGAAACTTCTTTGGCGATACATATGCCCACACTTATTTTTGATATCGAGACAGTCGGCGAGGATTTCTCGGCGCTTGATGAGACGACCAAGGAGTCGTTGACCCGTTGGATCAAGCGGGAGAGTGGTAGTGAGGACGAATATCAGACGGCGTTGAAGGATCTGGAGGATGGTCTCGGGTTTTCGCCCTTGACCGGACAGATCGTCGCTATCGGGGTTCTCGATGCGGAGCGGCAGAAGTCGGCCGTCTACTACCAACCGGCGGATGCGAGCGATACGGATTTCGAGGAGGAGAACTGCAAATTTGAGGCACTCTCAGAAAAAGCGATGCTCGAGAAATTTTGGGACATCGCGACCAAGTATGATACCTTCGTTACCTTCAATGGTCGCCAGTTTGATGTGCCCTTTCTTGTGGTACGTTCGGCTATCCAGGGCGTGAAGCCATCAAAAAATTTGCTGGCCAATCGATATCTGAACTATCAACCATGGAACGCAAAGCATATCGATCTGCTCGATCAACTGTCGTTTTATGGTGCATTGCGTCGCAAGGGGAGTTTGCATCTCTGGACTCGTGCGTTCGGTATCGAGAGTCCCAAGGCGCAGGGCGTGACCGGAGACGATGTGCGCGGACTTTTCAAGGAGGGAAAGTTTAAGGAGATCGCCCGATACAATGCCCGTGATCTCGTCGCGACACTTGCTCTTTATGAGCGCTATCGTGATTACTTTGTGTTTCCGGAAAAATAATGGAATGACTGGTGATACCATGTATCATGAGTGTTTCAGGCATCATGAAGAACGCTTTTCGCAAAATGCACCGGTATACACTCCGACCGGATGGTGATACTTGAAACCAGACTGAATTGGTATTACAATTACGAGCATGTTTCCTAATGAAGCACATGGATATTCCGGCCACATTACAAGCCTTCAAAGCGCAGATTGACCCAAAAATCGCAGCGTATTTTGACGATGCTCTCGAAGAAGCAAAGCGGGAAGACGCACTTGTCTATGATGCGCTGAAACATGTGAAGGCAATGACTCTGGCTGGTGGAAAACGCCTCCGGCCGGCGTTTATGTATTATGGTTACTTGGCAGCGGGCGGCACCGACCGAGAGCGACTGATGAGCACAGCCGTGGCGGTGGAGCTTATCCATATGTTTCTCCTCATACATGACGACATTATCGATCGGGATACTCTCCGTCATGGCGAACCGACGCTGCATGAACGCTATCGGGCCTGGGGACGGAAGTATCTGTTTCTCTCGAATGCCGATCACTTTGGTGACTCCATTGCACTTATTGTTGGGGATATGGTCTTTGCACTTGGCAACGATATTATTTTTCAGTCCGGTTTCCCTGAAAAAAATGTTTACGCCGCCTTATCTCGGATGCAGAAAATAGTTTCTCATACTGTTGTGGGGCAGGCCCGCGATATCTATATCGAATACAAGGGCGAAGCCACAAGTGAGGAAATTCTCTCGATGTACGAGAAGAAAACAGCGCGATATACCGTTGAAGGGCCACTGCATCTTGGAAGCTTGCTCGCGGGTGGTACACCAGAACTTGCAACGGAGATGTCTCGTTATGCGCTTCCGCTGGGTATCGCCTTCCAAATCCAGGATGATATCTTGGGTATCTACGGAGATGAGGAGCGTATCGGGAAACCAATCGGTTCTGATATTCGTGAGGGCAAGATTACACTTTTGGTTGCATATGTCTTTGAGCATGCTGATCGAACCATTAAAAAAGAGCTTGATCAACTCCTCAAGCGAGGTATGCATCTCACCCACACAGATATCAACCGTTTCCGTGAAATTCTCCGTGAAACAGGGTCATTGCAGGCAGCCAAGGATCTAGCCCTCCGCTACATTGAGGAAGGCAAACAGGCCTTGAATGAAATGCAAATCCCTATTCATCCCGAATCCCGCGCTTTTCTCGAGGGAGTGGCTGACTATATGGCCAAACGCGAATATTGATGCCAGAATTCTTTGTATGACCGAACTCAACCAAAAATTTCTTCCCCGTCATGTGGCGATCATTCCGGACGGCAATCGCCGTTGGGCGAAGGAACATGGCCAGGAGCCATGGGAGGGGCATCAGGCCGGAGCTGAGCGATTTGAAGAGATTGTGCGTGAGGCGCGACGGATGGGAATTCAAGAACTCTCTTTTTGGGGCTCATCGATAGAAAATCTCGTTCGGAGACCTCTGCGAGAGAAACAAGAACTCCTTCGAATTTATGCGACTTATTTTGAAAAGCTCATGGCAGATCAAGATGTGTTTCGAGATAGGGTGCGGATTCGCTGTATCGGTCGATGGGAAGAGCAATTTCCTGATAGTTTGAAAACTATTTTGAAACAAGGGATCGAAGCCACTCGCGAACACGATCAATACTTTCTGAATTTTTTTCTCGCCTATAGTGGGGATGATGATATGCTCCAGGCGGTCCGACGGATTGCAGGAGAAGGGCTTGCTCCAGGTATGGTAACGGAGAAAGTGATCAAGCGTCATTTGTCGACAGCGGATATTCCGTCAGTGGACCTTCTCATCCGAACCGGAGATGATCCGCATTTGTCCGCTGGGTTTATGATGTGGGAGACCAAAGATGCTCAACTCTATTTTCCGAATTGTGACTTTCCGGACTTTGATGCAGCAGGGTTTCGTCGCGCAATCGAAGAGTATCAAGGTCGGGAGCGGCGGTATGGTAAATAAGCCAAAAATAGGAATTTTCTGACAATAAAAATGACTCCCAGAATTGTCTTGATGGAGTCAAGTATTCGGTTTGTTGACAACATTTCGGCTTTCCAGTACACTGTGAGCACATTTGAAAAGTGCATACGGATCTCGTGAGAGAGGGTATACTGGCGCGATGCAAGACTGAGGAACGCACGAATTATACGCATGACTCTCTTTTTGTTTTGGCAAAGTATTCTCTCGCCAGAGCCGGTGCAATATATGGGAAATAACAAAGAACTTATTCGTTTCGAGGGAGAGGTGATCGAGTCTCTTCCAAGCACTACCTTCAAAGTCCGTCTTGACAATGGACATGAGGTGTTGGCTCACATTTCTGGAAAGATGCGGGTGCATTATATCCGTTTGCTTCCGGGAGATCGGGTGATCGTCGATATGAGTCCCTACGACTTAACCAAAGGACGAATCGTTCAGCGTTTGAAAGTCTAAAATAAGCTATGAAAGTCCGCGCTTCCGTAAAAAAGATCTGTGCTCACTGCAAAATTGTGCGTCGCCATCGCGTCGTCCATGTGATTTGCAAGACCCCCAAGCACAAACAGCGTCAAGGATAAAAGCCTATGCTCCGTATTGCCAGTATCAACTTGCCTGATAACAAGCGCGTCGAAATCGCGTTGACCTATATCTATGGCATCGGCCGTCCAGCGAGCCGCAAGATCCTCGAGTCTTTGAACATTGATCGGGATATCCGGACAAAAGACCTTTCTGAGAAAGATGCCAACCGTTTGCGCGAAACAATCGAAAAAGGACACCGTGTTGAAGGTGAACTTCGGCATCAGGTAAAGATGAACATCAAACGGCTCAAGGAAATCGGATCGTATCGCGGTATCCGTCATGCCAAGAGCTTGCCAGTGCGTGGTCAGCGTACCAAAACAAACACACGGACGGTCCGTGGTAATGTGAGAAAGACGATGGGCAGTGGTCGTAAGAAATCCGATAGCAAGACATAAGGAATCCTATGGCAGAAGAGCTGACAACCGAGGAAGTAGAGGTGGTAGCGCCAGTGGCCGAAGAGGCGGATACCAAAAAGCGCACCAAAAAAGTAAAGCGTTTGGTTCAGGTTGGTCGCGCCAGTATTCAGTGTACTTATAATAATACGATTGTAACGCTCGCAGATATGAATGGCGGCGTGTTGGCCTGGTCGAGCTCGGGGCATCTTGGTTTCAAAGGTGCTAAAAAATCAACTCCATATGCAGCGACTCAGGTTGTTGCGGAGGTTTCTGAAAAAGTGAAGAAATACGGACTTCAAGATCTCGAAGTATTTGTGAAAGGTGTGGGTCAGGGTCGAGAGGCCTCGATTCGAGCTCTCGCAAACAATGGTTTCAATCTCACATCCATCAAAGATATCACTCCGATCCCGCACAATGGCTGTCGTCCTCGTCGTCCTCGTCGTATCTAACTTCCTCGCAACGTTATGGCCAACAACCTCGATTCCAAATGTAAACTCTGTCGGCGGGCCGGCGAAAAACTCTTTTTGAAGGGTGATCGTTGTCTTTCTCCAAAATGTGCAATGGT
The DNA here is from genome assembly GCA_964530135.1 of uncultured Bdellovibrionales bacterium. Taxonomy (GTDB): domain Bacteria; phylum Patescibacteriota; class Minisyncoccia; order Moranbacterales; family UBA1568; genus SSEF01. The sequence goes on along the minus strand of CAZGXN010000005.1, from coordinate 7,298 downwards.
TCGTCGGCCATATGCACCAGGTATTCATGGACACAATCCATCTCGTGGTCGTAGTGAATTCGGTCGTCAGCTTTCGATGAAGCAGAAAATAAAGCACCTGTACGGCGTGATGGAGCGGCAATTCCGGCATCACTTTGAGGAGAGCCGTTTGCGTCCAGGAGCTACAGGAGACCTACTCTTGCAGCGTCTCGAGTGCCGATTGGATAATGTCGTGTACCGTCTCGGTTTTGCTCCGTCGCGTATCTCCGCCCGCCAGCTCGTCAGCCACAAGTTCTTTACAGTGAATGGAAAGCGGATGAATATCTCGTCGTATGAAGTTAAAATCGGAGATGTGATTGTCCTGAAGGCGAGTAAAGAGGAAAAGGCTGTGATCAAGAACCGGATGGAAATTTTGAAGAACAAGAACGATGTGCCGCATTGGCTCGCCCTCGATGCTGAGAAACTTGAGGGTAAGATGCTCGCGCTCCCATCGCGTGAAGATGTGGGTATTTCCGTCGACGCGCAAATGGTTGTTGAGTACTATTCGAAATAATTTCAACTGGTAATTTGTCCGCCTCAGGCAGACACCATAATATATGCAAAACATCACTGCACCACAACAGCCACAGTACACCCCTCTGGGTGTCAATCACGGTAAGCTTGAAATTGGCGGGTGCTATCCGGGCTATGGAGCAACTTTGGGGAATGCTCTCCGTCGCGTTCTTTTGTCTTCTCTACCTGGCGCAGCTGCGCGTTCCGTCAAACTCAAGGGCGTTTCACATGAATTTTCAACTATCCCGGGTGTCATGGAGGATGTTGTTCAGATTATCCTCAATATGAAGCAGGTTCGTTTTCGCTCACACTCGGACGAGGCTGTTACTGTAACACTCAAATCTAAGGGTGAAGGAGTGGTCACCGCAGCGGCTATCAAGTGTCCGAGCTCAGTCGAGGTGGTAAATCCGGATCAAGTCATAGCGACGCTCACTGATAAGAAGGCAGAGTTCGAAATGGACATCGTTATCGACCGTGGGTTAGGGTATATACCTGTTGAGGCTCGTGAGGAAGAGGAGCGTGAAATCGGTGAAATTGCAATCGATGCGATCTATACGCCGATCAAGCGTGTCAATTATGAAGTCGAAAACATGCGGGTCGGGAAGCGGACAGATTACGACAAGATTACCCTTGAGATCGTAACAGACGGCACCTTGACTCCAGTTGAAGCATTTAATCAAGCGGTGGCTATTCTCGTTTCCCAGTTCTCAGTTCTCTCGGCAGAGGGAGCGTTGGTTGATGGGGGAGAAGCTGTATCCGAAGAAAAAGAGAAGAAATCTACCAAGAAAGTGAAAAAAGAATCAGCACAAGAAGAGGAGAAGGAGTAATCGGACTAGCGCTAGTAATTCACGGATATGCAGCACCGGAATAAAGGTCGAATCTTGAGTCGAAAGGCGGGTCCCCGTCGCGCGCTTATGAAAACTATCATGGGGAGTCTTATCATGCGTGAAAAGATCACAACGACCCTCGCGAAGGCGCGTGAAATCAAGAATCATATTGATCAGCTCGTGAACAAAGGTAAGCGTGCGGCCGCAAACAAAGATCGGCGCCAGGCGGAGCTCCGGCTCCTTCGTCAGCGACTTTCTCTGGAAGCAACGATGAAGATCTCGAGTGACTTCGTCAAGCGCTTTGAGACTCGCGAGAGTGGATATACTCGAATTACAAAGTTGGAGCGTCGACAGGGGGATGGTGCTGAGATGGCCGTTATCGAATTTGTCTAAATGTCTTATGAAGAATACGGTCACTAGAACAAAAGAGAGGAAAGGGGTTGTCCGTGCGACACACTTGTTTGATGCGCAGGGACAGGTCCTTGGCCGCCTCGCAACCGCGATCGCCAAAGTGCTTTCAGGGAAGGGGAAGACCACTTATGCGCCACATATCGACGCGGGTGATATTGTTATCGTAACTCATACAGATGGTATCGAAGTAACGGGTAACAAGCGTCAGGATAAGATGTACCATCGTTTCTCAGGCTATCCGGGTGGTATCACATCAATTTCATTTAAGGACCAGCGGGAAAAAGATTCGACCAAGCTCATTTGGCAAGCGGTGTATGGTATGTTGCCGAAGAACTCGTTGCGTGCCAAGATGCTGACCCGACTCCGGCTTTTCAAGGATGGCGAATACGGTAATCGGAAAATTGATGTGACTCACTAACCCCTACACTTGTTATGGCGACTACGACCAAAAAAACTACCGTGAAAGAAACAACTCGAAAACCCCTTGAGGCAACGGGTCGTTATGTCTATGCCGTCGGTCGTCGCAAGACGGCAGTGGCGCAGATTCGTTATTATGCTGATGCCAAAGCAGAGACACTCGAGATCGTTGTGAACAACCGTCCATATACCGAGTACTTCAATACCTTTGAACAGTGTGAAGCGGTTATTGCTCCGCTGAAGGTTGTCGGTAAGACTGAGGCGATCAAGATCTCCGTTCTCGTCTCAGGCGGCGGACTCTCTGGCCAGGCTGATGCCGTGAAGCTCGGCATCGCTCGTGCGCTCGTCGAACATGATGCGCTCGTTCGTCCCGCGTTGAAGGCAGAAAAATTACTCACACGCGACCCACGTTCTGTCGAGCGCAAGAAGCCAGGACTGAAGAAAGCCCGTCGCGCTCCTCAATGGGCAAAACGATAGTTTTGACCGTTGGGGTGTGAAAGGGGTCGGGAAAACGGATAGAGTTTTCCCGCGGACGGAGAGCAGTGAGTCTTCGAATGTTGAGAACGGAGGCGTTCTCAAGGAGCGAAGCGACCCCAGTGGGCTAAGCGGTAGGATTCAACCGACATCCAAGCACCCCGAAAGGGGTGTTTTTTATAACTTTGTAGATTGATGCTTTAAAAAATCTTTGAGTATAGCCTCTTTACCATTGGTGAGATTCGTATAGTACTCGACGATATCGCCATAGCTTTCTGGGACATCGTAGAGAGCGTGCTCGATGAGTGGCCCCCATGACCATTTTGATATGACCTTTCCGTCGGCGGTTATTCGCCCGACATGACTGATTGTTCTTTCGGTGGTTCGATAGACTATCAAGGCTCCTGGTTGAAAAGTAGGCAGCTTCTCAAGGGTTGTATCCTCTATCAGTGCATCGACAACAGTGTCTAATTTCTTTGAGTATTCCCAGCCGTTGTGACCAAGGAGTGGCGTATATTTTTGAAGATCAAAAGCAAAAATAAAACAATTGTAATTATTCTCTTCCTGAGGTGGCTTCTTTAGAATCACCAAACTTTTTGGTAACTGGTGGCGTGTGTACTTCTCAAAGAGTTCTGGCCGCCACCAGTTTTCAGCGCGCTCTTCTGAAACGATGTTATCGAGAAATTTTCGGAATGGTAGATTTCCTAACATATTATTTCTCCGAGAGAATTGGAAGCACATCTTTCACATCAGTAATTAGCCTCTTTACACGCCGTCCCTCGGGCTTCAGATACTCGGAATTTATCAGAAAACAATCGATACCAACTTTTTTTGCGGACATGTAGTCATACGCGTAACTATCTCCAATCATGAGGGCTCGGGATTTCGGAATATTTCGTTTCTTTAAGATATCAGCCATTCTTTCACCCTTTCCTTCGGGATAGTCTCGCGATGTATAGAATGCGTCGAGGAGATTTTCGAGTCTGAAGTGGTACACCTTGTTCTTCAGTAAGACATCAGCAACTTTCTTGGTATGAGGGTGAGTAGAAATGAGTATGAGAATGTAGCCGCGCTGCTTTAAAATTTTGAGGGTCTGCAAGACAGAAGGAATGAGAATGATGTGTTTGAGAAATGCATCTCCAATAGTTGTATCTTTATATATCCAGTGAGGAGCAATATGACGCCTAGTTTTCTTGGGATACCATAGCGTCCCGTCTCCGTCGAGAAAGATAACCTTTTTATTTTTGAGTAGTCTCACACACATGGATAAATAATGGGAGATGGTGAAGATACAAGATGAGGGACTACCACCACTACTGCCCAAAGAGGCCCTGGGGTTCGGGGAAGACGATTGACTGGATGTCTTCGCCCGGGACGACGATATAGAGTTGGTTCTCAGCGAAGACGGGCACGATCTGGATCGGCATTTTAGTAAACGATTTTATATCATTGCTGATTCGACCGCTCCGGCCGTCGAGTTCCATGATTTTTAGTGTCGTGCCATGCGTAAAGAGAATATGCTCATAGTCTTCACTCCAGGCGATATTGGCGATGGGGTCGGAAAATCGGGCTACCTGCATTGTCTCATCTTCCATTCGTCGGGGTTGGACATCCCAGGTACGGGTGAAGTAGACACCAATTTCATTGGTACTTGCGAAGAGTAACTTTTTGCCATCGTTTGAGAATTGAAAGTGTTCAACCCCGGTGGCAATTTCTTGGAGACCATAATTTTTTTCGGGAGTCTGATTATAGATGAAGAGGCGTTTCTGCCCACCCTTTTCGAGGAGAGCGATTCGTTCATCGTCGTATACATCGAGGATAGAAGCATCTGTTCCAAGTTCAGCCTCGGGCAGTACTGCTACTTCGGTTCGATTTTCTCCGCTGCTCATATTTCGAAATCGTGAGATGGTTCTCGATACCTGATCCACAGTATAGATGTAGTCATCAGTTACCTCATATGCCTGAATGTTTTCAGCGAGCAGGATGGGGATCCGCGCGCGTATCGTATCGAATCGGTAGAGTCCGGACTGCGCTAAGAAGATGAGTTCTTCATCACCTGTCGCATTCCAACGGGCATTGGTCGGTGTCAGTCCTGGAACGATGTCGGAGAGCTTTTCGGTAGTTCCATCCGCGACGGTTACGATGTAGTAAGTGTGCTTTCCGTCTTCAATGAGAGGAATGAGGATTTTTTTACCATTTGGGGACCATTCGAAGTTTTCGGCGGTGTCAAAGTCAAAGGCTGTTCCACTTCGGGAAAATACTTCTTGGCCGGACTGAGTGTTTCGGTCGTAGAGAACGACACTGGTCTCATTCGTTTGTTCTTTGGCGAGTGCGAAGAGATCGGAGTTTGGATGGGGATAGATCCGGGTACTGCCAGCTGTGTTGGCGAGTGAAACGCCTGGATAGTCAGTGCGTGTGAGGATGACATTCCAGAATTCACTCGAAACACCACTTCGGACGATCACTTTCTTTGACCATGGCCGATAGCCTGGAGCCGAGAGAGTGAGGATGTGCTCGCCAGGCATGAGACCAGTGATATGAGTTGTTTCATTGATGATGCCATAGCGGTTGGTGGATAACAACTCACCATCGAGAGTGATATCGATAGTTTGAGGGAGTGAGCTGATCGTGATAGATCCGGAATAAACGAAAATACCGCGTTCATAACTGTAGCGGTAACCAAAGGCATAGAAAATAATCAGACTCGCTGTTGCAAAGAAAGAAAGTGTGAAAGCCCAAAAGATGATACGACGGAATGGTGAGAGACTCATAGATAATAGCACCATAACATGGAAAAAGAGGCTTGGTAAAGGGTTAAATAAGGTACTTACCTCTTTTATCGCCCAGTGCTAAACTAGAGCCATCACTTCTCCATCTCCTGTATGCTCGATCGTCTGACGCGTCTTTTCTCTCTCCCGAAGGATATTGCTGGAGACCTCTCACTCATCCTTCTTTTTATTGGCGTCTCATTGCTCGTGGGTTTCATTTTTGGCCGCTGGAAGCTTGTAAACATTCTCATCAATGTTTATATCGCTGTTGCCTTGGTGGGTGTTATGCCGGACAGTTGGTTTGAGATCTCAGACTACGCCCGATCAGGTATGTTTGTGGCGCTCCTTACTGGCCTTACGATGTTTGATGAACGGTTATTTGATATTCATATCACGAGCGCTGGGACAGACTTCTTCTGGCGTTTTTTTGTAACCTCTTTTCTGGTCACTGGATCGGTGTTGTCGAGTACATTCTCTTTTCTCCCGAAAGCTGTCGCTCTCTCCTGGATCACGCCGGATCTTTACTTGTATATTGCTTCACCCTGGGCACTTTTGTTTTGGCTCGTCGTACCGATTTTCTCACTTTTCTTCATTAACATGCGACTGCGTTAGTTGGTGGTGGACGAAAACAAAACGCACATCGATCCATAAGAAGGATGTGCGCAAGAGGTGGGGTGCCCAATTCTTCAATGAACGGCCACTGGCGATGCAGCGTTTCCGTATTGCCGACACCAGTGGTGGTAATCAGCGAGTGTGCAGTGATAGTACTCGAGTGCCTCAAGTCGCTCATTGGGCTGAGCGGCCTGGAGTCGGGCGAGGTAACTGTCTCGGGAAAATACGCTAAAAAGGATGCCGCGTTCGAGATGATCAACCGCGGACAGGAGGCGTATGAAGGTTTCGGCTCCTTTCTCTTCAGGCATGAGTGCCCGTGGGAGCATTTGAGGGATCGTTCCGACCGTTCCGTCAGGGTTGACAGGCGATGGTCCAATTGACGCGAACATCAGGGCTCGAACGAGGAAGCGCCAGGCACTTCGAATTGAAACAATGGGATGAAAATGCATTTCGACCTCCAAATGGGAAGGGACAAAACACCTACCTGAGAAGCCTCAGGATGACGATACTATATACCATAAAAAGACGAGTGTCAATACTCCATCAAGCGTATTTTTGTACAACTGAAAAAGTACTGACCGTATGCTTGACAAGCTGAAAACAGGTGCGTATACTGTTGAGGCAATCAAGAGGAGTTTTTCCTCTTTTGTTTTCTTTAAAAATTAGGTTATATGAGTCAGCTAATCACAGTTTTCTGTGGTTAGTCCTAAACCATTCTGTCTTCCCGTGCGGGTCGGCAGAATGGAAATCAGTCGCAAGACTGACAACTCTTCTATTCCGATCATGACCGAGTCGCAAGACAAAGCATGATCACAACAGAGTGAAATCAGGTGAGCGAGGTGTTCTCACTTGGAGGCGGAGTAATCCGTTCTCGATACACCTATAAATTGAGAGTTTGATCCTGGCTCAGGATGAACGCTGGCGGCGTGGATAAGGCATGCAAGTCGAATGGGTTTAGACCCATGGCAAACGGGTTCAGATAACATAGGAATCTACCCTCGAGTCGTGAATAATCCGGAGAAATCCGGAAGAATACACGATACCCTCTACGGAGGAATGGTTTACCGCTCGAGGAGGAGCCTGTGTCCTATCAGCTTGTTGGTGAGGTAATGGCTCACCAAGGCTATGACGGGTAGGGGGTATGAGAGTATGGCCCCCAACATTGGAACTGAGACACTGTCCAAACACCTACGGGTGGCTGCAGTCGAGAATATTCCACAATGGACGAAAGTCTGATGGAGCGACGCCGCGTGCAGGA
>CAZGXN010000004.1:0-81953 GCA_964530135.1 uncultured Bdellovibrionales bacterium | reverse complement strand
CATTTCATAAGGAGACTTGATAATTTTGTGGACTACCTCCTACTCAATTGGAACTATCTTATCAAGGAGTTGCAAGAATGGCAGTCCCTCGGGATGGCTATTGAACAGGCTCAAACGGTATAAATTGGTTTGTGCCCTCGGCGGGACTTGAACCTGCAACCTTGTCGATAGAAGCGACTTGCTCTTCCATTGAGCTACGAGGGCAAAAGAAAACCATCTCAAGACACCCGTAGGAAACAGGGTCTTTGATGGTTATGTTCTTCTCCTCAAGGTTTTCATATACCAAAAGTATCAAAAAATACCCTTTTCATCAATGCTCCAGCCGTCTTTTCGCCAGTTCATCAAACTCCTCTTTCGTCATTGGCTTGTAGATAATTTTCAGAAACCGCACCAGAGCAGAAGCTTTTTCTCGGGCTTCGTCATCGGAAAGCTCCTTTCCAAATCGGTTTTTGTAGAGTATTTTGAACTCTTGGACACGCTCATTGGAAATCATAGCTATCTTCTCACCAGCTTGAAAGGATATGGGATATACTCATTGGCAAAATCATCCAAAATCGGTTTTTGAATAGGCGAAAAGATATAGTCTTTGGAGAAACAGGACAGGGTGTTTTCCAGCCTATCGAATATCTCTTGAGTGGTAGGTAACATCATCTCGTGCATATCGTCCATCCTCGTCATAACAACACAATAGTCTTTTGTAAGTGGAAAATTGACCTCCGTATATTTACTCATTAGACTTCGTGCGGCGTTGAGATGATAATCAGCTTTATCTTTTGGCACAAAGTATGCAACTGGATTATCTGATGTAATAAAGAAATTTGTTCCATCTCCCCTAAGAATGCACATTTTCATTCCGTAGAAGATATTAGCGAAATCGTCAATTCTGGAAAGAATATCTTTTACAAAGTGATTGCTTGATACACTCAATTTGAGTTTTCCATCAGCGAAAGCTTGAATAGCATCCTCAAAATCCTTATCGTTTATTTCTCTCCCCTCTTCTTTCTTCACTTGTTCCTTTATAGCGACTTTTTCTTCTTCGGACATTGGTGCGTGTTGGAAGTGCATTTTGAAAAATTCCGTATACAGTTCCTCTGTTTCTTGCTTGGCTCCAGGCACCCTCACTACCATAGAAGCCATTAGGATGCAAATTTTTTGCTTTAGCTCGTCTATGATAGGAGACCCAAATGGGAGTTTATATATTTCCTGAATGAGGTAATTCAGCTCCCCCTCAATCAAATCAACGAAAAATTTCTCCATAAAATCACTCTCAACGCCTTCAACGCCCTTGAGAGTATACAAGTTGTTCTGTTTAGCAATCACCTTCAAGCCACCCTCTCCAATAACAACGACTATTCTATCGGCGGGCTTACTTGCCCCTGTAAAGAATTTTTCTCCCTTTTTATACATCACCAATTTGTCATCGCGAAGAAAATGCCTCAAGTAAGTAATCGGCAGAAAATGATTTCCCTTGGTCGGTTTTTTCTCCTTGTTCATTTCAAGATATTTACCAAGTCTCGTAGCTGATTTGGATTATTATTGAGGTCTACGGTAATCAGCTTTTCCAGTGCCTTATGCTCTTCCAAAACTTTCTTGTCCCCATCAAAAGCGTAATCATCAAGCCAGAAGAAATCGCTTGAAAAATCTATCCCCTCGGGCTTCCAAAGCTTCCATTTCGTAGGCTTTATCTTTTCCAAATACGGGACGGTATCGGCAGGAAGCTTTCCTACCAGATACAGAAATGCAGTGGTTGCATCTCCATCGCAATGGGTCGTGAGCCAATAGCAATCAAAGTTGCTTGTAGCAAATTTGAGGAACTCTACTATATGCGTAGCAGGAACGCCCTGTTTGGTAAGAAGCACCCCGTCAATATCAAGATAAAGCTTTTTCATAGGGTGCTGTTTCTTATCCAAGTAGATAAGCATATTGAAGAAGTTGAGATAGTTGTAAGCCGCTTCGTGAGCCTCTTGGTCAGTCAGTTCACGCCCCTCATTCTTCTTCACCATCTCCTTCATCCATTCAATACTTCCTTCTGGTGGTTGGATGGGATGATACATTGCGATAAAGAATTATTCTTCAAGGCGAATATACTTTGGAAATACGCTATGGAACTTTTCAGCTTCAGAAATAAGCCACTCAAAGGCATCTTCCCATTTGCTCATATCTTCAAAATTTCCCGAATGAAGCACTCTAATCCTACTCGCTTTTTTGTTTGGTAAATCCATCCAAAAGCTTTGCCTAAAACATAAGTGCCAATAAAAAAAGACCACAAGGATATATAGCGATGCTTTGAAAATTTTTTCTGCCTTTGTTGTCATGTTATTTTTGCATCAAAAATTCATATTCAACTTTTGAGAATAAACTACTCGGCATATTGTTTAATTTTTTCTGAACAACTTTGATTGCTGGCTCTGATTTATCAATTCCAATCCAATTTCGATTTAACTCTTGCGCTGCAACAAGCGTAGTCCCTGAACCGCAAAAACAATCAAGGACTAAATCGCCCTCGTTTGAGGAAGCTCCAACTATAAATTTGAGCAAATCAAGATTTTTTTCCGTAGGATAATCGGGATATTGAGGGTCTTTGAACTCCCAAATATCCTGCATTTTTTTCCCATCTCTTTCATCAACAAAAATCTTTTTTCTCGGCACACCATTTGACGACCATTCGATAAGTCCTTGTTTATCCCATTCTTCCAGAATGGCGGGATCGCTCCGCCAGTGTCTTCCCTTTGGCGGAGTTACTCCCCGCCATTCTTTACCAGTATTGCCATTTGCTGTCTCGCCTGGTGCATGTAGAGGAATGGTTGTATATTTTCTATTGTCTTTATCAGTTTTCTTAAAAAGACGCTCTACGTCATCATGAGAATAAGGTGCTTTTGGGTCATTCCATACAGGATTTTCTGCTTTGGAATAAAAAAGGATTAGGTCTTTAGTATTTCCGTATGCTTTCCGTTGAAAATTTTTAGGGTTGCACTTAATTCGTGTAATATCATTTCTAAAATTTTTTATTCCAAAAACCTCGTCCATTATGAGTTTTACATAGTGTCCGATTTTGTAGTCAATATGCAAATAAATAGAACCGCGATCTGACATCAATTCTCGTAGCAAAATCAATCTCTCGCGCAAAAATTCTAAAAAATCAGCACCTAGCAAAGTATCGCTGTATGCAATTGCGTCTCCGTTGCTACTACTGATTGTGTTTGCGCGACCCTCGCTGATTTTGAAATGTCCGTTGGTTGCAAATGGAGGGTCAATATAAACTAAATCAACTTTGCCGGAATAATCGTCAAGCAAAGTTTTAAGGGTGGAAAGATTATCAGCGTGTATGAGCTTATTTTTCGCTCCCTTGCCTGATACAGTTTTTAGTTCTGCTCTTGAAGTTTTTTCGAGAATATCTTTCTCATGTTTTTTATTGTCATAAGTGATAAACATAACATCTATATTTGATAGAGAAATTCGCGCAAAACAAGCGCACTCATAATATTTTCGTCTTTTAGCTTTCCCGTAATATCCTTATACATTTTATTTTTGCCCTTGATAAAAAGAACGCCATCAAGAATTGCTATCTTGATCGCCTTAACATTTTTGGCTTTGATTGTAGAAATAGCGTCATTGAATTGAGCGTTTTGGTGTCCACCAAAGTCGGTTAAAAACTTTGCTTCACCAATAACATATTTCCCGTTGAAACGCCCAACAAAATCCAGTCCTTTGTTGTGTTTGTAGTTCAAATGTTCTCGTGCGAATGCCATTAACTGGGCATCACTAGCGTCTAATATTGCATTTTCTTTTGTGGCTAGGAATTGCTCCAATTTTACTGGTTGGATTCCCAAAGATTTCTTATTGAGCCAGCGTTTGAAAAGCGGACCAATTTGTCGGTTGGTTTCTTTTGCTTCGGAGCAACGAGCATAAATAGTATCAAGCCCCATTTCATACAAACGACCCGAAAGACGTGCGGCAGTCGCAGGATTGCGTTCTAGGGCAGTTTTGTCTCTCTTTAAGTAAGCGACATAGGAATCCTTAATCGGAAATAAATTTAACTTCACAAGGTTTTTCAGAAGAGCATTATTATCCCGCTTTTCAAATGCCTTTTTTACATCATTCCAATGCTCGACATTAAGTTCCCGAATCCCTTCAGGAATTGTTGGATATACCTGAAACAAATCATCCAAGTAGCTCCGTTGGTTTGCGTATTCAATACTTAATTGTGTCCAAGGGTTTAAAGTTTTTTTCATAGTTATTTTTTTAGCAAATCATCAACTGACACTTCAAGAGCTTTCGCAATTTTTTGGATCGTCTCAATGGTCGGGTTTGGACTTTCATCCAGCTCTATCTTCACAACTGTATTGAGTGATAAATCAGCAAGTTTGGACAACTTATCCTGCGAAAGCCTTTTGTCCTGCCGGTATCGTTTGATGTTCCTCCCTATTGTAGACATAGTAGATTATAATATATTGAATATAATATAATAATTATATGACTTGCAAATCAATTATATCAATATTCTATCCTTTTCTCAATTCTGCCAAAAAATTTTCCAAGCCCAAGTGAGGTATATGGCGGGGGGAAATTTCCGCTGTGCTCAAACGAAACGAAGACGAGTCAGCTTCCCTCAAAATGGACTCGAACAACAAAAAGCTCCTTTGTGGTGGACCTGGGGAGAATCGAACTCCCGACTCAGCAATGCGAATGCTGCGTAATACCACTTTACTACAGGCCCCTTCTATAAACTTCAAATGACATTTGACCTACAAAGTCTTTTTTACCACATTCCAAGCCCCAAATCAAGCCGCAATTTGACAGTTGTACCACTTGTCCGACATACTGTCTTTTCTTCTTTACCAATCGAGAGGTGCCGCCATGGTTCATCACCACCATTCCGAACGGGACCACTACCTCCTCGGTCTCGCCCCGCTTTCTTTACTTGTCTGTGTCATCGAGCTCGCCGCAGGCTTTCTATCCGGAAGTCTCGCACTCATCACTGATGGTTTCCATTCGGGTATCGACTATGTGGAAAATCGGCTCAATGCGTACATCGCGCACCGCGCAACACTCGTTTCAAATGTAGTTCGTCTCCGCAAGTGGGGCTTTGCCATAAGCCTCCTCCTCATCGGCATAACGAGCGGCCTCATGCTCTATGAGGCGATACTGAAACTCGCTATGTCAACAACTGAGGTCTTACCACTTTGGACCCCCGCTATCGCCGCTTTTGCTCTCGCTGTCGGACTACGTCAACTGTGGCTTCATCTGAAGGTTCCCAAGGCCTACAAAAACATCAACCATTGGGCTCAATGGCTCCACCTCATCACTGATGTCGCAGCCAGTATTACCGCCCTCATCGGTACCGGACTCTCACACATGCGGGGTTTTGAGTGCGCTGATAGTTGGGCTGTCATCGGTATTGTCGGCATCATCTGGCTGCGCATATTCGTCGCCATCTACGAGGTCTACATCTACCGATCCCCAACATCCAATCCTCGATGGCATTGCCGCCACTAGCCTCATGCGCTTCGGACTTCCGAAGCGCATCTTCTTTTATACTTCGCGGATATCCTGCTCCAAAACCGCGTCCCCGTCTCCGAAGAGAAATTTCGTCCGGAACTTCTTGCCGGCGAGAAAGAGCGGGAACCAGTACCGATCGTCGGGCCACATCTCAGTATAAGGAATCACATCAATAGGAAACCACTGCGGCCGCATTTCCTCGGTTTCGACGGGTTCGCCATGCCAGGCATCGGCACGGAAGACATGGACTTCCAAAATCGTACCGCGTTCCTTTTCGAATTCGAACTCATGCACCCCCACCTCTTCCATCCTAGTAATGTCGATACCGCATTCTTCCTTCGTTTCTCGGCGCGCCGCCGCTTCGATACTTTCGTCTGCCTCGACTTTGCCGCCAAAGCCGTTCCAGCGACCCGCTCCAAAGCCACGCTTTTTCATGCCAAGCAAGATATCGGTGCCACGGATAGCGAGGACGAGCGTGAGGAGTTTCCGTTTCATACGGTTAGTATATCACCACCGGCGTTCCAACAGGCGCCCACTCATAGACGCGTTTGGCAGGACCAACACCCAGTCGCATACAGCCATGCGACACCGGTGTCCCGAGATGATTTGCACCCTCTTTATATCCACCAGGCCACTCCGGCAACTCATGGATACCATACAACCCATCCGGCGTGATGGCCTGCCAGTACGGCATATAGAGATTGTAACGCTTTGACCAAGGACGGATTGCCTTATTTTCAATCTTGAATTCACCCGTTGGGGTATCCATCCCCCGCTTACCAGATGAAATCATGTAAGCATCGACGGCCTGGCCATTCTCAAAGAGTGTCAGTACTTGAGTGGAGAGATTTACATCAACATACTTCCCCTCTGTTCGTCTGGCCCGTACCGAACGCTTGGCGGTATCGATCCGAGTAGTGAAGTCGCGACTCGCAAGCAACGAAAGTGGTGGCCGAGTCGTGAATGTGATCTGTTTGAGGAGGCGCGCCGCACCATCCTCTTCACTTCGCCAGCGAGCATAAATACTCAGTGTATAATTTTTTCCGGCCAATAATTCAGCAGCGGGCAAGATCTCGAAAGCAGTCTTTTCGGGATTATTTTGATACACGACATCCACCTTCGGATCAAATTGGAAATCAATAAAAAAATCTCGAACGGAACTCTCAAACACTACTTGAAGAGGGTCTTCTATGCCAAGCACAACATCAGTCGTCTGATCAGTTGGTGTTACCGAGACAATCCTCGGCAACTGCGGCGACTCAACACTAAAAGAAAAGATCGGTGTCCGGACAAAGAATGATGTACTCCCCCGACCAATCACCAACTGATACCGAGTATCAAGAGGCCAATTTTCCTCAGGTGTGATGACAAGCCGTTTACCAAAATTATGCCACTCAGTCTTGAATGGAATCGCTGGCGAGAGCATCACTTTGCCGGCGAGACTGGCTTCGCGAATTGATTTGGAAAAATCAATGACAAGGGCTTCTCGCGGACCCGCAAGCGTCGTTGTTTCAACTATCGCTGTTACTCGTTCATTTCGCCATTTTTCAAAAAAACCAATCCCTCCAACGAAAAGAATAAGAATGAAGAAAAAAATAAACCAAAACAGAATTGAAAGTGAACGCGACATGTATTTCAAAAAATAATGTGTGGCCTGCTTCCTATGATAGCAAATACAGTGGCCAGAAAGCTCAGAAGGAAAGCACCCTCCTGAATGAAGGAACGCTGCTCGAGCCGTCGGCCGGCACTGTATGCGAAAATATATTTGGGCACACTGACGGCGCTCCAGAGGAGGAGTGAAAAGAAAAGGAATCCTCTATTTGTCCCGATAAACTGGTCCGTTACTGTTTTGAGCGTGACCAAGGCCATGCTCATAAGGAATGCAGGTACGATAACGCTCGCAAAAACTTCCCCTTCATACCCTGGTTTCGATGCAATCTCAGATGTCTCGTCTTCAGTGATGCCACGGGTCCGGAGGTATTCGGGTCCAAAGGCAAACGGCGCATACCAAAGAAGTTGGGCTGCCATATAGGAGGCCGCACCAGCGATAATAGAAAGAAACATACCCCCTAACCCTTCCATTTCTTTGCAGATACGCAATGTTGCAACTACTCTATTGAAATAATCTGGATACCCAGCCTGTCCACCTCTTCTTTTGAATTAAAGGTGTAAATATCTTCCAGCTTGAAACGACTAACTTCGGTCACCTGTTTCACAATTTCCCTTCCGGTATACTCTTTCTTTTCTTTATCCCATTCACGTAAAACGAGGGTATCGCCCTCGGCCACCTCAAAATCATTGAGGCGGAGCTCGTACTTTTTCTTACCAGAGACCACCTGATCAAAATACTCTGACCACAATTTTTTCTCAATCCGCGCCATAGTTATATCTTTACCCCGAACTTTTCAATCATCTTCAACTGATCTTTGAATGCTGAGTGGAGAGGCTTGGGTAATTTTGTCAAAGGAAACCAGGAAAGCTCTTCCATTTTTTCCGGTTCACCGATATGCACTTTTTTCGGATTCACTTGCGCCACAAAGAGAAAGGCCACCCAGTGCGTCTCCGTATCACCGTTCATTCGAAGCACGTTACGCACCCCGCAAAACTGCAATTTCTTCGGCTTCACACAGTATTCCTCTTCTATTTCACGAACTACCGTCTGTTTTGGTGTCTCACCAAATTCCATCGATCCTGACCCAGTATCCCACCGACCAATCTCATCACGGCAATTTTTACTGCGCTTGTGCATAAGCAAATTCCCCTGCCCATCATGACAAAAAAATACACAGGTTACCCCGATAAAATCCACACCTTTCTTGAGATCGAACGTTTTTTTCATACCTATGCTCCATGACACTTCTTATACTTCTTGCCGCTGCCGCACGGGCATAGGTCGTTGCGACCGACTGAGTCGGCGTTGTGGATGGGCGACTGGGTTTCGGACGGTTTCACTTTCTGCTCTTTCCCTTCGAGACTGACACCCGCAAATTGTTCAATAGTGTCCGATGCGCCCTTGTACTCGACGGCTCGAGGAGTAGAAGAAGTGATGCCTGGATGCAGCGGAGTGATCTTGAACAAGGTTACAAGATAGGTCTTACGCACGGTGTCCATGAGACCGACAAAGAGATCGTAGGCTTCGCGCTTGTACTCGATCAGAGGGTCGCGCTGGCCGTAGCCCCTGAGCCCGATACCCTGGCGCAGATAATCGATCTCATCGAGATGATTCATCCAAAGCGTGTCGAGTGATTGGAGGAGAAGGAGTCGTTGCAAACGATTCCAATCTGACTTGCCGATGCCGTTCTCCTTGGCCGCATAGGTCCGCTTGGCTTCACCGACGAGGTATTCGGTGATGGCGGACTTTTTTTCGGGTTCAGTCCGTGAACGATCTTCGCGGATCGTTTCGAGTTTTGTCAGCGCGGCCTTTTCATCAAGCTCGGAAAAGAGATTGTTGGCTTCACCCACAATATCGACAATATTCCACTCGCTCTCATCGCTCGCCGTATGAAAACCCACAACGCGTTCGAATTCATCACTCACTAGCCCAAGCGTCGTATCACGGTATTCAGTCGTTTGAAGCCACTCGGATCGTTTTTTATAGACGACTTCGCGCTGTTTGTTCATCACATCATCATAGTCAAGGACATGCTTCCGAATATCAAAATTGTAACCCTCAATCTTTGACTGGGCCGATTCAATCGTCTTGGATACCAGGCCATTTTCGATCGCTTCGTCATCTGGTAAACCGAGACTTGTCATCATATTTTTCATCCGATCGCCGCCGAAACGCCGCATGAGTTCATCCTCAAGTGAAACAAAAAACTGTGATACGCCAGGGTCTCCTTGACGCCCCGCCCGTCCACGGAGTTGATTATCGATACGCCGTGCCTCATGCCGTTCACTGCCAATGATCATGAGTCCACCAAGTTCTTGTACGCCCGAACCCAACTTGATATCGGTACCACGCCCTGCCATGTTCGTCGCAATCGTAACCGCACCCTTCTGACCAGCACCCGCGACGATCTGTGCTTCCTTCTCGTGGTTTTTGGCATTGAGGACCTGGTGTGGTATACCCTCACGCGTGAGGAGGGCTGAGAGGTATTCGGACTTTTCGATAGCGATAGTACCGATGAGCACTGGTTGTCCCGTCGCATGGACTGCCTTTACTCTATTCGCGATCGCCTGAAACTTGGCGACTTCCGTTTTGTAGATGACATCAGCCAAGTCTTTACGAACCATCGGCCGGTGTGTCGGGATCTCGGTTACATCAATCTTATAAACTTTGGCAAACTCCTCAGCTGAAGTTGAAGCCGTACCGGTCATACCGGCGAGTTTATTATAGAGACGGAAATAGTTCTGAAATGTGATCGTGGCGAGCGTGCGGGACTCGCGTTGCACGGCGACACCCTCCTTCGCTTCGATGGCCTGGTGCAAACCCTCGCTGTAACGGCGGCCCGGCATGAGGCGACCAGTAAAATCATCAACGATGATCACTTCACCATCCTTTACGACATAGTCACGATCAGCTTTGAAGATAATGTGAGCCTTGAGCGACTGCTCGAGATGATGCACATACTGGACATTGCCCGTCGCATAAATATTTTCCATACCGAGCAATTTTTCAACATGTTCGATACCGGCATCCGTCAAGGTTACCACCTTCATTTTTTCATCAATCGCATAGTCTTCCTCGGCTTTGAGCCGCGGTACGATACCGGCAAAACGCTCATAGAGCTTGGTGGATTCATTATCAGGAGCCGAAATGATGAGTGGTGTCCGCGCCTCGTCGATGAGGATAGAGTCGACTTCATCAACGATGGCGAAATTCAACGCACGCTGCACTTTATCCTCAAGGCTCGCAACCATATTGTCGCGCAGGTAATCAAAGCCAAACTCATTATTTGTGCCGTAGGTGATATCACAGGCATAAGCCGCTCGACGATCAATCACCAACAAATTTTCCATCTCAACCGAAACTGCATCTGTATCGGTGGTCTTTGGCTCAAAACGGTACGATACCCCCTGCCCCAAAATACAGGCCGTAGACAGACCGAGAAAATGGTACACTCGGCCCATCCAATTCGCATCACGCTTGGCCAGATAATCGTTTACCGTTACCACATGCACGCCCTTTCCAGCGATCGCGTTCAGATAGATCGGTAGTGTCGAAGTGAGTGTCTTGCCTTCACCTGTCTTCATCTCGGCGATTGTCCCACGATGAAGTACGGTGCCACCAATGAGCTGCACATCATAGTGACGCTCCCCAATCGCGCGACGAGCGGCCTCACGCACAACCGCATAGGCTTCCGGCAAGATATCCTCGAGCGTTTCACCAGACGAGAGGCGCTTCCGAAATTCGTCGGTCTTGGCCTGGAGTGCTGCATCGGAAAGCGTGGTGGTTACTGCATCATGACTATTAATCACATCCACGAGCGGACGGATCTTGGCAATTTCGCGCTCATTGGACCCAAAGAGTTTTTGGAAGAAAGACATAAAATCGAACATCAGAGAGAATCAGACAAACAGAGATATTTTTCGCTTGAATAAAGGGATTTTAACAGACAGAAAAGCACCCGTCAAAAAGCCATTCTTCACTCTTTGACCACCGATCCAGGACCTGAAAAACTAGCATGCAGTGTACACAGCAAACTCACCCACCGACTCTCCACCACCCAAGTAGTCAAAACCGAGCGGCCTCATCCACCACCAGTTTCTTCTTGATCGACCGCAGTCCGCGACGCTTCAAATCACGGTTCTTTCCACGATGTTTGGCCAATTGCGCTTCGAGTTCATCAATGGCGACATCCACTGAACCCTCGATGCTCTCCGATATCTCTTCGGCTCGATACAAATTGTGCGGTGTTTTCACCATCACCTCGACCCGAAAGAGCCCTTTTTTATCTCGGTCAATTTCTACTTCAAATTGTGTTACTGGATCGACGAATTTCGCTATCCGTGTGAGCCGCTTTTCAATATACTCACCCGTACGCTTATCAATCTCAACACCTCGTTGGAGAAACCTGATCATACAGTTTTGATTCTAAACATTACACCCTCATGCTAGCATATCTGTCTGCCAGACTAGAGTCCCTGGTACAAACCCGAAAGACCAGAGACGCTCGAGAGAAGAAATGGCACAGCAAACATAAGCACCACGAGCGGCAGAAGCACTACAGCGACCTGCATGATGAGGCTCCACAGTATGTACTTTCGTGTCCGCTCCACCGAATCATAAACGGTGTTCAGCCGTTCGTTTATTTTTTTCAAAACTTCAGAAATGTCTTGTTCCATACCATCAGTATACCATCGCGGCTAAAAAATCACCCTCTCCCGCTCTTTCCGGTTGGTAATAAAAAAAGAACGCGCCATATATGTGATATATGATTCGTTCTAAATACCGACCCCCCGGAAATATTTTGCCGCATCAGCGACTCGATGGTAGTTTGGGATCCCACTTCAGTGGATACTGTTCGAGAGGTTGATAGACTTCCGCCTGTGTCTCACCCGTTCGCGTCCCGTTTGATTTTGCTTGATCACCTTGAACTTCACGCTGCTGCCCAACTTGACCGGATTCATCATCCGGAATTATCTCGCCATTTTGTTGCACGGTACAATCTCCTATGCGCTGCATTGAGCCAAAGAAAATAGAAGGCCTTTATAGCATACTTTCATTCCTTGCGGAGCGTCAAGACTATCCATTCTTCCATGTACCAGTATTCAAAACCCGACAAATTGGACTTCCTCGCGGAGCTGGACACCGAGCTCGGTCCGGACACGCTGTTTGATAATTGAAACAAGCATCAGGACATCTTCGGCCGTCGCAGTACCAGTGTTGATGATATAGTTTGGATGCAACAGACTCACTTGGGCACCACCGATCAATGTACCGCGCAGCCCCACCTGGTCGATGAGCCAGCCAGCCGGCAGTCGATTGTCTTTCGGTGTTTTTCCAGTATCCTGTGCAAATTCCGATCGAAGTTTTTCATCTGTAACCTCGGGGTTCATAAAGAATGATCCAGCACATTGAACCTGTTGTGGATGCTTCGCCTCACGGGTAGCAATCGTCTCACGGACAATCCGCATAAGTTCATGCGTATCCCCCATAACCAGTCGAAGCTGCGCCGACAAGATGACGAGCTCTGGATGCGTTTTGAAATAACTCGTCCGATATCCCCATGCGCACTGTTGGGGAGAAAACTCTCGCAAAGAGCTTGCTTGACGATCATACACCTTTACCGAAATGACGCTCTCTCGAATCTCTGTCCCAAACGCACCCGCATTTCCTCGGAGGGCACCACCGAATGACCCAGGGATACCGGCGAGACGCTCCATCCCCGCTAGACCCTGCTCGGCAGCTGATTGAACGATATGGAAGAGCGGTGTCCCAGCATCAGCCAAGATATCTGTTTCAGTGATCCTGAAGGCTGTGTTGGCTATACGGATAACAAGCCCGCGGAAACCCTGATCAGCGATAAGGAGATTGCTCCCACCGGAAAAAACAAATGTCTTTAGCTGGTTTTTTTCGGCATACTCGAGTGCCTCGATGAGCTCAGTAACGGTCGTAACAGCGGCAAAAAAATCAGCCGGGCCGCCGATATGAAAAGTTGAAAATGGAGCGAGAGGAACCTCTCTTTGAATTGAAAGCATAGGATCACCAATAAACACCGCGTATCACTCTCGCGCGAGATACAAAGAAATACTGTTCTGCATTATGTTTCGAGAATCGCCTGAGCAATTTGCCAGACATCTCCCGCACCCATAGTGATAATAACATCCCCCGCCTGCATTTCGCGAATAGTTTTTTTCACAAGAGCCGCACGGTCAGGCGCATAGGTCGCCTTGGTGGGTGTATACCGATTGATCTGATCAACGAGATCCTGAGACGAAACACCGCCCTGCTGTTCGCGCGCACTCCCATAGATATCGAGAATACTCACGCTCTCAGCAAGCTCAAAACTACTCGCAAATGCCTCAAAGAGTGCTTTCGTCCGAGTGAAGGTGTGAGGATGAAAGATAACCTTCAAATGCTGATCTGGATACAACTCATGAAAAGCTGCCAGTGTCGCTTGGATTTCGACTGGGTGATGGGCATAGTCGTCATACACCAGGGCACCCTGGCGTGTCCCGATATACTCAAACCGGCGTTTGGTCCCAGAAAATCCGGCAATTCCCTTCATAAGTCCAGCCAGATCTAGTTTCAGATGCAGTGCCACAGCGATCACCGCCAGAGCATTTTCGACATTATGCCGACCAGCAAGCTGGAGACGAAACGGGCCGAGATGTTCGCCCTGATATTCAACCGAAAACTCTTGGAGCGCTCCTGCCTGGCGCTCAGATGCTGGAAGAATACGCTGTTCAACCGCTCGCACAGTATTGCCAGCGAGAAACCCATATGTAGAGCGCGATACTGCCACGGCGCGTGAGAGAAATTCAGCGCGAGCATGATCACCCGAAACAACCAGAAAGCCATGCCGCGGAATTCGGTTGAGAAAATCAGAAAAAATCTGCTCATAGGCTCCGACCGTCGGAAAATAATCTGGATGATCCCAATCAACATTAGTAAGAATAACACCCAATGGATGATAATGAGCGAGCTTGTTTTGATATTCATCCGCTTCAATCACAAAAAAAGGGCCCTTTCCAACAAGCGCACTACCCTGCCAACGCTTAATTTCACTGCCGATAATAGCCGAAGGGTCTGTACCAGTCGAACGCAAAACTTCGGCCAGGAGCGCGGCGGTTGTCGTTTTTCCGTGCGTACCACAAACCGCAAGCGTCATCTTTTCTTTTGTCAGCGCGCCAAGGGCTTCGGGATAAGAAAGTATCGGTATACCACTCGCAAACGCAGCAGCAAGTTCGGTGTTATTTTCAACAGTGTAGGCGGTTGAATAGACAATCACCTCGGTCGATTGCGGGATATTGGCTGGCTGAAAAGGACTACTAACTGTAATCCCGATGCGCTTCAGAATCGTATCAGTATAAAAAACTTCCTGAGTATCCGAACCCGTAACGCGTTTTCCAGAACCAACGAGGAGTTCGGCCAGAGCAGTCATCCCTGCGCCTTTGATGCCGATGAGGTGCCAGTGGAGGTGAGCCGATACCATACTAAGAGAGCGTCATGAGGCCGCGTGCAATAGCCTGGGCCGCATCGGGGTGATAGTAATATTTCTGAAGTGCCTCCCCCATCGCTTTGGATTTTTCTGGGTGAGCGATAATATCCGCAAGTACTTCTCGAATAATGTGTCCGCCAAGATTTGCGTCCTCGATGACGACTGCCCCGCCCCGCCGAAATATCTCATATGCATTTTCCCGTTGCTCATTGTTTGCAGCAGTCGACAACGGAATGAGAATAGCTGGTTTGGCCAGGGCCGCAAGCTCGGCGATCGTCCCTGCTCCCGCCCGCGATATGACAACCGTCGCAAGTGCATACGCATCCGACAACTCGGCCACTGGAAGAAAGGGAAGGGCAATATAGCCAGCTCCCGGCTGAATACCAAGAGCAACAGCCTCCGTCTGAACCTGGTGTATATTGCGTTCACCAGTCAGGTGAAGGACCTGATATTGGTTGGCCAGTAATTCCGGTACCATATTCACAATACTCTGATTCAGGCGTTCCGCACCGAGACTCCCTCCAATGACAAGGACGACTGGTCGATCAACAACAAAACCAAGACTCGCACGACCCCGAGCAGCATCACCTGAGAGAATTTCTTCCCGTATCGGGTTCCCTGTCAGCGCAATTTTATTCGCCGGAAAATACTGCCGTGCTTTTTCGTATGCAATCGCGATGCGTGTCGAAAAATGTGCGACAAAGCGATTGGCTCGACCCGCCACCGCATCCGAATCGTGCAATAAAATCGGGATGCGATACGCCGCAGCAGCCAGCGCAATCGGAACCGAAGCCGCACCTCCCTTGGAAAATATTGCATCCGGCATGAACCACAAGAGATACCAGAGGGATTGAAAAACGGCAATGGGGAGCTTGAACAAATCGATAAAATTATCCAATGAAAAATAGCGGCGCCACTTTGCCGTCAGAATAAAACGACAGGGAATACCGGCGGCTTTCATCGCCTCTTCTTCGAATTTTCCGCGTGAACCGATGAAGAGAAACTCCACATCACCCTGCATTTCCTGAGATAAGGCCCGTGCGACCGCAATCAAGGGAAAGACATGGCCACCCGACAATCCGCCCGTTAATACAACTCGTTTTGCCATAGATTATGTTCTCAGTGTAGAGTGCCGAGATATATTGAGCAAGACACCAACCGCCCCCATAATCACCGCCAGCGATGTCCCACCAAAACTAATAAAAGGGAGGGGGATGCCAGTCAATGGGATTAGTCCTGTAATCGCCGCGATATTGATAAATGCCTGACAAACAACCCAGGCGACAATTCCGACCGCCAAGAGCTGTCCAAATGCATCTGGGGCAGAGCGAGCGACACGGATACCACGCCAGAGGAAAAAGAGAAAAAGGAGAATCACTATCGTACTCCCCAGCAGACCTGTTTCTTCGGCCAGCACTGCAAAAATTGAATCAGTAACTGGTTCAGGGAGATAGTTAAACTTCTGTCGGCTCTGACCAAGTCCCACCCCAAACCAGCCGCCGGTCCCGATCGCGAGAAATGCCTGTGTCATCTGGTAGCCAGCCCCGAGTGGGTCATGTTCTGGATTGAGAAACACAAGAAATCGCTGCATCCGATAGGGTGCCATCTTGATGAGGATAAAAAGGGTCAGGAAGGCGCTCGCAATCAATACAAAAATGTGCCGCAGATTGGCTCCCGAGGCGAAAAAAATAGTCAATGCAATACAGAAAATGAGACCCAGTGTCCCTGTATCGGGCTGTTTGATGATAAGAAAACCAACACCTGAGAGAACAATAAGAAATGGAACAAAGCCTTCATAAAAGTCATAGGCTACTTTTGATCCGCGTTTTGAAAGCCAAGCCGCCAAATAAAAAATGATAGCAATTTTCATAATTTCCGATGGCTGAAAAGAAAAAAGACCGAGATCAACCCAGCGGGCGGCACCATAGACGGTAGTTCCAAGACCTGGAATAAAAACGAGGATGAGTAAAAGAAGTGCCAACCCGAAAAGCGGTACGACAAACCGCCGCCAGAATTGATACGGGATGCGTTCCGCCACCAAAAGCAATAGCGTCCCGACGGCTAGTCCGATGAGCTGTTCCTTGAAAAAATAGTACGGATCCCCAAAGCGGATATTGCCATATGAAACACCGGCTGAGGCGATACTGATGAGGCCAATACCGATCAACGTAAACACTGAGAGCTTGAGCCATCGATCGCTTTCGGCGCCATTCGACCGAAAGAGTGCCCAACTAATCTTTTTAGTCATGGCGTTTTTTCGTTTGTTGTTCAGATTGTGTTCGCCTCCACTGTTCAATCTCTGCATGATGCCCCGAGAGAAGCACGGCCGGTACAGGCCAGGAGCGATACACTTCCGGTTTGGTGTACTGAGGGCACTCCACTATCGTACCAATCGAAAAGGACTCATGCACAGAGCTTTCGGCATTACCGAGAACGCCTGGGATCAGCCGTGAAACGGCATCAACCACGAGCATGGCTGGAAGCTCACCACCGGTCAACACAAAAGGACCGATGGAAAGCTCTTCATCAACCAAGTATTCGGCTACACGCTCATCGACGCCCTCATAACGCCCGGCTAGGAGCACGATACGGTCATATTCTGCCAACTGCCGCGCCCGCGCTTGATCAAAGGGCCGTCCCTTCGCTGACAGCAGAATGATACGTGTCCCGGGAGTTTTCGGCTGTGCCTGAATCGACTGGAGCGCCCGATCAAATGGCTCCACCTGCATTACCATCCCCGCTCCACCGCCATAGGGCGTATCATCGACTCGGTGATGTCGGTCGAGGGAAAAATCCCGAATATTATGCACCGCAAGTGTAATGTGTCCGGCCGTCTGAGCGCGCTTCAAAATAGAAGTCTGAAAATAACTCTCGAACGCCTCGGGGAAAAGAGAGAGGATATCGAAGTGCATAGAATGAAAATAAGTCCTTGAATACTCCCCCATAGTATCACGGGATATTTGAGAGAAAAAGAAAATGTCGGGAGCGCAGCAATCTGCGTCCCGACACAAAACTCACCGTTGTGAGGTCAATTCATCACGACCCGCGTTTCAAAATCCAAATTCGAATCGGACCGAAACTGGTGAGATTGGAATCCAATGAGTTCACCCTCACCAAACAGGCCTCTCTCAGAGGACTGCCGGTCATGTGGCCGATAGAAGATGCGGATCCGATCGGTCTTCAGTTGTCTGATCGGAAAGTGCTGATCGGTTTTGAATGAGATAAAGAGTTGGAGACTCTTGATGCGGCCAAAAACGATCTGTGAAGCCTGGACAATACGCCCGCCATCGACGAGGTTGGCAGCATTGCTGCGCTGATCAACAAGAGTTCCATCAAAATACTGATTGCCCGCCTGCGTCAGCCGCATGTAGTTGTCATAGTCGACCCGATACTGCGGCCAGTGATGGTATTGCAACCACCAAACGAAGCCAAATTCGAGACACACAAGTAATCCGACCAGGAGTACTGACCGGCCAGACAAGCCAAACCGATACAGCAAGTGCAGACCGACACCATTGGCCACCATTGGCCCCAAAGCCCAACAGCACAGATGTCCGAAACTCTCTGTCCGTCGGATCAAATGTGGCCGATGTGCTTTGGTGCCGAGCCTGGTTTTCCGCCGTTCTTCGTATTCAACCCGCCGCTGCAAGAGATCTTGCCTATCAAGCCCAAGCGTCCGAATTCGTGCACTTAACAGAACAGAGGAGATGATCAGCCCAACTGCGATGAGCATGAAACCAAGTTGTCCGTCAGTCATAAAAAACCTTTCAGGAAAAAGCACTTGAGGTGCGGGTTGATTGGGAAGGAACACTGATACTGCCAAGGCAGTTCAAAGGGGATAGGTTCGGGCACACAAACAGATCCCCTTTGAACTGCCGGAAACAGGGCATGAGAGGCCTGTTTCCAAATGCTCACTTACTTGATCTCACTCCACTTGACTGGGCGGTTGAGAACAAAATTTTTCTCTTGGGTTGTACCCTCTTTCCCAATCACCGTCACTGTCATCGGTACATCATTGAGTCCGGGTTGTTTTTCAATCAGCAAGTCATAGTGTTCTTTATCAAAATCCTCAGGCAATGCATAGTTCCATGTCAGCGTACGAGTCGTGCCAAGGGGTACATGGATGAGCGCCCCAAAATACTTCTTTCCGAGTTCGCTCCCGTATACTGGGGGACGAATATTGCCCGAAACAGATTTGAGCCAGCTGCCTTCAGGAACATACAATCGCGCAAATGACTGATAGTCTTTGGTCATAAAATCTTTTTCTGTGGCCGTATGTTCATAGGTCATAACAAACTGAGCCGTCGGGACAGCCCCCGAAAGATCAAGTGTGTAGGCCATTTTCCGACGCATCCGAAAGTCGGTTTTGAAAGCATTCAGATTGGAATCAACTGCCAAAAGATAGTCCTGTTTCCACTCTTGATCCACCTCACCGCTCCATCCGGCTGCCCGAACAATCTCCTGCAACCGCTCGTCTTGAAATGAAAGCTGAATATCTTTCTTGTGAAGATCATCGAGTACCGCTCGAAAGAGTGCGTACTTTCCAGAAAGAGGCAATGCCTTGGCCTCCTCAAGAATAATATTACCGAGAAGATTCATAATACTTTTGCGCTCACCCCGAGCAATACCCTGCTTGTAAAACGCCTGTTCAACTTGGTACTCGAGATCAATCACACCAGTCTCAGCATCATATGTCCCGGGATAGCCTGGCACAGTAACGGGACCGACCACAGAGAGAAAGGAGGTGAGGACATTGGTCGTAATCCCAATCACACCATCAAAAGACTCTTCACCTCGACCCATCCGGTAGAAATCCTCGGCCATTTTTGCGTTCACCGACCAGTCTGGAGAGACATTTGAATCACGCAGTTTCAAGCTCTTTACCCCAAGTGTCTCAGGCAACGGATAGGGAGCTGGAACTGTATCAGGAATCCGACCGTCAAAATTAACAACATCATGCGAAGTGAAACTTGTAATAGCACCATCCTTCACTTTCAAAATCCCAAAGGAACCAATAAACCCGCCCCCTGGACGCAATTCCATATTATTCTGGAACAAAATAAGAAATATCCGTTCCTCCCCGCCCGTATTCATAAATGCACCCGCAAGCTGAGAGAGCGTCTTGAGATCACCCATCAGTTCATGAGAGAAAAATTCCGTCGGTGTATCTTGATATCGCGTCATCCAATAATACCCCGCGCCACCGACGAGGAGAATAAAGATAAAAAAAATGGCGAAAAAAGTTTTCATGGTGATTTGAAAAACGAGCGGATACTTACATCTTACCAGACAAAAGTTCATTCAAACGACGGCGATACTCTTCCGGTGTCGGCTCATGAGTTTGTGGTTTCACTTCCTCTTTCACCTCCTCAAGGATAGATTCACTGAATGCTTCGTGTGCTGCTGCTGTTGCATCGATATCCATCTTCATCAATCGAGCTTGAGCACCCTGCAGTGGGGTGAGTGGCCTATCCACAATAGGAAGGTTGTCCGGCGCTTCAGCTTGCACGACCCTCTCTACCGAATTTACTCCCGCTGATTCGTCAGGACTCTCTCCATCCGAAAAACTCAGAGTATCCCACTCTTCAGGAACGATAGCATCTTCGGTTGTTGCGTCCACCGGTCCATCTGCCCCATCTGGCCAGTCATGAAACTGCACACCGCCTTCAATCACTTCAGCTGTTTTGGTCTGCGAGTCCGATTCAGAGAGTGGTCGTTCAGATGGTGATGATTGATCCTCGCCACCCCAGTAAGCTGGGATGCGCGGTTTGAATGTCTCTGGTGTAATGATGTATTCACCCGGACCCGAGTGCTGCCAGCGCATCGGCGATGACAGACGCTCAACCACCGAGTGAACAACAAAAAAGAGGGTTGTGAATAACAGAGCTGTTACGAGACTGTACAGGATAAAATACGGCCACACTGTCATATTGAGTCGAACAGTCGCCTCTCCAACAATCCGGATTTCAAGATCCGTCTTCTGATTGTAATACCGACTCGCTATCCGAACGATCTCCACCGCTGTCGCCCGAGTTCTCCCGAGCGCTTCGATCTGACTATTGCCAACTGAGGCAATCCGGATAACATCACTTCGACCGACCGTCCGGATATCCACGGTGTCCGGCCACATGAATTTTTTCTCGATCCCAGCCTTTCCCACGCGCGAACCCACAGCCGTCTCATTTGCGAGAGAGAGAGTTGAAACGAAAGATACCTCTTGCGCCAATGCGACCAGATTATTTGCAGCACCTATAGCGACTCCGGTCTTGGGCAATGCGAGGATCGACATCTCGCTGCGATACATGGGCAATTCATCCAACCAAAACAATCCCGCTACAAACAGAAGCGGTATAAATACTCCCCAAAAAAGTTTGACTGAAAAGTTACGCGACATGTTTTGTAGTCCATTGATATTCATGCGCCCGCGCAGCGATCGTTTCCTGATACACTTCCACCGTCCGACGCGCGATAGCATCCCAGCTAAACGCATCATCGATTCGTTCCTTAGCCAGTGCTCCGAGACGCTGCGCCTCATCTGGCCGATTGATGTAATGGGCCATTTCTTGTTTCAACGCCGCAACATTTTTCACAGGGAAAACTGCCCCATAACCACCGCGGACGACCTCAATATTTGGCGCGATATCAGACACGACAACCGGGAGGCTGTAGGCCATCGCCTCGAGCAGCGCCATTGACATCCCCTCATTTTCCGATGGCTGCACAAAGAGTCCGGCGAATGCAAACAGTGCTGCGAGTGATTTGCCCTGTTGTTCACCAAGAAAAAGAATATTTGCCCGACCCACAGCCATCGCCCGCAGGTACTGCTCATACTCCGGCGTATTGGCCGAAGCTCCGACAATAACCAATTTATAATTATTGGGCAGACGATTCGTATCCTCAAGTTCTATAAATGCTTTGATGAGATACTGGATCCCTTTGTGTCCAACCAGACGTGAGACCGAAAGTGTATAGCGGCCAGGTCGAAGTCCCCATACGGCAAGCATTTCAGCCGAAGCTTCCATTTCTACCTCAGCACCATTCGGGATATAGACTGCATCACAACTATAGAAATCCTTTGCATACTGTGCCAATTCCTGACTCACAGTGATGGTTCGTTCTGGAACTTTGCAGGTGAAAAATTCAGCAGCCTTGAGAAAGTTCCGGGCAACAACCCCCCACTTCTTATGAAAATAGTCACGGCTATGGAAAGTTGATATAACGCGTGTCCGCGGTTTCAAAATACGCGGCAGTATTGAGAGTATAGATGGTCCGATGGAGTGATAATGAATAACATCATAGTCCTGAAAAAGCGCGTGCAGCGTAGCGACGAGTGTATGGGTAATAGCATCGAGATGTTTTGTCGCAATCGACGGCAATGAAACAAGTCGAACACCACGAAACATTGTCATTGTTTTCGGTGTGTAATGCGGCCGCGTATAGACACTCACTTCATGACCAAGCTGCACCAAGCGGGTAGCCAGCTTCTCAACATGCTTTTCGACCCCTCCAGAATGGGTTGGAATGCCTTTTTGTCCGATAAAAGCAATCTTCATAGCGCCTACCTTGTGCCAATGGTTAACAAAACACAGTAGCAAAGAATCAGCTTTCTGTCAATGGCTTTCTATCGCCTCTGGAAGCCAAAAATAGAATTTTTTTTCTTCCCTTTACAGTGGATAAAGAACGGGCTCACGAACTCCCCTACGCCCGCCACAGGTACCAATACAGTCAATCGGTATTATGCGGGTTATCCATGTTATATAGAGAATGTATCCAACATCCCTTTTGTCAATTCAATGCCAGTCGGCTACTATGAGAGAGAAAGAAACACTCACATGTCCCTCCAAAGTCTTTTCGCTCCCCAATCCATTGCGGTGATCGGTGCTTCGACCACCCCTGGCAGTGTGGGAAATGATATCGCCAAAAACCTCGTTGAAAGTGATTTCTCCGGTACACTTCATCTCATCAACCCCAAAACCACAACACTTTTGGGGCGGCCCTGCTATCCCTCTATTGATGCTGTCCCTGGATCAATTGATCTCGCCCTGATCATCGTCCCCGCCGCTATCGTCCCCGCTGTCCTCCGCGAAGTCGGTGAACGCATGATCCGAGCCGCTGTTATTATCAGCGCGGGATTCAAAGAAAGTGGGCCAGCGGGCCAAGCTCTCGAGGCAGAGATTGTCGCGATTGCCAAGGAGTTTCATATCACCCTCCTCGGCCCCAATTGCCTCGGCTTCATCAATCCACGCCATTTTCTCAATGCCTCCTTTGCTTCATCGCTCCCCATAGCCGGATCAATCGCCTTTTTTTCTCAAAGCGGTGCCCTGACCAGCGCTTTTCTCGACCTCACTCATGGGAAGCTCGGGTTTTCACTCTTTGCATCCATCGGTAATAAAGCGATGATTGGTGAACACGCACTCCTCGAGTACTTTTTCAAAGATGAACAGACAAAAACGATCGGGATGTACACTGAAAGCCTCACTGATGCCGAACGCTTTGTTACTCTCGGGCGCAATAATCTCAGTGCTCAACACTCTAAACCAATTGTAGTGCTGAAGTCCGGAACCACTGCCGCTGGAACAACTGCTTCAAGTTCACACACTGGTGCGGTTGCCGGCAGTGATGCTGCCTATACTGCACTGTTCAAACAAGCCCGCATGTTTCGAGCAGAAAATTTTGAGACACTCATGGAGCTCCTCCTCGTTCTCAATCAAAATCCCATTCCCCGGGGCAAGCGTCTGGCAATCGTAACGAATGCCGGCGGTCTCGGTGTCCTCGCGACCGATGCTGCCATCGAAAGTGGTCTCGAGCTCGCAACGTTAAGCGATGCAACCCAACAGCAACTCCAGACCATCCTCCCGCCAGCCGCGAATACGCATAACCCGGTTGATGTCCTCGGCGATGCCCTCGCGGCACGCTATGCTGCCGCCCTCAAAATCATTGCGACGGATGATGGCGTTGATCTTCTCCTCGTTATCCTCACACCCCAAACCATGACGGAAACAGAAAAAACTGCCCAGGAAATTGTAAAACTCCGAGCCCTCTACCCAACGCTCCCGATTGTGACTGTTTTTTCTGGTGCCGCGCTCGTTCGGGAAAGCCACCAGATACTCCAGAAAGCCGGCCTCCCTAATCTGCTGTACCCCGAATCGGGCGCTCGCTCACTGGGTGTGCTTGCCCAATTTGGTGAATGGCAACGCACTCGGCGCACCGAATCCCCACTGACCTTCACGGTCGACACTGATCAGGCGCGTCGCATACTCTCGCAGGCGACGGCTGATGGGCGGACTCAGCTCAACGAACGCGAGTCCGCTGAATTTCTGGCGAGCTATGGATTTCCCTTTCTCGAGAGCGCGCTGGTTACAACACGCAAAGAGGCGCAGGCATTTGCGGCAAAAATCAAAAAGCCGATCGCATTGAAGATTGTTTCCCCAGATATTATCCATAAATCTGATGTTGGCGGCGTTCTCCTCAGTATCAAACCCGAAGAAGCTGATGTCGCGTATGAGCACCTTATGGCTACCGTAAAAATTCATGCCCCCGAGGCACGAATTGAAGGTGCGCATGCAGTTGAGATGGCCGCCGCAGGTGGGCGTGAACTCTTGCTTGGACTGAAAAAAGAACCAGGTCTTGGGACACTGGTTGTCGTTGGACTGGGTGGCATCTATGTCGAAACTCTCAAAGATATCGCACTGCGTTTCGCACCACTTTTTCCATCTGATATTACCGAAATGCTCGATGAGCTCAAAAGCCTCCCGCTCCTCCTTGGGACGAGAGGTGAGACTGGTATTGATCTCGACCGATTAAAGGCCACCATCGCCCGACTCTCACAAGTCGCTACTGATTTCCCCGAAATCGAAGAGCTCGATATCAATCCTCTTCTGGCTTTCCCTGAAGGTGATGCCTTTCGCGTGCTCGATGCGCGTATCCGAATCGCAAAAAGATAACCAGTATTCACCCCGAACAATCTCGGGGCTCAGAAACGCACTATCCAAAGTATTTATATGGTGTCTGGTTTTGCCAGCCCTGTACTCGGAATAAGAGCGGGTCTTTGTCTCACTTACTGCGTTGGGGAATCATTCTCTGTATCCCCCTGGTTCAAGCTTGATAGACTTTCATGAGGGCTGTATAGTATGCCTCTGGCTGAGCATCCGCGACGCTGTCATACGCAGTTACTGCGAGTTGATTTGGATCCGGATAAAGAAGACATTTGTGTATCGCCCGGGCGAGATCTTTGGGTTGTCCAGCTTCAAAGAGCCAGCCATTTTCACCCTCGCGAATCCGTTCCGGTATACCTCCGAGCCGAGTGGCAATGACAGGCTTTCCACGCGAGAGCGCTTCGAGAACGACATACGGCATATTCTCATACCAGATCGATGGTATGATAAGCGCCCTGGATCCCTGAAGCACCTGTTCCCAGACCTCGCCCGTCTGATAACCCAAGAATTCAATCCCTGGGATACTTTTTGCCCGTTTACGGAGAACTGACTCTTCAGGACCAGATCCGATGATCTTGAGCATTGCCGCACCTTGGAGTAATTCCCAGGCATCAATGAGTGTCGCTACTCCTTTTTCTTTCGACAAACGGCCAATGTAGAGGAAATATGCTCCGCTTGAATTTTCCGGTACAACTGGAAATGGTTGAATCGGTTGGACGACGTGCAAAATTGGATATGGGAAACCAGCCGTATGAAATTTTTCAATCAGGAAACGAGATGGGGCGATGAAAGCGTCAACCTTTCCAAAACTACCAATCAAAGCATGAAACCATTTTTCAATTGCACATACCAAGCTCTTCAGATAGGAATCCTGAACCGCCCGATCAACTATCGCTAAAAGTCCGCTCGTATGATCCCAAATTTTTCCCCGAACCAAGAGACTATAATTCGGCGAGATGAGCTTATAATCATGGAGTGTCATCACAATCCGCACTCGGTGTTTTCGCAACATCCAAATGATCGATGGTGAGAGCTGATGATAGATGTTATGAAGGTGAGCGACCTCAGGCTTGAATGTCTCAATGAGTACTTCGAGTTTTTTCGCGGCTTCGTGATTCCAGAGAATGCGGCCAGCTGCCCGAAGTTTCGACCAAAATCCAGCATCCGCATCATGATAGTCGACTGAAGAGACAAAAAATTGGCTCCAGGGGGTATTGAGATTATTTGGATGTTGCATCGAGAAAAAAGCGACTGAGTGGCCTTTTTCTGCTAAAATATGAGCAGTATCAAAATAGGCTCGTTCGGCGCCACCCTTCTGATAATGAAATTTGTTGATAAGCAGCACACGCATAGATTCAGTATACTCGTTTTCCCTCTCCCTCATAATCCCTATGGCTCGTCTCACTGAAACACTCGCTGACAATATCTCGAAAAGAAGCCGAACCAAAAAATGGACACAATTTCTCGTGCTTATGACCCCCGGGCCAACGGATCGCATTATCGATGTTGGCGTCAATACCCTCGAGTACTCCGAATCCGACAATTTTCTCGAACGGCATTATGTGCACCCAGAAAACATCACCGCCGTCGGAGTGGAAACGGATTTCACTGAATTCAAGCGCCGGTATCCAGCTGTCACAACAATCACCAGCGACGGTACTCGACTTCCCTTTGCCGATCACGCCTTTGACATCGCCTATTCCAATGCTGTTATTGAACATGTAGGCCCGCGAGACAAACAGATTGCCTTTCTTCGCGAACTGTACCGTGTCGGAAAACGTGGATATATTACCACGCCAAATCGACTCTTCCCCATCGAAGTCCATACGCGCATCCCACTTCTTCACCTCCTGCTTTCAAAACCAGCCTTTGACCGTATCCTAACAATACTCGGTAAAAGCTGGGCTGCTGGAGACTATATGCACCTCCTCTCAGAACACGAACTGCGTTCCTTGGCCATCACCGCCGGCGTGAAAGAATTTGAAATTATCCGCAACCGTTTTCTCGGCTGGACTATGACCTTCACTCTTATATGGAAACAACCCGAGTAATCCCTACCATCCCCGAACAATCATTCTGGACTGACCCTCGCACCTATCTCATTGCAGGTACTGTTTTCTTTGTCCTGATGTTTTGCGCCGCTCTGGTCGGCGTCTCGCTTTTCCTGCCGGTTATTGCTTTGCTGAGTGTCGCAGCGGTCATCGGTCTTTTCCACAATCCCCTCTTCCTGCTCGCTACGCTCATTGTCATCCGCATGTCACTCGACTACTCCTCGCAATTCATCACTTTCTCACTTTTCGATCGTGTCGTTTCCCTTTCCCAGATCCTCGGTCTCGGCATTGCGGGCCTGGGTATGCTCTTTGTTCTCTTTCATCTGCGACCACTGGGTCGTTACCCACTCCTCTTACCGTACGGCCTCCTCATTTTCTGGGGACTCAGCACACTCACCTACTCTATCGATCCAACCTCATCCGCCCAAGAAGTACTCCGGATCTTTGATCTCTTCAGTATCGGCTTCATCGCATACGCTTCAGTTGAACGCTATCGCGACTATCGCACCTTGCTCAGAGCAATTTTCATATCCAGCCTCCTTCCGATAGTCTTCGGACTCTATCAGTTCCTCTTTGGGATTGGTCTCGTTGATGAAAATGTTTCAGCCATCCGTATCTTTGGCACTTTTAGCCACCCAAATGTCTTCAGTCTCTACCTGTTCACTGTCGCTGCAGTCGCCAGTATCTACCTCCTAGTCTATGCCCGAAAAGACCAGGCCCGCCTCTTAACAAGTCTCTATCTTGGACTCGTACTCATCACGCTTATCCTCACATATGCCCGCATTGCTTGGATTGCGTTCTTTGTTTTCGCGACACTCATTGCCATCTGGCGCTATCGCTTCCTCCTCTTGCCACTCATCCTCCTCCCGATTGTTCTCATGACATTTATCCCCGCCGTGAATGAGCGCGTCAGCGAGGCATTCCATCCGACTCCCGACTCTTCAATCGTCTGGCGACAAAACCTCTGGCATGACATGATACTCAAGACCAATCTCGAGGAAAGAGTGTGGCTCGGAAGCGGTGTAGATACTTTCCGCGTTTCTGCCGAACAACTGCGAGGTGGACGATTTGGCTCCAATGAATCACACAATGACTTTGTGAAATTCTATGTCGATGGAGGTATCGTGGGATTGTCCGTCTTTGTGTTCTACCTCCTGACTTTGGCCTTTCCTGTGATCAATGTACGCCGCCTCACTCCCAGTCACAGTCTGAAAAATATGGCCACACTTTTGCTCCTTCTTTTGCTCACCCTGATAATCGCGAGTTTCTCTGATAATGTCTTCAAAAATACACCCGTCCAATGGATACTTGCCGTCGTCATTGGCGGATTCCTGTCACTCTATCACACATCGCTTCCAAGCGAGCTCCGCGATCACTTTTAATAGAAAAGAAGAAGCCCCAGCGGAAAATGAATCCATTGGGGCCTTGAGAGGTGCGGCGTTGCCGCTAAAACATCATGCTTGGTGCACGCCAGGTGACGAACTTGCCGCGGGTGTCGCCGAGCCAATTGGAAAGCCAGGCCTGACAGTTGTTGGACCCAGTACAACCTGGCGTCCAACCAGTGTAGTCTGAGGTGCTACCACGCCAATAGTCCATACCGAGCTGCAGGCGCGCGTCGCCGGTCACACGGACCACGACTTCGACGAAGTACGGATGGCCTGGTACAGCAGCCACACGCGGAGCAGTCCACGCATGGTAGATACCCTTCGGAATAGATTTCACATTGACCGTATAAATCTGTTTGCCGATTCCGACGAGCGTCGGCTGGATCGTTGGCTCACCACTCGTGAACCAACCCGGCTGGCGATAAAAGGTCTTGTAAACCAGGCCATTGGGCAGATTCCATCCATTGCCGAATGTTACGAGTTGTTCGACTGTCTCATACCCGCTGTTTGGGTCCTTGCGGATGACGCGGAGCGCTTTCAATTCTACCGTCGCCGCTTTGCCGCGATCGCATGGATACACGGTCACAATGTTCAGCATGCCGACGAGGTAGTTGAAGCCGTTGTCGGCCATCAGTTGCGACGGCCGATACTCCGGCGCGATAGTTTCACTCGCGAAGAATGCCGGATCACCAGCCGCCACACCTTGCGGCACGGTTGGATTGGCAGTTGGCACCGGACTCGGACAGACCTCGTACAGAGACTGGGCCATAGCTGAGGTCATTCCCAAAGCGATAAAGAGGGTGAAAAAATGTCGTTTCCAGTGTGCCTGCATGGCGATGACTCCTTGTTGGTAAGGGGCAAAAGGGATGTCACTTCCAAACGGAAGTGTCTGGAAATGACATATGATAATAGTATAAAATAATTCTTTTGTCAATGGTTAAAATCCTGTTCACTTTAAAAAAAGAAAATGCCCCGCCGGATGTGAAATCCATTGGGGCCTTGAGGGGTGTGGCGTTGCCGCTAGCTAATGGGAGTTGCCGAGGAGCGTGCGCGGCGAGACGATGGTGACGAACTTGCCACCCGTGTCGCCGTACCAGTCCCCGAGCCAGGCTTCACAGTTGTTGGACCCAGTACAACCTGGCGTCCAGCCGTTGTAGGCGCTGTCGCGACCCTTCCAATAGTCCATGGCGAGCTGCAGACGTGCATCGCCAGTAACACGGACCTTCGCTCGAATGCCATAGACCTGGCCTGCCATGGCCGGGGTACGACTCGTCCACATGTGGACGATCGCCTTCGGGATCGACTTGAGGTCGACCATGAAGACGCTACTCCGGGTGCTGGCCACCGTCGGCTGGCGCTCGGGCTGGCCCGAGATGAACCACTCGGGCGAGCGGTGCCATTGGCCACCACCATCGAATGATGAGCCGCCCGTGCCATCGAACCGGAGTGTGAGCTCAGGGATGAGCTTGCCCGTCGATGGATCGAGGCGGACGATTTCGAAGCTCTGGAACTCGATGTTTGCTGGCCGGCCACGATCGCAGGGGTACGCCGTCACAGCGTTCCACATGCCAACCGCATGGTCGAACTGGCGCTCGGCCATCTTCTTCGGAGGACGGTATTCTTCCTTGACGGTTTCTTCTGCGAACATGGCGATACCCTTATCGCCCGCCTGTGGGATGACACGATCGGGCATGTCCCGCGTGCAGTTCTGAGCCAGGGCGAACCCCGACAGAGAAAGTGCTACGAGCGCGGCAGCGAATTGCTTGTTCAATTTCGACCTCCTAGTCGTTGATGGTCATGGCCTGTTGGGCCGTGGCGAGCTGCGCGATACCGCCGGCCGTCCAATGGACAGCGACGATGTCGTCTTTGGTGCCATTCGACCGTTCGAACGGCAGTGAGCCCGTCGGCTTGGGTGGCCAAGTGGCAATCTTGCCTTCAGCGTCCACCCCGATCGGGACATAGCCGATTGTCGCACCATTCACCTCATAGCGCTTGGACTCGAGACGAATCGGGACAACGACCTTGCCGCCGACGGGCTGGGCGCAGCCGATCTTGTCGAGCTGCACCCGGGTAGCACTGCCGTACCAGTTGCCGTGACCGACACCGATAAGGCAGTAGGACAGGCCCGACTTCAGCGCGACGCCGGTGATGGTGATCTCGGCTTGGCCGGCGCTCTTGGAGACGACACTCGTGATGGCTGAACTGCCCTGGGTGGGATAGCCGGCGACGGTCTGCGCCTGAGCCGTCTTGGAGACGAGCGCAAACGCAGCCGCGATGAGAAAGGCAAAGAGAAGCGAGATGACGAAACGGCGATGGGGAAACGCGAAAGACTTGGATTGCATGGCAATCTCCTTATTCAGATTGGAAAGGGACGGGTGAAAAATCCGCCAATGCCGGACTTTTTCAAGCCCAGAATTGACTCCCGAGTCTACTATAAATTTACTATTCTGTCAACACAAAGATAACAACATTTTAAGCTTTATACAAGCCATTCTTAAACTCTAATGAACGACTATTTAAAATCTTATTGCGTAAAAAAAATCGGGCCCCCGGTGAACGCATTACGCTCGATGGGGGCCCGTGTGGGCCGCGAAGACAGTTGATTTACTGCTCGTTGGCCTGGGCAGTTGCTTCCTTCGCACCAGCCGGGGGCTGGATGACCTTGGCCAGCTCGGCGCGCATCGCCGGCGTCAACCTGACCACTTGGCCATTGGCGTCGTAGCAGACGGCTTGGGCCGGAAACCGCTTGTCATTGTCCGCGAGAACGGTGAAGTCCCCAATACTTGACGCTGTGTTCGACGTCGCCCAGCCCGGGTGGCCAAGCCAGGCGCGCTTGCCATCCGCTTTGACGAGCAAGTAATTGAGCGGCTGGCAGTCCCACTTGACATTCGCCGCTGCCTTGCGCGACGGGAAGGTCAGCGTAACTTCATTGTCGCCGATCTTGCCCTGAGCCAAGATAGCCAGCCCATTGTCAGCCTTCAGATCGACTGAGGCCGCCGTACGGCTGCCGCGCCAATCATTGCCGAGCTTCATGGCATAGACAGTGCCACCGGCGAAGTACACCTTATTGGCACCATACCAGGCCTCGCGCTTGCCATTCTCGTCCGGCCGTGTGCCGGCTTCACCGTAAGCGTACAAGTTGGCCAGCCGCATGGTCGTCGTCTTGCCGTCAGAAGTGACGGTCATTCGGGTATCACCGCCTGGCAGCGTATTGCCAGCCGAGTCGGTATATCCCTGAACAGCCAGGGTCTTGGTGGCCTGAGCGAGCACAATGCTCGGCAGGGTGATGAGCGTAGCGCACGCCCAGAAAAAAGTAATGAAGCGAGTCTTCATGATGCAAGCCCCTCCTTTGAGGCTGTAGTGGAAAGAGGTTGGGAAAGAAGTGAGTTCGCCATTCCCCTGCCGGGAAATGCCGGACAGAAAGATGACTCCTCATACTAGGGGGGAATCTGGTTTTTGTCAACCCCGCTAGAAAGGGCTTGCCTGAAAAGGAAAATCATAAAAAATTAACCGATAAGCTTCTCGAAAGCCACACTTAAATTTCTAAAGTTTTTTCTAAACCGGGTCAACCCCAATAAAATAACCGAGATAAGACATCAATAAAATTATGTAGAGTTGTAAGCAAAGAAAAAGGCGGGTCGAATGTGCTCGACGCCGCCCTGCGGGAGAATCCCCCGACTTTGGACTTACTGCTTATCAGGCTTGGGTTCACCGAAGCGGATGCTTTCGATGTAGCCTCGACGGTTTTCCTCGACCGTAATCCCGCGACGCTCTGCATCGACGAGGATCTGATGTTTACGGTATTTGGACCGCCCGACTTGGATGCCTTTCGCGACATCCAGCCACCAGCCCCAGGCCGCAACATCACCACCACGCTCCAGATCATGATCGAACCCCACTCCGACACCCACGATTCTCGCGGGGTCAGAGATGCCCATACGAACACTGAGAGATTCAGATCCTGGGGACTCGAGGAAATAGCCGAGCTGTGCGTACGGCAGCACTAGCGATTCATCGGTCTCGTACAGCCATTGACGCACCCCCAAATTGAGGTAGGTGTCGAACCGGGAAAGCTCCGCGGTATCGGCAATCGGCTGACCTTCCCAGCTATGTGCGACCGTGCGTGAAAGCGGCTTGGCCCAGGTCCCAAAGACTTGCGTTTCGGGAAACCACTTTTCACCGCGGAGGCGGCGTTCGTAGTTGTTGTAGCCGGCCGAAAGACCGATCAGGCTGAAGTCCCGCTGTGAACGGTACTGGTCCTGACTGAACTTTTCGTGGAGACGGCCCACCATCGGGACTGAGACGGTTGCGTCCCAGCCGTTATCCGAGATGAACTCGTATGCCGGTCCGACCAGATGCATATTGCCCTGATACTTTCCTGCACGCTGATTGACGGTACCGCTCCAAGTAGAAGCAGTCAGACTCAGACCGAGGCCGTGAGTCCCTTGACGCTTTTCGTCGTACC
Source organism: uncultured Bdellovibrionales bacterium (assembly GCA_964530135.1). GTDB lineage: Bacteria > Patescibacteriota > Minisyncoccia > Moranbacterales > UBA1568 > SSEF01. The sequence goes on along the minus strand of CAZGXN010000004.1, from coordinate 49,511 downwards.
AGGTGCAGAACAGTGCGGCCGACAGATAGCTCGAATCAGCTCGATCGCCACCGTCATGCCTGGGCTCGTACTCCTGACCGATGACCGCGTGCGGATCAAATCGGTCACAGATTCCCTTGGGCGCTTCGGCCACCGGAACGGAAGCACTTGGTTCGGGTATCGGCGTAGGTGGTGCCGGAGTTGGCACGACTGGGGACTCCGCGGGAGGCGGAGGAGGAGCAGGTGGCTCCTTCTTCTCCTCGGGGAGGATGACCCAGTTAAAGCAATTCCGCATCCAGACGAGCACCTTGCCCGACGGGAGTACGAAACGCTCACCATAGACCGCTTGATCGGCATCCCACGCAGTACGCATGGGACCCCGAGAGACCACCGTGCCCTTGCGGCAGAAGGTAACTTGTTCCAAGCGGGTATCAGTATCGAGCTTCGCCAAACCTTCGGCGGCCGTGATGTTGATGCGTGGACCGTTAGCGAGATCAGCGTTCAGCTGGAGCCATGCCTGGTCGTCCTTCGACAGACCGAGCACTTCCCATGCATCGCGGCTGATGTCAGCGATGTCGCGCTTCCCGCAACCATTCAAGGGTGCTGTGCCGACGCGACGATACAGGATTTCGCCTGCAGCATTTGTCTTGGGCGTGGCAGCGATCGGAGCCGTGGTGGTTTGGGGCCTGGGGGCCTTAACCATTTTGGGCTTCGCGGCGCGAGCACTCTTTTCCGTTGGCTCGACGCCGACGGGGAGCTGCAACTCTTGGCCGGCGACAATGTGGCTGCAACCCTTCTTCAGGATTTTGGCGTTCAGGTCGCACACCGCCTTCCAATTGTTCGGGAAAACCAGCGAGAGCCAGTCACCCTGTTCAACTGTGTAGGTCTTGGGCGGTGCAACAGGTACAGGCGTACCCGTCGAAGCCACTGTTTCCGGTGCCGAAGCACTCGGAGTAGCAGCAATCGGTACAAAGACAGACTGCGATACTGAGTGAACGGGTTGCTTCTCCTGATTGAAGTTAATGTCCCAGATAATCCAGGCCGTGAAACAGAGGAGTAGGACTCCAATGATCCAATGCCAGACAGGACGTTTTGATTTGGCATCCAGGATAGGAGTGCCGGTTTGAGGGATTCGATCAGTCATGTTCGGCCTCCTTCAGCCATGAATTCAATGAGGGAACTCAGGAATAAAGGTGGGTCGATTGAGGCGACCCACGCTTGATACCTGGACAGTTTCAAGACAACTGGGTCGCTCATGGTGAGCTCTCCTTTCTTTCACTCTACTTCAAACAATCCTCCTTCACCACGGCACGCACAGCTTGATAACTGTACAGTGTCGCGACAATAGGGAGTGCCGATGCTGACTCCAGACCGAGCTTGAGGCTCGTGCATGAGATCAGCCGATCTGCCACGCCATCGACCGAGGTAAACTCGGCGAGGACGGTAGCGATGTCGGACTTCCCGACATATGATCCATTCTTGTCCCGAAGCGAAAACTGCACCGGAAACGCTGCCGCCACACCATCAAGGGCCAGGCGGGCATGCTCATTGTCGATCGGATCTAAACGAATCACTTGCGTCACAGTGGACGGATGAGTCGTGAAGAATCCAATCGGAAGCCGATCGGGGGCGAGCCCCTTTTCGAACTCCACAAGCACGCCGAGGACTGTCATCCCCCACTTCCCGTCCGAAGACAGAATGAGGAGCGACTTACCTCGGATGCGCTCGGCATCCGTGAGCGGCACGAAGACACTGAAGCCTCGCACCTCCCGATCGAGGACCGCGTCATAGGTCTGAGTTTCCCCAGCGTCCATAAACGCAATCGCACGAAACACTTCACGGAACAGGGGCTTCCGGACTTTGCGCTGACCATCCCGCACTTCATAGGTACGGGCCGGATCAACGAATTCCTTCTTCCACCGGTCAGGGATGGGTTGCGGCAATCTGACATAGACGACCGCCACTCCACCGGGACTGAACACTTCGCGACGAATCGCGCGGTTCTGCCAGGGCTCCTGGCGCCCCTCGGCTTGAACTGTCCGCACTTCGTACCCGCTTTCGCGAGGAAGAGACGAACAGCCGGCGAGGAATGTCAGAGCCATACTTGCAGCGAGCAAGATTTTTCTTCGCATGACGAACTCCTTGAACTGTTGAGAGCTTGAGATTTGTAAGCAGTAAGTTTTAAACGAACTTTTTCGATTCTATCCTCTGGAACATCCCCCTCGAAAGAGAAACAATCCAGAGGAGGCTTGCGCCTGCCTGCGGCTGCAGGACATGGTCAAAGCCTCTTCTCAAAAAAACTTATCGCTGAGCGAACGAAGTACTTTTCGTCCCCGTTCGATCAAGCATCTTCAGCGCCAACCACATAGCGTAAACAAACACGCCCGCAAAAAATCCGAGGAGCGATAGTATTACGAGTTCTTTTGGCGTCGGATTGCGATCAGCAATCGGTCCCGAGAGGATGCGAACCTCAACCGCCTTCTCTTCACCTCCACGGAATTCATGATTGCGATTGATAAGTACATCGGATATCGCTTCCATCGTCTTACTCGCTTCCCGTTCAGTATCGGACTTCACCGTTACCGAGAGTATACCGAGCTCGATATTCTTTTCTACACTCACCATCGAGCGCCACGCCTTCAGTCGGGCACGCTTATCCGTTGGTAGAAATCCCCGCTCGCTTACCTTCCCCGTTTCAATAACAGCATTGATGAACCGTTCACTGTACATTGATTCGGAGAGGATTTTCCCCAAATATTCGGACGATTTAAAAAGGGTATAGAAATCTTGTGAGCCAGATGACTGGAGCACCATGAAATCTGTGCGTACAGCATAACGCGGAGAAATAAGTGTTTCAGTGAAGAATACTGCTGCCGCAATAAAAAATCCAAAAAGGAACACGCTTCCTTTCTTTTCCCACAATAGAGCCAAAATATTCGTCATCGGCATAGTGTTTGAGGCATAATGAAGTAACGCTGGATAGTAGCAAAAAAGAGGCTTTTTGTCAATATAGCCCCTTTGGAAAAAATGTTTTCAGCCCAGGTTCAAAACCAACCAGAAAAACGACCCCAAAACTCTAAGCGAAAAATATCGTTCAGTGTAACAAGAACCATGAGAAGAATAAGAAGGATGAATCCAACTTGATGTACATACCCCTCAATCCGAGTGCTTACGGGCGATCCTTTTAATTTCTCAATCAACACAAAAAGAATGCGTCCGCCATCAAGTGCGGGTATCGGCAAGATATTGATGATACCGAGATTGATAGAGAGGATGGCGGCAAAGTAGAGGAGGTATGTCAGACCAAGTTCGGACATTTGTTTTGTCAATGTCACGATACCGACCGGTCCCGCAATATCCACCTCTGTCTTCGCACCAGTAAACATACTCGTTACCAACCCTCCCAAGGCACCAAGGATTTCTGCAGTTTTTACATAGGTCTGTTCAAAACCAAGCTGGATCGCTCGATACCATGGATACCGAACAATCGCTGTCTCAGAAAAACTGATACCGAGTGCTCCTTCTCCTTCAGGAGCTGAAAGACGAGGCATTCCTATGAGCGAGAGTTCCGCTCCACCCCGCCGAACATGTACTACAATCGATTGTCCACGATGCTCATAAATATATCGAGAGACGGCTTCCAGTGTCGTTACTGGAACGGTATCAATTGCAAGAATGATATCCCCTGCCTTCAGTCCAATCTCAGCTGCCGGTGTGTTGGGTTGGACCTGGAGAATCTGAACATCCGTCTGTGCATACTTTCCCCGCTCAGCTGGATCGATCTGCTCAGGAAAACCCAACATGAGCACAATCGAAAAAAGTACCCAAGCAAGGAGGAAATTCATGACGACCCCCGCACCCAGTACCTTGACCCTCGTCCAGGCGCTCCGTCCAGCAAAACTGTCGACATCTTGAACGCTATTTCGATCTTCACCTTTAATTTTCACAAAACCACCCAACGGAATCCAGTTCAATGAATACACTGTGTGTGGGCTCACCACCTCAGCATTACCTCGGACAATCCGATAGCGTCCAGTCGTAGTATCTTTGACAAAACCAAATATACGCGGCGGGAAACCAAAGCCAAACTCATCGGCTTTGATACCATTCATTCGCGCAACAACAAAGTGACCAAGTTCATGGACAAACACCAACACACCAAGAACCAAAACAAATATCAGGATAGTCAGCATACTCAGGGGTAGATAGTGGTGATTAGACAGTCATAATTTCTCTCTCTTTCTTCTCACGCACTGCTTCAAGTTTCACATTATATTCATCGACAACTTTCTGGAGATCATCTCTCCCGCGAAATTTTTCATCTTCACTGATGTGACTGTTTTTTTCTGCTTCTTGGATTTCTTTCCAAGCTTCTTCGCGAGCATTCCGGATAGAAATCCGCGCTTCTTCTGCTCGGCTATTGAGTGTTTTGACGAGTTCGCGTCGCCGTTCTTCGGTCAAAGCTGGTAATGTTATACGAACAACAGAACCATCATTCACCGGATTAAGTCCGAGATCTGATTCACGAATTGCTGCTTCAATCTGTGTCAGCGATCCCTTATCCCAGGGTGAAATAACAATTTGACGCGGCTCTGGAATCGAGATGCTTGAAACTTGTTTCAGCGGTGTTTGCGCATTGTAGTAATCGATAAGCAGGCCTTCAACCATCGCTGGATTGGCCCGCCCAGTCCGGAGTGTTCCGGCTTCTTCAGTAAAATGGTCGAGTGCTTTTTCAAAGGCGGCGTGCCGACGGTCGATGATGTCTTTTATCATAGGAGTACAGAGATATTATTTCGTCTTCCGGAGACCGAGATAGATGACTTCTGGATACGCCGGATCATAGGTGATGACAGATACTTCGCGATCAACATTGAGCATATGGACTGACCAGGTTTCGCCGGCATTCAGCGACTTGTAGAGCGCCCGACCAGCCACAAAGATGATCTCATTAGAATTTTTCGGATTCACTGCAAAGGAACGAATCTGGAATTTTTCAGCACTCTCGATAATATTCACTTTTTCCCAACCCTTACCAAAGTCACGACTTCGATAGAGACCGCTCTTGGTGCCCGCATACAATGTTCCAGAGATATTTGGATCAGCCACCAACGAAGCAAACCCCTGCAAGGCGACCGTGTTCACATAGGGAGCGTTGGGATTTTTTTTCCGCTCCTCCTGCTGAATACTTTCCCAGTCATTCCATGTTTCTCCCGCATTCAGTGAAATATATATTTTTGAATTAAACGCCAACAAGTACATGATATTCCTATCCTTGGCATCAAATGCGATAGTGGTGATTGGCCCATTCACTTTCGTACCAACATTCTTCCAGGTATCCCCCCCATCTGTACTCTTTACAACAGTACCTGTACTCGTTCCAGCAAAGAGGAGATTGATGTCTGTCGGATGTTCCGCAAGAGAAGGGAGCGACGAACCTGTCCCAGGCTCGCTGTAGACATCTGCCCAGGTTGTTCCTCCATCAGTGGTCCGAAATATCTTTCCTCGCTCACCAACGACACCGGTCGCATACATCCGGTCAAGACTACGGCGGGAAGCGATGAAACTATAGACTTTATTTGGTGGAAAATTGACAGGCTGCCACACTTCAGCACCATCCTCGGTCTTAAAAATCATGTCATCCACCGTTCCGACATAAACATCTGGAGTACGCCGAAGCTCATTCGCTCTTTCACGTGTATCCTCGCGCAAGAGAAAAGAGATATCGAGAACATCCGCTTTGGTGAGCTTTCGTTTCTCATCGACAAAAATTTTTGGCACAAAAGTCTTTCCGCCATCATCCGAACGCCACACACTCCCAGGAAGTGCCTGTGTTTCAAACGCCGTTGTATCGCTTTTTTCTCCACCCCCAATCTTCGGGGGAGAAAGTGTGCAGCCCGAAAGCGACACGAGAATAAAGGTGAGGAGGAGAGGGTTAACAATACGCTGCATCATATGACAGAATTTGGTTCTGCCCCATTATACCATGTACTACAACAACAGGAGATGGCTTTTTGAGAGATAGATTTGGTGGGTGCGGGGGGAATCGAACCCTCGACCGTTGGCTTAAAAGGCCACTGCTCTACCGACTGAGCTACGCACCCAAAATATCACAAAACACAAGCATTGTAGCAAACTGGCTACCTTGGTCAATACTCACACCCGCTTTTTCCGGATGGTATCTGTCCCGACAAACGGCCTCAGGACTACCGGAACGCGGACATTTCCCTCGGCATCCTGATGATTCTCAAGGAGCGCGATGAGGATGCGCGGGGTTGGTAGTGCCGTATTATTCAGCATATACACAAAGCGTTTCTCGCCTGTTTCTTTGTCCATATACTTCACATTGAGGCGACGGGATTGCCAATCGAGAAAAGTTGAAGCCGATCCTGTCTCACCATAGCGATTGAGCCCCGGCATCCAGGCCTCGAGATCAAACTGTCGGTATTTCCCTGCCGAGAGATCGCCCGTGCAAATTTGAATCTTACGGTAAGGTAGTCCAAGCTCCTCATGCATCTCTTGTGATAAACCAATCATTTCCTCTTGTAATACATCTGCCTGATCAATATCTGCTGGTGCGATCACGACCTGCTCCACTTTCATGAACTCATGTACGCGATAGATACCCTTTGTATCTTTGCCATACGAACCGATCTCGCTCCGGTAACACTGACTAAAACCGGCCAAACGGAGCGGTAAGGTGGCTCCATCAAGAACCTCATCGCTGTAGTAAGCGAGCAACGACGGTTCGGCTGTCCCAACGAGAAATTTCTTTTCCCTGGAAATGCTCCCATCGCTTTCTTTGTCCCTTGAAGCTATCTCATAAACCTCATCAACTGAACTATCATATTCAAGACCTTTGAAGTAGCCAGAGCCGAAAAGAGGAAATCCTTTCACGAGGGTCGGTGGAATCATCGACTGATAGCCTTTGGCTGCAAGTTTCTGCAATGCATACAGCATCAGCCCCATGACAAGGAGCACGCCCTCATTCTTCACATAATAGCTGCGATACCCACCCACCTTCACTCCCCGCTCGAGATCAAGGATATCGAGGTCGCGCCCGAGCTCGATATGTGTTTTCGCCGTGAAGGTAAAGTTTGGCTTCTCACCCCAAACAAACACTTCCTTGTTTTCAGCTTCACTCTTGCCGATCGGGGTGTCGGGCGACACAATATTGGGCACTAGCGCCATGAGTGCGTCAAATTCCTCTTTCACGTCTTTCCACTCCGGTTCAGCTCCTTCGAGCGCGGCCTTGATTTCTTTTCCTTTCACGATCACTTCGTCCCGCTCCTCTGGTGTTATAGCCGACTGAATCAAATTATTGATGTCATTCTTGAGCGACTTCAACTCTTCTATTCTTTGCAAAAGCTCACGCCGCCGCTTATCCACATCAAACAATCGATCGAGATTCAGTGTGATGTTCTTATTCGCGATCACTGAACGAATCGCCGCCTCATTGTCCCGGATGAATCCAATATCGAGCATAAGAATATTTTTTGTGGTCGCACCTGGACTCGAACCAGGGACCTTTCGGATGTGAACCGAACGTTCTAACCAACTGAACTATGCGACCATTGACAGCCCTCAATCTAGCGTTTTTCTTTCACCCTGTCTACTCTTTCATCTTCATAGGTGGGAAGATAACAGTCTCACGCACACTCTTGTCCATGAGAATCGCAAAGAGTCGTTCACTCATACCAAATCCAAAAGCCGGCGGCATGCCGTATTCGAGTGCTTCAAGAAAATCTTCATCCAGCATTTGTGCCTCAGCATCCCCCGCCTTGCGAAGCTCCATCTGCGCCTCGAAGCGTGCCCGCTGATCAATCGGATCATTTAATTCTGCAAAACCATTGCCCAGCTCACTGCGTCCCGCCACGGGCTGCATACGAAGCGCCCGGCGCGGATTCTCCGGATCAAGCTTTGCGAGGGGCGATACTTCAATCGGATGTCCAACCAACAAGCACGGCTGGACAAGCTTCTGGCGTACTGTTTTCTTGTATATCACATCAATGAGTCGGCCTTTGCCGGCAGCCGGTTCATATCTAATACCAAGCTCATCGGCTTTCGCGCGCAAGGCCTCAACGGTTATTTCACCTGAAAGATCGATGTCTGTTTCTTTTTTAAAGGCTTCAAAATAATCGATGCGTGGAAAGGGTCGTGACCAATCAAGTGTCTCACCGTCATGAGTCGTCTTCAATGTATCCCCTGCGATAACGCGAACGATTTCTCGGTAGAGTGTCTCCACCAGGGCACAGCCTGTTTCAAAGTCAGTATAGGCACTATAAAACTCCATGTGATCAAACTCCTGAAGGTGTTCACGGTCGATACCTTCATTCCGGAATACGCGACCGATTTCAAACACTCGCTCAAACCCACCAACGAGAAGGCGCTTGAGCGGTAGTTCCAGTGAAATACGGAGGTAGAAATCCTGGTCAAGTGCATGATGATGTGTCACAAAAGGTTCGGCTTCGGCCCCGCCGGGCACATGCTCCAAGACCGGTGTTTGCACTTCGAGAAAATTCTGCTGTGCCAGAAATGTTCGAATAGTCTGCCAAAACGCATTTTTCTTCACAAAGAGCATTCGCGTTTCCGGATTCATAAGAAGATCAAGGTAACGGCGGCGGAGGAGCACCTCCTCGTCCTTTAATCCATAAAATTCGGTAGGGAGAGGGAGGAGCGATTTGGATAACATCTGCCAATGCTCAACGCGGACGCTTTTCTCATCCTGTTTTGTCAGGAAAATCCTGCCCGTTACTGAAAGAAAATCACCGATTTCAACCGTCTCCTTGAAAAGCTTAAAACTTTCTTCGCCCATTGTCTCGAGAGAGAAAAAAGCCTGAATCTTCGCTGTTCCATCCTCAATATGACAAAACGCAATTTTCCCCATGACGCGCAATGATCGGGCCCGACCAACAACAGACACCTGCGTATCTGTTCCGTTTAGACTTTCAAAGTCATCGAGCACCGCCTGATTCGTATGTGTTCGGGCAGCCTTTTCTGGGTAAGCCGACCCGTGCACGGCCACAAGTTTGGCGAGTTTTTCGTGTTTTACTGAGAGAATATCTTCACGCATATGGGTTCACTGTATCCGTTTTTTTGGCTCAAAGCAAGTGAAGTGAAAAGAAAAAACCGCCCCTGATGAAAGGGCGGTGGAAAAATAACACAATTCTTATTTCACTGAGAGAATTTCATACTTGCTATGTCCCGCCGGAGCGGTTACGGTCACAGTATCACCCTTCTCCTTGCCCATAAATTCGCGTCCGAGTGGTGATTCACTCGAAATCTTTCCTTGAGTCGGATCCACTTCGTTGGCACCAACAATCTCAAACTCCATTTCCTTGCCATGCAACTTGACCACTAGTCGCGACCCAACCTGAACTTTTGAAGATTTTTTGTGAGGGACAGCAACAATAGACTCCTTCAAAAGCGCTTCGAGCTCGGCGATACGGGTCTCATTTTCATTCTGATGACGCTTCGCCTCACTATACTCGGCATTTTCGGACAAATCACCCTGCTCCTTCGCCTCCTTGATAGAATGCGCAATTTCCTGACGCACCCGAGACTTTCGGTCCTCCAACTCAGTGTGAAGTTTTTTTAGCCCCTCCTCAGTAAATATTCGCGACATAGAGTTTGGTTTACACAATAACGATATTTGTATCACACACACGATGCCACCCATGCTACTACACACAATGGACACTGTCAACACAGCTATTCGAGGCTCAACTAAGGCTTATTTTTTCGAGAAACATACCATTCAAAAATTGATTTCGTGATCGGTACGGCATGATAGGTACTCTCTTTCGGTTGCCCCTCAACGAGAATGATCAATGCCAATTCGGGATTTTCATAGGGCCCATATGAGACAAACCAGCCATAAGTCTTCTCTTCGTTCCCATATTGTGCCGTTCCCGTTTTTCCAGCTACCGCGACAGGCAGTGTCTGGAGCATCTGCGCTGTTCCTTCGGTGACTGTTTCACGCATCCCCTCTTGTATGACACGCAGGATCTCCGGCGCGATTGATAGGCGTTCATTGTGAATTTCCCCTTCACGGACATGCGGTGTGTACCGCGTTCCTCCATTGGCAATAGTCGCAATCGAATTGACAATCTGTAGTGGTGTCGCGGTAATAAATCCCTGACCAATCGACGCATTATAATCATCACCAAGACGCCACGGTTCTCCAATAACATCTTTTTTCCACGCCGGATCAGGGATGAATCCACTCGCTTCCCCCGGCAGATCAATGCCGGTCTGATACCCATATCCAAACAGGTTCTCATATTTTTTCATCCGCTCCATACCAAGTCCACTAATTCCACCATACCCCCCGCCCAGTGTATAGAAATAGACATCGCTCGAAACGGCAATGGCCCGTCGCAGATCAGTGAATCCGTGAGCTTTCCAATCACCGAAAAAAAATTTTCCCACACTGATACCACCTCGACTTTCAATCATCGTCGCAGGGGTGATAATACGCTCAGCGAGTGCTGCAACTGCAATCACTGGTTTGAGAGTCGAGCCAGGTGGATACTCTCCGGCAATCGCTCGATTAAAGAGTGGTTTGGCTGGATTTTCGATAAGCTGGGCATACTCATCACTCGTTATCCCACCTGAGAACAAATTATTGTCATACCCAGGATATGACACGAGTGCTCGGATCGCACCAGAACGCGGATCAAGCGCAATGGCGGCCCCCGCCGTGAGATTATTGGCCATAAACCAATCGGCCATTGTCGTATAGATCTTTTCTGTTAGTTCTTTATCAAGTGTCAGTCGGATATCTTTCCCCTGATTCGGAGGGATAATACCCAGTTCTTTTTTGACTCGACCCAAGGAATCCACTTCGGCAACTTCACGACCATGAACTCCCCGAAGCTCCGACTCATAGACTTTTTCCACGCCCTGCTTACCAATCGAATCAGTAAAAAGATATTCTGGATGATCTCTCAATTCTTCTTTTTGTATCTTACCCTCGTAGCCGATTACTGGTGAAAAAATTGGTCCATTGATATATTCGCGCCGGACTGATTTCTGAATGCTGATACCTGGCAGCCGATGCGACTGACTATAATACATAATCGCCTCTTCCTGTGTCAGGTCCTCTTTGATGAGGACAGCCTTAGTGGAGCTGAGAGTTCCCGCATCCAAAGTGGACCGCCACAATGCAGTGCTCGGCTGAAAAATTTTTTCAATGGTATCCAAAACGCGTTGACGTTCATCAGCATCCTTCGGTAACGCACCCGGGATGACGATACCATCGAGACTCGGAATATTTTTCACCAAAGGTTCACCAAAACGATCCGAAATAATACCCCGCGGAGCGGTCAGCACAATCGAACGCACACTATTGTTTCGAGCGATCTCTCCGTAATAATCACCTCGCCAGAAATTCAAATAGACAAGGCGACCGGCGAGAATCATAATCGTCAGTAGCGCAATAGCCAAAAAGTATCGGGTTGGTTTTCGGTCGAGCCGCCACTCGATACGTGCCGCTTCTGGTTCAGAAAGCGTCAAGACAGCATCGTCAATTTCTCCGGTAACTCTCGAACGATTCTGTTTGGATCGAAAAAAAAACATATGCTATGTTCGTAAACCACGGAATTCTGATCGAAGACTCTCTTGGATTTGCTTCTCCCGAACGCGCATGATGCTAAAAACCAGTGGGAACACGATCAGTGCCGCAACCATATTTGCGATGACCATAAGCGTTGTGATTTCTATTCCCCGACCGACTGTGAGAAAGAACAGATACAGTATAACCGAAACAGCTGCAACCAAAGAGAGTCCGAAACTACTCTCTCCCCAACGCTCGATAACGAGTCGTCGTGAGAGAAAACTTGTTCCATAGGCAATTCCCACCGCAAAGACCGGAAAAGTTTCCGTATCACCGAGAAGAGTATAAAGGAAAATCGTCAAAAGCACCCAGCCAAGTCCGCGAGCAAACCCAAAGAGAAAGACGAGCGAAATAATAACGGCAATGATCAGCACTGGAGCTTCGTGGGTTGGCCAAAGAATATCAAGGAAAGAGCGTTGAATGATCGCCGCCAAGAGAAGGAGAAAAAAACGCTGAAAAAAAATACTCATACTGGTGAGAGAATAATCGAAGCGAAGCGAATATCGCTCTCAACTGAGCCCGTTACAATCGTTGCTTGTTGGAAGAGTCGGTCAGCCGACGGGCGCACTTCACCGATAGTACCGATGTACAAGCCTTTTGGTAAATCGTCACCCAAACCAGAGGTTACGAGTGCGACACCTGGTTCAAGTCGCTCACCCGAAAGGGCCATATCAAAAATAAGTCCCAGGCCATGATCCCCACGAACCACTCCCTGAATAGAGGTTCCTGCAATACGGGCGGCGATCGTACTTTCGGGGTGAGACAGGAGATGCACGCGAGAGCTTGTCAATTCTGCCGTTGCGATCCGCCCAACTAATTGACCACTACCTACGACCACCGGAAGCCCTGGTTGGACACCATCCGTACTCCCCCGATTCAGAGTAAAGGAAAACGTGTTCTCTTTCCGGTCGCGACTGATCACTTCAGCCAAAAGCAGCGTACCACTTCCGATTTTCGGTAGTCCGCTGATTTCACGGAGAATACGATTTTCCTCTTTTAATTCAAGAGAGAGAGCCACTTCATGCCTGAGCCGCTGATTCTCACGAAGTAAGTAATCATTTTCCTGTTTCAAATCACTCACAGAAGTGAGAAAACGGAAAGTATCTCTCGTCTCAAAGGCAACCCAGGAGAAGAATCCTTGAAAAGGAGCTGCGACTGGGGCGAGCAGCGATCGAAACGGGACGAGCAATGAATTTGGTACCAATGTGATGAAAAACCACACCAATCCACTGGCGATGATGGCTCGAACAATATTTCTTTGAAAAAAAGAATGCGTTGAACTCATACATTCCAATACCTAAGAAAGCGGATGATCTTGTTCGTCTTCAATGAGCACTTCTTTGAGCGTATCCATATCATCGAGCACGATACCCGTCCCGCGGACCACAGCTGTCAATGGATCCTCAACCCGTCGCACTGGCATACCGGTCTGGGCGGCAAGTAATTTGTCCAATCCGCGAATGAGACTCCCCCCACCCGAAATTGAAATGCCGCGCTGCATAATATCTGAGACCAATTCAGGGGGTGTCTCCTCAATGAGCGTCTTTATATTATTCACAATAATACGGATTGATCGGGAAAGGGCTTCACGCACATGTTCATCAGTAATCACAACCTCTTTCGGGAGACCAGAAACGAGATCCCGACCACGAATTGAATATTGAAGTCGTTCCTTTAGCGGGTAGGCACTCCCGATGGCAATTTTCACATCTTCTGCTGTCCGCTCGCCGACAAGGAGATTGAACTCATCTCGACAATAACGAATGATATCTTCATTCATCTCATCTCCCGCAATCCGAAGACTGCGGGAAATGACAACGCCACCGAGCGAAATAACCGCCACTTCCGTCGTACCACCGCCGATATCAACAACCATATTGCCTGCCGCATCAATGACAGGGAGGCGGCCACCAATAGCTGCAGCCATCGGTTCATCAATGAGAAAGGCCTGGCGAGCACCAGCATTCATAGCCGCTTCGATCACTGCCCGTTTCTCTACCTCGGTAACCCCAGAAGGAATGCCGATGAGTACTCGCGGCCGGCGGAGAAATTTAAATCTCCCCTCTGAAACCTTTCCAATAAAATACCGGAGCATCTGTTGAGTAATCTCAAAATCGGAGACTACGCCATCAACCAATGGCCGTATCGCAACGATATGCCCGGGTGTTTTTCCTACCATTTTTTTTGCTTCCCGACCAATAGCGAGAATTTGCCCTGTCCGTTGATTGATCGCAACAACAGAGGGTTCATTGATGACAATCCCGCGCCCACGGACATACACCAGAGTATTCGCCGTACCAAGGTCGATACCGATGTCCTGCGTGAGATTGCCGAAAAACTGCTCATACAAGCGCTTCCAGAAAAGAGTCCAGGAAAGGGGCATAGTGAAAAAAGCAAGTTCAAGGATACCCCAGTATAACCGAAATCTTCCACTCACTCAAGCACCTCCATTTCTCACCGCTCCCAATCCCATAATTCCCTACAAATGATATGTTCAGCCCCTCAAAGGAAATTGACCACCCGGGGGTGTACTACCCCCGTACAAGGAATCTCCGGTTCCAAAAGTAACAGCGGTCAGGGAAAAAAGGGAGTTGTTGAAATTATATTCAAAGTCTCATCACTCACCTAAATCATTTTCGGTGAAAGTCAGTTCAGCCCCCTCGCCAAGCGTTCCTTCGAGTAGTCGTTTAACGATCGTATCTTCGACAACATCAGCAATATAACGATTGATGGAACGCGCACCAAACTCACGCTCATAACCCCGAGACACAATAGTCCGGATCGCTTCAGGTGTAAAACTGAGTCGAATTTTCTTTTCTTGGTACAGTCTGTCAGCAAAGGACTTGAGCTTCAATTCTGTCACGCGCTCCATTTCTTCAGCTGTCAACGCATTGAACACAATGACACCATCAAAACGATTGAGAAACTCTGGCCGAAAAATACCTTGAGCAATGATGGAATCAATGAGCGCGCCCTCAATCTCAATCATTGATCGGCCCGCACCCGTCGCCTCATGAATGAGGTTGGCACCAGCATTTGAGGTCGCAATAATAATCGCATTCCGGAAACTTACCTTATGACCAAAACCATCTGTCACATACCCCTCGTCGAGAATCTGGAGAAAAAGATCGAGCGCCCGAGGGTAGGCCTTTTCCAACTCGTCGAGAAGCAGGATAGAATACGGATGCTCCTTGATAAGTGTTGTCATCCGCCCTTGGACATTCATTTCGGCTGAACCGATAAGCTCATCAATTGACTGGGGTGTCTGAAATTCACTCATGTCCAGCCGGACCATGCGCTCCTCAGCACCGAAATACACTGCAGCAAGTGCCTTGGCTGTTTCGGTTTTCCCCACACCGGTTGGGCCGAGGAAGAGAAAGGAGCCGATCGGCTTCTTATCATTCCCTAAGCCGGCCCGAGCTTTACGAAAAGCTTCTGACATCTGTCTGATCGCTTCTTCTTGGCCGATTACGCGCTCATGGAGCAATGTTTCAAGATTGAGCAGCTTTTTGCGTTCCTCTTCATTTGCTTCACCCATCGGAATACCAGACTTCTCTTCAAGAAAATCTTCGACAACCGTGCGGTCGATGGAAGCGAGATGAGGATGTTTTTCCCAATACACAAGGACCTCTTGGGCCAAGTCAATGGCGCGCTCGGGAAATGGGAGTTCCCAGTTATACCGTTCGGCACCCGTAATAATGGCGCGCAATGCCTGCAATGTGAAAACTGGTCGCTTTTGTTCCAGTGTCTTAAAAGTATCCAGAAGAATAACTAGTGTTTCTTCGATTGTTGGTTCAGACACCCTAACCGCCTCAAAATATTTGAGCGCCGGAATCTGGCGTTGACCAAGTGTATGGTAGGCTTCACTTGTCATAAGTCCGATAATCCGACAGGTGGGAAGTGCCAAATACTCATTCAAGACATCCCCCAAAGCCATATCATTTTCAGGATCAAGAAAAAAATTGATATTTTCAATGACGAGAACGACATTGCCTGCATACACCGCTTCATTCAGGAGTTCACGCGAGAGACCCTTTGGATCTATCCCGCGTGTTCGGGCATCTGAAATAACCTGCCCGAGATCAAAAATAACTATTCGTGCCTCATCAATGATCGGGGCGGTAAAATAATTTTCACGAATCCGACGGGCAAACGCATGGATGATAGAGCGTTTACCGATACCCGGATCACCTACTAAAAGTACTGAGTTATCGGTCGGTCGGGATAGGGTGAGCGTCAGCATTTCCATCACTTTCTCACGGCCGATGCATACCTGGTCCCGATAGTGGCTGAAATCGTGCTCCGACAAATCATGCACATAATGATCAAGGTGTGGCGTATATGCATAAGCCCAATACTTACCGATCCGCGTGGCTTTCCGGAGATGTTCCCATTCCCAGAAACGCGCCGCCTGTTTCTGATCGTTAAAAGCGGCTGCTTCAATATCCCAAGCTTCCTCAAAAAGTTCAGGGGCAATCCGCTGAGCCAAAAGAAAAATCTCACGTTTTTCTGGGAGAGCAATCGTTTCAATATCAACCGATTTCGGATTCAGGCCAAGCCGTTGCAATGCTCGATCACGCCAAGGTGCATGTTCCGGCTCTTGGCTATTGTAGTTTGTCTGATCACGCAGTGATGCCTGCCAAGCAAAAACCGCAACGATGACTACACCGAGTGCACTAATAAAAGTGATGATACCAACCAGCGTTCCGAAAATCCAGCCGACTACCACGCTGCCGCCAATGAGTAATAGAGGAGCGAATACTGTAAATAATGAAAGTCCCAACACCCCAAAAACCATGAGCACAATCGCCCCAAAACCCCAGATAAGTACCACTGAGCGAACCAGCGCGCCCAAAATGCGTGTGATGATGTTATTCAAGAGCGCCTGAGCAAAAAGAACCGGATGAAAGCCACGCCAAGTATTAAAACTGATATCACGCTTCCAGGGTGAAATCAGAGTCCGTGAAAGTCCAGCAACATTGAACCGGTGCAATACATAGCGCACATAATTCACCGCAATCCGCGATATCGAAAGGATACCGATTGTGTAATACCACAGAAAAAAATTCATCTTGGAGCGCGTTTGATATTTCTATTATTTCCTTTATTGTACCGTCTGGCCCGCCTTTCGTAAATTGAATCCCGACCAGTTTTTGCGTATACTGAGACTACTATGCAATTCTCCTCCCTCACGAATCAAAATCCCTGGCTCATCACACTCTCTGGCTTTGTTCTCGCCCTCACCCTCGCGCTCACATTAGCACTCTTTGGTTGGTTTTCTCCAGGATTAACTTTATGTGCTGCTGTGTTCCTCTTCGGTGGTATTGGCCTCAGTCTCGTCGTGCTCTATCAGAAACATGATCGACTACGACTCATTCTGATCGGTGTGCTCACTCTCGGGGCGATATTCATCGCAATCAGAACAGAGCCGACTGTCTTTACCGGTCGCGATCAGGGATCAATCGCTCTGGCTAGTCTTGAGCTCGCAGCGCAACACGAGCTGGCTTTTCGGACTCCGGTTTCCGATGCCTTCTTTGCGGTGTATGGCCCTGGCCGAGCACTAAACTTTCCCGGGTTCAGCTACACCGATACTGGCGCGCTCATTACGCAGTTCCCTCTCGGCTATATTGCCTATCTCGGCATCTTCACAAGCTGGTTTGGTCCTACAGGCCTCCTCATCGCCAATGCCCTCCTTTTCATTCTCTCCGGCTGGACTTTTTTTGAATTACTTACACTTTTTGTCAGTCGCCGCAATGCTCTCCTCGGAACTATTCTTTTCGCCACCTCTTTCATTATAGTCTGGCTCACCCAAATCACTCTCACGGAAAATCTCGCACTGTTTCTTTTCCTCTCGCTGGTGGTTGCTCTGGTCTATTTTCATCAGGACAACGATGCACACTTCCTTCCTGCTCTCCTTGTTACAGGATTCCTCCTTGCACTCACACGCATCGAAGGCTTTGTCATTGCCCCACTCGCACTCGCCTACATTCTCTATCGACCAACGCTCCGAAATCACCTTCTGCGTCTCCCAAAGAAATGGACGGTCCCAACTCTTCTTTTTCTGAGCTTTCTCTTCCTTCGCGACTTCTTCATGAATCTGCCATTTTATACCACGCTCGGAAAAGCTGCGCTCAAATACTGGCATACACTGAGTGCCGGAACCAGCGCTGGAACCGAACCAAATCTGGGACCAATCCTCATTTCTTATGGTCTTTTTCCTCTTTTTGTTCTTGGTATCGCCGCTCTTATATTCGAGGTTATGCAACGCCGGACCAGACTTATTATTCCAATCCTCTTAGCAGCTCCGACACTCATCTATCTCCTCAATGGACATATCTCCGACGACCATCCCTGGCTCCTGCGTCGCTATGCATTTACCCTCTTTCCTCTTTTCCTCCTCGCGACTGTCGTTCTCTGGGACTCTCTCGAAACGAAACTCGGAGATGGCCAGAAAAAACTCTTTGCTGCCGTCTGTTTCAGTTTCCTATTCATTTTTCAAATACCCCCCAGTTTTCAAGCACTCAAAACCGTCGAGTATCAGACGCTCTATGAACAAACACTCAGCCTGGGTCAACAGTTTGGCGACCGTGATTTGATTCTTATCGATCGCGGATCTACCGGTGATCCATTTGCGATGATCACTGGACCACTCGCCACCCTCGACGGGAAAAACGCTGTTTATTTTTTCAATCCCGAGGACTATTCGCGCATTGATCGTCATGCCTTTGAACACACCTATCTCCTCACAACCGCGGAGAGTCTCAGTCGCTATGCAGAAGTCTTTGACACCCGCCTCATTCCAAGAGATGTTATTTCATTCTCCTCCCCAACCCTGATTGTCCCATCAGCATTCGCTTGGCCAGAAACATCCATCGTAAAGAGTGATGCCCTTCTCTTTGAAGTAACCCCTTAGGTACTATATGCAACCGCCCTTTACGCCCATTCCCCTATCGCTCCAATCCCGCTACCGGAAATTCCGCATGGCACTGGCTCTCAGCCTCATGTTCGCTGGAGTGGCACTGGCCTCTACCTTCCTCTTCCCCACCCAAACAATGAGTTTTGATTTCCGCAATCCACAATCAAGCAAAAACAAAATCTTCGACCCTCGTTCTGAAAAATCCATACCCCGGACAAATGGAAAGGTGGAACAAGCGGGCCAATTAATCGCGTCCACTAGTCCGCTCGGAGACTTTTCACAGCTTTCTATCACACTCGACCTAGAAAAAACGTCGGCCATACCAGACACCCTTGACATCACGCTTCAAAGATCGTATCGGGCCTATCGCTTCCCTCTGGGTGAACCAGTGGCGCACTTCCCCGCTGCCGAACTGTATCAGATCGGTACGACCTACTATGCCCTTCGGGCTGGCACACTATACCCCTTTGTGAGTCCGGCCGCTTTCTTTTCGCGCTATCCAAATTCACTCGCCCAACCCCGATCACTCGACTGGAAGAATCAGTACACTCGCTCAAATGAATTTATTGGATTCCGTGTCGGCAGCCTTCTCTCCTTTGCTGACGGTATCTATGTCGTATCCAGCGAGACGGAAATACGGCCGATTGGGAGTGCTGAAATTTTTCTCGCGCTCGGCTATCGCTTCGAGGATGTGATCCCTGTCAGTGCGGAGGATATAGGTATCTATCGGCGCGGTCGGATTGTCCTTATGGGCACTCCTCATCCCGACGGGACACTTTTTCAAGATCAGAAAAGCAACACTCTTTTTATTATAGAAAATGGCTATCGCCGGCCGGTTATGGATGGCGACTATCAAACGTTTCTCCTCTCAAAGATGCAACCTATCCGCGCTCTTGAATCAAACGATTCACAAAGCACTCACTGTACGGCTACTCCGACACTTTTCTCTCGATCTTTACACTGTTCCCTCACTCTCGATCCACTTCAGAGTTCCATCGGACCGGACTACGAGATCACACTCTCTGGCAGCATGGTCGATATCGACATCGCCACACTCACACTCGCCTTTGAGACACGCCTCGACCGAACAAATATGACAACACTGCTCGCACAAGTGAAACAACGTCTCTTCACACGCTTTGGACTTACTCCACGCTAGCTGTTTATGTATACCTCACTCAACAACTTTCTCAAGCGCTGTAAAGCAAACGGCTCACTCGCAATCATTGCCAATCTCCTTTTCGATGTGGTACTGGTTGGCTGGATTACTTTCACCGGCCTCGTGGCCATGGAGATACTCCTCCCCACTTTTGTAAGCGCTCGGCTTTCATTAGTAAAGTTCTCTCTCTTACTCTTAATCCTCACTGCACTCCTTGTGTGGCTTGGTCGACTCCTCGGCAGAACAGAAAATGCTCTAGAAAAAAGTAACTACCGACCACTCCTCACCCTCTGCGGTATTGTTGGATTGGGTATTCTTACATTTGCTCAATACCGGTTCCCTGGGTGGAGCATCCCAATTATTCTCGGTGGCTACCTGTCTATCGGATGGCTTTTTTTCACCCTGTTCCGACACACCCGCTAACCGATGATAGCTTCAAGGGTTTTTGCTGCAGTCTGATCCCAAGAAAAACGCTTGAGCTCATTTTGCGCATACCCTCGAAGCTCATGACCGAGTATCTCATCGCTCCAAAGTTGATAAAGTTTTTCACTGATATCGGAAGGGTTTGTTACATCAGCATACAGCGCACCCTCACCTGCAACCTCCCGCAAACTAGAATTATCCCCCGTGAGCACGGGTGTTCCAGCTGCAAATGCTTCGAGAATCGGAAGCCCAAAACCCTCATACAGTGATGGAAATGCAAATACTCGCGCACCCTGATAGAGGGCGCGGAGATCAGCCGAGTCGACACTCCCCGTAAAAACAATATCCTCTCTGAAACGGCTTTTTTCTCGCGCTGCAAAAATCGATTGAGAAAGCCAGGCTGGTTCACCCGTCAATACAAGTCGCATCTCGGGTGCGCTCCGTTTTGCTTTTTCAAATGCCTCAATGAGTCGAACTAAATTTTTTCTTGGCTGCAGTGCACCGACCGAAAGGACATATGTTTTAGGACGAAGGGCAAAGGAATGCAGTCGAACCGAGAGATCAGTGGGATCCAATGGTGATCCAAAAAAATTCCCGTCAAAACCGTGATGAATGACCCTGACACGCTGCGCTTCAATCTCGGGAAAAAATTCGAGGAGATCACGCTTGGTCGATGCAGAAACAGCGATGAGTCGATCGGCCTGTCGAATCACGGTTTCAAGCATAAAGTTAAGTTTCCAAAGATGGTGACGCGGAAAAGTCTCAGGAAATCGT
Source organism: uncultured Bdellovibrionales bacterium (assembly GCA_964530135.1). Taxonomy (GTDB): domain Bacteria; phylum Patescibacteriota; class Minisyncoccia; order Moranbacterales; family UBA1568; genus SSEF01. The sequence continues at coordinate 28,646 of CAZGXN010000004.1, read as the reverse complement.
CGAAAAGCGAGATCATGAATCGTAGCAGTCACCTGTAGGCCACGGGGTAAGAAAATTGGCGCCGCCTGAATCGGGAGAAAAAGTCGGTCTGGCGGATGCTGAAACATCTCCCAAGCAAAGCGAGTTTGCATCCACGCGTACGGAAATGGCACCGTGCGCTCTACATAATTCGAACGCTCGTGGGGAGCCAGAGCCGGGTTAAACGCGTTCTTATGATAAAGCCAAAACTCAGTTTCGGGCGCGATTTCTCCAAAACGCTTGAGGAGTTCAGCGATATAGATCCGCGTTCCGTCAATACGCGTGTGATCAAGATCACTCACTTGGAGAGCGAGTTTCATACAGAAAGTGTCCGTTCACGGCGAATCTGCATAAGTTCTACCGGTTCGGAAAAAAACAAGGTTTCCTTCCGCACAGAAAAGTGTTCAACCTGAGCCCCTTGGTTATGAAAAAAGGTAACAATTTCTTGCATCCGATATTCCGGCGCACTCGCACCACCCGTAACACCAACCACTCGAACATCCGTAAACCAATCTGGATTGAGCTCACTCACATCATCAACGAGATACGCCCGAGCGCCGGAACGCTCAGCTGTTTCACGCAGACGATTGGAATTGGATGATGTGGGTGAACCAACCACAATAACGACTGGGGCTATCTGGGCAAGTTGGCGAACAGCTTCCTGACGATTCGTTGTCGCATAGCAAATATCCTCCAAAGGCGGAGCAATAATATGCGGATATTTTTCTTGAAGTGCAGCAATAATTGTGCGCGTTTCATCTACCGCAAGCGTTGTCTGGGTCAGATACACCATTTTTTCAGCCGCCGGAATATCAAGAGCAGCGACATCTGCGACCGTCTCAACTAAAGGAATATCAACCCCCGGTACTTCACCCAAAACACCCACTCCCTCGATATGTCCCCGATGACCGATGTAGATAATCTGATATCCTTCTTTGACAAAACGCAACACCTCAAGATGGACTTTCGTCACCAACGGACAAGTGGCGTCTATCAGCTGTAAGCGACGCTGCTTCGCCTCGGCATAATGAGAGCGCGGTGAACCATGAGCAGAAAAGATAACCACCGACCCGTTCGGTACTTCCGAAAGATGCTCGACCGTGATGGCACCTTTTTTCGTAATATCATTAACGACATGCTTATTATGGACGATTTCATGCTTTACATAAACAGGTGGTCCACACAGCGCGAGTGTGTCCTCGACGGCTTTCACTGCCCGTGCAACACCGGCACAAAATCCATGTGGCTCAGCAATGAGAACCTTTTCCACCCCCATATTAGTTTTTGATGAGCGTCCCGACGAATTGTTTGCCAGCGATATACCGCGTTACATTTGCAAGATCGCCGCCATGGAGAATGGCCACTTCCATACCTTCTTTCTCTGCCAGAGCAGACGCAATCGGATCAAAAGGGACATTCATACCCGGATTCCACTTATGCCCAACAACTGTCCGAAAGGCTTTCCAGCTCAGTGTGTCAAATGGTACTGCATCTGCGTGCAATCGCGGATCTTTGTCATAAACGCGTTCGATGTTTGAAAGATTGACAATACGCTTTACATCAAGATACTTACCCAAAACAACCGCATCGAAATCCGTCGAAAAGCCTGGTCGCCAACCGGCCGCAACCAAGATCGGCTCCGGTGCCGAATAAAAATCTTCTAGATCATGTGGATTTGTATTGATTTTAGGGTGGGCATATTCGCGAAAAATGGTCCGAACAAGATGGGCATTCATACGAGTAGCATGGATGCCAATCCAATCTTTGTCTTCATCGTTGATCTTTGTCACGGTCGTTGCTGCTTCAATATATTTTCGAGCGGTCTTTCCACCGCCGGTTACAAGGATAAAATGATACCCTTGCTTGATATGCTCCGTAATAAACTTTTTAAAATGTGTAATAAATTCAACATCAATCGACTCTGGGACGAGCAATGAGCCCCCCAGCGAAATAATAATCCGCTCTTTCCGCTTTGGCGACCTAGCGGGATACTGTTTTGTCGGCATACTGTTCTCGTATCAGAGTACCTAGTTGATGAAAAGCTACCATCTGTGATGTTTCCTCCGTCCGCATTTTTACCTCAGCCAGACCGCTCTCCAGCGAACGCTTGCCAATCGCAATTCGGCAGGGAATACCAAGTAGATCAGCCGTAGCAAATTTTTCGCCGACACTCGCATCCCGATCGTCGTAAAGAACGTCGATACCTTCCCGAACCAAGGCAGCATAAACCTCAGCTGCTTTTTCGTCAGCACCAAGAGAGAGAAGATGGACCTGAAATGGTGCCACTGATTTTGGCCACACGAGACCACGATCATCTGAAAATATTTCAACGAGCACTCCCATAAGACGAGTGATCCCGATACCGTAAGACCCAAGAATGACCGGTTTTGAGACTCCCGCCTGGTCTTTGAAATACAACCCGAGTTGTTCACTTTTTGTGCTCCCAAAACTAAAAATATTACCTACCTCAGCTGCTTTGACTCGCTCTAACTGATCACGCTCAACACCGAGTTGAGTAAGCACGGCATCATTCAGCACCTCTTCATTGATCGCTATTTTTTTCTCTCGATGCAGGTAGATGACATCCTCACCGGCATCAGTGAGGGTTTGAAACTCGTGACTAAATTGCGTAAATGCCCCGCCAGAGGCAAAGGTGAGAAATGTTACTTCCCCCAAACCAACTCGGTCAAAAACCCGAAGATATGCCTGAGTTACAGCGGTGTAAAATTGCTGATGTGCAACTTCATTTTCATTGTAAGAATAGAGATCCTTCATCACAAACTCTCGGCCCCGCATGATACCAGACTTCGCTCGAAGCTCATTACGCAGTTTCGTTTGAAACTGATACACCGCTATTGGTACATCACGGTAACTCGAAAGATGGTTTTTCATCATTTCGGTAATCTGCTCCTCATGTGACCATCCAAAACCAACCTCCGTACCGTTTTTCAACTTTGACTTGAACCAAACATCGACATTCGCATCATCCCAACGATCAGTCTTCTCCCATAACTCCTTACGCTGGAGACTCGTCATGATGAGTTCCTGACAGCCCAGTTGATTCATTTCATCTCGAACAATTGATTTGATCTTTTCCAAGACGCGCAAACCGAGCGGTAGATACGCATAGACACCTGCCATTTCTTTATGGACAAATCCCGCGCGAATAAGGAGGGCTGCATTCCGGCTCACTTCGTCCGAAGGAGCTGTTTTGGAAGTTTTCGTGAAGAGAGTAGATTGACGCATACAAAACTTATACTTTTTCTTTATTGTAGGGAATGCGTACCACTCTGTCAAAGAAAAATGGCCTTTCTAAGCCTTAAATAAAAGTTATATTCATGCTAAGCTCAGCGCTTCAATGAAAGCGTTTGCTCGTTTCCACCCCGGAGCACCGTCAACATTACCTCTCCATTTTCCGGTACCTCGTACAGGGCAACTGAGAGCGGCCAGTCAAGGTTAATTTCACGACCATTCACCGCCGTTACGATATCACCGTATCGAAGTCCCGCTTGCGCTGCCAGAGAATTTGAAATCACTGCCAACCCTGGCTTCTCCGAGGGCGTGAAGATAAGCGCTCCCCGATCCCGAGATGTACCCAGCGTTAACGCTGTCTCTTTGGTCAAGGTAACATAGTATGCACCAATACTCGCACGCTGTACCACAGCACTTCCTCTGATGACGCGCTGCAGTGATTGACGGAGGACATTCGCTGGAAGGATAAATGACTGTTCCGTTGTATCAAGTGTGAGCGTACCGATGAGTCCGATGAGCTCTCCGTTCATCGCTACCACTGCGCCACCCGTAAAACGAGATCCGAGCGAGCGATCAGGAAAAAAGACACCCTCCCATTCATCAGCCGATGCCACCGTCTTTCCGGAAAGGTTAAATGTACGTGATCGTTCACTGATGTAGCCAGCAACAAGTTTTCCTGCTTCAGAATCCACAGCTCCAGCCAATGCCATAAAACGACGCCCCTGACGGATATCTGTAGAATTTGCAAAAGGAAATGCGGGCGTATCTGCTCGTTCTGTTCGGAAGTAAGCAACATTGACTACTGGATCATACGCTAAAAAACGGGCTTGGGACGCATTGCCATCAGCGAAGAAAACGGTAAAGCGCTGCCCCTCAATCTGTGGTGGCTCATTGGCATAAGTCGCCACGAGACCATCATTCGTCACCAAAATACCAGAAAAAGTGTGGGGAACAACACTTCCGGCCGTCAGTCGTCCTAAACGCACCATGGGAAGAGCGCTGATACTCACAACAGCGGTCCGGGGAGCAGGAACAAATTGTTCCAATCCCTCCTCTTGAGAAAGTACTACCTGTTCTGTCCTTTGAATAATAGTCGGCCCATTTATGGACGATCCTGGCCACACAAACTGGGCTGTCCATGACCAAGTTGAAAGCTTCGGGATGAGCACAGCAAAGAAGAAAATACCAACTATACCGGCCGCGAGTGCAAGCGCCAGGAAAAAACTGATATTACGGAAAAATCGCTTGAAGATAGTGAGAAATCCCATAATGAGCCTATGACGGTTTGTATCATATTCTCCCCTTTTCGGCAACGACCGATTATACCCGCACGCGCCACGGTGATGTCACGAGGAGGAGAGCGAGGAGTATGAGCAAAATACCGGTTTCAATAAAAATTTTCTTTCCATTAACCGTCCCGCGAAAAAAATCAAATGCCAAGTGCCAGAGGAGATAGAAAAAAATAAGCATTGAAGCACCGACTGTAAGGTAACCGACGGGCCAAAAATGGATGACCCAAATAAGTTCGCCCAAAATAGTTCCGAGTGCAAGAACGGTAAGAAGGACCTCGAGAAAATCGTCATGCCCCGCCCAAAAGAGTGTCTGGAAAGCAATGATGGCCGTCGCGAGAAAAAAAACAAACATCAGGAGTGCCAAAGGAACAGTATAGTTCAGGTACAAACCGTAGGCTGCTGCATAGGTGAAAAAAAGGCTCGCAAATGCGGCTGTGTTCAGAAGCGCCCGCGCAGTTTCATCTCCAGGGGAAAGTTTCAGCCGATAAATACCAAGGAGCGCAGCATAAAAAAGTCCCGTCGCTACCCAAACAAATACCCGTTGTTCAAAAACAACATCAATCAGTGAGAGGAGCAGAAGGGTGCTAAAGGATACGACGCTTGGCAAGAATGCCGGATACCATTTTTCAGTCAACTTACGCGAAGCGACCATCGAAAGCATGACAAAAACAGAAATCGTAGAGCTATACCAAGACCACGATGGTACAATAGGTTCCTGCAGAAGAACCATAAGCATACCGTAGAAAACGGCCGAAAAGAGGAAAACTGTAAAATGAAAAACCATGGATTGGGCTTTTGAATCAACCATGTCCGACGAAAATCGTCTGGACTCCGCCTGACACCTGAGCACATCTTACTCGCCCTGAGAAAAAGTGCCAAGGAGATACCTTCCCTCCAAAGGGATTCTGTGATTTAATTCGATACTTTCCGCTCTTCAAGCGTTACCGAAACATTTTTCTCATCGCCTTTATGAAAAACCCGAAGCTTGACTGTATCACCTACTCGATGTGCTCCGATAATACTCGCCAGTGAGTGTTCACTATCTATTTTCTGTCCATCAATCTCGAGAATGATATCATTCTCCACCAAACCGGCCTTATCCGCTGGTGAGCCTGGAATCACTGCAAGATCGGTGAGTTGCTCACCACGCTGGATAAGTGCACCCCAAGTAAAGGGTAGTCCAGCCTGACGGGCAAGAGCTTCATTCAAAATAATATAACGCACACCGATATAGGGCGTCACAATCTTGCCTGTCTGTTTCACCTCATCCACGGCGCGTTTAATCTGGTTCACTGGAATAGCAAAACCGATATTCTCAGCACCACTCACCACAGCGACATTGATGCCAATGACCTCGCCTGAAAGATTAAGGAGTGGCCCTCCTGAATTCCCGGGATTGATTGCAGCATCCGTCTGGATAATATCCCGAAGGACTTCCTCTTGTCCGTATGAAATCCCAGCCGTCACCTGCCGTTTGAGACCAGAAACAATGCCCCGTGAAACTGAATTGGCAAATTCACCAAGGGGATTGCCAATGGCAAGCGCCGTCTGACCGACGCGTAGTGCATCTGAATCACCAAGCCTCAGAGCTGGAAAAGCATCGCCGTTGACTTTGATAATTGCCACATCATTGACCGGGTCAAGCGCCAACACTGTTGCCGGAAATTCCTGCCGATCACTCGTAATAACCGTGTATTCAGCCTTGGTATCGGACACAACATGCTTATTGGTAACAATATACCCGTCCGGACTCACAAAAAACCCGGAACCATGGCCAACTGTCTGCCGTGTCGACTGATTCTCTTCCCCACCCATACCGGATTGGCCGCGGAAAAAGGGAAACCCAAAGAAGCTCCGAGCCTTTGGGACATCTTTTGTAATGACAATACTCACCACAGCCGGAGCACTCTCCTCCACCACCCTAACAATGGTTTGATCCTCCGGTGACAAAACGGGCCGCTGACTTGTCTCCGAATACTCACGCGACACCGACGACTGAGGACGAAGCAGTTTTGTAATAGCGGCAGGTGTATCTGTTATTTGCGCTACGTATCCACCTACCAAACCAAAGAAAGCTGCCACGAACATGATATATATCCACCGAACTGACGAAACAGGTGCTGAAGAAGTCGAACGAACAACAGCGGGTTCCGGTACAACAACCTTGGGTGATGTGCCGACATCTTTAGAAACATTGAAATCATTATTATCTTGCATACTCACCTATCTATATTACTTAGAAGAGCAAAGTTGGATCACTCTCCGAACTTTCCCGTAATTTTTTTTCAAATGTACGCATTTCTTCGGATCGAAACTCTATCCGAGCCTCTTCACGCCGCCATTCGTACTCATCAGAGATAATACTCACAGGTAGTGTCTTCATTTGGAGGGTAAGCCAATCAGCAAAACTCATTTTGCGTATAAAAATCTGGTGAATTTTATATAGTCGTTCCCCAGCTTCAAGCTTTGTTTCCTCCACAAGGAGAATATGGTACCCCAATGAACTCTCGACAACACCCGTCGGCACATTCAACACCGCATTATCCACTGGACTTCGGAGCTCCGGCGCGAGATCTTCGAGTCGAAACCACCCTAGCGCTCCACCCTCTGCCCGCGTTTCACCCTGAGAAAAATTTCGCGCTACTTCAGCAAATGATTGTTTCGCTTTCAAAGCCTCCGCAGCTTTAGCGATGCGTTCTCGTGCCGCTGTCTGATCAACTTCGGAAGTATATGCCTCGATAAGCGCTGCCTCATACATGGCCGGTCGCACGATCTGTGTTTGAAAATCAGGAATTGTCCAGCCGTACAGGCGCGCCAGCGTTTCTTCAACCTTATCCGTCGTACCAAGCTCTTTCATCTTGACTGTGGTCTCTGCCGCTATCTGTTCACTCGTTACAGTGATGTTTCGACGGTGGGCCAAGAGCTCAATAGCCTGATCTTCGAGCATTTTATTTATCAGATCTCGTTCTCGAATCTTTAATCGCTTTTGACCGTCCGCTGTCGTAAAATCAACCCGCATACCCAACCCCGTGAAATCCTGAGATTCATAAAAACGCCGAAGGGCCTCACGATTTGCAGAGAGTGCCGCAGTCGTCACAGCCACTTTTTGATCAATAAGTACCAATGGAAAAGGCCAGCGCTTTGCAAAAAACTGACCGGCAGCCGTGTCCGGCATTTTGTAAACAAGCACCAAAACACCAATCGCGAGCAAAATCACGCACACAAAAAACGCGAGGATTATTTTTGGCCACTGCGGTGTAAACGGTTTGATGGGCAATGTTACTTCAGCCATACCATATCTTTATTTTCTTAGTGTGCCGTCGAGGAGAAAAAACGAGACCACCACTTTTTGTAATTCGGCACCTCCCAAACGACCTTTTCTGGTTCAGCCATACTGTCTGATGGGAGTGGCTCTGATGCAAGTCGGACATCTCCATCAATAGCGATAACTTTCTCCTCTTGCCGCCGAAGTCCCAGTTTCTCTTTTGCTTCTTCCTCTTTGAAATCGGGTGAGGCAAAATACTGAATTTTTTCCGAAAGCGTTTCATTCTCCCGCGCAATGTGCTCTGCCTCTTGTTTCAGACTGTCAATCTCCTGCTGAATCCTGAGGCTACGCTCATACTGCCCGTAACTCGCCCAACCCGCCATCACACCGATACCGAGCACCACAACGAGTCCTAAACGCGTCCATGGCGAGCGCCAACTCATATGCTAGTAGAGGAAAAAAGGAGCGACGAGAAACAGCACCATAGACAACGCAACAAGGGCCGAAATGATGACCCAGACAACATAAATCTTCCTATGCCGTGATTTAAAACTCATAAATGATTCCTCAGCCAGTATACCACAGGGACTTTCCCGATTTCAATCAGTATCCCAACCCCACACATCTGAGAATGTTGATAGAATCACGGAAAATATCCGCATATTCACCCCACTCAGGCTTTGTTTAAAAAAACTATATTCCCCATCTCTCAATGACTTTTTCTGCAGCAATATCAGGTCGTTCATTGAGGAATTTTTTTACTCCTTTTTCTACCTCATCAGCGTTCTGACAACCCATGAGATCGACGCGCAGCTCTTTAGCCAGAGGAAAGTTATTAACATAGGCTTGGAAATGCTTTTTTAAAAGTTCAAAATTTTTCGTGCCACCCCAAGTCTGTTCAAAGAGTACGGTCAGGAGCATCATTGCCTCAAGTCGCTCGCGCACCGTAACGCTTGTTTTCATTGGATCAAAAAACCAAGGGTTGCCAAATACCCCGCGTCCGATCATGACGCCGTCGCAGCCAGTTTCAGCACACTTCTGCCGGGCTTCAGCCACCGATTTCACATCGCCATTGCCAAGGATGAGCGTCCCACTCCCCTGTGCGATCTCAACGGCGCGCGCCATCCGATCCCAGTGTGCTGGAACAAGTGACATCTCTTTCCGAGTCCGGAGATGGAGCGTGATAGCCGCGGGTTTCGTCTCAAGAATTTTTGGCAACCATACTTCCAATTCATCATGATTCATTCCCAGTCGCGTTTTGACCGAAACCGGAATGGGTTTGCGACCATCTGCTCGCACCCCCTCCAGAGCGGCCTGAATCACACTGATTGCCAATGCATGATCTTTCATACAAGCAGCTCCCGCCCCCTGTTTCATCACATTTTTATCAGGACAGCCCATATTGATATCCAGCCCATCAAAACCAAGCTCCTTGATAAGCTTGGCGGCTTCAAACATATTTTCCGGATGACCAGTGAAAAGTTGCGCCACAATGGGCCGTTCATTCTCATCAAAACGCAGGTCGCGGAGAAGCGCCTCTCGGCCTTTCGGATGGCAAAGCCCATCAGCCGCTACGAATTCTGTCCACAATACATCCGGCTTTTGATAGCGCGTCATGAACTGACGGAAGCTGTAGTCCGTGATATTGGCCAGAGGTGCCAAAACAAAGAAGGGTCGTGGGAGCCTCTCCCAAAATCCAAGCCAGGGTGTTTGTTGCATAGAGTAAAGTCTTCTCATGTTATCAAGATTGACAGCCCAAATCAACCCTGGTATTCTATATCGGACTGAATAAGTCCGAGTTATGAAAATATCTAAAAAAGCCTACTATGGCCTGCGGGCCGCAATCGCCCTCGCTCAGTCCAACCAGGCACTTTCTATTCATACTTTGGCCGGATCCGAACATCTGCCGGAAGACTATCTCGAAAAAATTCTCCAGATGCTCCGCAAGGCCGGTTTGGTTGAGTCCACCAAAGGCGTCACTGGTGGCTATACCCTCGCCCGTTCCGCCAAAGAAACAAGCGCCTGGGATATCCTCCGTGTCCTGGATGGACCAATCGAAATGTTCACCCCGCCTATCAAAGGCACGCTCCCCTGTCTCCAAGTGAGTCACTGTCAAACCAATCAGGTCTGGCGGACCCTTGAAGAAAAAATTGAGGAAACACTCTCCGATATCTCGCTCGAACAAATGTCACATAACGCACGCTAATATGCTCTCTCTCAAAAATCTCTCCGTTTCGATCGAAGGCAAGAAAATCATCCATGAGTTCTCTTTTGATTTTCTTCCGAGTCAGACCTATGCCCTAATGGGCCCGAACGGCTCCGGTAAGTCCACCCTGGCCAGCGCACTTATGGGCCACCCGAAATACACTCTTTCACGACCAAGTAAGATCCTTATCGGAAAACCTACCCACACAAAGAGAGCGCAGGATCTGAAGTCTCTCTCACCCGATGAACGCGCTCGACTAGGTGTGTTTCTCTCGTTCCAAACACCGATGGAATTGGCGGGTGTTACTGTCTTCGAACTCCTCCGCCTCGCACTCGAAAAAAAAGTTGATCCTGTAAAACTCCACACGCTTGTCACAAAGTATGCCCACGAGCTCCATATCAAAGATGAACTATTGAAGCGCTCATTGAACGCCGGATTTTCCGGTGGTGAAAAGAAAAAGCTCGAAGCCCTTCAAGCCGTCCTCCTCGCGCCCCGTTTTGCTATCTTTGATGAGATTGACACCGGCGTCGATGTTGATGCCCTGAAAACTATTGCAAAGTTTCTGAAAAAACATCTCCCCAAAGAAACCACTCTTATCTTCATCACCCATTCCACCCGACTCCTTAAAACAATCCAGCCTGACAAAGTACTCGTATTGCGTGCTGGCCGTCTCATCAAAACTGGCCGGTCCACCCTCGCCAAACGCATCGAAGAAAAAGGTTTTGACTCAATCAAATAATCTTTCTCATGACTGCGCCTAAGAAACAATCAGTTGACCTTGGAGACTATCAATTCGGCTTCTCCATGCCTGAACGCTCCGTCCATAAGACGAGCGCAGGTTTGGACGCAGCCACAGTTGTCGAAATCTCCGGTGTCAAAGGCGAAGGGAAATGGATGCGTGATTTTCGTTTAAAAAGCTATCAGACATTTCTCGACAAGCCGATGCCCGATTGGGGTGCTGATCTTTCGGGTATTGATTTCGAAAAAATCACCTATTATTTAAAAGCAACTTCAGAGCAGTCACAGTCATGGGAAGATTTGCCAAAAGAGATCAAGGATACTTATGACAAGATTGGCGTACCCGAAGCAGAGAAAAATTTCCTTGCCGGAGTTTCGGCCCAGTACGAATCCGAAGTCGTGTATGAAAGCGTTCACAAAGAACTAACCAAGCTCGGCGTCATTTTTTGTGATATGGATACCGCCGTAAAAAAATATCCAAAAATCGTAAAGGAGTATTTCGGTACACTCATCCCGCCCCAAGACAACAAGTTCGCCGCACTCAATTCTGCCGTCTGGTCCGGTGGCTCTTTTGTCTATGTCCCGAAAGGGGTCAAGGTCGAGCTCCCGCTTCAGGCTTATTTCCGTATCAATGCTGAGTCCTTTGGTCAATTCGAACGGACCCTCATAATCGCCGAGGAAGGCAGCTCCGTGCACTATATCGAAGGCTGCACAGCACCTATCTATCGCTCCAGTTCGCTCCACTCTGCCGTCGTCGAGATCTTCGTGAAGAAAAATGCCCGCGTTCGCTACACAACCGTTCAAAATTGGTCTAAAAATATCTATAATCTCGTTACCAAACGAGCGCGAGCTGAGGAAAATGCCCTCATGGAATGGATCGACTGTAATATCGGTTCCGGGGTCACGATGAAGTATCCCGCGGTCTACCTCGCCGGTCGTGGCGCCCGCGGTGAAGTGCTCTCCATCGCCTATGCCGGCCGTGATCAACACCAGGATGCCGGTGCCAAGATGGTCCACCTTGCACCCGACACTACTTCACGTGTCATTTCAAAATCAATCGCCAAAGACGGCGGGCGCACTTCCTATCGTGGTCTGGTCCACATCGCGGAGGGAGCAACCAATGCCAAAGCCTCGGTGGTCTGCGATGCGCTCCTCCTCGACGAACACTCGCGTTCCGACACCTATCCGACGATGCGAGTGAACGAAAAGACTGCGACGGTTGAACATGAAGCGACCGTCGAACGGATCGGTGAGGAGAAGCTCTTCTACTTAACCTCACGAGGTATCACGAAGAGTGATGCCGAGGGACTCCTCGTCAACGGCTTCATCGATCCCGTCGTGAAGGAAATCCCACTCGAATACTCCATCGAACTCAATCGGCTTATCAATCTTGAAATGAAAGGTTCAGTCGGCTAATATGCGCTTTCAGGATATCTCACAAGACACAAAGACGCTCTACCGTCTCACCGATCGGGAACCGGTGATTTTTTTCATACTGAACCGAACTGGAAAGATCGTGATTGAGCTCGCTCATTCCAAGGCGGCAGCCCACATCTTTGCACTCTATACCGGTAGCCACACAACCAAACAATCACTCAACCTCACCCAGCGACATATCGCTCCAGATACCGTTTCCTCGGCCCTGATAAAAGTCGCACTCAGCGACACTGCAGCGTTTTCCTACGACGGCGTGATCACTATCGCCGCAGACGCTCATCGCTCCGATGCTTCCCAAGAGAGCCGGGCTCTCCTCCTCTCACCCGATGCCCGCGTTCAGTCTCGACCATCGCTCGAAATCCACGCCCATGATGTCATCTGTCACCATGCCGCAACGACCGCACCACTCAACGCCGAAGCACTGTTCTTCGCTGAATCGCGTGGCCTGTCTAAAAAAAACGCGCGGACTCTTCTGGTTCAAGGATTTTTTCAAGAAGGGCTTGAGCGAATGGAAAAACTCGGCATGACACCTGAGTATTTGAGCATACTACTCAAAGACATTGCTATCACTATATAAAACCCTATGCTTGATCCAAACAGTATCCGCCGCGACTTCCCGATCTACGAGTCCCAACCCGCACTCGTGTATCTCGACTCGGCGGCGACCGCCCTCAAACCACGGCCGATTGTAGACGCCATGAATGCCTACTACTTTGAATATTCAGCGAATGCCTCACGCGGACTCTATCCACTAGCCGAAAGAGCCACGTATGCTCTTGATGAAGCGCGTAGGACAGTGGCACGATTTGTACACGCTGAAAGCAAAGAAACAGTCATTTTCACCGCCAATGCGACCCATGGCATCAATCTCGTTGCACTCGGACTCGAACACCGTGTCAAGAACGGAGAAAATATCGTCATTACCGAACTTGAACATCACTCAAACCTTCTCCCCTGGAAAGAGCTTGCCAAACGAACCGGTGCCGAACTCCGAACCGCCCGTTTTACCGACACCGGACAGATCAATACCGAGCATCTCATGACACTCATCGACACCCATACGACAATCGTCGCTTTTTCCGCTGTCTCCAATGTCTTCGGCGTGATTAATCCAGTCGCTCATCTCATCCAAACGATCCGAAATATCAATCCGCATACCTACATACTCATCGATGCGTGCCAAGCCGCCGGACATATCCCAATCGAACTCAAGCAATGGGACGCTGATTTTATTGTCTTTTCGGGACATAAACTCTTTGGTCCAACCGGTATCGGTATCCTCACGGGGAAACACGCATCACTTGCGACACTCCGGCCGATGAATGTCGGAGGCGGAACCGTACTCGATGCCTGCAGTACACAAATAGAATATAAAATGCTGCCAGAGAATCTCGAAGGGGGAACACCAAACATTGCCGGTGCTATCGGCCTCGCCAGCGCCATCGACTTTGTCGAGTCCATCGGTTTGGAGAACATCCATGCCCACGAAGTGGCGTTGACCGAATATACACTCGGAAAACTCCGGGACACTTTCGGTGAAGCCCTACATATCCTCGGTACCACAGTAGAGGGACACCGCACCGGTATCCTCTCATTCACACTCGACGGCCTCCACCCTCACGACCTCGCCCACCTTCTGGGCGAAGAGGGTATTTGTGTTCGTGCCGGAGAGCATTGTGCCTCACCACTCCATCAGACGCTTCACCTTTCCGCAACAACCCGTCTCAGTCTCTCCATTTACAACACCGAAACTGATATCGATCAATTCGTTGCAACTACTCAGAAAATCCACGCTCTGCTCACTCTCTAGCTTATGCACCTCTATCAAGAACACATTCTCGACCATTACCGCAATCCTCGTAATCAAGGGTCTCTTCCGTCTGCAACACATCAGGCTGATGCCAAAAATCCTACCTGTGGTGATATACTCCACATGGACATCATCGTCAATCATGGTACTATTTCCGATGTGAGGTTTAAGGGTTCCGGCTGTGCGATCTCCCAGGCTTCGGCATCACTCCTCACCGAATATGTCAAAGGTAAGACGATTGCAACGGTTCGCACCCTCGAACCCCAAGTGATTCTCAAACTTCTCGGGTTAGCGCTTTCACCCGCGCGGCTGAAATGTGGACTCCTCGCTCTTGAAGCACTGAAGAAATCATTCATGAAACCCAATAATACATAACAAGTAATACTATGGCTTGGAAAGATGAACTTAAACCCGCTGGACCAGTCACCCTTCAGAATGGTTGGACGGTCGAAGTTGATCACGGTGTCTGTATCGGTGCTGCACCCTGCACGGCAATGGCACCCAACACCTTTGCCCTCGATGAAACCGGTAAGGCGGGTATCCTGTCCACGGTTGACGCCGATGATCAAGAAACTATTCTGAATGCCGCTCGTGGCTGTCCCGTCAGTGCCATCCGCATCAAAGATGCCTCCGGTAAGCAGATCTTTCCCGAATAGCTCCTGTTTGAATCGTAGAGGAATTGGGCTTCCTCAGCCTGATCTTCTTTTCTTTCCCCTATGCCAAAAACCACAGTCAAAAAATCCATCGAAGCAAAGGTCCGAGAAAAACTCCACCTCGTGCTCGACCCTGAGCTCGGTATTTCAATCGTCGAGCTCGGATTAATTTACGGTATCGTGGTTGAGACTGACGGGAAATGCACCATCACCATGACTTTGACCACTATGGGTTGCCCACTCTTTGGTCAAATCCAAAAAGAAATCGAGGATCGGGTTATGGAACTCGATGAAATAAATGATGTGGAAACAGCACTGACATTTGATCCACCCTGGACGATTGAAAAGATGACACCCGAAGCCAAAATCCGTCTTGGTCTCGACTAAAAATAGCCTCTCCCTGGGCTATTTTGCTTTATTGGTATTGTTCGAGAAGCTTTTTGAGTTTTGAAACATCTGGCTTGCGAACAAAGAGTGGCTCATCACCTTCACGGACCACTGTCTCATAACTGGGCCGACCAGTTTCCTGGTATAACACACCGAGCGCCATCTGCTCCTGGTTCAAAGCAAGTGTAAGAGCTTTCAATTTATCGCTTCGGTCATGGCTCGCATCGAGATAATAGGTATGTTCCTTGAACCACTGAAAAGTATTTTGCTTATTGAAGACAACACAGGGCTGAAAGACATCAACGAGGGCGTACCCTTTGTGCTGTATCGCGGCTTTCACAATCTCTTTCGCCTGAGGAATATCGCCAGAGAAGGCGCGCGCTACAAAGGTCGCACCAGCCGAGATTGCGATCGCCATCGGATTGAACGGCTCGAGCATCACGCCGTCGGTCTGAACGGGAGTCTTCATCCCCTTTTCCGAGGTCGGTGAAGCTTGGCCCTTGGTCAATCCGTAGACCATGTTGTTGTGGACAATGTTCGTGATGTCCGGATTCCGCCGAATAGTGTGGAGAAAATGATTACCACCTTCGCCATAAGTATCTCCATCTCCACTCTCCGCGATAACCGTCAATTTCGGATTGGCATTCTTGATGCCGATCGCCGGTGGCAATGCCCGACCATGCAATCCATTGAAATAATGCACCCGAAGATAGTGCGGGGTCTTGGCCGCTTGGCCGATACCCGAGCAGATGACGACATCAGTCGGGAGAATATCCATCTCGGCTAACACCCCCTTCATGATGTTCAGGATCGGGAAATTACCACAGCCCGGGCACCAGGCCATGTCCGTCCCATGCGGCATATCATAAAGTTTCTTGTCAATCATAGTTTTGAGAGTCGCTTGACGAGTTCTTCGACGGAAAATGGATTGCCATCGTATTTCAGCACTCGCTCCGTTACTTCGATACCATATTCACGCCCCAAGAGATCGGCAAATTGTCCCTGAGCATTATTTTCGACAACGACTATTTGTTTTATTTTGGCTAAGAGCTTTTTACCCTGGGCTGGCAATGGGTAAATTTGAGGAAAATGGAGTTGCCCAAACTGTTTATCATCCAAGATACTGAGCACCTCCTCGACCACCGCTTTGTTTGAGCCCCAAGTAACAATGACGGTCTTTGCTTTTTTCAGACTTGCCGACGCAACCGGTGACAGAGTTTCACTCGCGATACCCTGGTGCTTCCGGAGGCGCTTGCCATGCTGCTCGAGTCGGACGAGATGGCTTTCTGTGATATGGCCAAAGGTATCGTGTTCATCGCTATCAACACCGACGAGACCTGTACCGAAGCCTGGGATACCCCGTGGCGATACGCCGCTTTCGGTCACGGCATAGCGTTCATAGTCCGCCTTGGTCTCTATGATATGCCGCTTATTCGAAGCCGCATCCAAATCCTTGACAGCAACCGTCGTAACAGAATCGAGAAAATACTGATCCGTCAAGACAAAGGTTGGGACCTGATATTTGTCGGCGATATAAAATGCTTGTGCCATCGCCTGATACGCTTCCTCCGGTGAACCTGGGGCAAATATCGCTCGTGGAAATTCACCGTGCCCAGCATACAGCGCCAAATTGAGATCTGCCTGTTCGGTCCGTGTGGGCAATCCGGTCGCGGGTCCCGGCCGTTGGCCGATATGGATGACGATTGGAGTTTCGATAATTCCAGCGAGACTCACCCCCTCACACATGAGATCAAATCCGCCACCCGAAGTCGTAACAACCGCCCGCGCGCCAGCATACCAGGCCCCCAACCCCTGGTTAATCGCTGCAATTTCATCCTCAGCCTGATCGACGACGATGCCGAATTCTTTTTTGTGGGCTGCCAAAAAAGTCAACAGTCCTGTGCCCGGCGACATCGGATATGAGCTGACATAATCACACCCCGCTGCCAGGGCGCCGAGACCGATACTCTCCATCCCATCAAGGAGGAGTTCATCACTCCCACCCGCTCCGCGTGGAACCGAGAGCTCTATCCCCTCGAGAAAAGAGATGTGTGTACCGTGAATATAACCTTTTCTGGCAGCTTCAATATTCTTCGCTACCACCTCTTCACCCTTTCGAGCAAAATGCTCGCGGAGATACTCATGGAAAATCGTTTCCTCTGCCTGCAACATACCAAGGACAACACCGACCGCTACCGTACTCGTATAAATCGGATGTCCGAGCTCATTCGCAAAACGCGTAAATGGAACATCGATAACCCGACACTCTGTTTCACATACTTTATCTTTCTCCCCGAGAACAATTGTCTTTTTGGAGATACGGTGTTCAAGATGTGGGATGACATTTTTATCGAGCGCAAAGAGTAAATCGATACGATCAACATAGGCCCGACATTTTTTTGAAGTTAACCGAATCTCGGTCGAGTTGCTTCCGCCACGGATACGCGACATATACTCTTTGGAGGCAAAAACCAAGTAACCCTCTTTTTTGAGAGCTTGTACTAACAGTGTCTCAATGGTCTGGATACCCTGGCCAGCAGCTCCACCGAGCACAAGAGAAATATCACCAGAAAACCGATGCATGATAAAAATGTATCTTTGTTTTTACCCTCCTAGTATAGCATTTCCCAGATTGACCACTGGGTGGTAAATGAGAACCCAAGGCTCTTCCATTACGAAGCGGTAGCATCCAATTCCTTCTTCACAACATCAAACTCATTTTCCACTTCACGGAGACGTTCCTTGCTCGCCCGGATGAGGACGACTCCCTCCTTCACCTTCTCGAGCGCCTTTTCAACATCAATTTCTTCCTGTTCTTCAAACCAGGCCGTAATTGATTCAAGCTTTTTTAGCGATTCACCAAGTGATTCTTTCTTCATAGACTTCGTGTTTCCGTTACTCCTAATACTTCTGATTCTATACTGCCCTGGCCAAGTTGTATATCAATCCGATCCCCAATCGCCAACCCCGCTGTCCCCCTGACGATACTGCCTTGCTTACGAACGAGACTGTAACCAAGTTGGAGCACTCGAGTCGGATTATATTGGCGTAACTGTTCGGCACTCGTATTGAGACGATCGGTTATATGGATCAATGCTGCTGTAAAACGGGTTTGCCACAGCACCGAGTCGCCATCGAGCTGTGTGATAATACGCCGGCAATACTCTGGAAAAAGAGCTACCGCTTCCCGAAATGACGCATGAACCAGGGTGGATTGGCGCGATATCGAATCAAGCGCGACACGAAGCGTAACTTCAGCACTCCGGACGCGCTCCCGAATTGCTGACTGAAATCCACTGATCACCCGTTCAAACACTGCCGTATGTTTCCCCAAGCTAGCGCGCCCCTCATCCCAAGACGAGGACAGGAAGCGAGCCGTGGCCGTCGGTGTCGAGACCATATGGTCAGCGGCGAGTGCAGCGAGCGACACATCACGCTCATGCCCGATACCAGCAAGCACAGGAATATGTGAAGTTACAACAGCATCAACAAGTGCCTCCGTATTAAATGCCTGCAAACTCTCAAGGCTCCCGCCCCCACGGATGATAACCAGCACAGCATACCGGTCCGGTGTCTGATTGAAATATCGGATCGCTTCGATAATCTCAAATACCGCTTTTTTTCCTTCCACCAGTGTCGGATAAAAATCAACCCGCATCCCAACCCGCGCGAGGTTCATCCTGAAATCATCAATCGCTGCTCCTTCGCGCGAAGTAATAAGGGCAATATGCTCAGAAAATTCAGGGATCGGGCGTTTTCGTTCCGGCGCAAAGGCTCCAGCCGTTTCAAGTTTTTTATACAGCGCATCATAGGCCTTTTTTAATTCACCCTCACCAGCATACTCGATGACACCAACCTTTAAACTGAGCCGACCAGATGGCTTATAGATGTCCGGTACTCCTTCAACAATGATCTCATCCCCGATGGCAAGCTGCACACCCGAAACTGCATACTGATAGCGGAAGATAAGACAATTCAAAATACTCCCATCCACACTATCCTTTAATGTAAAATATACAACCCGTTCCCGAATATCGACACTTGAGACTTCACCCCGAAGTCGCGCAGCCATACCAGACAGCTCGAGATTGAGACTTTCGAGAAACTGTGAAACAGACAACGGAATATCACTATTGGCCTGGCTCTCAGTAATGACTTTTTCGTCAGCCTTGATATTGTGGGGTACTTGATGCTCGATACCCGCCACTGCTGCAAAGCGATCATCTGAAGGGCTGTTGCTATCGCCTCGCTCACTAATGAGTTTAAGAATCATCTTCCCATACTTCCGGTATTTTGCCTCTTTGATACCCTTCACCTGACAGAGCGTTTCTTTGTCTTGAGGAAGGGTTTGGGCAAGCTCCTCAAGCGCCGCATTATTCAAAACGCGATAGCTCTCAACTCCTTCAGTGCGTGCCTGCTGATCACGCCAGGCTCTCAGTCTCGTCAGTACTTCGTAGTTCATGGTTCGTCAATGAGGAGCTAATACAATCACCGTCCAGTGACCCTACAAGATAGTGAGCTGTAACTACTTTGGCAGAGAGAGTATGTGAGGTACATACGATACTCACTCCAACATCAGGTACAAACAAATTATGACATCTAAAAAATCCGAACAGGATGGAAGGCCTTGGTATACACCAGACATCAGTCCACCGACTATATGTTTCAGTATATCACTCCCCGCGACAGCTTCCTTGAACTGTCAGTATCTTTAACTTGAAACAGCTCGGCTAATAATAGTCAGCTCCGGACACTTGGGGTTTTCGACTGACGAAGGGCAATAAAGGTGAGGGCGAGTCCGATACCGATACCGTCAATCGCCACATCTGTAAATTGAGAGCCACGACCAAAAACAAATGCTTGATGGAGTTCATCTGACACACCATAGGTCAAAGCAAAGACGGCCGTCAACAATCCGAGGCGAGCAAAAGTTTCCCGGGGATAAAAACGCGCGAAACACCGATAGGCCAGACTGGCAAGCACAGCGTATTCGAACACATGAGCCGATTTCCGCTCAAGGATATACCAAAGTGGCGGATCGAAAAATGCTCCACTGCCGGGCATCGATGAAAAAGCAAAGATCACGCCACACCAGACGAACAACAGCAGCACCGAATACAGGGTCGTTCGATCGAAACGTGTACCCAACATACTATTTCTTCCTCGTCAGCCACGCCCCGAACTCTTTCAGGAGGATGCGAAATGCATAGAACGGCAACCAGAGCCACAAGGTTTTCTTGAGAAAATTATCAAGTGCGGTATTGGGATTAAAAGCCATACGGAGTATATTCATAAAAAATAAAGAAGTTTCACGCAAATAGATCACCACCGATAGAGAGCGTCCTACTTTCCGTTCCACTATTCAGGAATCGGAAAGACAAACTCACCCTATCTTACAGCGCCCGCTCCCAGTTCGTATACGACATCTTTTTTCTCGACCACGATGCGCCAACGAGCCTTGTCTGCCATCAGTTTCAAGTTTTGATTTGGATTAAAAGCGATCGGATGCGTTACCAAATCGAGAAAACTCCCATCAGACTCAGTATCGCCGACGCCATAGGAATTATCCAGCGTCAATCCATGTTCATAGACATACTGTTGGAGCACCTCACCTTTGTTCCGAGACGGCTCAAATTCGGCCGCACCCGTATATTTTCCGTCAGCATCCTGTGCATAGATACTTCCAAAAACTCGATCAAAGTGGAGGTAATGCTCATTATACTCCTCAACGATTTCAATCGGCGATCCAGAAATAGCGAGGAGATGATAGCCCTGGTTCCGGAGATCTTTGATGAGTGCCTCAGAAAAGATATAGGTCCGCTTGGCGTGAAAGGGTACGACAATGCGAGCAGCCTCACGCACTGAGACCTCGGATACTCCAACAATGTGTTCAGCGTAGATACGAACAATGGCCTTTCGATAATCCTCATACGTTCCGGAATGCTCGAGCCAATGGCTGTACACTTCAGTGAGTTCACGGCGCACCCCGCTCGGAAACACTTTCAACCAGGCGAGTTCATTAATAAGCTCAAAATGAAGATTTTTTCGAAAGATCGTACCATCAATATCAAAAATGGCGATCTTGCTACCCTTCTTTATTTCTTTCTTTTTCATTCTCGAATGTTTCTTAGGTTTTTCTGGGACTTCTCCATTGTAGCTGAGAGATGGTACAAGGCAATACTCCCCGCGACGGAAACATTCAATGAACTTTTCATCCCGCGCATCGGGAGGTGCAGAATAGAGTCGGCGAGTATAAGAGTGCGCGCGTCAAGACCAGAAACCTCATTTCCAACAATCAATGCTGGCGGCTTCCCTGACTGTGGACGCCATTGCCGATAATCAAGACTCGCAATTGACTCACCCGCCTCCAGCGCAATAATCTCATATCCCCGACGCCGCAACTGAGACACTGTTCGTGTCAGTGATTTCACACCCGAAAAAGGAACGGTCGCCTCAGCACCAAGCGCTGTTTTTTGAATCATCTTTTCAGCGAGTGTGAGGGCAAGCTGATGAGGTTTCGGTGGTCTTGGCGTAATACCCACGAGATAGATACGCTCAACCGCAGCCCCATCCGCGGTTCGAAACAGTGCCCCGACATTGTATGCACTTCGGAGATTGTCAAGAATGAGTATCATCAGTACGCTTTAGGGATACCGCTGGAACAATTCCTTACCCTTCTCCCAAACAGCCGGAAAATCTTTTTTCACCTTCAACCAATACCACCATTCCCCACCCCAAAGATAGATGTCCTGAAAACCAACCCGCCGCGCATAGGTTACATTTTCTTCAAGGAGTCGTTCATTCATCGTGATAAATTGTTCTTCGAGTGAAACATCGGCAACCCACCCGCTCGCCCATGGCTCCGCCTGAAGCTCAATGACAGAAAAGTGCTCTTGATTCGTAAGTAGCCGGACAATCTTTTCCTTCAACCGGAAGAAATTCGGTCCCAACGGGTAGGTAATATAACCAACCCCACCCTTGTAAATCATCCGATACATCGTAGTCCCAAACATATCACCGCGTTTCGCTGCCCGATACCAAATCGAGAGCTCGCCACTGTCAGTCAAGAGGACAGGCCGAGCAGGATCAAGTGATTTGACAAGCGCGATCTCTTCTTCCAAAAACGCAACATTGAGCGGCGGACACTCACCAAAAAATACCAAAAAGGGTTCATTTTCAACTTGCCAAGTCGTGATCACACTATGCGCCCGATAACGCTCCACCGTTTCGCGCAGAAAAGACTTCAATGCCCTGTGCCGATCTATCTCATTTGCCGTTTTGGCCCACTGTGGAATATGACATTCTGGCCACCGAGGAACACGCTGCCCAATAGAGAGGATAACTGAAGCTCCAGATCGGGCTGCCTCATCAAGCTGCCAATCAATATCGGCATAGTCGCGCGTTCCTGGTACACGCTCCACCATGTCCCAGTAGACCGGAATCCGCAACTTCTTCACGCCAACATCCTGAAGCAATGCCTGATATGTTTCACGCCAATCTAGTCCGAGATCAGTTGCATACCGAGAAGAAAAAGTCATTCCTAAGTGAACATCTTCACGTGGTGCAGGGCCAGTGAGATTGAAATAACCAAACAAAACGAGCATACACAGGGCGACTGCCCCGATAGTATAACTCAGTATCTTCACAAAACCGCGCCAGCGTGAAAGTACTGACTCAGACCGAAGCGGAAGTTTTGTATTTTGAGACATAGCTTTAGAGAAAGAGAAAATCAACACCCTGTGTTACCGCGAGCCACATACCGAGACCAATACAGAGAACCGCGACACCCTTTTGAAACCAATCCCAAAAGTCTAACCTCTCCTCAAAAATGCCTGGGAAACGGAGAGCGAGCGGTACCGTGAGAATAAACACAAACACATATTGGACCCCATTCAAGGCCTGAATGAAGGTTACTGGACCGAGAAAGGCAGCATAGGTCAGACAAAAAGTCGCGAGCGCACCAAAAATCTTATTGAGAATAAAGAGAAGTCCTGTCGAAACATCACGTCGGTTCGAAGCCGAAAGACCCTGCGTATTACTGAGGATAGCATGACGATACCCAGGAATGATGAGGAGGCTGAAGCCACCGAGAATAAAACCAAGGCGAGACCAGAGCAGTCCATTCACAAAATCAGCCTCCTGATACCCTATCTTCAGAAAAATGAGCGACACGGCCATAAACCCACCTGCCAGTACAGTGGACGGCATGAGCGCATCATGTTTCTTGATTGGCAGATCAAAAGCCACGAGAAAAGCACCCGAGAGAAGCAGAAGCAGTGAGAAAAAATGCCCGGGCGAAAATGAAATCTGACTGGCCGGACCAAAGACGAGCGATGCAGCACCAGCGATCAAGGCGGTCGTGATACCAACGAGCGGCGCAACACGCGAGATTTCACTGCGTTGGACTGCCGTATAAAAAGCAACGAGGCCATACAAAAAAAACATCCCTGATATGACAAAAAGGCTCACTGTTTGCGAGGCGATTGGCTGATAACCAAATGGAACAAGGACAATCGCAAAAATTGAAAGGATGGAAACAAAAAAAGCATAGACAACCGGCTCCCGAATCCGGCCGGCCAAGAGAAATTTATCAAAAATCGTCGTGATCGCATTGAAAAAATAGCCCGCAAGCGCAAAAGTAATCCAGTGCATAGCGATGTGTTTGCCTTCAGTATACCCGAGGCCAAGACAAACGGAAACGCTTCGCTATTTTCGAGCGATCGCTCGAAAATAGAAATCAACATCCGAGACCCACTTCCGGACACTTTCAGGAGAGTGTCCAACACAAGATGAACCACATTTCCAGATAGTCAAATGTGCCGGTTCACTCGTTTGGCGTAATGCGACAAGTGTTTGGAGCCGCTGACCGATAATACGCACTGCTTCTGCTGGTTCACCGAAACAACCATGTCCCATCGCGAGACCACGCGCCCCTGCGCCTTTGTAGCCCCAGTAATTAAAACAATCATCGCCATCGGCTGTCCGGGGGACCCGCTTCCCCCAATTACTTTCTTTTTTGGCAATACCGACAATGAGACCGGCAATATCCCGATCGTACTCAGCGATGGTCGAGACCATACTTTCAATCGGATAACCCGCAACAATCGATTGGAGTTCTGCTTCAAAATCAGCCTTTTCACTCACTCCAACGGAGGCGATGTTTGAGGTATGTACAGTGCTGTCCACCATCTTGGGGAATGCTGACTCACAAGGTGCCGACTCAACTTTTTCAGCTTTTTTCACGGTTGCGAAAAAAACATAATCACGCTGCCAATCACACAGATTCGTCTGAGAAAACGCTGTTTTTGATTGAGACCCTTGACCAGCATCACTCGAGACTGCTGCAACCTGCCCAAAAGAAAGTAATATCATCCCCACGAGGCTGAGTATTTGGCACGACCGTGCCCAGCCACGTTTGCGGTGCAAGGAATGGTGTGAGGAACCTTGGAGACTATTATGATGCATAAGGATTGAGAGAATAAACACGTCCGTGCGACCAGAAATAATCTTGAGACGCAAGCTTGAGAATAGCATTTTTTACCCGCTCAGTCAAAGCTTTTTGTCATTAATAATCCAGTTTTATCCTTATTTTAAGCGAAAAAAACGCCTTTAATGGCGTACTATACTAAACAATACTATTTAACAAAAGTCAATGTAAAGAAAATGATTGACCACTTACTCGTTCAGGAGACCATCTGCCTGATTCAGTTCTTTGAAATACATATCTACATCCGAAATCCACTTCCGAACACTTTCCCGACTATGACCATCACAACTATACCCACATTTCCAGATAATCATTTTGGCGGGGGTATCAATTTTTGATGAAGAGATAAGGGACTCGATTCGCATGGCCACCGTATCGACAGCGTCTTTACGGCTATTGAAGCAGGTGTGGCCACCTGTGCCCATCAAACGCCGCACCCCCCGATACCCCCAATAATTAAAGCAGTCCTGACCATCAAGAACAGGTACGCGCTTCCCCCAATTACTTTCCTTTTTCCCAATGCCAATCAGAAAAGCAGCGACAATCCGATCTTTCTCTAGAATATACGGCAGCATATCCTCGATCGGGTAGCCCCTTACCAACTCCTGAATCTGATCACGATACTGCCCTTTCTCTGCTTCGCTAAAAAACTGAAGAAAGAGATCATCATTTGGATCATACTTTTTTTTCTCCTCAGAAAGTTCTTTGGCAAGTTTTGTTTCGTCTGTTTCTTGAGCCAAAGGAGTAACAGATGTAGGCATACTCGCGTTGGCTTCATCCCCCTTGATGTCCTGGATAACCGACATTGAGACCATACCAAAACTCACTCCAGCAAAAAGTGATGCATAGAGTGCTTTTTTCGGTGAAAGATTTCCTGGTTCAGGCAGCAGACGACCAAGCTTCCGACTCATACGACGAGAAAGTACAAACACCCGCCGAAACAACATAAACTTCCTCCACTGCCGTCTCAGCGTAGACCAATATCCGATAGAACGAGTGTGCTCCTTCAGGAGTACCGCATCAAGCTGGCGCCGAGCCCGAATCATAGACGGTGAAACAAGGGGGCGAGGAGCCAAACTCGGACGGGGTGAACGATATTCACGCCCGCGAGCTACCCCGTCAAAAAACATTTTGGCGGGAGATATCGGTCTAGGTTTAGGGGGAACGATCTCTCGCATGGGTTCAAATACCAGCTTTTTGTTTGAAAAACTCGATCACTTTTGGCGTACCGACTAGGCACTGACCTCCGGAAAAAACAAATGGTACGGCGATGCCCTCAGGCTTCAGCGCGCAGATATTGGCCGCTTCCCGCATCAAGCGAGCATTCGTCTGATCACTCCACACTTCTCGCTTCACAAAGCTAAACTTTTCCTCGATTGCATTCTCATCGAGAAATTTCCGGACATCCCGACAATGCGGACATGTCTCTCCATAGAAATATGTTGTTACCGTCTGATCCAGGACCTCTTTCGTCCTGTCTTCCTGTAAACCCCACCAGATAAGTCCACCGATGAGTACCACAACCCCAACTGCTACACCGATACCGTATTTTTTGTCCATAAAGTATTTTTTATATTATACCATGCGCCGCCGAGACAAGAGGATGACCACAAGTCCAAGTAGCCCCATGACAATCGAGAGAGCCTGACCGACAGAAAAATAACCCAAAACGAGACTTTCTGAGAGCGGGAGTGCTCGATAGCCTTCAGCGAAATAACGCAACCCCGCATAGAGGAAAAGGAATAGTGCAGTAGTATATCCAGGTGTCGCCATCTTTCGGCTCAACATGTAGAGAGCGGTGAAGAGCACCCCTCCCTCGAGAAAAGCTTCATACAGAGTTACCGGATGGAGGAGGAGTGATCCGGTAGCGGGAAAATACATCCCCCACCAACCAGTAGTCACTCGACCGAGAATCTCCTGATTGAGAAAATTTCCGATCCGTCCAAAAAAAAGTGCGATCGGGACTGCCTGGACAAGCAGATCAGAAAATTGAAAAAAATTCCGTCGCCCCTCGCGGGTAAACATGAACAGACCGATGGCACCACCGATGAGACCGCCATGAAAGCTCATGCCACGAATACCGATCCATTCACCGAGCCCAAAATCATAGGGTGAAATGATGCGCCACGGTTCCTGAATAAATTCCTGGCCACCGTAGAAAAAAACATAGCCGAAACGTGCACCGAGAATCACTCCCCACAGAACACTCACACTCAACTCAACCGCTCCAGACGCATCCACCAATAATCCTCGACGACGGGCCAAGGCCACGAAATAAAGTGCCGCAAACACTGCGCCGGCAATATACATGACAGCGTACCAGGTAACCGGAAATCCGACGATACGGCCCGCAAGAGGATCAAGAGAAAGCGGCCATGACTGCCAAAACGCGGGCATAGACTAGTTGTTATACTCCGCCAGCTGACCTTTAAACTCGATGGAGTAAATCTCACCTAATGCCATAAACAATGAAACGATAATCGGCCCGATAATAAAGCCTGGGAGACCAAAGAGCGAAATACCGCCGAGGGTAGCAAAGAAAATCATCAGCGGATGCATTTGTGTATCTTTCCCGACAAGTTTCGGACGCAGAACATTATCGATCAGTGAAATGACACCGAAACCAACTGTGAGGAGGAAAACTCCCTGCCACAACTGCCCGATGAGGAGCAGTATCGCTCCGACTGGAAGCCAGACCAAAGCCGATCCTACCAGTGGAATAATAGAGAGAAGTATCATGAGTAAGCCCCAAATAGCCGGTGATGGGACACCAACGATCCAAAAAGCCAAACCGCCAAGAAGTCCTTGTAGTACCCCAACAACAAGCGTCCCCTTCAGAGTCGCTCTACTAATTGAGATAAATTTCGAGGCGAGCAGTGTCTCATGTTCCGCCTTCAAAGGCGAGAGCTGCATCAGTCGATGCAGTGCCCGATCTCCATCAATGAGAAAGTAAAAGAGCGTGAAAAACATAACAAACACCCAGAAAATAAAATGGGTCACGCTTTGATACGCTGCTTGGAGAAGTCCGAGAGCATTCTGACTCAATTGGCGGATATCCTTCATAACGCTTTCCGTTGTGAAAGCCGCGTCTTTAAAAAGGATTTTCCCAAAGGATGTCGCCTGAACGGCTTTCACACTAGACTCAACCATACCAGAAAATGATCGTTCTTCACCGATCGTATGATAGAGACTATTGGCTTCGGCTACGGCGAGCGAAAGCACCGACAGAATCGGTGTTACGATCATGATACCCACCAAGAGGCAAGTCAAAAGCGATGACCAAGCCACTCGACCTGATAAAATACGGAGTAAAGACTGATAGACTGGGCGAAAAAGTACCGAGAGAATAGCGGCGGCAACGATAGCTGTCAAAAAAGGCTGAAAAATGAAAAATACTGTCACGCCCACGAGGAACATGATTAGAAAAAAGAAATACACATTGAGGTGGCGGACCTGCATACACTAGAAGTAAAGCTTAGTCTCAGTATACAACGAGGATACCTCTTTTGGGAAAGTATCCCCTACATATACCGCACCCCAACGACTCGTCCCCGAACGATAGTAAGGACGGCGTGTTTGGCATTACCGAGAGCATCATAGGCGGTTACGGTTACGGTGCCTTGCTTGAGCTTCCGCACCGTGTAGGCAATAGCCGCTGCATTGGCCCGCTTCTTTTTGGTGCCATTGATCGAGACAAACATGGCCTGGATACCGGAGCGATCACGGGCGAGAGCGCGGACGGGGAAGGCTGTGGTAGTGAGTGTCCCCCGTTGAGGGGTGATGAGGCTGATGAAGGGGGCGATTCGTTCACCCGGGCGAGTGGTGATTTTGGATGAAATACTGCTTGTTTTCTTTTTCTTTTTGCTGCCTCCACCACCGCCTCCACCACCAGATCCGCCACGGTCTACTGTGGGCTGGCTCGGGGGAGTTGTTGTGGTGGTATTGGAAACCGTTACAGCCACAGTACTTGTAGTGATGCTGTTCCCGGCTGTGTCTGTAATGCGCGCTGTGAGACTGTGGGAGCCATTGGTTGCAGTCAGAGTATCCCAACTGGTGGTATACGGGCTCGTGGTATCAACGATGCCGAGATTTGATCCATCC
>CAZGXN010000003.1:14176-108656 GCA_964530135.1 uncultured Bdellovibrionales bacterium | reverse complement strand
TTGCGACATCCGAATTCAAAAAAGATTAGTCGAGTGTTTTGCGAAATCCTTTCCTTTTTCAAGAAAAAATTCACTCCCGCCAAATCAAAAAAGCAAGAGACATTTTTCTTTGGGGTTACTGGTGTACTCGCCAGTGCGTGGGGTTTCGGTTCATTCGTTCAATTTCCGCTCGAAAAAGGTTCGCGCAAAGTGTATAATTACAGTACCAGAAGTAACTTGTTTTCAAAATCGGCGACATGCCGCACGCGGAGTGCGTGATGACTCTAAACTACATCATACGCTCCAAATAAAAACCTCGCCGTGGCCTCCTCGCGTCACTTGGCAACCCCAAAAAGAAAAGGATGGTCTGGAAACACTGCAGGATAGACCATTTCTTATCAAAGACCCTCTAGAATGAGGGTCTTTTTCTGCTATGGTAACCGTCGATTCCTCGATGGTAGTGATGATTCAGGAACATTGGGAATCACAGCAAACACAATGCCGGCCGCAAAGAGAATCAGGAATACAGAGAAGAGGACTTTGAGGGCAAAGAGGACCGACCCCGGAAGATAACTCGCGAGGAGAGCATAGTATTTCTTCGCTCCCGTATAGGTGATACCAGTTATATCCGGTTGCTCGATCTGTGTATTCTTGCTGAAATAAATCTCTGTCGTATCAAGTGCGGAGAGCCCCCAAATATCTTCCATTGCCTGGCGAATAAGTGTACTCGGTCGATAGACGGCGGAGAGGGTAACATTGTATACTGATTTCCCAATTTTGTTCGCAGGAAAAGCAATTGTATTCGTTGTACCATCCCCAACGATAACTCCATCGACACTCCAAGAGCGCTCTACCTGAGGTGGTGTATTGAGTGCAAGGAAATCCGGCGTGAAGATAGCCCGTACTGGAACCGTATTTCCGGCATATGTTTCGAGTGTATCCTTGCTAAACTCAGTATATGCCATCCCCGCCGTATCGACATATTGCCCGAGCACTTTTGGCCAGACATTGACCGTATCATTGGATACGATACTCACTTCAGGCTGGACAATCTTGAAGGTCCTCGCCAGCGTTACTATCTTTTCGGTCGATGAAGCGATATTGATACGATTCGCTGTAACGACGATATTGAAAGTATCCCCCACATTACCAATAACTGGAAAAAAGTTAATGTTTCCTTGACGGTCATCAAAGCAACTCGTGGCTGAAACTTTTGAATTACAGACGAGCGGTTGGCCATTGATGGTCCAATTAAAATTCGTCAGATCATCATTCGGCACTTCCAATCCGATAATTTCATTCCGGATCACCCGACACAACTTGCTATCCAGACGAGTCAGGGCCTGCTGTTCCAGTGGATCTGTCGGATTGACGATTCCCGAACAAATCTCATTCGCCGCATTTAATGACACCCGCGCCGGATCGCCCGAAACTGTAACCGTATGAGCAAAGATCCGTTCCTGGCTCGCATTAAACTTGACGATGACATTGCTTCGTCCGCGGCGGCTTGCGCCAGAGGCATTAAAATTTTCAGCTGCATCAACGCGGAACCGCAAATATCCGATATTGTTCGAAAGATAGGTCGAAAAGGCGCGACCATTGAATACATCCGTATTGAGCATATTCAAGCTGAGCTGCACCTTGTTGACACCATTCCCCCGAACTTGTGAAAGTAATTTGCGACCACTTGGAAGACTATTGAGCGCGGCCGTGATATTTGTCCAACCACCAGCCGGATTTGCCGTTCCATCAGACGACAATTCAACCCGCCAATCATAGTAGATCCCTTGGATACCCTGGATGGCATTATTCACCGTGGCCACCACATCAAGAACATCTCCATCTGCCCGAACGGTCACATCATTCAGCGGGTCATCCGGCGAGGCTGTAACGGAGAGCTCCAGATTCGTCGCTTGACCACCTTCAGTCGGATCGACGAGATTATCTTCGAGACAGTCGTTGAGGTCCATGTCGATAGTCGGAATAACCACAGCGTATCCTTTGATGTTTGTCGTGTATGATCCTGTTGGACCAGAGGGCTGACAGCGATTCTTAGAAAACGCCCACATGATGCCATTGGAAGAATCCTGGTGTTTGGTTGGAATCATCGAGGTACCTTCGACAACGACTCCGATACGATCACCTGAGATGTAGTTCCAGGTGAAAGTATCGCGCCCGAGACCAGTGATATTAGCCTCATCCTTGTTCCCATTATCGGCCGTATCAGGGTCATTGGGATCAGTTTGCCAAAACTGCTCTTCACTCGCACTATAGAGCCCATCACCCGCGACATGGCCCGGTGCTACTGGAAAGAGGTGGCGACAAATCGGATTAGGCCGACTGCCCACTGGCAAACTGCATGTGTCGAGGGTTTGGGTACACTCACGGGCCGTCGCTGGATTGGAGACACAGCAAGGCACACCCGTAGCGCAAGCCGGCACTCCGCTCGCCTGACAATAGGGCAGGCCTGAGACATACGCATCTCCATCGATAAACTCAACTACCGAACCACTCGCGGTTGCCGTACCGCCAGTCGATCCGCTCCCCGAAGCATCTGATGTCCCTCCACCCGCACTGAGATCCAGCGTCCCGGAAGACACATCGATACTCCCGACCATACAGACCGGCTGGAGTCCAGGATTACAGGCCCAAGAGGTTGTACCACTGCCGCTTGAGAGTTCATAGTTCTCGCCAGTCGTATTGTCATGGAAATAGCAGTGGTTGGGGACATTGACTCGATTGTCTCCGCCGAAACGGGCCGTATAACCATCGGCATCGGTATCTGCTCCATAGCCGACATTGGCCAAATCGAGATCATTGGATGCCAGGATCCGATGGGCCATGATTTTCCAATCATTGTGATTGATGAGACCATTACCATCGAGATCGCACTGCGGCGTAACCGCGCTACCCGGTCGACAGTCAGCTCTTTGCAAGAACCAAGTAAAATAGAGCTTGCTTGTATCGTTGGCAAAATAAGTTGGAAAAGAGCGTGCTGTTACCCTCTCCCCTTCTTTGGGATCCGAAGGCGAGAAAAAAAGCGATACTTCAGGCGTAACCTTTTTGTTATCCGCGACATTCAGTGATTCGCCCTGTTCCTGAACCGCACCAGTATTGATATGATAGCGTGCCTCGAGCTCAGAGGCGGATTGGGAGGCTGATGGCACCCTCGGACGAGAAAAAAGCGCTTCGGCCGGTAGTGCAGATGTAAAAAATATCTGCAAACTCATCAAAACTGAAATGAGTTGAAACTGTTTTTTTCTGTGCATAGTACGCGACATAATCAGCGGAAGATAAGGACGATGGCATCCGTCAAAAAAAGATAGAACCACGCTGCCCCATAACTGTACCAGATCGATCGGGACTGATAAGCGATCAGACCAGCGAACGGGGCAAAGATAAGATAGGGAATCATCGTCGCACTCAGGTCATTTCCAGCATACATCAATGTTCCGAAAAGAACGGCCTGAGCGACGACAGACCAGATGCCCCATTTCCGGAGCCACAGCAGCATAACAAACCCTCGAAAGAACACCTCGAACATGAAAACGATAGACCCGCTCAGAAACACTTCATACAGAACGAAGAAAAGAAACTGCTCCTCGACGATAACGGGCAGACGATAGTCGGCGAGTAAGGGGGTAAAATTCCAGAGCACGAAGAGAGCAGCTAGCGCGACGATGAGCGCCAAGAGACCTCCACCTACACCAGCCCAGATATTCCCCCGCTGAAACCCAATTGCTGAAAAAGAACGCCCTAACATTATTCTACAATAGGCAAACGGAATGACCAAGAACACACCAGTCGCAACTATAAAGTTTTCCAGTGTCGGGCTCACATTCTCACTTTCTGGAAAGTACCCAAGTAAAAAGATAGCCGCCACTACAACCGTCGTAGTGCCGATGAACTCTTTGTGCCGCATGACCAGACGCATCCAGTGTTCCATAGAAACAAAGCTGCTTTACTTCCTTATTATACACTGATAGGACAAAGGACTATCACTCTGAGCCAACCGATCACCTTCTGTGACGGTTCTACTGATTAAACCGCTCGTTGCCGCTTTTCCGAAACCCCTCTTGGTGCTCCAGACTGGCGCATACCCGCTGTATACGCCAGAGAACTCTGAGCCAATTGACGTCCCGCAGCTTGTATTCTCAAGGTAGCTTCGTTAACCGCGCTTTGACTATGACGAAGCGCAGTCGCCTGGTCCGAACGAGAAGGTATTACCTGTCCCCGAGGGACAGCGAGTACTGGAGCAGCTCCCACTAACCGTTCAGGCGAGCGAGATGCTGTATCCATCTGGGCAGCGCTTTGGGCAGCGGATGCCTCTGCCTCTTGGGCCGCCTCTTGGGCCCGCGCACGCTGGCGCGCCACACCGCGGAGATCATCCGCCAGCCGCGGTATCACCTGATTAACTTTCTCCAATTTCTCTTTGGCCTTTGCCACATCTTTGCGTGCCAAGAAATAAGCGAAGAGAACGCTGATCGTATCAAAAGGCAAGAGTTTGATGAAAGGAAGATTACCGACAGTAGCCACAAAGAAGAAGAGGATGCGCAGTATCCACCGACCCCGACCCCACATGAAAATAAAGAGGTATGTAGTGATAAAAAGCCCGAAAAATAACCCGATAAACGGAATGAAGTCCAAAAGTCCGTCTTTAGCCATGGCCAGAGCTAATGGCAGAATGAAGACCGACAAATCACCAGCCGCCACTCTCTTCCGGTGTTCAAAAGCCAGACGAGTAGCGTTCCGAAGTTGCATCCATTTGCTCTGGTGGAGCTGTTCAAACGCCGAATCAATATCCTCGGCCATAGCGTTTAAGGGTTGTTGGAATCGAAGTCGCGCTTCGCTTCTTCAATTTCGAGAAGCTGACGCGGGTCCGAAGTGATAATCTGATCTTCACTATATGAAGCAATGACTTTTATAGCGGCGTGTTTTGTCCCGGCAAAGAAAATTCCTTCCCCCACATTCGACTCGAGCAGAAGAAACTTCTCATGATCCGTCAAGTAAAAAGTCTCGGTGATATAGTCAATCGATGCGGGTGATTGACGGAGGAGCAGCTGCATCGAAGAGTTGGTGATAATCGGCTTGCCGTAGCGCGAAGACATAAAGTCGCTGATGTCCTGAGTGATCGTCGTAAGACCAGTGTAGTACTTGCGGCAGCGCTTGGCGATGCCAAATAGGAACGAGGCTGCATCCTCATTTTGCATCATGATCCAGGCCTCATCGACGACGATGATGCGTTGGCGAAGCTTTGAGCGAATATCATTCCAGATGTACTGAAGGATGATATACATCGCAATCGGACGGAGTTCCTCTTCCAGATCTCGAATATTGAAGACAACAAGCTGGTTATCCGTATCGATATTCGTCTGCTCATTCAGAAAACCCGAGAAAATACCCTCTGTATAGCGTCGCAGTCGAGCAGCAATCGAATCCGCACCCTCCATATTCTTCAGGACTGCATGCAGATCAGACATTGTTGGAAAGGAATTCGGAAGCAATGCGCCGAAATTTGAATCTTCGTGAATATCACGAATCGCATACGCCTCACGGATAGCCTGGTCCAAGATCGAATCTTCTTCGGCTGATAAAGTCCCGAGCATGAGGTGGAGAAGTCCGATGAGATTGGCAATAGTGTTTCGGAAAACGCCATCTGACTCTTCTTCCGCACCGACTTTCGGCATATCAAACGGATTGAGATGAATATCCGAGTTGAGAGAAATTTTCAGAAAGGCTCCACCGACCGTCTCACAGAGATGCTTATATTCATTTTCTGGATCAATAATAATAACGCTTGTATCGAGCATGAGCGCCCGCAAAACTTCAAGTTTTACCGTATAGCTCTTACCCGCACCAGACTTTGCAAAGACCACCATATTGGCATTTTCCATCTTGAACCGATCAAACAGAATAAGCGAATTGTTATGCCGGTTGATGCCATACAGGATACCCTCATTGGAGGAGAGATCTGAAGAGACAAAGGGGAAAGTAGTCGAAAGCGGCTCAGTGTTGAGGTTATTGGCCACATCCAGTGCATCATTGGCCAGCGGTCGAGTCGACGCAAACCCAACATCCATTCGCAAGACAGCGGGTTTGGTATACACGAGCTGCGCCTCAAGAATCGCTTCAATCGACTGCACTTTTTGGGAGAGATCTTTCTCATCTGCCCCATAGAGCGTCATATAGAGACCAAAGCGAAAGAACTTTTCTGTCCCTTGCTGGAGACGATCACGCAATTCTTCAATATTTTGAAGCGCCGCCTCAAGTACTGGGTCGCGGATCTTCCCCTCCTCAATTTCGATATTCATCTGTGATTGCACCTGGGTCGCGGATTTACGGAGTTGTTTCAGGATTTCAGCTGTATCTATCGGATGAATGAACAGCGCCGTATCCATCGGAAAGTCGATATTGATAATCGGAGAAAACCAATTGGTCGAAAGAAACCGCGGGTACGCGATGATGAACAGTGTCCGAGCGACGACATCGCCGATCTGCATGGTCGCTGGACTCACTCGAATCGCTGGCGGAGCAATGAGATCACGGATCGTTGCCAGACCCTTCTGATAGAGCTGTTCTGTTTCCCGATTTGTATCCAAAACTGGGGTCTGGGATTTTTTTCCAAAAAGACTCCCAAGAAAACTCTTTTTCTCCGACTTGATAGTCGATGGATTATCAACTGGAAAAGCCTGGGCCACAACCTCCTCTGCCCAGACGGCGCGATTCTTTTCTGGTGGGGCAAGCCTTCCTCCTCGATCAGGAGCTGAGACTGTCTCGCGTGGCTCTGGCGCTCGACGCGAAACTGGACTCGCTGGAGCTGATGCCACTTTCTCTGAGTGGATGTCGGTCGGCAGCACAGTATCATCTGGCTGGGGTGGCCGGACTCCATCGGCATTTGTGGCACGCGCGGATGGCAGGGCGGCTCCCGCTTGGCCACGTGAGCGAGGCGGTACAGAAAGCTCACCAAGACCAGGGGTCGCGATATTCATCGGATCAACCACGGATACTTTCTTGATTGGCCGGTCAAAAATAATCAGTTCTCGTCCCATAAGTTTACTGGAGCTCAATCGCCTCGACATTTTTCACGATCGTTGATGCAAAGAGTGATGGATTATAACTATTGTAGAGGAGCTCGATCAATTCTTCGGTGCCCAGGGCTGTTGCGCGGATTCCCATCGGAGAAAGACCCGCGACAATATGTTCGACGCGCTGCATGATCTGTGTTCGGTAGGTATCAAACAATTCATTTTTGAGGCCGACGGTTTTCCGCTGATTGAAAATGTCTCCCATTTTTCCGAAAAATCCCGTCTCGACATTTTCAACTGGTGAAAATGGTACAACAACATAAAAATACTTCGACATAATATTCGAAACATCCGTCAGGTTCCTGATAAAGCTTTGGTACTCTTTCATCTGGAATCGAAGGAGCTCATTGGCCTGCTGTGCCTCTTTCCCACGGAGGAGTTCGATATACGGATCGATATTGAACCGGCGAGACTGCACGACAATTTGAATGGGAAAATCCAGTGAATTGAGGAAATTCTGATACTGAGAAATAATCGCATCCTGTTCTTCGCTCGATTTCAGATCAAAATTAATCGATGAGACAAGGAGTACCGCCCGCAGCGCTCCGGTTTTGAGAACGAGAACGCCATCACGCAGCTCTTCGACATCGACATATCGCTGTGTACTCAAACTGCCAGATTTTTTCTTAGAGAGAAATTCCATACATGAAAACTAGTGGGTGTCCATGAGCCGAGCCAAATCGCGGAGAGCTTCTGGTGAAAGCTGTTTGGCTTTCGCCGCTGCTTTCACGGGAGCAGCTTCAACCTCAGGAGCTGCCTGGCGGCGGGCTATTGGGCGCTCCCAGACAGCAATTTTCGGCCGGAAGAAATAGGTAAATCCATGGAAGAGAAACACAATGAGCGGTTGACCCTGTGGCCGATAAAAGGCTAGGGCACAAAACAGTAAGACAATCGGGACCGCCACAATCAAAAAACCAGCTGTACCGATAGTATTGTATATGACGAGGAGAAGAATCCCCATCCCGATCATCCACAACAACTGACGCCAAGTGAGTGGGCCAGCAATTTTGTCTTCAACATCAATAAACTGGGGGACGCTGAACATCATAACGGTTTTTGTTTCAAACTATTTCCTCGTTTCATCTTTCCGACAAACAAAAATCCAACCTACACTGTGCAGTATATCATGTTGAAGAAAATGCTAGGCGTTTTCATTGTCCCCACTCCGAGGACGGAGCGGACGGATCGAGTACGGACTCCGAGAAAGCGCTGGATTGGGTTCACGCCGAATACCCTGCGTCGGATGCTGCATCTGACGGAGTGCCTCGCTCCCATCGGATGTTGGAGCGCCCGCCTCGCGTTCCGCTGGCAACACATGCCCTGTAGAGAAATGTAATGTCTCACCTGAAACATTCTTCTCCGGCGATACTGATTTCGCAAACAGTGGTTTGAAGGACTGAAAGGCGGTTGGTGAAGATGTTTCTGGTGTAGTTTCAGAGGCCGGTAGACTGGTCGACAGACCCCGTGCTCGAATCATCCTGTTTGGAGTAGGCTGGGATGGATTGGTTCGGATCTGAGTCAGCTCCATCGCCACATCGCCAGACGATGGAAAGACTATTGCCTGGCGTTCCGTATCGATGTCAAGCGGAAATTCCTCTTCGACCGACTTCAAGATGAGATTGAATCTCGCTCGCTCCTCATTGGACAGACGCTTGCCATTCTGGGATTGAAAGAGAAAATTTCCCCGCTTGACTGGCTCATGGAACCCGATACCGAGCTCTTCACGATAGCTCTTCAGCCAATTCCCAAGCGATGGTCGCACCGGTTCCGTCGATGATTTCAATTTGATCTTTTCTCTGGTCAAGAGTTGTTCTGACAAATGCGGGTACTCACTCATCGCCTTGAGGAGCGGCAGCCGCGCGGTTTTGATAACTGGCTCACTTGACAAAGATTCATCTGGCACGACTTCTTTTACTGGCTTAATGGTTAGTATTTCTTTTTTAATAAACTCAACAATAGCCTTAGCATGGTTCGGATTCTCTGCTCCACCCGCCCCAAGCATCGAAGCAATCTTAGCCTCAGCACCAGCAAGATCAAGTTCGTTAAAAAAAATCTTCCGAATCACCAAACTGATACGGCCTATAGCTTTTTCATCCAAATTTAACTTCTCCTTGAGAATCAGGAGCTTCTGGGGCAATTCTCGACAGACAAGAATGTCTCGCTTATTAGGAGATAGATTTCGAAGTTTCATCCATAATTCTTCCGAAACTTCTGGCGTCATAGCCTCACCTGTCCCACTTTCAGAGACAAGCATTGGAAAGAAAAGGATGTTTTTTACAGTATCTCCACTCACACCAATTCAATGTTAAAGGATCACGGAAACAATGCACTTGTACCCGATTTCATCTTATTTTTAATCTCTTGATACTTTGCTGGGTCACTCGTCCTTAGACCGAGTACATAGCCGTGCGCATCAGGATTGCTCCGAAGTAAGCTATCTTGTTTTGCTATCTCTTCGACTGTCATGCTATCCAAATGGCGATCAACCACCGAAGCCATACTCGCGCCTGTCGTCCTAACCTCATGATCTATCACTGAACTTATCCGACCCTCTTTCTTCATCTTACTCTGAAGTTGCTTCTGTGAAGCTGGGGAAGTAAAGGCTGGGGCTGCAAGGATTGACGCATAGTCAGCTGAATTCGCAGGGAGGGCGCCTGGATTTATCTTATCGATAACTGCTGCGGCAGTCTTGCTGTCAGTGCCCAGGGCATTGAGAGCTGTCGCCAAGTCCGTAACATTATCAATCGCTCCTTGAGATTTTTTAACAAATTCACTGGTAAATTCTGCATTGCCCGCCATAGCAGCGAGTCCATCTCTAAAATCACTTGCGTTTCGGATATCATCATTCTGAGCAAGATACATTGCGTTTGCCTGACGTGATGCCTGATTCCCACTTGTCATTCCCGCCCGAGCCTCAGAATAACTCGCCTTGTTCTTCTTCAATTCATCCAGCTCTCTCCTTACCTGCTGCTCATGGAGTTTACCCAATTCTCCACTGACGGTACCAGTACCAACAGCCCCTCTGATCCGCGCCTCAACCTTGCCTGGAGATTTTACATACTTCACTATCTTGTTGTCATTGAAACGTTGGGCGATACCGCTCCCCACTCCCCTGGTAACAGGATTAACGACGACCTTCTTGCCGACAAATCCCACACCTTTCTGTAGCTTCTTCCGCGTCCAATGTGCGGCGCCATAGCCGAGGCCGACGACGGTCGCGGCACCAGCCACACTGAACCTGCTCGCCAGGCCGATAGTAAACCAGATGAGGATAATCGGGATCGTGAAGAAAATGACCTGAGCCACCGAAGTAGCTCCGCTCGGGTCGACACTGACATTGGTCGATACCTGCTGCATCGAGGTAAAGAGTGATCCGCTCGCCTCGAGAAACTTCAATGACACTACGAGCATGAGCGCGGCCGCCGGTCCAAACAGTGCATAGTTCCAAAAGTTGCTCCACCATCGTTGGCCATATTCATTGAGTCCCGGGAGCAGCGCCGAGGCAAAGCCAATCGGTGAAAAGATCAGCAATAATGTGAGCGCGAGGAGACGGATAATCATCATCACCGCCAACACCAGGAGCGAGATACCAAATAAAAAAACGAAAATAATCGACAAGAGAATCTGGACGACACTGCTGTTGTCTCCGGTAGTAACCATGGCGCCCGCGCCGGCACCCGAGTGTCGGAGCATGTTATTCATGGCGATCATACCACCATTCCCCGTGCCATCACCGATCACATCATTGATGAAGTAGTACATCGGCACATTGGCCGCATCAATGAGAAATCGAGTAATTGGAAAGCTGAAATTGATGAGCAGTGCGACCAAGAGGACATTTTTGAAGATATTGCGGATATTGAAACTATCCACCTGGAAAACTGTCGCAAAAGCCGAAAAAAGGAGGATGAGAATGAAAAAGAGATTGAAGAAATCTCGGATAAACTGCCAGAGAGTATAGACTGCCGAGAGATTCAACACTCCAGTCGGTCCAGAGATATTGGCCGGATTCAGCGCCCAGGCAAATCCCGCCGCGGCCGGAACAGCAAAACCGCGATAGATAAGATCGCGGATCTCTTTCAAAAACCAGACGATAAGGTCTTTACCACAGGCAAGCCAATTATACCAGGAACAACCTCCCTCTATCTCATTGCCGGTCGGAGGGGAGTTTGGATTGCCAGCCGCTTGAGCACTGGTTTCGATCTGACTGCCAACTGTCGGGGCAGTAGCAAAGACTGGCTGGACCGCAACAGCACCACTCTGAACAATGAGTGCACACGCAAAAAAACCAATGAGAATTTTTTTTGTATTTTGTTTCACCCAACGCATAAGTACGCAGCGATACAGACGACGACATCGGATACAAAAATAGTATACCACAAGCCCACAGGATTGGGACACACAAAGAAGAGAGTGGCGGGGATCAAGCGCTGAAACTCAAGGAGAGGCATTGAAACCCGCTGCTTTTCTTGCCTCACCATCCTCCCCACTCATTCTTGTAACCGTCTTCGCTCCACCCTTTCCCACAAATCAGCTAGTAAATATACCCCTTGATCACCCGACTCGAGCGAGATAATTGACGCACGCTTTTTTTTGCCCAGCCAGTATAGTTCATTTCAGACACTGTGATCATATCGCCACTCACCTTCTCAACCAGTGCGACATGCCCATAAAACCGATTCTCAGTCGTTACAACAATTGAACCCACCGTCGGTGTTTTTCCAGTTTTGTAGCCCTGGGCACGCGCATTATAGAGCCAGGTACCCGCATTGCCACCCCACGGGACATATCGCTTCTGAGCGACATACCAGGTGCAATAACCATATGGAAAACGATGCCCTTGCCCAATCTTCCCTTCACGCGGCCGCGCAAAACTCGGAGTGATATCTGTCGCGACCCCACTCCCTGTCTGTGATGCATACTCGCGTCGCGCCAACCCTGTGGTTACGGGTGCCGCTGGAGCGCTCTCTTTTACTCCGTCAGGGATAATAAGCTCTGTTCCAGCCGTCAGATCACCATTAGCCGGTAGTCCATTATAGGCAATGATGCGGCTTCGGTCCGCTTTATACTTGGCAGCGATAGAGTCAATTGTATCTTCGCTTTTGACTGTATAGTTGAATCCAGCAACCGGCAAAATAAAGATCTGATCACCCGGCCTGATCGAATCAACATTGTCGAGATCATTTGCCCAGAGAATCGTATTGACCGTTACCCCATGGACCGCAGCGATGCCAGATACCGTATCACCGGCTGCTACGGTGTAGATTTTCACGCCCCCATCTTCTTCAGGATCACGAGCGCTATTGGCACCTACCGCCTGAGCGATAAACATCTGATTTTCAGGCGACAAATAAGCCTCATCCAGAACATTGGTTTCCGTCTGAACGGACATATCAGCCGCGAGCAAGGGCGCCGCCAATGAAACAAGTGAGAGATTATGTTGCTGGGATTCTTGGGCCGCACGGCGCAACACAACGCGATTCTCACTGGGCAGATTGACATTGAGCGAGGCCGAGAGACGCTCGAGACCACCGACTTCTTGACCGTAATTGGTCGCTGAGACCAGGAGGGCCGAAGAAACTACGAGCGAAAAGGTTGAATATTTACGAAAAAGAATGACCGGAATATAGCCGGAACCTTCCTTGAACCAGACAAGAAATCGGGTCTGTCCCTGGTGAAAAACCGTATTCCAACGGGCAAAATCAACCAGCTGTCGTACGCTCCGCCAGGAACGCCGGGCCCGAGATATCAAGTGTGAAAAAATAGGTCCACCCTTTCTGTTAGGATAATCCCCTAGCCCCGCTCGAGTATCTGAATGAGAGCGGCACATCCGGGATTTCCCCCAAGAGTTACAAGCTGTAGCATACGGCAGAATCAAGCATTGGTCAATGTCTTTTGGTTATTAATTTTACTTTTTTGCTTTATATAAAGCCTTTTATAGAATACTTGTGTTATCCATGAACACTCGGCTCATGCTACAATACGGGTCGTATACTGTATGTCTGACCACTCACCTTCCAAACAAAAAACTGAAATTGAACGACTCGCCCAGGCGTTTTTCGACCACCTCGAAATCGAGATGAATCGCTCCCATCGTACTATTGATAGCTATCAACGAACACTACAGGCCTTCTTTACATGGGGCGATATCCACCACCCCAGCGATATCACCGCTGAGCAGATCCGCCAGTACCGACTCGCCCTCAATCGGCGTGAGACCAAGCCTGGTAGCACACTCAAAAAGAGCACGCAGGCCCATCATATTATCGTTCTTCGGACTTTTCTCAAGTATCTCGCAAAACACGATATCGAAACCCTGCCCGCTGAAAAGATTGAAATTGGCCGAATACCTGAGCGCCAGGTTGAATTCCTTGAGTCTGATGAAATTGAACGACTCCTCGCTGCTCCGACCGGAGACACTCTCCGAAGTCGGCGCGACCGAGCACTGCTCGAGCTTCTCTTTTCAGCTGGTCTCCGCGTCTCAGAGCTCACAGGCCTCAATCGCGATCAGGTGAATCTCGCCAAGGATGAATTTAGCGTCCGGGGCAAGGGTTCAAAACTGCGCATCGTGTTTCTCTCCAAAAGCGCTAAAACGGCCATCGCACACTACCTCGAGCACCGATCCGATATCGACCCCGCTCTATTCGTTGCCCACCCCAAGCGAGGCTTGG
Source organism: uncultured Bdellovibrionales bacterium (assembly GCA_964530135.1). Taxonomy (GTDB): domain Bacteria; phylum Patescibacteriota; class Minisyncoccia; order Moranbacterales; family UBA1568; genus SSEF01. The sequence goes on along the minus strand of CAZGXN010000003.1, from coordinate 94,921 downwards.
TCAACAAAAGGAATGCTGCGCGCGAAACCCTCCGACTGACTCCCCGAACGATCGCTCGACTCGTGAAACACTATGCGAAAAAAGCCGGCATTGTAAAAGATGTCCATCCCCATACGCTCCGGCACAGTTTTGCCACTGACCTCCTCATGAATGGTGCAGATATCCGATCCGTCCAGGCGATGCTCGGTCATGCCTCTATCACCACGACACAGATCTATACCCATGTTACCAATGAACGCCTGAAAGAAGTTCATCAGTCCTTTCACGGCAAGCGGAAGAAGAAATAGTTGGAAGAAAAAATACCAAGCCGCCGAAACTAAAATCTGGGTGGCAGAGCACAAAAAAATCAAAGCTTTTTGAGTGGCGCAACGCCCAGCATCATTTTCTTCACACCGGCGCGCTTGAAGGCAACAGAAACCAATGTGCCATCAAGCGCAATGACAAGCCCGTTGCCAAACTGCTGATGCTCCACCATGTCCCCCGGGCGCAGATCTTTGGCTGGCTGAATGGTTTCACCTTCGGCGACCGGACTCTTGATGGGAGCTGTAAAACGGCGAATGGGGGCTGCATAACTTTTCCGCTTTGGCTTGGAAAATGAGAGGTGTGTGCCATTGGATTCACGCTTCGTGATGAGCGCGGCGGGGATTTCCTCGAGAAAGCGCGAGGGTGGATTCATTTGAGTCGAACCAAACAGCGTACGCATATCGGCATGGATGAGGTACGCTTTTTCCTTTGCTCGGGTCAGTGCGACATACATGAGCCGCCGCTCCTCTTCGAGTTCGGCTCCCGAAAGTGCGCTCCGTGAATGAGGGAAAATCCCCTCTTCAAGACCAACAATGAAAACTATGGGAAACTCGAGACCTTTGGCTGAATGCACTGTCATGAGATGGATGGCATCCGCCCGCTGATCGATCGTATCAGTGTCCGATGCCAAAGCAACTTCCTCGAGAAACCGATTCAATGCTTCCTGTACTGCCACGCCATCATATTTTTGAGCAACCGAAAAAAGCTCTTGAACATTTTCCTCGCGTGCTTCACCCTCAGGCGTTCCATCGCGAAGACTCTCGAGATATCCACTCTCGCGCGTTACCATATCCAGGAGCGACCGAAGCGTCATCCCCGCCTCATGAGAGAGACTGTCCTGCCAATGCACAAACAGCTCCATAAATGTTTCAATGCTGGCAACTTTCCGATCTGGCAAAATACCGGCTGATTTCAAAGTTGGAAGAATCGACCGGAAATCCTGCCCCTGATCCCGCGCCGCATCGGTCCAAGCTTTGAAAGTCGTCGGTCCAATGCCGCGCTTTGGCTCATTTACAATCCGCTCAAGAGCGAGGATATCTCGCGGATTGGCGAGAAAACGCACATACGCAATCACATCCTTGACCTCTTTGCGCTGATAGAATTTCAATCCACCGACAATTTTATACGGTAATGATTCATGGAGAAAAGCCTCCTCAAGACTTCGCGATTGAGCATTGGTTCGATAGAGTACCGCAAACGAATGATAGGGTATCTGTTGCTTCTGGATGATCTGGCGTATCTCACGAGCGACAAATTCAGCTTCATCCGCTTCGCTCTCTGCCGGATACAACGCGATCGTGTCACCCGCAGACTTATCTGTCCACAATTTCTTGTGCCGTTGGTTTACATTGTTTCCGATAACGGCGGTAGCCGCATCGAGAATGATCTGTGTTGAACGGTAATTTTGGTCGAGCGTGATCACTACTGCTTCAGGGTAGTCAGTTTCAAAGGAGAGAATATTGCGAATGTCCGCCTGGCGCCAAGAGTAAATTGACTGGTAGTCATCCCCGATCACAAAGAGGTTCCGATACTTGGCGGCGAGCAGCTTCACCAACCGATACTGCAGCGGGTTTGTATCCTGATATTCATCCACCATGATATAACGGAATGTTTCCTGATAGGACTCCAACACGTCTGGATACTCGGCCAATAATCGCACCGTCAGTAAAATCAAGTCATCGAAGTCAAGCGCATTCGCTGCCCTGAGGCCTGCCTGATACCGTTGATAGACTTTGCCAACGAGTTCTTCGAAATAACCCTCCGTCATACCGAGAAACTGTTCCGCTGACAGTTCACGGTTTTTGGCACCCGAGATTGCCTCAAGGATTGAACGAGGTTTCACTTGATCGGGATTCATTTCAAGCTCTTTCATGGATTTTTTTACCAATGCGAGCTGTTCGTCTGTATCGACGATATTGAAGTTTTTTCCATACCCCAAACGGTCGATATCACGGCGCAAAATTCGTGCCGAAATATTGTGGAAAGTTCCAATGAATTGGGGTGTCCGATAATGTGCTCCACCCGCCGCTGCTGCCCGCGCCAACATCTGACCAACGCGCTCACGCATCTCCTGAGCCGCTTTGTTGGTAAAAGTAACCGCGAGAATTGACTCTGGTCGAACACGCTTTTCTGCAAGGAGGTATGCGATACGATGCGTCAAAGTTTTCGTTTTTCCACTTCCGGCACCAGCCAAAATTAAAACCGGTCCGTCGACCGTCTCGACAGCACGCTTCTGCTCTGGGTTGAGTCCCGCTTCCCAAAATGACATAGGCCTGTATTGTACCATCTCCCGTTGATTCTTCACCCCTCACGCACCTTGCTCGCTAGCCCCGACGGGTACACCCACGCATTGCCAGCGCTATGCTATACTATGAAACTATGCAAGCCCGAATACACGCCCTCTTCGAACGGATTGAAGGTCTACCACTTTCGCTCGGATCCTGGATAACGACGCTGTTCGCCATCATTGCCGTCCGGATTGGGATCGAAAATTCCCTTGAATCCCTCCCGTTTCGCTTTGCCGATCAGTACTTTTATCAATTCTCACATCACTTCCTAACCTTCACGACCATTTTCCTCGCCGCCCTCCCCATCATTGCTTGGGCAGGCCGTGTCCCGCTGCGTCAGGCAGCCAATATTCTCTTGGCTGGATTCCTCGTCATATGGACCCCACCCATCGTTGATGAGATTATCTCCCGCGGGGCCGGCTTCTGGAGTTTCTATAGTTTTGACAGCCTACTCGGACTCCTCGAACGCTATCTGACTTTCTTTGGCGACAAACCGGATATTGGTATCACCTATGGTGTCCGATTTGAAGTTGGTATTGTTGTTCTCTTGGCTTTTGGCTACACCTGGATCAAATCTCGATCCCTCATCCGAACACTTTCGGCCAGTCTCTTGCTCTACACCGCACTTTTCATCATTGGTGTCTTGCCCTCTATCGTTACGATACTCCTCTTGGGACCAAGTACCGGATTTCTGGCTGTTACCGAGCATGACATTGCCCGCGTCATGCTTTCACCCGCCCCCCTCTTTATCCTCAACCCACCCGATATCGCGAGTGTTCTTGCTATCAAGATGAGTCTTGTGTATGGCGTCCTCATCATCCCCCTCATCGCAGCTCTCGTTTTTAGTTATTTCCGACCAGTATTCTGGGCCCTTTTCCACAATGCCCGCTTTCCGCAACTACTGTATCATGCGGGGCTTTTTTCAATCGGTGCCGCCCTCACATTCCTCTTTGATACACCCAGTGCTCGATTCGATTTTTTCCATATCACTGGCGCCCTTGTCCTCCTCGCAGCAGTCGAATGTGCCTGGCTCGCTTCGGTAGTGCTGAATGACCTCCGCGATATCGCAATTGATCGCATCACAAATCCTCAGCGGCCACTCATTACCGGAGTTATTGATGTCCCCATGTACAAGACCATCGGCCTCCTCTTTTTCGGTGCATCAATCTTCCTGGCAGCACTCGTCTCAACTCAAGCTGCACTCCTCCTGGTACTCTACCAAGCGATCGCTTTCCTCTATTCAGCTGATCCCCTCCGCCTCAAACGCTTCCCTGTTATCGCGACTGCACTCGCGGCCAGCGCCAGTCTACTTATCCTCTGGGTTGGCTTCATTGTTTTTTCAACCACGAAAAATATCTCTGCGCTACCAGTTTCCATAGCGACACTACTCTTTTTTGCCTACCTCACTATCATTCCAATAAAGGATTTTAAGGACATCGCAGGAGACCGAACTGACGGTGTCATCACGCTTCCTGTTTTGTTTGGCGAGGAGTGGGCCAAGCGTATTATCGGTGCCTTCGTCTTTATGGTCTTTGTAGCAAGCCCCTTTGTTCTCTCTCTGCGCTCGCTTTTCCCACTCGGACTTTTCTTCGGAGCGATGGCCTTCTGGGTACTCCAGTTCTCTTCAGCTGATCACCGCTACTTCTCCTATCGGAAACTCCCGGGCTGGTTCGTTGTACTCGCTGCGGGCTACAGCCTCTTTCTCACTCTCGCGATGATACAATAGCCGTCCTTGAAGAAAGGGCGGGGCAATCTCCTAGACTACATCTCTTTTGTCAGATGACTCAGAGCCGACTGAAGGCTTTCCCACTGAGCAAGTGACAAAGCCTGCGCTCGTATATCAGCTCTCAGGCCGCAATCTTTGAGTAATCGAGCTACGGTTTCTTTCTCGAGGTGCAGACTGGAGGCGAGATTATTCGCGAGTGTCTTGCGCCGCGCGGCGAAACCAGCCCGAGCAATGCGGAAGAGCTTCCGATCCTCTTCGGGGTCATAAGCCCGTTTCGGAACGAGGTACACCACGGCCGAATCCACTTTTGGCATCGGGTCAAAGGCCTCTTTGGGGACTTCAAAAGCAATCCGCGCATCGCTGTAGTATTGCACCATAATAGAGAGTAGGCTCATGCTGCCCGGCAGTGCAGTCATCCGCTCAGCTACCTCCTTTTGGACCATCAGGGTCAGGCTCTCGGGCTGTGTTTCAAGTGAAAGAAGCGTCCGAATGATTGGTGCCGTGATGTAGTACGGGATATTCGCGACGACCTTATACTTTCTGGATTCGAACTCAGCCTGTGAAAGCATTTCGTTGAGATTCACTTCGAGGATATTCCCTTCGAGAATTGACACCCCCTCACTGACTTCAAACTGCTTCGTCAACCGTTCGACCAGTTGATGATCGAGCTCCATCGCGACCACCTGCTTCGCTCGTCCGTCCAGGGCGCCAGTCAGTATCCCTGTTCCCGGGCCGATTTCAAAAATCTTGTCTTCCGGCTGGACATCGGCCACAGTCAAAATTCGCTCGATGACCGTTTCGTCTTTCAAGAAATTCTGCCCGAGTGATTTTTTCGCTTTCAGCATCTTAGAAAAACTTCAGTACATCATCGACTACTTCGTCAATGGATTGTTTATCAGTTCTATACATAATAGCTGCTGTATTTTTTTCTGTTTCATAAATGGTATACAACTACACTTCTCTCTGAAAAGAGGTGATTTTTTTGTGGTAGCACACGCTTAATCACGGTACTTTTTCCGCTACATGAAGGTCCATTGAGTATTATGAATTTCATAATTTCTGACTAATTCACGATCTCTTCCATTTTTACATTGATGACACCAGCGCCGATCGAGGCGATCTTTTCAAAGGCGACACGGTCGAGATCGATGATACGCCCTGGGACGAACGGCCCGCGATCATTGATGACGACGATGACCGATTTGCCATTATCAAGATTCGTCACTTTTACAAAACTGCCTTTGGGGAGCCACGGATTGGCCGCGGCCATGGTTCCGGTCCAAGCATACCATGACGCCGCGCCCCGATGGCTTTTGCCGGTTTTTACATAGGTTCCCTGCGTCACGATCTCCATCGCCGGCTCTTTCGTTACCTCAGTTGAAAGTAGCTTCCGATTCACCTCTTTGCCATTATGATAGCTTACACGATAGGTAGTTGTCTTGGTGCCATTTTCACCTTTTTGTTTCACAATTTTCTTCCGCCACGACAGCTCTGCATCTTCCTCAGTCTTGGTTGTAAATGGAATCTTAACCTCTTTCGTTTCTTCCCGAATTTCGACTCGCGTGATAACAATCGTCTCACCTTCTGAAACCGTCACCTCGCGCGCCGGTACGACGATATCATCCTCATCAAGCACCAGCCCTATTTCAGCAATAATCCCTTCACTCGTCGGTGCAAGTACTGAGACCGTTTGTTTGCTCGCATCAGCCGAAACATGTATCGTCCGAACTGGTGCCCAAAATATCGTTGTCCCAGCCAATAACTGACTCTCGGCCGCCGGAAAAACCTCATCGCCATCCTGCCACTGAAATCCAGCGCGATTCAATGCCTCGGCGACCGTCAATCCAGCATCAAAGACGAATGGGTAGCGCATCCCTGAAAGCACGACGGCAGCCGGCAGTGGCCGACCCACCAAAAACACTTCCCTCGAATCGGCAAATGGAGGGGTCATCATCACCCAGGAGAAGAAAGCGGCAACCGCAATAAAAACGATCCACAAAGTACTTTTCATGTTTTGGATAGTCTAGTCACGAAATCGATACTGAAGTGCCTCAGCCAGATGTGCATCGGCAATATGCTCTGCATCGGCCAAATCAGCGATAGTCCGGGCTGTCTTCAGGATACGCGTATAGGCGCGTGGGGAGAGGTGATAATGTTCCACCGCCTGACGGAGGAGCCCCTGACCTATTTCATCGAGTCCGCAGTGTACCTCTAAGAGTTTGTTATCCATTTCGGCATTGGATTGCTTCTGCGTGCCTTGCAGCCGTTCGCGGCCTCGTTTCCGGGCAGCTTCAACTCGTTGTCGAACATCCGCGCTCGTTTCTCCCACCGACCGATTGCGCAACTCATCAAATGATAATCGTGGCACATCTACATGGAGATCAATCCGGTCCAGGATAGGGCCTGAGACTTTTTGGCGGTACTTCTCTATCTGATAGGCGCTACAGCTGCACACTCGATCTGGATCGCCATGGTGGCCACACGGACATGGGTTCATGGCTGCAACGAGCATAAAACGAGCTGGGAAAGTGAGCGTTCCTTTGGCCCGGGCGACCGTCACGATACCGTCCTCAAGCGGCTGACGAAGACTCTCGAGCAACGAGCGGGGGAACTCAGCAAACTCGTCGAAGAAGAGCACACCCCGATGCGCGAGACTGATCTCTCCCGGGCGAGGCAGTGTCCCGCCACCGATAAGCGAGATGCCACTCGCTGTATGATGTGGAGCGCGAAAAGGCCGCTGTTCCACAAGTGCTTCACCCCGCGTCAATCGGCCGGCCACCGAGAAAATCTGCGTTACCTCCAAGCACTCCTCAAATGTAAGTGTCGGCAGAATTGTCGGCAACGCCTTGGCCAGCAATGTTTTGCCCGACCCAGGTGGACCGACCATGAGAATATTGTGCCCCCCAGCGGCTGCAATTTCCAGCGCCCGTTTGGCATGCTCTTGACCCCGAATCAAAGAAAAATCCGTCGCATTTGTCCCTGCGCTGGCTTCCCTCGGACGAGTTTCAGAGAAAGCCAAAATTGGTTTTCTTCCATCGAGATGAGCCACGAGCATATCCAATCCCGAAATCGCTCTCACACACATCCCTGGAACCAGGGCTGCTTCACGCGCATTCTCCGCTGGGACAAAAACCTCTTCAAAACCAGAACGCTGAGCAAAGAGCACTAACGGAAGCACACCGGAGACGGGTCGAAGTCGTCCGTCCAGGGCCAACTCACCAATAAAAAACCGTTTCTCAGGGGTGAAAGTGATTTGCTTCGTTGCCAAAAGAAATGCAAGAGCCATGGGGAGATCATAGGCGGCTGAACCCTTGGGGAGGTCCGCTGGAGCAAGGTTGATCGTAACCCGACCACTGTGATGTGGCGGACGAAAACCCGTGTTCTTGATAGCGGCGCTCACCCGATCCCGCGCCTCTTTCACCGCTGTATCTGGCAGCCCAACCACATTGAACTGATGCAGTCCCTTGGTCAAAACATCGGCTTCAATCTCGACCAAAACACCGTCAAGCCCGACTGTGGCTCCAGAATATACTTTAGCCGCCATAGGATTTTATCTTAGGAAATATTCCTGAAACTGAGACTAGAAGAAACAGAACCCCGAGAAAAATCATCATATCAGCCACATTAAAACTTGGAAAGAGTAGGGGGTGAAAATAATCTGCCACACAACCGTGATACAGTCGGTCAGCAGTGTTCACCCCCCCACCTAGTACGATGGCCATCCAAGCCAAACGCTGGCCGACAGAGGACGCCCAGCACGCATTCAAAATGACGATAACTAAACACAGACTGACTCCGAACCAGAGTGCTGGCGCTGGTAAAGCTATTCCCCAAGCGATACCAGCATTACAGATCGTCCGGACCGCTGGAAAAAGTCCGAAGCGAAGTGCCATATCCAATATCCCCAACAGTAGAAAAAAACTGAGAACGGCAGGCACCGTTCTCAGTCGCAAAGCAAACATAGTGGGAATTCAGGCGCCAACTAGTGTCCGGGCAGCAGGATAGGCCTCGAGACGCTCAAGCGGGATGACCTCACCGGTCTTTTCACAAAATCCGTATTTTCCATTCTCCATTTTTGCCAACGCGATATTCACATCTCGAAGCTCGGCCTCAAGCGACCCCTCGATCGCAAGCGTATCAACATACTCTTCAACCTCGCTGGCATTTTCATCGGGATCCGTCCCGATATTTTCAAACTGAGTTGTATAATTTCCCTCCGTGCCAGACGGTTTCGCAAAACGACCAAGCTCACCTTCAAGCCGAGATTTTTCAGCGAGCAGTTTTTCCTTCAAATGAGCCAAGGTAACCGAATCTAAAGCCATATATGTTCCATTAAAGTTAGCTTAAGTATAAATGATTCACCCCTATCTGTCTATGAGAAAAAGACATGATCCAAGTGTCTTATCTCTGGTTCTCCCATTGAAAAAAAGGTTACTGCCACGACATCGAAAGAATACTCTCGATCTTCCAACCGTTTCTCTTTGAGGTAGATGTTTGCAATCTTCTCCATTTTTCGGAGTTTTCCCCGGGTTACTTGCCACTCCGGAAGACGCGATTCTCTACCCGCTTCGATCCAAGCTGCCTTCACCTCAACAAAAACGATGTGTTTGTCTTTTTCAGCAACAATATCAATCTCACCCAGCCGAATCCCCCGAACATTGGCATAATTCCGATCCAAAATCTGATATCCAGATTTTTTAAGATAGGTAGCAGCCACTTCTTCCCCTGATTGACCGATATTCTGTTGCAACATACATCCCGAAATATAAACCATCCCACTAACTCGAGTATATCAAAGACTCAAAAAAATCACTTCGATATTTATAGAGGTGCTCTCATCTTTTTAGCAACAAAAAAAGGCTCTTATAAGCCATTTACATTCCTTCAGCCCAGCTGAAAAGTGTTGGTGCCGGGCGCTTGACGACGCCCAATATTTTAAAAAAATTGGCTGTACAAGCGCCCAGCGTGCGTGTGCCCAACATATCTCTGGAGAAGTATAGCCCGGGTGAGAGGCAATTCGCTTCCACCGTGAGAGGTATGTGGTTTGATGCCCACGCAAATAGGACATTTCTGGTTGTATCCTGATCTTTCACCGTTCTTTGGCTATGCCAAACAATTTTTTGAAGGTACTGGTTTTTGTTGTTTTTTTTTGTTTCGAGGTTGAGCGTAATATTATTTTTCTCAACTTTTTTGTTTTTGTTTTGGCGGCACGCTCCAGACCAGAATAGGAGCAGCTGGTGACGATGCACCGAACGGTTAAACAGTGAAAGACTTCTCCACCCCACAACAAGCTGCGGAAGAGAGGTCTTTCGCTGTTCAGATTATATTTTCAAGTAACTTTCTCACTTCGATAGATCTAGTATAGCAGAAAAAATCACTCAAGTCAATCTTATGGGCGAAAAATATCTCTACGGCGCGATTTTTTCTCATCCTTGCAATACAAGAAGTGCAGCCTCTACTGTATCTCCTGAGGAATTAAGTGCGAGACTTTTTTTAATACGGCTCAGAGGCCCGTTTTGTCGAGGACGGATCGAAGAGCATTCTTGCTCGTCGCGAGAACCCACTGACGGCCACGAACCGCATAGTCAACCGAGAGGCCCAGGGTCGTATCGACATTGGCAAAGCGCACAGGTCGATCGAGATAGAGACCGTCCCGAAAAGTCAGGTTGCCCTTGGGAGCCGTTGTTACATCGAGAAAGAGCGGGTCAAGAATTTGGGCGAGATTTTTTTCACTCCGCCGCAGTTCAGCGGTAAAGGCTGGTTCATCTTTGATGTAAGTCAAGAGCGCAATCCGCGGTCGTCCATCATCGATGGTGATATAGAGAGAGAAGGGCTCATCGAGCGTGCTGAGGAGTTCGGTGGAGAATGGCAATTTCGCCAAATACACAAAGCGGGAAAGGGCCAATGGGTTGAGCTTTTGATCACGCACCAAAAATTCAATGGCTCCCGAGAGATTATCTTTCTTGAGCGCTTGACCAGCCTGAAGCAGCGTGTCCTTTATCTGCTCAGCCGTAACCGTTTCTGTATCAAAAGAGAGGATGTTCGGCTGCTCTGCAACATATTTTGTTTGCACCACCGGCAGAACTTCGGGCATAGTCTCAGGTTTTTCTGGAGACTCAATAACTACGCTCGGTGGCAGGTTCTTTGCAGTCTGGTCCCCTGAGAAGGAACGCCACCCGAGGTACAATCCTGCCACCAGAACCAGAAATAAGAGAATCGCCGCAATCAGTGTTACGGCGCGGATTTTTCTATCCTGAAACAAGGGCCTAATTTGACCGAGAGATTTTGGTAAAGAAGCTAATCTTGCCCGCAGCGACGGTGAGGTGGGCTCTGGTATCGTGTTCAGTGTTAGAGGAATAGATGTCTTCTCCTGAGCTGCTGAGACGGCATCCTCAGAAACTGTTTGGGTAGGAAGGGGTGGATCAAATGTTGGGGTATTCTCCTCCGAAGCAGTGCCGGCCGAAACTGGAGAATCAGTCTGAAGGAAAGGGCTTGGAATGAGGTCGTCTGAGGCTACTGTTTCCACATCTGCCTTGGCACCTGGCGCAACAAAAAAAGGGGCTCCCGCTGTCGTATCTGGCCGAAAAGCCACCAATGGTTCCGGTGGAGCCGAGCGCTCCGTCAATACCGCGCGTCCATCAAGATCATCTTGCATTGTCCGAACAAAACCGAGTAGGTGGTCGGAAGAATCAGCCGTCTGGGCTGGTTTTTTTGTTTTGAACCAATCCATAAAATACAAAAGAAGAGGTTACCCTCTTCTTAGTATACTCTTTCTGATTTTCAAATGCTACGCTTCCGAAGCCTTGTCGTCTGATGTTTGATGGGCCATCTTCGCCTTCGCCATCTTGTGCGAAAGGTTGATTCGACCCTGGGCATCAATTTCCTTCACAATCACCGCCACAACATCACCAACATTGACAACGTCCTCCACCTTTTCTACTCGATGATCGGCTAATTCCGAAATATGGATCAGTCCTTCTTGATTGGGGAGCACCTCAGCAAAAGCGCCAAAGTTCATAATGCGTGTTACCCGACCCTGAAACATCTCTCCGACCGCCACTTCTCGAGTGATGCTCTGAATCCATTCAACCGCGCGAGCCGCACCAGCTTCATCGACTGCGGTAATGAAGACTGATCCGTCGTCTTCAATATCGATCGACACGCCTGTTTCGTCGATGATTTGATTGATCATTTTCCCGCCCGGACCGATAACATCACGAATCTTTTCAGGATTGATATGGAGGGTGATGATACGCGGTGCATACGGAGACATCTCCTTACGCGGTTCTGGGATGGCAGCGAGCATGACATCCATGATCTCGAGCCGAGCCACTTGCGCCTGTTGGATAGCAATTCCAAGCATGTCCGGTGTGAGGCCATCAATCTTTACATCCATTTGCATCGCGGTAATACCGTCTTTTGTCCCTGCAACTTTGAAGTCCATGTCGCCATAATGATCCTCAAGACCCTGAATATCAGTGAGTACTTTGAAACGGCCATCTTTTCCAGTAATGACACCCATCGCAATACCGGAAACCGGCTTCTTGATAGGAACTCCCGCATCCATAAGAGACAGTGTCGAGCCACAGGCCGAACCCATAGACGATGAACCATTTGAGGAAAGCACTTCCGAAACGAGATGGATAGTATATGGGAACTCCTCTTTGGAAGGGAGGACCGGCAAGAGCGCCTTCTCTGCGAGGGCACCGTGACCGACTTCGCGCCGGCCGGGACCACGCATCGGTTTAATTTCACCCACCGAATAAGCAGGGAAGTTATAGAAGTGCATGTAACGTTTTTTCTCATCCGTTTCCATCGTATCAACCACCATCTCATCCCCTGGCGCACCAAGTGTCGTTACGGTCAAAACCTGTGTCTCACCACGCGTGAACAGCCCCGTGCCATGAGTGCGCGGCAAGAGACCAACCTGAGAGGCAAGGGGGCGAATCTCAGTCAATTTCCGACCATCGGGACGAGCCTCATGTTCAAGGATATTCGTGTGTAAAGCCTCGTCTGAAATCTCTTCGTTGATCAGCGAGAGAATTTCCGCCTGATTTTTCTCATTCGGAAAGTTTTCCGCTGCATACTCAGCAGTCTGACGTTCAATTTCAGCCACTTTGGCTACCATAGCAGATTTCGGACGAAGATAGAGGGCGTCTGCGAGACCAAGTGAAGCGATATACGCTTTCATACCCGACTCAAATTCCGGTGTCCCGACGAGCAGTGCTGCTGGTCGCTTCTCTCGACCAGCCTCCTTCTTCACTGATTCGATAAAATCAGTAATTTTCTGAATGGCTTCATGACCAAAACGAAATGCTTCTGTCATCTGCTCTTCAGGAATTTCCTGTGCGCCGCACTCGATCATGTTGATCTTGTCATGAGTGCCCGACACCAGGAGGTCGAGCGTGCTCACCATCTGTTCCTCTCGCGAAGGATTGAGAATAAACTTTTTTTCAGCATCCATGCCAACCCGCACCGCCCCAATCGGGCCACCCCAGGGGATATCGGAAAGGGTCAGCGCCGCCGAAGCTGCAATCATCGCGACAATATCCGGATCATTTTCACCGTCAATTGAAAGGACAGTGGTCACAACCTGAACCTCATTGCGCATCCGGCTATGAAAGAGTGGTCGGATGGTGCGGTCCACCGCGCGGCCCGAAAGGATGGCATCATCTGACGGACGACCTTCACGCTTGATAAAGCGCGAACCTTTAATCTTGCCCGCAGCGTAGTACCGTTCCTCAAAATCGACCATGAGCGGAAAATAGCCCGTGATCTTTGACATCGACTGACTCATAACCGCTGTCGCCAAAACGACCGTGTCGCCATACTGGACCGTCACGGCACCATTCGCCTGGCCGGCGAGGAGACCGGTAGAGATACTTAATTCACGCCCACCGAGCTGGAGAGACCATTGTCTGGCTCCTTGCATAGAATTGAACCGCCCCGGGCTCATAAACACGCGGCTTCGTCCAAGCAAGTCTCAGACAAAACCGTGTACCTATAAACCCAATTGACGGAAATTATTAGTTAGTGCCTGCACTCTAACCCTTTTTTACCAATTTTGTCAAAGGAAAATGCGACTGCCTGGTGTTTTCAGCAGCCGCATTCAATCGAGGAATTTCTCTTCCTTCGCAGGCTTATCCGTACTTTCCTCTGCACTCCTGGGACGCAAACATACTCTCTCTTTGAGACAGCAGTAGTCTGACGAGAACCGCTGCCATGGAAAAGTGAGCTGAACGGTCCGTCATCCACGAAAGCGAGAATGACATTTAAGCCACTCTTCTATTGGTAAGCCACTTGCTTGCCATAGCCCGATTTCACGACCGATAATAGCGCGAATGGTCGGGTGGAGCTTGGACAGCCGACTGGAAAGAGCGACTGTCTGCGCAATTGAACCGAGCTCCCAGGCGAGTTGCCGGAGACGAAACTCGAGCACTGCAAGCTGGGTAGAGCTCTTTTGTGAGAGGACATCAAGAAGCAGTGGTCGGAACTTATTGTCATGCCATCCCAACCCGTGCTCGAGATTTCTCATCATCAGTTCAAAAGCCATGACTTGTGTCTCGAGGGAACCATTTGGCACTAAAGCATGCGGACGGCGAGCCATCAGATTCTTCAGGCTTTCCAGAGAGTGTGCAGATGATTCTCCCTGATCTGATGCCTTTGGATGCGCGGGATCTTGAATCAAAGTAGTGAGCCCATCTCTTTGCATAGCAACTCCTTCGGGTAGTTGAGGGGGGTAGGGTCGGATAGGTTTTTAAAAGAACAAGATACTTGAAAACGATGCGAACAGCCTACTCCCCAAATTCAGTCTTGTCAAAAACAGCTTGGAAAAAGTAAAAAGCACCTTAAGTAAGGCGCTTTTTCGTCAATATCTTTCGCTAGATAAGGAAACGCTTCTTATTTTCGGAGAGATTCATAAAAGCATCGGCTTTTTCGATGAGTTTTGCCGAGGCTGATTCCGCAAACGCGATGACTTCCACACGACAGCCAAAGGTATTTTGGAGATACTCCACGAGATGAACATAGTCTCCATCACCTGAGACAAGCACGATCACATCAAGTTTTGCCGCCATCTTGATCGCATCAATCGCAATACCGACATCCCAATCACCTTTGCGCGATCCATCTGGGAAAATCTGGAGATCCTTGGTCATCACATCATAGCCGCTCTTTGTGAGGGCTTCGAAAAATTTCTCCTCCATACCTTCGGTCGTCTTGATCCCATAAGCGAGAGCCCGAATGAGCTTGCGTTCATTGGTTCCAGCTTCAAGTACAGCTTTAAAGTTCACTTTCTTGCTATACAAAACTCGTGCACTATAGTACAAGTTTTGAATGTCGACGAGTATGCCGACACGCTGATCGCTGAATTGAGTCATAAAAAATATTTCACTAGTTTAAAAGATTCTGAACCTGAACGGAAACCGCCACTTATGTGGCGGAAATACTTACAGTCCAAGTTTTTTCACGAGAGCCTTCTGAGCCTTCTCATTCACTTTCTCGAGATAGGCGAGGAGCTTCTTGCGCTTGGCGACCATTTTCAGGAGACCGCGGCGGGAATGAAAGTCCTTCTTATTCTTCTTCAGGTGAGTCGTGAGTCGCTTGATCTGCTCTGTAAAGAGTGCGATTTGATACTCAGGAGAACCGGTGTCCGAAGCATGTCGCTTGACTTCTCCGGTTACCTTTTCCTTCTGCTTGTGCGAGAGCGCCATAAAACCTTCTGTCAGCGGTGAATTCGTCTGTCCCTTGACCGACCAATGCACGCTCGATGTATAAAAATTACTTTCCAAGCATAACACGCTTTCTCCCTCATGGCAAGTCTCAGACATTTTGACAATCTCCTTTCGGCCTGTTTTAATGAGGCGTCCCATATACTTTGGGACAAAGGATTCCCCCCCTTTCTGTACTTTTCAGGAGGCAATATGCCGAAAACCGTCATCCAGATTTCCGACTCCCCGCTCGCTCAGGCGATGCGACAAGCCATTGAAACTGCCTATCACGACGACCGTGGTATCACGCTGAGTCTCGCACTCAACTCCGGTCCTGGCGCCACGCCAGTCACGCTGGTGGCGGAGGCGCTGGTGAAGTTCACTCGCGAAAATGGTCTCGACGGTCATGTCACGCAAAGCGGTCGACGTGAACCGTTCCGGGTCGAATTTCCCAAGGACACCGGCCACATCCTCTTCCACATCGGCTGAACCCAGCCGTCCGACATGCCCCACCGGTCGAGAAAGCAAAGCCCCGACGCGAACCAGCGATCGGGGCTTCTTTCTTTTTTGAAGACCTCCTGGTTTAGAGGAGAGTAAATGCGCCGACCCGATCTCCCGCTTGTGGACGCATAACGCGCACCCCCTGTGTTACCCGCGAGAGCAATGGTACTGACTTGAATGGTACGCGGATAATAATCCCTTTTTCCGAAGTAACAAGCATATCGAATTCCTGATCAGCCGTGCTCGTGATATGGGCGCCGACGAGCTTCCCCGTCTTCGCGGTTACATTCATAGTTTTGATACCCGAACCGCCACGCTTTTGGATCTTGTAGTGTTTCAAATCACTCCGCTTGCCATACCCATTTTCCGAGAGAATGAGTAATTCACGATCATGACTCCCCCTTTCAACGACATCCATCCCGACAACATGATCCTGTGTGCGGAGTTTGATACCACGGACACCAGCCGCATTGCGTCCCATCGCGCGCACATCGCCTTCTTTGAAACGGATGGCCTGCCCGTTCTCAGTCGTAATGATCACTTCATCAGTGCCGGTGGTCGGCGCAACCCAATTCAGCGTATCGCCTTTTTCGAGACTAATCGCGATGAGACCCGAACGACGAACATTTGCAAATTCCTCGATCTTTGATTTTTTGACCGTTCCATCAGTCGTCGTCATAAAGAGAAACTTCGAGATATCATTCTTTCCGAGAGCAATCATCGCGGTAATCCGTTCCTCATTTGAAAGCTGAAGAAAGTTTACAATAGCTTGGCCCTTTGCGGTCCGAGAGGACTCTGGGATTTCATAGGCTTTTGTCTGAAAGACTTTGCCCGTGTTGGTGAAAAACATGAGATTGTCATGCATCTCGATCGCGAGCACCTTGGCAATTTTATCCTCTTCTTTGGTTGTTGCACCGATTACCCCCTTGCCGCCGCGCTTCTGAACACGATACACAGTCGGGTTCATCCGTTTGATATATCCATCATCCGTCAGGGTTACAATGGCCTCTTCGTTCGGAATCAGATCTTCCTGCCGAAATTCACCGATGCCGTTCTTCATCACTTTTGTCCGTCGTTCATCACCAAACTTTTCTCGGACTTCGAGTAACTCTGTCTTCACAAGCGCGAGAATTTTTTTCTTGTGCTTGAGCAGGTCTTCAAGGAAAGCGATCAACTTCAGCTTTTCCGCCAGTTCGTCCTCTATTTTTTTCCGCTCCAGTCCAGCCAAAGTCTGTAAACGCATTTCGAGAATCGCTGCCGACTGTTTTTCGGACAACGCAAACTTCTTCATCAGATTTGTATGTGCTACTTCCTTCGTCGGCGACTGCTTGATGACCTTGATAACCTCATCGATATGATCGAGCGCAATTTTCAGACCTTCAAGAATATGGGCGCGATCCTTCGCCTTTTGCAGTTCGTATTCACTCCGGCGCGTAACGACGCGCTCACGATGGACGATATAGTGTTCGAGGATGGACTTCAGATTGAGAATCTGTGGATCGACACCATCAACCAGAGCCAACATGTTCACATTGAAATTTTTCTGGAGATCAGTGAGTGCGTACAGCTTGTTCAGGACTTTCTGTGGAAAGGCATCTTTTTTCAAATCAATAACAATCCGGACACCGTCTTTATCAGACTCATCGCGCAAATCTCGGATGCCTTGAATCTTGTCTTCTTTTACAAGATCGGCGATTTTCTCGATGAGTGTTGCTTTGTTGGTTGCATAAGTCATTTCAGACACGATGATCTGAAATGTACCGGCTTTATTCTCAACGATTTCTGTTACCGCACGAGCTGTGATTGGCCCCCGACCCGTAACGTATGTCTCCCGAATCTCTTTTGCATTGTAAATAATACCGCCCGTCGGAAAGTCCGGTCCCTTGATGAATTGCATCAAATCATCAATATCACACTCTGGATTATCGATCTGATAGCAAATGGCATCAACGAGCTCGTTCAAATTGTGCGGCGCGATATTTGATGCCATACCCACCGCGATTCCAACGGTTCCATTCAGAAGCAACTGAGGGAGTTTCGCCGGCAGCACCACTGGCTCTTCGTGAACACCATCAAAGTTCGGGATAAAATCCACCGTATCCTTCTCGATATCAACCAGCATCTCCTCCGCAATCGCCTTCAACTTTGCTTCCGTGTATCGGTACGCTGCTGCTCGATCACCATCCATCGATCCAAAGTTTCCTTGGCCCCAAATGAGTGGGTAGCGCAATGAAAAGTCCTGTGCCATACGCACCATGGTGTCATACACGGCTGTGTCACCATGCGGATGATACTTTCCGAGTACTTCACCGACCACCGTCGCCGATTTTCGAAACTTTGCTGTCGAACGCAGACCCGTTGACCACATCGAATAAAGGATACGGCGATGAACTGGTTTCAAACCATCCCGTACATCCGGCAATGCCCGTCCAACGATCACTGACATCGCATAGTCAAGGTAGGATTGCTTCACTTCATCTGTGATGCTCCGAGCCTCAATGCGTCCAGAATGAAAACTGTTTTTTTCTGACATATGCTTTTTAGCGAGGGATAAGTGTCTCATCTTCGGTAGCAGGCTCATCTGATTTCGGCGCTACACCTGACTCATCCGGACTGATACGCGCACGATTCTCTACCTGTTCGCGGAGAAACTCTTCACCCGATTTCGGTTTCGACGCATCGAGAGGCTGTTCTCCCGAAAGCATCTCATCCAGCGAGAAGTCCGAGGGCTTTGGCAAAATACCGTTTGGGTTGTTTTCAGCCGTTTGAGTTATTGCCTTTTTGAAGTTTTCACTCACCGTCAATGACCACACGATGATAACGAAAAACATCGATGCAGCAACACACCCGATCACATAACGATGCCGGATATGCTCTGGCTTCGCCTTGACTTCCTCAATCCAGTTTTGAAAATTCCAACGCATATTCTACAACCGCTTAATTCTTGGCAAAGAGAACCACCTCAGCATTTTTCCCTTCCAAATCCTTTTTCTTCACATTCCACTTAACGATTGCCTCATTCGGACAATTCCCCATCAATTTACAAAAGGGTTTTTCATCTGGCCAATCTGTCATCATCCCAGAAATTTTATAGTGCATTGGGATAACCGTCTTTGGTTCAATTTTCCGAATCAACTCATCGAGAGCATCCACAGGTAAAGTATCCACTCCACCGACCGGCACAAAGAGTACATCAATACCCGAGAGCTGCTCAATCACATCCGCTGCCGGTTCATCACCCAAACTCCCGAGAAAACACAGCTTCATTTCTTCAGTTTCGAAAAGAAATATCGTATTTAATCCCTGTCCAACACCTTTTTTTACGGCCCGCAAGCTTGGAAAGCCAAGCACCGCAACCCCCTTGGCTGAATACTCCCCGGGCGCAAAGATTTTTACCGGTGACCCCTTAACCGCTGTGAGCTCGTCAGCCGTAGGCAACTGATGCGAAAGTAATATGAGATCCGCTTCGCCCTGAGGCGCCCGCAAACCGAGTCCTTTTTCGGGTATATCGGTTACAATCACCACATCTTCGGTCGCCCGGCCATTGGGTTTCGTTGTGATTTTGAAGCAATAGTCGCCGTAATACTGGATATTCATAGCAAAAATCAGTCTTTATAACCCTTGAATACAGCTATCTTAGCAAGAAATCACCCCTCCGACAAGCCTCATTTTAGCCTTTTCTCCCCTTGACTGATGCCTGTATACTTGGTGTTTCATACATTACATTTCTCCCAAATCTGACTTGATCCTGTCAGCAGACTCATCTCGTCCGAGAGGCCGGTAGCAAGCTTGATTCTTTTCTCCTTCCCTGTTAGACTGGTAGCACCTTAATTTCTGGTAACACAATTGAATACGGGATGCTTGAATCCTGATTGAGAAGTAGTTTTCTCTGTTTTCCTTCTCTTTTGGCCGTTTTTGCACCCCTCCCGCGGGGTTTTAATTTTTTATCCGGAGCTTTCCCCTCTCCGAATCACAATACACCTTATGACCATGGCCAGTAACATGACCGATCTGAAGTTGAAAAGTAATATGTCGGAGCTTGAACAGCTCTACGAAGCTCACTCTGCCCCAATACCGGATATCGGCGAGGTCGTCCCCGGGACCGTCATCCACGTTGGATCCAGCTCGGCTCTGGTCGATCTCGGTCCTCTTGGCACTGGCATCGTTCTCGGTAAAGAGATGCGGGATGGCCTCGGTGGCGGCGTGAAGCTGCGCCTCGGCGACACTGTCCAGGCGACACTCATGGATTTCGAAAACGAGGATGGTATGATCGAGCTCTCCATCCGTGAGGCCTCCTATGACAAAAGTTGGGAGGACATCGAAACGAAGCTCCTCAAGAAAGAGGTAGTTGAAACGAAAGTAAGCGATGCGAATAAAGGTGGACTCATGATTGAGGTAAACGGCATCCCTGGCTTTCTCCCCGTCTCCCAGCTCGCGAGTGAACACTATCCCCGGGTTGAGGACGGTGACAAAAACAAAATTCTTGACCTCTTGAAGAAACTCGTCGGTGAAACGCTTTCCGTCCGGATTTTGGATGCTGATCGAGAGAGTGAGAAACTTATTGTTTCCGAGAAGGCCGCCCAGAGTGAAAAAGAGAAGGCATTTCTCAACCTTCTCCATGTCGGTGATACCATCGAGGGGACTATTTCTGGCGTTGTTGATTTCGGTGCTTTTGTAAAGTTTTCTCTGCCAGGCGAACATGCTGACAAGCGGCTCGAGGGACTCGTTCATATTTCCGAATTAGCGTGGCAGCTCATCGACGATCCGCGAGAGATTATAAAGACCGGTGATGTCGTCGCTGCGAAAATCATCGGCATTGATGATAACCGTATTTCGCTTTCTATGAAGGCCTTAAAGGCTGATCCATGGGAAAATGTTGCGGAACGCTACAAAGTCGGCGATGAAGTTACGGGAACCGTCGATAAAATGAATCATTTCGGTGCCTTCGTCTATCTCGATAAAGACATCCATGGCCTCGCACATGTTTCGGAATTCTCCGATATTTACCCGGGCCGAAAAATGGAAGAAGTCTTTGAGATTGGAAAACCGTACACCTGGAAGATCCTCTCCATCGAACCACGAACACACCGTCTCGGACTCCTCCCTGTGAAGAAGTAATGTGCCACCGCGCCCCTCGTGTGAGGGGCGCTTTCGTAAATATCAACCCCGACGACCATGAAAAATGTTTTCATCATTTCCGGTGCTGCTGGATCAGGAAAAGATTCCGTCATTGATGGGCTTCAGTCGCGGCTTCGAGTAGAGCGCATCATTACAACCACTACACGAGCAAAACGCTCAGGGGAAGTTGAGGGAAATCCTTACTACTTTATTTCGCCTGAGGAATTCAAACGACGCGTCGCAAATAATGAATTCGCCGAACACTCTATCAACGAGAACGGCGGATACTATGGTGTAACCCATACTGAACTCAAACGCATCACTGAAAAGGGTGGTATCGCGATATGGCGTGTCGATTGGAAAGGTGTTCTTGCTATCAAGAAACTCTACCCAAACATACCCGCCATTTATATTTCAGCCCCACTCGAAATCCTTGAGGCCCGACTACGGACACGCGATGCTGGAAAAGAAGAATCGTATTTTCAAGATCGAATGGACTACACCCGTGAATGGCTCAAACATCTCGATATCTATGACTATCAAGTCGAAAATGAAGAAAACAAGCTCGATCAGACGATTGAGCGCGTCAAAAAAATCATCGAGTCCCACCTCGAAAAGTAGCCGTTTGAGCGAAACACATAGCGGACTTGTTTTTGTTCGTCGTTTTCAAAACATCATCGCCAAGCACCGCCTTCTCCCGCGCGGTTCAAAGATCATCATCGCCGTCTCGGGTGGTCCGGATAGTATCGCACTCCTCGCACTCCTCGCACGACTCCGTGAGAAGCATGGGTTCACTCTCTCTGTTGCGCATGTAAACTATCAACTCCGCGGCCGCGATTCAGACCGAGACGAGGCATTGGTCCGAAAGCTCTGCACAGAATGGTCTGTTCCGATTTCTGTGCTGTATCCAAAAGAGCGGCCAAAAAACAATATCGAGGAACGCTTACGCATCATCCGCTACCGATTCTTCGAGCGCCTACGGAAACAACATGGTTTCGATTATGTCGTTACCGCCCACACTCTCAACGATGTGGCTGAAACATTTCTCCTGAATCTTATCCGCGGTTCTGGACAAGCGGGGCTTACTCCTTTTCAGCGGTCTCCCGCCCATCTCGTTCGTCCCCTCATCAATATCTGCAAAGATGAGATTCTTGAGTTTCTGAAACAAGAAAATATTGTTTTCCGTATCGATCGAAGCAACAATTCGAGACGCTTCACGAGAAATCGTATCCGACACGACCTCCTCCCTCTTCTTCAGACATTCAATCCGTCCATTATTGAGACATTGGCCGAAACCGCTCGTCGCCTGGGGAACACCAAAAAACACTCTTCCCAGCCCGAAGTGGATACTTGAGCCTTGCCTGTTTTCATGATAAGGTAGAGACTACTTTCAATTAACTCATGCTCCTTTTTCACCCTCAATCACTATGGACAAGTTGCTGAAAAATATTGGGCTCGTTGTGTTTTTGTTTCTCATGCTCTCGGGCATCATGATTCTCTACTCATCACCCGAAAAGCGGTCCTCCGATATCTCCCTCTCGGAGCTCGTAACTCAGATTAATAATGGTGAAATCAAAGAGATTATCGTCACTGGCAATACGCTTGAAATCGTGAAACAGGACGGTTCCAAGGAAAAAGCAAGTAAAGAATCCGAAAGTTCACTCACTGAGACACTCGCAAATTATCAAATCGACCAGGCACAGTTCAAATCAGTTTCGGTTACTGTTCGAGAGGATACCGGTTTCGGATACTGGGTGCTTACGCTCTTACCTTTTATTCTCCCCTTCATTCTCATTTCAGCCTTTATCTGGTTCATGATGCGCCAAGCGCAGCGAGGCAATGCTCAAGCACTCAATTTCGGCATGAGCCGCGCACGAGTCGTAGATCCCAAAGATAAAAAGAAGCGTATCATGTTCAAGGATGTCGCAGGAGCGATCGAAGCAAAGCAAGAGCTCATGGAGGTGGTTGAATTCCTTCGGATGCCAAAGAAATTTCTCGCGATGGGTGCCAAAATACCAAAAGGCGTCCTTCTCCTCGGCCCCCCAGGAACAGGCAAGACTCTTATGGCCAAAGCTGTCGCGGGCGAAGCAGGTGTCCCTTTTTTCAATATCAGTGGTTCGGAATTTGTTGAGATGTTTGTCGGGGTCGGTGCTTCCCGCGTCCGTGATCTTTTCAAGCAGGCCAAAAAGAATGCTCCAGCGATCGTCTTTATCGATGAGATTGATGCCGTCGGTCGGCACCGCGGAGCTGGACTGGGCGGTGGGCATGACGAACGCGAACAAACACTCAATCAAATTCTGGTCGAAATGGATGGTTTTGAAACTGATCAAAGCGTCATCGTCATCGCCTCGACCAATCGGCCCGATGTCCTTGATCCAGCACTACTTCGTCCGGGGCGTTTTGACCGACGAGTAACGATGGATCTCCCCGATATCAATGAACGCGAAGCGATCCTGAAAATTCACACAAAGAATAAACCTCTCGGAACCGATGTTCAGATGCGCCGCATCGCTGAGCGAACCCCTGGATTCTCCGGTGCTGATCTCGCCAACCTGGTCAATGAGGGAGCGATCCTCGCGACACGGCGTGATATGAAGAGTATCGGGATGAAGGAACTCGCAGAATCAATTGAAAAAGTCATTCTCGGACCAGAACGACGAAGTCGCATCATCAATGTTGATGAAAAGAAAATTGTTGCGTATCACGAAGGTGGACATGCGCTCGTCGGTGCCAGTCTCGAAAATGCTGATCCCGTCCACAAAGTTTCCATCATCTCGCGCGGTCATGCGGGTGGCTACACTATGGCTGTCCCCTCCGAAGACAAAACCCTCCATACCGACCACTACTTCATCGATGAGCTTGCTGTCCTCCTTGGAGGCTACGCGAGTGAAAAGCTCATTTTCGGCAATGTTACGACCGGCCCATCCAATGATCTCGAACGCGCCACCCAGATGGCCCGCAACATGGTTACTCGCTACGGTATGAGTCGCCTCGGTGCCCGCACATTCGGAAAAAAAGAAGAGCTTATCTTCCTCGGTCGTGAAATGCACGAAGAACGCAATTACTCCGAAGAAACAGCGCGTTCTATTGATAGTGAAGTCTCCCGCTTGATTGCAGAAGCATTTGACCAGGCGACAAAAATCCTCACCGAAAAACGTGCCGTTCTCGACCGTATTGCGATGACCTTGCTCGAGAAAGAAACGCTCGAAAAAGATGAATTTGATGCGCTTGTCAAAGGAACTACCACATCCATCCAAACCCCAACCGCCCTGTAGACCCTCTTGTTACACCATTTATGCCTGAGATAGCCTCTCTCGCCATGATCACCCGAGACGCTCTCCGTCTCGCATATGAACGCCGGTCTTTGTGGTGGTTCGCATTTCCCGCCAGCCTCTGTATCGGCATCGGGTCACTGGCGAGCCAAAAACTCCAGTCTACCCTCCCAACCGAAACCGCCGATGCCGCACTCTGGATCTCGCTTTTCACAAACCAGTCCTGGCTCATAGCTGTTGGACTAGTTTTTGTGGCCACATTTGGCCAATCAATCATTCGTGGTCCGCTCCTCATACTCCTCAATCGCAAACCCACAATCAAACATGACCTCAGCCAAACCATTACCTGGCTCAAAGCTATCCGAGCGATCTATATTGCGATCACTTTTGAACTCACCTACTGGCTCTTTCTCATCGGGACTGCCGCCCTCGTCTGTCTCCCCAGTCTTCTGGCTTGGCACTTCAACCCATCTGTACTCCCAGTACTCATTGAACTTGGACTGTTGTTATTGCTCACTCTTGCAATATATCTCCATTTCATAAAAGAACTTTCGCTCTTCTATGCACTTTTAGGAAAGGTACGCTTCACAACGGCGGTTGATCTAGGATTTCGTCTGTTCCAACGCCAAACATTCACTATTGTCCTGTTTTTCTTTTATGCCGCGCTCCTGGCACTCTTTTTCGGACTTCTCTTTGAAGCCGCTAAAAAAATCCTAGGGCTCTCTCTTTCCGACCTCAACCGAATGGCTTATTTCTTTACCTTCATCCCACTTGGTGGTTATTTCATTTTTGATCAAACACTCCGACTCTTCTTCTTTCGGGCCGTCGCAACTCCCCCAAAAAAACCACTGACAAAAAAGGTGGCCCTGGAGACAAGTGAGAGCTCCTCTAGCATCACACCAAGCTAGGATTGGCGCCGGAGAAAAATCGTGCTACAGTATCGAAAGTTTGCGGGCTTGTAGCTCAGTTGGTTAGAGCGCTACATTGACATTGTAGAGGTCCCCAGTTCGAATCTGGGCAAGCCCACTCTCATTTTCAGACGGTCCGACAGAGATGATCCTTGGCCTCTGGAGCAAAACAACTACAGTACAAACAATCACTCAAACACACAACAAGTTGTGTGGCGAGAAAAGAAAATCTTCACACCTTTCTACCAACTAGGGAGCAGGGGCTGAGTTGAAGTTTATATTTGATTGCTGTACACCTGTATATTTCCCCGCGGTCGAAGCACCGTTCCAACCACCCAGTTGCTGATTGGCATTACGGAGAAATTGCGACCCGGGACCAAGCTGTTGTTGCAAGTTCTGCCGAGCACCCCGGATTTGCGAGTCCACTTTCCCCAATTCGCGGCTGATATTTTGTGAAACCTGTTCAAATCCACGCTGATAGAGATTATTGAGCGCCGTATTAGCAAAAGTACCAGCAGCAGCAGCCAGAAGCTCAGCGAAGTCCTTTGACCCAACAATCAGTTCAAAAGGAAGTTTTTGCGCTGCCCCCGTAACATCAGCGATGATGGACCCGGGAGAAACTGTTTTTCCATTGATTTCAACTCCTTTAAACCCCTTATTTGCGATGGCTTTTGTCTTGGCGATTTCTTGCTGCGCATTGATTTTCTGCTGTGTTTTATTTTTGATATTGATACTCATCCCAAGCGGGTTATTACAATCATTGGATACGACCGCGTTCAGTATGCGCCAGTCCCCTTCTCCAAGTGAAACCGTAACATTGCGGGTATACTGATCGAGAGTATAACGACAGCGATCATTGACAAAGGCTGCATTTACCTCAGCATTCAGATAATTCATATAGTTCATCCCCAACGATTGGAGGCTCGGGCCACCCGCGACAACATAATTGAGGGCTGAATTCTTGCCACCCGTCGCCGAGGTGAGCAGATCATTCATATAGATGAGCCCTTCATCGAGAGCTGCATCATAAATATACTGTTTATAGTCTGTTATAAAGGCTGCCTTTTTGGACGATCCACCAGCTGTCAGTCGATTGGCTGCATCTCTTGCCAATGTAACCGCCACCTTTTTTGCAATACCGAGCAGCACTGCCTGAATATTTCTTGCGATGTATTCCAGTGCTTCCTTGAGAAATGTAGACGCGATGCTCTCACCCCAGACACCCGCCTGCACTGGTAATGGAGCCGAGCTCGTCGTCAATATAGCACCAATCAAAACCATCAGTACGAATTTCCGCAAATGATTTTTTTGACCTAGCTCACGCATAACTTTAAATATCCAGTGGGATGTTCTCAATACCAATATCAGATAACTTCCCTTGAGTTTCTTGCATAAAGCCACCGAGCGACATGAGAAAGCCCTGCGCTTTTGAAAACATATACATCTGCCCAAGAGGATCATCTGGACGAGTGGTTACCTTAATTGATTGTTTTAGATTCGAAGCAAAAGTCAGCATTTTAATAGTCTTCACATGAGTATCAATCATGCTCTCAGGCACCTCTACATTACTCACTTCATCGAGCGCCTTCTTGCCTCGTTCTTCAATCGTATCAAGGTAATCATAATTTCCTGAAAGCAATCCCGCTACCATCTTACTCCCTGCATCCATTGTAAAACTTTTGAGTGCTTGTGTATCTCGGATTTGCACCGGCGCATTTGATATGAGTATATAACTCGTCAGCGTGAGATATTCAATCACATCTTGGCGATTCTGCTCTTTTCGTTCTTCTTCCGAAAGCTTCGCTGAGATTTTCTTTACCTTAATTGCAGCAGTATCAATTTCCGGCAACACTACTTCCTCTCCACTCACCGCCATGATATTTTCCATAACGGAATTGAGGTCATCGGATGTTACTTCCGATCCCTTATCTGTATCCATTTTTTCCGAAACAAACCCTGCGAGTCCGGTCGCTGCCACCTCTGTCAGATTCACCGACGCTGCGTCAACAGCCTCTCCACTCGTTTCAGTTTTCACCTCGTCCGGTATCATTCGATCCCCAGGCGCTGGTTTCAATGGATCAAATCCTCCCTCAATTTCAACCCCATCACTATATCCATCACCGTCCGTATCTGCCACACTCGGATCCGTGCCATAAATTTTTTCTTCCTCACTTGAGAGGTTATCCGAATCAGCATCATCAAAAACGATCGTATCTGTCGTCGATGTTTCATCAGCGGCAACATACAACGCCGAACTGAAAAGACAGAGAAATGAAAAAACAAAAATGCTCCAACGCAAATTATTTTTTGTGTGTATTACTCCCATATATAAAGAAAGTATATCACAATATTTTTTTTGCAACAGTCGCCTCATCCTTAAAACAATATGAGTCCACCAAAGCCTTTTATCCGATATCTGTTCATATAATCAGAATCGGCCATCTAATACATAATTCAGGCGTACACTTCAAAACATTACCCCTTTTTATGTCCCTCCTAAAAATGGCAATAAAAAATAGATTTGACTTGTCTATTTGGTTGAAATAAATTTTTTATCTGGGTTTTGTGTGGATATATTGCTACAACACTTAGCAACTCCTCTGATAACTCACCAGACTTACCAACTACCACTCAACTTCTACACACCAAACCGACCCAAGGGATTAAAAAACGATTATACACGGCTTTCTTGAGCCCTCCAGTTACCCAAAAAAGGTCTGATATAACAATATAGTCCGAAGTCAAATGTACACACTTCACAATTTTCCACCTTTATTTAAGAATAAATTATCCCTCAAACAAGCTATTTCACAAATTACTTTGCTTCAAACGTAGCTTATTAAGCTAGAAATTTCCTAAAATACCTTAAAAACAAAATTTTCTCAAATTATTTCTAAAAAAGGTTCAAAACAGAGAAAGCTCATGTTTTAAATAACAACCAGTAATATTACTAGTCTCGATTGTTAAAGTTATCAATACTATAACACTTTTTATAATCTATGTCAATTATTACTCTATAGGCTATGAGAAGTGATATAGAGAGTAAAAGAAAATTTCCCTGGTATATATCCCAGGCATAATGGTCAAAGACCAATATAAACACCAGAAAAAACATCGGTAAAGAAATGCCAATCCATGTTCCACGTGGAACAATTTTAATATATTTATAGAGCACATAAGATCCGAAAAGTAGCAAAGCTATCCCAATCTCTGATAATGCAATTATTGGAGTGAAGTGAATTGGTTCCATGTTCCACCAATCAGCAGATTGGGTATCGTATGATAAACGATATGTTCCTAAACCAGATCCAAAAAGTGTTACATTTAGATGACTTAACTGGATTCTATACTGATCCACTCTTGTTTTAAACGAATTGTAAATATCCTGTTTAAAGAGAAAACTAAAGAAAATAAGAAATAGTACCGTTATTACTAGTAAATACAGATGTTCCACGTGGAACAATTTTCTTCTTTTATAGTTTTTTAACACTAAATAGAGATACATGATTGTAATAAATATAAATGTTAGTTTTGACTGAGTGAGAATTATAAGAAAGGTAGAGAAAAATAATGTTACTGGATATAAATGTTCCACGTGGAACATAATTTTTTTGAATAAAATTCCATATATGATAGTAAATGCTGCATAGGCGGCCAATATGTTTGGATGAGGAAATGTGCCATATCCTCTGAGAATAAGGTGCGAAAAAATATTTGATTTAGCAATATTTATTTCATGCAATGAAAGAATTGATTCATTTAGCATCTTAAAACCTATTGATGATCCATAAATAACCTGATTTAAAGAAACAAAGGTTTGTAAAAAGACACTAATTGATAATATAAAAAATATTGAGCTTATAATTATTGTTCCACGTGAAACATATAGTCCTTTAATAAGAAGTACAAAAAAAGCAAAGTTTATCCAATGGAATATCGACATAAGTGTCAGTGGACAATCTATTGAGAAAAATACATTCAGTAATACAAGGGTTATTATTCCAATAAAAAATATTTTTTTTCGATGTTCCACGTGGAACAATTTAGAAATAAGTACTTTAAACCTATTTTTATATATTGACTTCTTTTCTATATTGTATCGTAATATGTGTATAAGAAGTGCAATAATAAGCAAAATCTCTCCTATGTATAGGGAAATATCCATGTATTCGTTAAATCCAGCACTTCTCTGGCTGCGGTTTGGATCAAGAATAAAGCGCCACGAAAACGGTATCTGCCAAATATAGGCATAGACCAACACCGCCTCTACACCCTCAAGATATTTACGAATTATTTTCATACAGTCATACAGTATAGCGCATGCACGCCATCCTGCCAGCATTGACGAAATAGGGAATATCCCTATGATTATAAGGTGTTATACTTTTTTTTCCTCTGGGCCATTAGCTCATTTGGTAGAGCACTTCCATGGCATGGAAGGGGTGACCGGTTCGAATCCGGTATGGTCCACACTTCATAGGGATCCTTTGCTTATTTTTCTACGACTATATCACCGTAGAGCCTTGTTGTGATTTTATGGTACTCGAATAGCCTCGACACTCCATTTTGTTTATATGGGCCATTTAGGTACCTATTGGATGAGTTTTTACGACTTATCCTCCAGTTATCCACAGATATCCTCTGTTACAATACGGATACAGGCGTCGGTACAATGTCTTGCCAGAGTGATGGTTTTCCTCTACAGTAACCAATCGCCCCTGTAGCTCAATGGATAGAGCTATCCCGTCCTAAGGGAGAGATCTGGGTTCGATTCCTGGTGGGGGCACTATGCATGACCGAATTACACAACTCAATGATCTTATCCGAGATATTCTTGGAGAGATTTTAACGCGAGAGATTTCTCTTAAACAAGGGGTGATTATCACACTCTCTCGGGTTGAAACTGCACGCAACCTACGTACAACACGTGTCTTTCTGAGTATTCTTCCAATTGAAGACCGAAATTATGGAATGAAAACTCTCGAGCATGAACGCCGGACTATTCAACGGATTTTTCATCGGAAACTAGCTACTCGTCCACTTCCAACTATTCTCTTCGAGCTCGATACAACTGAGGAAAAAGCAGATGAGGTTGAGCATTTACTTCGCACGATTAAAGACGAACGGAAATAAACGAAACTGTATGCGTTATTTCGGAAAAGAGTTTAAAACCCTTCATTTTGTTATCAGTCAAGCAACATCCATCTTGCTTGTCGCACATAAACGCCCTGATCCCGATACGGTCGGGGCAAACCTTGCGCTGAAGTACTTTCTTGAAGAACAGGGGAAAGAGGTGGTGATCGCTTGCTATGATCCGTTTCCTGAAAGTTTGAATGTCCTCTTTCATGCTGAATTTTTACATCCTGATCAGCTCGATCTCACACACTATGATGCCATCATCGCTGTCGATTCGGTTGATCGCGGATTCCATCTTTTCCGTGATCGCTTTGCAGAACATCAGGTTATCGCCCTCATAGATCATCATCCTGATATCAATCTGTCTGCCGATATCGTGATTATTGATCCAAAATATTCTTCATCAAGCGAATTAGTATATCTTTTTTTCATACACACCCAGGCGCATATAACGAGGGACATGGCCACTGCTCTGCTCACTGGAATACTTTTTGACACGGGAAATTTCCAGCATTCATCGGTTTCACCCCAGGTGATGGATATCGCTTCACGCCTGATGAAACTCGGTGCGCCACTGACAAAAATATCAAACACAATTTTTACAAATAAAAATATTTCTGCCATGAAGCTTTGGGGGAAGGCGTTTGAAAAGGCAAAGTTTGTTCCACAATCTGGGCTTCTCGTTACGGCCGTTACTCGATCTGATATCGACGAGTGCGAAGCGACACCCGATGACATCTATCAAGTTGCCTCTATCCTTTCGACAGTTCCGGAAGCAAAATTTGCTCTCGTCCTTTCTGAACGTGATGAAAAAACCGTTCGGGGGAGCCTTCGCGCCTCAGAACATCACGGTGTCGATGTTTCGGCTATCGCCCATATGCTCGGCGGGGGAGGGCACAAACTCGCAAGTGGATTTGAGGTCAACGGAAAAATCATCGAGTCAGCTGACGGCTGGCATATAGCATAGACCACTCCTTCAAACATTATGGAGGATACTCTCAAAGCAAAACGATTGAAGATTCTCAATGCCCGTATGCGGCTTGAGTGTACCTGCACACTGCGTGAAACAGCGACGCAGGCTGTCCCTGGTGACGGCAGTGCCGAAGCAGAAATTATGTTTATCGGTGAAGCCCCTGGAAAAAACGAGGATCTCCAGGGACTTCCATTTGTCGGAGCCGCTGGAAAATTCCTCACTGAAATGCTCGCAAGCATTCACCTCACGCGCGAAAATGTTTACATTACCAATGTCGTAAAGTATCGACCACCCAACAATCGCGACCCCCTACCTGCCGAAATTGAAGCCTGCATGCCCTGGCTCCATGAACAGATCCAGATCATCCAGCCGATCGTTATCGTTACTCTCGGCCGCTACGCCATGGAACACTTCATTCCCGAGAAAAAAATTTCCGAAGTACATGGCCAGGCCTTTCGTCGGACTTTCCCTGACATGGGTCCACAAGTTTTTTTTGCACTCTATCATCCGGCTGCCGCACTCTACAATGGCAGTATGCGCCAGACACTCATCGAGGATTTCAAAAAAATTCCACAGCTTATTAAAAAGATAAAAACTGGTAGGGTATAGCCCGTTCCCACCCTACTCATTCTAAGCTCAATTCCCCATTCACAGAAAATATGTGAGGTATAGGTAAGCATGGGGTCTCACAATGCACAGAGAGACAACATGCACATGGAACGATCAAGTAACTTAAAGTCTTTCGTTGACGCTTCTGAGATTACTTTTTCCGAGTAAGTGTAAAAAGGGCAATCTCAGCCGCGGTACCAAGGCGTTGTGGCGGGCCCCAACTTCCCGATCCACTCGTGGTATATACCAGCGCATCACCATATGGCTTCAAGCCAAAGTCATACCCTTGATAGATGAGCCATGTTATCCAGCTAAAAGGCCACATCTGACCTTCATGTGTATGACCATGGAGTGTCAGATCCGCACCTCCATCGACAAGCTGTGTGATATTGCGAGGGATATGCTTCAACACGATCGTTGGAAGGGCATCATTCACCATGAGATGGAGCATCACCATTGCCGTAGCCTCCGGTGTTCGAGTCGTCATGAAATCGAGCCCAACAATCTGTAGTCCCTGCTCCTCAACTCGCCGATCATTAATCACTCTGAAGCCAGCTGATTGGAGCGCGCGCAAAAATCCAATAGTATCACCGTATTCTTCATGATTCCCTGAAACAAAATATGTGGGGATGCGTGCCGTGAGCGACCGAAAGGGGATGGTAACGCGCTCAGCCTCAATCGGTGGCCCATCGAAAAAATCACCGCCCATCAGAATCAATGCGGGATTTTCTTTTTCCAAGAGTCTAACGATATCAACTGCTGTCTGCTCGCGGTGTACATTGCCAAAATGTGTATCAGCAAAAAAGGCGATCTTTTTTCCGACCCAATACTCAGGGAGGTTGGGGAGAGCAACTGCATAATGCCTCGGATGGATCTGAAATCCGCTCCACAAAGCAAAGCCATTCATCCCCAATGCCCCCATAAAAAAGAGGGGGGCTATCCAGGGTGAAAGTGGTATGTCAAAGATATTTGCAATCAATGAGGTGCCCGAAAGAAGTACTGCAGCCAGAAAAAGAAAGTGCACTGTACCCAACCACATGGCCGCATAAAAATAGAGTGTGCGCGTTATATTTCCAGGCACGAGACGCGTCAAGATATTGAAAGTGAGAAATGAAAATGAGAACGCGATCAAAAAGGCAAAAGCAATGGTGTGTGCCGGTCCCGTCAGCGGCCAGTGAGTATCGAGCACACGCCAAACGACCCAATGGACAAAAGTAATAATCGATTGGATGACAATAAGAAATGCGCCAATACCCATAAAAATGCCTTGTTTATTTTCTTTATTGTAGCAAACCGTACCGTGCAAACATATTTTTTACCATAGGAAAAAATATATGTTCACATCACACGAGTTGCTATGAATGGAAAACGAGAGAGGATTGTCCTCTCGAGCACATAAAAATTTACCTGTCGGATCGCAGATCCAACCACCGAACACTTAATGCTCGACCCACTCTCTATATTCAAACAAAAAGCTTCTCCGAAATGGCTAACTTGTCTTTTCCTCAGATAGTCCCGTATTCTTTCGGGTATCAATTTCGGACCGAAGACGAGTAAGAAAATCAGCAGCGGTCATCGGACCAAGCTTTCCTTCATCACGACTTTCGACCGCGATGGTCTGGGACTCTGCTTCGCGTTCTCCAAGTACGAGAAAATAAGGTGTCTTTGAGGCTTTCGCCTTTCGCACTCGTTTCCCAAGCGTATCACCAGAGTTCTCCATCCGCACCTGAATGCCACCAGCACGCAATTTTTCCTCTATGACCTTTGCATATTCGGCTTGTTTCTCACTCACCGGGAGAATGATCGCCTGCACTGGCGAGAGCCAGACCGGAAACGCACCAGCATATTGTTCGATGAGGAATGCAAAAAAGCGTTCAAACGAACCCATGATAGCCCGATGAATAATAACTGGTGATTCCTTTTCACCGTGCGCATTGATGAAACTCAGGTTAAAACGCCGCGCCGAATAAAAATCAATCTGAATCGTAGCAATCGTATCTTCTTTACCATTCACATTGCGTATTTGCACATCAATCTTTGGACCGTAAAATGCTGCCTCGCCACCACCCTCAACATATCGCGCGCCGAAATCTTGAAGTGCACCCCGAGCCACAGTCGTCGCTTCTTCCCACATTGATTGATCTTCGATATCACCAAATTTCTCGGTATTTTCAAAATCAGGAAGTGAGAGACGAAACCAGTAGTCTCGAATATGAAAGACTTCATCGTATACTTCCCGAAAAAGGGCAAGTACTCCCAAAATCTCGTGTTTGAGATCCGCTTTTGCACAATAAATGTGTGCATCATTTTGAGTAAAGCAGCGCGCCCGAATAAGACCGGTCAATACTCCCGACCGCTCAAAACGATGAACGAGTCCGGCTTCAGCCAAACGGAGAGGCAGATCCCGATAGCTCACGGGACGATGCCGAAAGATTTGATGATGGTGTGGACAATTCATCGGACGCAGATAGTACTCTTCGCCCTCGATATCAATCGGGCTATACATATCGGCCCGATAGTGTGCCAGATGTCCGGACTGCTCGTATAGCCGCCGATGTGTCAGCACTGGCGTGTACACATAGCGATATCCATGAGCCGACTCCTTTTCGTACATAAAATCCTCTAGCTTCTTGCGGATATATGCTCCATTGGGGAGATAGAGGGGGAGTCCCTTGCCCACTTCTTCCGATATCAGGAAAAAATCCTGCTGTTCATTGAGGAGACGATGATCTCGCTGTCTTGCTGCCTCTTGCTGCGCGCGATAGGTGTCCAGCTCTTCTTTGGAGGCAAATGCCAGGCCATATATGCGGGTCAGCATCGGATTTTTTTCACTCCCTCTCCAGTATGCTCCGGCGATATGTGTGAGTGTAAATGCATCTGACACTATCTCGCCCGTACGCTCGACATGCCCACCCCGACACAAATCGACAAAGATGTCACCAGTCGCATACAGCGTGATGGGCTCAGCTTTGGCCTCAAGTTCGTTAATGAGTTCCAATTTGAATGGCTGGTCGAAGAAGTGCTCACGTGCAACTGTGGAGGATACTGCTCTTCGAGTATAGGGGAGGTCTTGTTGCACGAGTGTTCGCATCCGCTCTTCGAGTTTCGGGAGTGTTTCCTCAGAAAAAGACTGAGAAAATTGGATATCATAATAAAAACCATTCTCAATTGTTGGACCAATGCCGAGTTTGGCTTTTGGATCATATTCAAGAACTGCGGCCGCGAGCAGATGCGCCAAAGAATGTCGTATGTTTTCAATTGAAGTAATATGCGTATTCATAAAATCCTTGTTTTATTTCAAGACTCTGAGCGAATATCCTGGTTGATACAACAGGGTCTCGGTCTGTGCCGGGGGTGGGACTCGAACCCACAAGCCCTTACGGGCGCAACATTTTAAGTGTCGTGCGTATACCATTCCGCCACCCCAGCGTGGGATATGTCTGAGGTCCGAAGCGGAGTTGAACCGCTGTTCAGGGTTTTGCAGACCCTTGCCTAACCGCTCGGCCATCGGACCGGTAGAAAACAACTGAAGCCTAGCAAAGCCATTCCTCTGCGTCAATGAAAAAAATACACGCTCCATGAGAGCGTGTCCGATGAGTCAAAATATTTGGCTCATATCAATTTAACGTTTTTTCCGATATTTGTACCAATGTACACCCGCGACGATGAATGACGCGATGGCGGTCAAGGCCGATAGGCCCAGCAGTATGTTGCCAAAGAAAATGTCAGTTTCACCCTCAAGCTGTACAAAGGCAAAGAGGAAGAGGCACAGTGCGATCGCCGCCAAACTATGCTGCGTTTTCTTGAAAAGCATGCGTATCTCCCTGAGAGAGTTGAAAAGGACCAATCCCTTGTAAAGCCTCTGAATCAACATTCACTGGCTTTATGGGGGCGGGGAGAAGCCGCTCCCCATGAAATGACACTGGCTTAATCAATAATTTCCGCCTCCAGGAACTGCCGGCCAAAAGCAAAGGCTTCACTCTTGGTTTCCATATAGATATCAAACTTGTTCCCCTTGATTGCTCCACCGCGATCTTCACAACGAAATTCACCCATCCCTTCGATAGCGATCTTGGCGCCAAATGGGTAATTGGGCGGGCACGCCAGTGTCCGCTGTTCTTCAACTTTCAAGCCTGAGGCTGTAATACCGTCATTTTTTCCACATTCATCAGCCGCTGCAGTATACGCCGACGCATTGATCGTAAAACGCTTACCCACCTCAAGCTCAGCCCACAAACGGGACTGCTTTTCTCTCCAACGAGCAAGTTTCTTCTCATCACCGCTCAATTCGCCCGTCGCTGTAATAGCGGGGTTGTGTTTACCGATACCAAAAGTCCAAATCAACAGGAGCGGATCGGCAGCAATGTCATAACGCACCACTGCAATTTCAGGCAAAGCAGCCTGGACCGGTTGAGAGAACATTGACCAGATAATGACACTCGAAAGCAGTAAAACTATAAAACGCATAGGGGAAAGTTATGGATACATTGGGCTGGTACATCGCTGTCACTTCACCAGGGCACCCAAATCGGCTCTTAAAAGCACGACTGAACACTCTATCATATTTCTAGTATTCTGTCAATGGTTTAAAGCGGACTTTAGGACACCTTGGTCAAATATCTAAAAACCCGAACAATAGCGCGTCGGGTGAAAAATCTCTCGGCTCTTGACACATTTCTCGGGATATGACAGAATCATTTGGCAGCTAACAGGCATTTCGGGCTGCTTTTTTGTCCACTAACAATTAATTGGAGAGCGCATAGATGTCCTTAAACGCCCAAAAACGACTCCTTATCGTCATGGGGAGCACTGGAGACTACGACACTGATACGGAGCGTGTTACATCGTTCCGCTCGATCACGATCAAGATGCGCAACACATTTCCCGATCGCTCGTATAATTTCGGCACCCTTGTGCTGTACCTCGAGCGTCTTCGGGAACGCAAATTTGTGGCTGTTGTGCGTCGACAGGGTAAATGCTGTTACCACCTGACGCGGACCGGTTTCTTCGAAGCAAAAAAGGTCTGGGATGAACGCTATACCCTCGGATATGTCGATCCATCACTCAAGATGCTTCGGATAACCGCCCAGGACTTTCAGACGATGTGTTTTCCTGACGCAACAACCATCTAAAACCTCTACACCGCCATTGGCGTAACGCGCTAATACAACGAGGGACCTGCTCATGAGCAAGTCCCTCGTTTTTCTTTTGTCTCAATGTATTTTGGCAACCGGTACTAGCGTATCACTTCACGGAGGATCTTTACCACTTTCTCTGGTGTTGTGAGAGCCTTCACAAGATAGAAATGCGTCTCAAACTTTCCCACTTTTTTGAAAGAGGCTTCATCATCAGCATTGGAGAGAATGACTACAGGAATATGACTCAGGGTAGAATCTTTGGCTAATTCAGCCAGCACTTCAAAGCCATTTTTCTTTGGCATTTGAAGATCCAGAATGATCGCATCGGGGATATGTTCGCGAATGATTTTCAGACCCTCTTCCCCGTCCTTTGCAAGCACGGCATCAAAGTTCTCTCGATTCAGGTTGAGAAGATAGATCTCCAAGAGATCGGCATCATCATCAATAACGCAGATCTTTGGTCGCTTAAAAGGATTTTCATTCATAATTTCCGTATATCACTGTTAGAGAGTGGATGAGGCTATAGTACTCATGGTATACGGTTTGGAATTATCTCACAATACCGGAGGTACGGATCATCATCGGACGCTGGGCAGAGACCCTATTTCTAGTGAACACTACCCGCCTTTGCATCCAGCTATATCTGCTGCCGCCCACAATACGCGCGAGTATGAAAGATAAGTACGAAAAATAGTGTACAATACCAAAAAGAAAAAGACGGCTCCAAAAGATAGGCCGTCTTTTTTTTGTCCCTCGAACATTGGGCTTATGTCATCCGATCCGCTTTCCGCCATTCTGGAATTGCACCCACCTTCTTTTCAATCTCGGACGCGGGCCGGAGAAGCCGTTCGTTCACATGTGGGATGATCCGGTAGTGCTGTGACAGATCGAGTGCCTCGGCGATATCGATGAGGCTGTTCTCACTCGTTACCCAGTCTGTCCCAAAGCGTTTCAAATTGAACGGCCGCGAATATTCACGCAATGTCTTTTGGCCGGTCGTGGTCAGATAGTACTCGTGGAAATAAGTGAGGGCAAGTTCACGCACCGTTCGATAGATCGGATCGCGATAACGGAGTACTCCATGATTTGTCTTGGACAGCGCACCCCAGTAGCCATTCCGTTTGAACAGCGTAACCACGTGATCGAAATCGTAGCGGAGCGAACGCAGATCGAGAATGAGCGGCTCCTCACCGTGAAGCCAAAGTGCGGCGGCCGCGAGACAGGCTGCTTCGATGCAGTGCGCCTTGCCTTCGCACAATATCACGCGCGGCGAATAAAAGGTCAGTCCTTTTTTTTCAAAGTTGAAGGGGAGCGTGTCGAGATAATCTTGTATTTTTTCAGGCGTCGAGAGTCGTCGAAAGAATGCCGCTTCTTTTTTGCTCAGCCCAAAAATATTTTCCGGCATACGACAATCTAATCTGACATTAGGCTGACACTTTCTCGGTTACCTTTCTTTTTCTTTATGCGTTGGGAGCCGCTGGAACCATTCGCTTCCGCCACCTATCAAATTCGACCGCCAGACGAAGAAATATCACCGTACTCGCCACGACCGAAAAGAGGAATCGGGTCGGTGGAAGCGTGTCGAAAGATTGGAGGTAGAGACTCCAATATTCCGGCCGCGGATCAGCACCGATTGGATTGCTCTCGTTCATGACCGCGCGGATGACGAGGAGAAAAAAGGCGACATAGCCGAGTCGGAGTAGATTGCGCCAACGCACCGGACCGATGGCAAGCATCGCCCGATCATTTGAGATGATTGCCATGCCAGTGAAGATCGCCATGGCCGCTAGTCCGAGGAGGACATCACTCGTCCAAAAATATTCGGCCAGTCCCGAACCGTAACGCTCAGGTCGGAGCACGGGGAGGAGGAGGGTATAGGCCAGGGCAGCACCGTAGCCGAGGAGGCCAAAGTATTTTCGATACACAATTTTGCTATCGAGAAAATTGAAGAAGTATCCAAATGACGAAAGCGACAGCGACATGGCAAAGAGAAAATTCGCCGTTCCGGCCATCACTTTCGCAAATGAGACGAGTGTGAATGGCCCATCGAGATACGACACATAAAGAAAAAAGAAAGCAGCGATTGCCAGTGCGATAGAACACGAATGCAACCAGAGCTTTCTCGTCATGACGGCCCGCGGATCGAGATCAAACATAAAAGATATCTGCTCTTCCTAGTATATACCGAGAACTCTCAGGATCGAAGATATCGGCACGCTAAATCTTTCTGAGTACGAGCCCAGGGAGATTATGGAAGATTTTTATTTTTGCTACTCAAAGAAGAAAAAAGTCCTGAGACAAGTTGGTGGTTTGGAACTAAAATTTACCGTTCAAATATTTTCCCGCGACACTCAGAGCAAACGATGGGAGAATGATGAAGACCGTAATCATGAGCAGCCGGATGAAAATAATCTGAAGCGGTGTGTCCGGCTGATTCGGCCCAAAAGGACCAGAGAGTACCATCGCGATACCAATAATGCCAAAGGTAATGGAAGCGTAAATAAAAATTCTGGTGGCGATCCTTTGCATATATTTACGATAATACACTAAAAAGTCTCTGTGAGTCTCTTTTCTAAATCTGAGCTAGCTGGTATAGAGGGTTAAAACCAGTCCGAAGTTTAACGATCATTTTGTTCCTCGGAGCTGAAATCTCTGGTATCATCAAAGCGATGGAGAATCAGGATTTTTAAAGAGAACTATGCAAAACAGTAAACAAAGAGGGGTGTTGATAATCGGACTAGGTCTCGTCATGCTCTTTGGAGGGATGCTTCTAATGGCACGGTATTTTGATGAGAAAGCGAGACAAAAGACTGAACGAGATAGGGTGATGCAAGAACAACAACCGACCACGACACAATCCCCTATCCAGAAGCCGGAAATAGTACCACTAGTCGTCACTGAGCCGGCAGCGAATTGGAAAAAAATGTGTAAAAATATTTCTGGGGGATATCAGGTCAAGTATCCAGATGAATGGATAATGATTGTAGGGGATGATATACGAGGATTTCAAGTCGTGAATGACTGTAACAATGTTAAAAAGGAGTTGTTAGCTGGAGGGCGTATCAATCAAGTTATGTTTGCTCCAAGTATAGAGGCTATAAGTGGTGGGAAGTCGAGTGGTATTTGGATTGAGGCTATCCCTAAAGAACAAGGAGAGCTTGAAAATACCTGGATTACACTTTCTCCCGAAAAGCCATATCTAGGATTTGCCAATCCTGATAGGGAAGAATTAAATGAATCCATTGTTAGTGGTGAAAAAGTAGTTTGGATGAACAAGAGAAGAGATGGGATTTTTCAACATGAAAATATACAATACCATGTGAGTATTCATGATGATGTAACCGAAGACTTGGCAGCAAAGTTTCTCTCAACATTCAAGTTTCTTCCATAAGTTTTAAAAAAGAAAAGACCCCTCCAAGTTTGAAGGGGTTTTAAATTGTTTCCGACGAGATTTCAGTAGGGCTTCGGCCAAAGCAAGTTGCTCGTACCATCGCCATATGGGTCGACACGGTTCCAGGTGCCACTCACCTTCTTATACACCTCAAGATGTATATGGTACGCACCGGATGCACCGATATCGCCGACGGCGGCGATCTCCTGCAACCTTGTGACAACTTTGTAGCCATCGTCATAGATTCCGGCCAGGACCGTTGATTCCAGGTTGTTGCTGTGGAGGAATACGGTCATGTACTCATCCGTGGATCCATTCATCAGCATTGAGCCATGGAGGATGTAGAAGACATGGTGGCTACTCCAGTTAACCGTGGAGGTACCGGGCGCCACAGACAACGGGCACTGACTGGTATTTCTCCACACGGCCGAAGGTGTTGGCTTGGAAGTAGGAGTTGCAGTGGCTACGCACAGCGTTCCCCCGGCAGGAGCGAGGATTGCCGTGCCTTGCACCTTGGGGTAATCGTAACCCGGGTGACCGTTGTAGCAGAGATAGGTATCACCTCCGCCACTAAAAGCACCCGTGTAATTTATGGTCCCCACAAGAAAAACAGAGCTGTCTGTCTTTCGGTAGCAAGTACTGCTTCCATACGGACCAACAGTTCCGGCTTCGCCATTGAAGGCAGTGACCGTATTGTTGGTATCGCCCGCATATAGAGCCGTCATCGAGTGATCCATCACGGAGGAAACCCCTGCCGTGTAAGCAGTCTCTCCCGCAAGCGGAAAGCTCAGGTATGACGGAGCAGCAGCGCCTGTCACCACCACATCATTCGCTGAAAGCGTGGACAGGCCGAATTGCCCACCCCAGGCATAGCCAAAGTTCACCTTGACATCGATGCCAACTGCTCGCACCAGATCATTCTGGAGGTTATAACCAGTCGGCCCGGCGTAATTCCAGTCAAACCAGGTATATTGTCGATACCAGATTTGCGTCGGCGTTATCGAATCACCCCAGTTGTTATTCTCACAGGCCGAAACTCCGGAGCAGTAGTAAGCAATCACATTCGGATTGTAGTCTGCACTGTCATAAGCCTGGCTTTGAGAAGTTGGGTTGAGCAGGAACTAGATGTGTTGGTAGGGATATCCTTGGTTATAGTCGACCGCAACTGGCTTCAGGGCATCGCTTATTCCATCCGGGTAATAGACAATATAGTTGAGTGCATACCAAGGATGCCTGACCTGCACAAATGATGTGTAAGTCACAGTTCCTACGGTGAACGGAATATTTCTTGGGGGAGCCGTGAACGAATTCCAGTCAAAAGCGAAGGCTGATTGAATGAAAGACAGGAACAGTGCAAAAGAAATCAAACGCTTTCTCATTTCAATCTCCAATCCGAGTTTACAAAGAAGTATTACTCAAAATTAGATGGATTTTCTCCGATA
Source organism: uncultured Bdellovibrionales bacterium (assembly GCA_964530135.1). Classification (GTDB taxonomy): domain Bacteria; phylum Patescibacteriota; class Minisyncoccia; order Moranbacterales; family UBA1568; genus SSEF01. The sequence goes on along the minus strand of CAZGXN010000003.1, from coordinate 53,407 downwards.
GAGTTCCTTTCGGGGTTGTTAAGGTACAAAAAAAAACATATCAGTTCACAATGGCCTTGTCCACCATTAATTCGACGACTTTAGACGTAATAAAAAATAAGACTCTAATGAGCCTCATTTTTATTGGAGCAGTTAACGGGAGAATCTCACTCGCTTCGCTCTTTAAGAACCCCTCGGTTCTCAACGCTTCGTAAACTCGCTGCTCTCCGCTTACAGGAAAACTCCCGTTTTCCCGACCCCTTTCCCGTTCGCCTCCCGTTCCCAATCCAAACAAAAGAAAAAAAGATCAGTGCAAGACCAATCCTTTTTCTTTAGCTGAGCGGGTAACGGGAGTCGAACCCGTATCTTGACCTTGGCAAGGTCACATAATAGCCGCTATACGATACCCGCGGATCTGATTTTACCTGGCCTGTGGGTCCGGATGGAATCGAACCATCGACCAAGCGATTATGAGTCGCCTGCTCTAACCGCTGAGCTACGGACCCGATCTCTCTCCATCATTTTTATACCACAGGAACTCAGCTGGGGCACACGCACACCACCTCTACTTTTTCCATCTCATCTTTATTGAGATGTGTTTTGGTGTGTGCCGGGGGGCAGAATTGAACTGCCGACGCAAGGATTTTCAGTCCTTCGCTCTACCACTGAGCTACCCCGGCCTGCTTCGTTAAAACTTCGTAGGGCCCAACAATATTCTTCTTTTTTCTGATGTTTCTATACATGCTGTCCATCCGAAGCCTGAGCGCGGAAAGACTCCAGCGAAACATCTCCCATTATCCCGAAACTACCGAAAAAAGCAACTCTTTGAAACGCTTTTTTTCGTGTGGGCAGTAGAGGACTCGGTCACGAGTATTTTCCCTGACGGGAAAATCTCTCGACCCCGCCTCGCGGTCTTCGCCTTTCTCTGAAAAGAAAACTCGGACATCGCTCTGGCTTTCTCGTCCTCACGCAGGCCAAGCAGTTGGCCTGCTCTATAGTGAATACATTCACTGTGGGCAGTAGAGGACTCGAACCTCTGACCCCCTCGGTGTAAACGAGGTGCTCTAACCAACTGAGCTAACTGCCCTGGCTTTCCCTATGGTACTGAGACTCTGACAAAAAAGAAAGCTGGCAATCATGTACCAGCTGCATTCCTTTGTGCCCAAGAGAGGACTCGAACCTCCAATCCCTTGCGGGAACTAGCACCTCAAGCTAGCGCGTATACCAATTCCGCCACCTGGGCCCCTAATTTTGTTCAAACTACAAAAGACTGATCTCCATTATTCACAACCTCCCTGAACTTGTGTCCATCCTCGCTTAGAAATGAAAGTCTCTCGGGATTTTGGCACAAGAATCACGCCCTACTCTGACTTCGCTTCAACCTTCACCTCTTCAGCACTCGCTTGAGCGGCTGCTCTCACTTCTTTCACAACATCTTTTACTTCCTTACCCGCTTTCCCGATCTCAAATGGGACCTCCTTAAGCTTTTTACCAATAACTTTGGCTGACTTCGTACGGACAAAGTATAGTTTACCACGCCGAGCCTTGGTTCGTTTTACGAGCTCGATTGACTCCACCTGAGAGGAGAGGAGAGGGAAAATAATCTCAACACCAATCCCTGAAGAGACCTTGCGAACTGTTACCATCTGAGAAGAGCTCTGGCCGCCCTTGAGAGCGATGACCATACCCTGAAACATCTGGGTTCGAATTTTCTCTCCCTCCTTGATTTTTCGGCGCACTTTCACGACATCGCCAGCTTGGAGCTGAGGGAGATCTGTACGCGCTGTTCGGAGATTCTGATTGAAGGCAACAAGTTTTTGATTCATAGGAGTGTGACTCTGCCGAATGGACGGAAGATTACTATAGTAATAAAAAGGGGACCCCATTTCAGAGAAAGGCCCCACCCACATGACTCGCATGAAGCGTATCAGGCAGGCTACTCAAGCGCTCCAATCATAGCCTCTTCCCGCCTCGGCGTCAAGCATCTTCAAAGTATCGGAAAAATAACGGGGTAACGGGGCAGCATAGGAATACTTCTTTTTTCCTAGCTGAAAACGAAGATTGGCGGCGTGGAGAAGTTGAAAGGGGGGCTTGAGGGGATCACGGCGGTGTTCTTTGAAGCGATACAGCCGATCGCCGACTATCGGGTATCCCAGTGCCGACAAATGGACTCGGATTTGATGGGTTCTGCCAGTTTTTGGCTTAACAGATAGGTAATCATAGCCTGTATAGCGTGTGTGTAACATGTATTCTGTTACAGCTTCACGCAGTAATCCAGCGAATATACGCTTTCCAGCGGGAATCGCCCGTTTTTTCTCACCCTTCACCCGACCAATTGGTGCATTCATACGACCACTTGGGTCAGGGATATTTCCATAGACCAATGCCACATAGGTTTTTTCAATCTTTCTCTCTTGAAAAAGCTTCTTTAGAGCCAAAAACGACTTCTGCGTTTTAGCAACAAGGATGAGACCCGAGGTGTCTTTATCCAAACGGTGCACCATGCCCGGGCGTTTTATATCATCACCAATTCCCACGATCTGTGGATAAGTCGTGGATATCCAATCAGAAATCGTCAATTGTTGCGAATGACCAGCTGGATGCATAGCAATACCCGCCGGTTTGGAAAGCACAAGAAAAGTCTCAGTTTCAGCGACAACTACGGGATGAGGCATCTCTGTCTTTTCCACCACTGGCTTACGCCCCCGAGCGACGCCTCTCACATGGACTGTCATCCCTGGTTTTACTCGAAGCCCAGAACGCACCATCACCTTGCCATCAATCGCAACCGCACCTGACTCAATGAGGGTTTGGACATCTGGACGCGTAAGGGGCCGACAAGCATCGAGTAAAAAACGATCCAGACGCCAGCCATTGTGCCGCTCCTTTACAAAAATAGAGTTTTTTTCTTCTGACATAAGACTGTTCTGATTGACTCTTGGCTCGACCACTCAGCGACCGAATAGCCTGCATTACTTTTCCCCGAAATTATTCTTTTCGGCCAAGCTCCAGTATGCCATTCGTCATCAAGCATGTCAATGCCAGTTGTACTTGTTAATGGTTTATATATACTATAGGTAGTATATTAATCTATTTTTTACTGTTGCATTGGTGATTTTAGGCGGGATTTGCGCAATAGTTGACACCCCGATTTGACATCACTATCATGGTGAAGCATCTCTCAAATTTCAAGGGTGCACAACAACACTTTTAACTCATTTTCTTCCAACTTTATGTACCAGCAAGAAGGCTGCTGCGGCGGCGGATGCTGCGACGACAATCAGGCGACCGACATGCCAGAATACTTCCCGGTAATCGGAAGCAAGGTGCCGGACCTCGAGTTCGATTACTATCAGAAGGAGTCTTTCCACAAGGCGCACTTCTCGGATTTCCGTGCTAAGTGGACGGTCGTGTTCTTCTACCCAGCGGATTTCACCTTCATCTGTCCGACCGAGCTCGAAGAGATGCAGAAAAACTATAAGAAGTTCCAAGAGCTTGGCGCCGAAGTCCTCTCGGTCTCGACTGATACGAAATTCACACACAAGGCCTGGCATGATCATTCACCAGCAATCAAGACACTCGAGTATCCGATGATCGCTGATCCATCGGGCGACATCTCGGACGCATTCGGTGTCCTCATCACCGATCCAAAGAACGAGGATTACGGGCTCGCGCTCCGCGGTTCCTTCATCATCGATCCAGATGGTGTACTCCAGGCCTATGAGATCCATGCAAACAATGTGGGTCGCAGTGCAGATGAACTCCTCCGAAAACTCGAGGCAGCGATTTTCGTCCGTGAACACGGCGGTGAAGTCTGCCCCGCAAACTGGAAGAAGGGCGGTAAAACTCTGAAGCCCGGTATCGATCTCGTCGGAAAAATTTAATCTTATGGCCTACAGTGCAAAAAACTACTCGCACCTCATCGGACTCACTGGATTTTCTGACACACTCCTCACCAATCATTTCACGCTGTATGAGGGGTATGTAAAAAATACGAACGCACTCTCGGACAGACTGAAGGCTCTCGTCGAAAAAGGCGAGTTCTCTACGCCAGAATTTGCTGAATTAAAACGGCGCTTTGGTTGGGAATGGAACGGGATGCGCTTGCATGAGCTCTACTTCGATGCCATGACGAAGGATACCTCCGTACTCGCAAATGGATCATTGAGAGAGCAGCTCATCGCCGCCTACGGCAGCATCGAAAACTGGGAGAAAAACTTTGTCAGTACAGGTGCAATGCGCGGTATCGGTTGGGTGATCCTCGTTGGAGATGAGGCGACAGGGAAACTCTACAATATCTGGGTCAATGAACATGATGGGGGACATCTCGTCGGTGCCAAACCACTCCTCGTCATGGATGTTTTCGAGCACGCCTTCGTTCTCGACTACGGACTGAAGCGGGCTGATTATATTACTGCTTTCATGCGAGCCGTCGATTGGGCGACTGTCGAAAAGCGTTTCACCGCCAAGACAGCTGGTTGAGTGATCCTCAATATTTTTCAAAGTTTTCAAAGAGTGAGCAGCTAACATAAACACTATGACTCTGAATCAGATCAAACGACGGGACGGTGAGGTGGTTGCCTTTGATCGCTCCCGTATCGAGACTGCCATCACGCTCGCGTGCGATGCCACGGGAGAAACTGAAAAGGAATTTATCCCCAAGATGACTGATGCGGTCATCGAAGATTTGATTCTGTCTTGTGGCAGCAGCGAAACTCATATTCCATCTGTCGAAACCATCCAAGATCTCGTCGAAAAACACCTGATGAAGGAGGGGAAGTATGAAATCGCCAAAGCCTATATCCTCTACCGAGAGAAACAGAACGAAAAACGCGATGAGCGCAAAGAGAAATTGGTCGAACAGTTCGAGCATCACTCGATGAAGGTTACCAAGGCGGATGGATCGAAGGAGCTGTTTAGTATCCAGAAAATCAAAGCAGTGTTCGACCGAGCTGCCAGCGGCTACGAAACGCTCTGCACTTTTGAAGACCTCATCGAAGCCTTCAAAAAAAATATTGTTGATGAAATCAAAACCTCGGACTTAAGCAAGCTCCTCGTCAAAACCTGCATTGATCTCGTTACAGTAGAAAATATTTTTTGGCAAAATATCGCCGCCCGCATCCTTTTGGGCGACCTCTACAAAAAGGCGATCAAAAACCGCGGTTTGGAACAAAAAGATATCTATTCGGCTGAAGCCTACAAAAAACTCTTTGATGATTATATCGAGCGTGGACTGTACTACAAAGATTTCTATCAATACTATTCCGCTGAAGATATCCTCGAAGCCGGACGACACCTCTCACGAGATACCGACACCAGCTACGAATACACAACGGTCGTCTCCTTCATCAAACGCTACCTCCTCAATCCCAACAAGATTATCAAGGAACTGCCGCAAGAAATGTACATGTCAGTCGCATTATTTCTCGCGATTCCAGAAAAGCCTGAACATCGATTGGCTTTTGCTCTCCAGATCTATAAACACTGTTCCGAACAGCGCATCTCACTCCCGACGCCGACCCTTCTCAATGCGCGCACCAATCACAATCAGCTATCGAGCTGCTTCAAAATTAATGTCAATGATGACTTGCGCGCCATCTATCATGCCATCGAGAACATGGCTCAGATTTCCAAGTTTGGCGGCGGCGTTGGTGTATACCTCGGCAATATCCGTTCGCGGGGGAGCTCGATCCGCGGCGTCAAAGGTATGTCTGGCGGAGTGAATCCTTGGGTCAAAGTCATCAATGATACCGCTGTTGCCGTCAACCAGCTCGGCTCACGACTTGGAGCCATTTCCGTCACACTCGACATCTGGCATCTCGATATCTATGACTTTCTCGATCTCCAGACAGAGACTGGCGATATCCGATCCAAAGCGTTTGACATCTTTCCGGCTGTCTCTATCCCCGACCTTTTCATGCAGCGCTTAAAAGACGACGCTGACATCACTCTGTTTGATCCACACGAAATCGAGAAGCTCTATGGGAAACGACTTCAGGACTCTTTCGACAAAGCATTCGAGGAATTTTATCTCACTCTCGAACAAGATACTCGAATAGAAATGCGAAAAACCGTAAAAGCCAAGGAGATTTTCAAGAAATTTCTCAAATCAACGGTTGAAACAGGTATGCCGTATGTTTTCTTTCGTGATACGGTAAATCGTCTCAATCCCAATAAACATGCGGGAAATATCTATTCGACACAGCTTTGTACTGAGATTTGCCAAAACACTTCGGATACCAAATTCATCGAGGAAGTAATTGAAGATGGAAAAATTGTCATTCGTTATGAGCCTGGCGACCTCGTTGTTTGCAACCTGGCCTCTATCAACATCGCGACTGTATTCGAACCCGCGGTCATCGCCGAAGTCTTTCCGATTGTGATGCGTGTCCTCGACAATGTCATCACTCTCAACTATTACCCCATTCAGGAAGCAAAGCGAACTTCTCTGCGTTACCGCAGTGTCGGTCTCGGCTATCTCGGACTGGCCGAATACTTGGCCACCCACCAGCTCGCCTATGACACCGAGGAAGCGCGCAAAGAAGTAGACCGACTCTTTGAACGCTACACCTACCACACATATCGGGCCTCTATCGACCTAGCCAAAGAGCGTGGTACCTACGAGCTCTACCCCGGGAGTGAATATTCCCAAGGACGGCTCCTCGGGCGTTCCAGTGAATGGTTTGAAAAGAACACTCCCTTCGCGGCCGAATGGAAACAACTCTTTGCCGATATGCAGGACTTTGGTGTCCGTTTCGCCTATCATACGGCTCCGGCACCCAACACTTCAACCGCAGGTGTCGTCGGTACCACTGCCGCACTCCTCCCGATCTACAAAAAATTCTTTGTCGAAACCAATCTCTCTGCTCCAACGCTTCGAGTCGCCCCCAAGCTCTCAAAGGAGAACTTCTGGTACTACAAAGAGTACATCAACATGAATATGAGCGATGTCATCGATATGATGGCTGTTATCTATCCCTGGATTGACCAGTCCGTTTCCTTTGAGTGGATGATTGATCCGTCGCGCGTCAGCCCCGCCCAACTCTACAGCTACTACATGAAGGCCTGGGAAGAAGGCATCAAGACCGTCTACTATGTCCGGAGTCTCTCAGCCGAAGTCAATGATGGCTGCGTCAGCTGTAGTGGCTAGCAGAAAATGTGCGGCATCCAGAAGGATGCAATCGTCAAAACTCTGGATTTAACAAAGAGTACCTCAATTCTTGATTCTCTATCCCACCGCTATGACCGAAGCAATGCGACGCAACCTCATGTTTAACCCAAAGGGTGATGATGCTGTCGGGGTCCGAACTATCATCAAGGGGACGACTACCGGGCTCTTCAATCTCAATGCTACAAAATATCCTTGGGCCAAATCCCTCTATCAGGTGATGATCGGGAATTTTTGGGTGCCAGAAAAAGTCTCTGGTCTGAAGGATGATGCACGCATGTTTCATGCTGATCTCACCCCAGAGGAACAGACTGCCTACAAAGGGATTCTCTCTTTCTTGATTTTTCTCGACTCGATCCAGACGGTCAATCTCCCGCATTTTGCTGACTATGTTACCTCACCGGAAGTCAATCTCGTCTTGGCAATCCAGGCCTATCAGGAAGCAATTCATTCCCAATCCTATGCCACCATCCTCGAATCCGTGGTGGACAGCAATGAACGCGATGAGATCTACTACTTCTGGCGCACTGACAAAACGCTCCTCGAGCGCAACAAATACATCGGCCAGATCTACCAAGATTTCGTTGATCAGCCTTCCGATACGACTTTTTTCCGCGGGATTGTTGCTAACTTTCTCCTCGAATCACTCTATTTCTACAATGGCTTTGCGTTCTTTGACACGCTCGTCGATCATATGAAAATGCTGGCAACCGGCCGGATGATCGCATATATCCGACGCGATGAGCTCACCCATGTTACTATCTTTGCCAATATCCTCCGCGAAATTCGCCGAGAATTCCCCGCCCTCTATGACGAAACACTGATCCGAGACATGATGGCTGAGGCGGTAAAACAAGAGATCGAATGGGGAAAGCACATCCTCGGCAATCGTATCCCTGGCATCAATGGAGAGACGACTGAGGGGTATACTCGGTGGCTCGCCAATAATCGCCTCGCTATGCTCAACATCAACCCGCTTTATCCAGAAGCCGTAACCAATCCCTACAAACACCTCGATCGACTCCAGGATACCAATAGTGATAAGGGGAATTTCTTCGAAACTACCGTGGTCAACTATACCCAATCCACTAGCATGAATGGCAGTTGGGATTTCTAGCCCCGCCGATAAAGAAACTCCAGGGGCGCATAGCACGATGCAGGGATGATGTCCTTTCTTTAACTTCTCACAAAGCAGTGTATAATGAGGAGGAAAAGAAAAATCTATGAAAAAAATTTTTTCGTTGTTTGCTGTTGCCGCCTTCCTCTCGGGCCTGCCAGCGGGGGTCAGTGCTGGAACACTGCCGAGTGGAACATACAGTGTCATATCAAGCAGTGCTTGTACCAATTCACCGACGTCCGGTGGTTGGGGTGGGACTTGCCGTGATCGCGGACCGCTCATTATGCAGCTCGATGGTTGCAATGATGCGACCGAGCGCTTTGTCGGTGTCTGTGGCGATACCTACAACACCGGTACACAGGGTTGTTGTGTACCGATTACGAGCACGGCCACTGGCCCCATCGTGAGCCGTTCGATACCCGAGAGTAGCTGTGAAGGTTCCGTCGCCAGCGGAGGAAGTGGGGGTGTCTGTAGAACCCGTGCCGTCCCTTGGTCTAACGGCTGTAGTGATTCAACCGAATCTTTTATTGGTCTCTGCCGAACGACACTCCTGACAAATGCTGATGGCTGCTGTGTACCTACCGGTTCTGCGGGTGACACTTCCCTTTCATTAATCACCGTTACCAGTCCCGGCTACCTAAACTATCAGCTCCTGGAACAAATCCCGGGTTCGGATAATACCGTTGGAAATTTCAACACCTATCTCCAGGATATTTATCGCTTTGCTTTTTGGGCCATTGGCATCGCCGTTGTCTTTATGCTGACGATCGGCGGCTTCATGTACCTGACTTCGGCTGGCAACACCTCACGGATGGAAAGCGCCAAGACAATCATCTTTGACGCGATCCTCGGCCTCATTCTCGCGCTCGTGGCCTGGCTCTTCCTCTACATGATCAACCCTGATTTCGTCAATCTCTCACTGCCAACCGTCAGCATCGCCACCGTCCCTGCCCCCGCCGCTGGAACGACCACTGGAACTGGGACATCGACCGGAAGTGTGACCGGAACATGGGCAACACCAGCTCAGTTGGCTCAGCAGATACGCTTGAGTGGCAGTGGCATCAGACTTTCGTCCAGCGGAAGTTGTAGTGGTACCGCTGGAGCTATCAGCCCAACACTCTCAATGTCCCAGGCAGCCACTAATCAGCCAGTTACCCGCTGCCAAAACGGCTGCCCTGGCACTGGCCTGTGCACCCAGACAACGGGACTGAGTGCGAATATGCTCAGTGGTCTGCTCTCTGTAGCGGCGACCTATCCTTTTATGGTTACGAGCTTTACTGGCGGTAGCCATGCCCCAAATAGCGCCCACTATCAAGGACGGGCTGTCGATATCGTGCCAGATGCGCCGAAGGCTCAGTGGCCACTCGTCCAATCAGCACTCAGAGGGGCGGGGGTGGGGGCGACAAATGTCCTTTGTGATATCACTGTCAACCGTGTTACGGTATATGTCAGCTGCGATGATTCTCGAGCAGACCATATCCATGCCGAATGGTAGTGAAATTAGGTGTTGAAACCGTCGGAAACATCCATTCATGAAAAAGCTGTTCATTATTTCCGGATCGTTCTTTCTTCTCGTCCTCATCTTTTTGGCGGTGTATAACTTTGCCTTCAAAAATAATAGTGCTAACCCCGTCGCTGATCCAAAAAAAAAGGAGGAACTCGATCAGAAACGGGCCCTTGAGACAGAGGCCGCTACTCGTCCAGTCGTTTTCCAGCAAGTCGTCACTGAGAGTGTCATCCAGCCCGTCGCTGGCGAAAACAGCCTCTTTTATTACTCCAAACGCGACAATATCCTCAAAGAATCTACCCTCGATGGCAAAGAAGTCATCACGCAACTCGGACGCCTCGAGAGTCACCCCGCCCGCCTCGTCTGGTCCCCAAACCGGCTGAGCGTCCTGATCCTCATGAAAGAACCTGGTGGCGACCTCTGGTACTATGCCAATCTCCGCAATAAAAGCTTCATACCGCTCAAGAAAGAGATGTCTCGACTCACCTGGACGAGTCTCGGAGACCGCATCCTCTACCAATACACCGACCCCGCCACCGGCGAGCGCTCGCTCAATATCGCCTATCCCGACGGATCTAATTGGGAAAAACTTACTGATCTCGGAAAAGAGGATCATTTCATTGCCGCCCTCCCTCAATCAAGCCTGATCGCCTTTTGGCCAAAAACCGATGGAAACCGTGAGAGTTCACTCGAAGTTATCAATATCAATGGCCAGAACCGCCACACCCTCCTCACTGGCCATTTTGGCGCTGACTTTCTCTGGTCTCCCAATAGCCAGCGTCTTCTCGTCCAGAGTGTAACAGCGTCTGGTGGCCAGACGCTCGCACTCGGCCTGACTGATGGAAGTGGCCTGGGTTACAAAAATCTCTTGGCCCCGACGCTCACCTCCAAAATTGCCTGGTCAAAAGACAATGAGACTTTCTACTATGCACTGCCCGGGACATTTCCAGAGAATACGCTTCTGCCGAATGACTATTTTGGAAAACCGCTTTACAGCAAAGATACATTTTGGAAAATGAATGTCCGCACCGGTAAAAAAGAGCGTCTTGTACCACTCGAAGCGATGACTGAGACCTTTGATGCGAGTAATGTCTTCCTCTCACCAACGGAAACCGATTTGTACTTTGTTGATCGTCTCTCGGAGAAACTTTACCGCATCACACTCTGAGACGGAGCGCGGCCAGAAATAACCCGAGTGTCCCCCAGACCGCTAGTGCAAGATCATTTTTCATATATGGCGTGTCAACGAGGCCCGCGACGAGATACCACGCAAAGAGCAGGGCAGCCAGCGCAGCGTAAGAAAGCGAGCGAGTCATCCCTTGGCTGGTTTGCTGCCGGAAGAATCGAATAGCCAGGACACTAACGCAGCCAATCCAACCTATGAGGGTAAGGAGGCCGCCTTCGAGGAGGAAGTGGAGCAAGAGATTGTGAGCCGTCGGAACGGCCCACTCAAGATATGGTGGAAATTGCGGCTGATAAGCAAGATACATTTCCTGAAAACGCCCCGCACCAATACCGAGCGGAAAAGAATCCTCCGCAATTTTTATCGCCGATCGCCAAATCATCTGGCGCGAAGCCAAGGATGAACGCGGGTCTCCCGAAATCAGGCTTTCCCACTTTTTTCCGTCATGCTCCTGAAAAAAGAATGCTCCGATGAGAAAGATCGGGAGGGTGAGGAGGAGAATGCTTGCCCGTGATACACCTTTTTTAAAAAAAAGCACTCCTCCCAAGACGAGGCCAATAGATGCCCAAGCCGTGTAAGAGCGTGTCAACCACAGTGTCGCAAAAATGGTGATGGCGAGCAGCGTCAAACCACCCAATCGCCAAACGCTGTCCCGCGTCAATGATAAGAAAAAATAAACGACCAGGAATACACCTGGGGCGACCAGCAAAGCAAGGTAGTTCGGGGAAAGATAGGTACCTGCCAGGCGACCATCAAAGAGAAACCAGCCAGAGAAAGCCGCTATGAGACTCGCGACTGAAGCCGCACCAATCCCGAAAAGCCATGCAAGGGCAAAAAGCTCCAGTCGCTCCTTGGTGTTTCCAAACCACAGAATAGCGATCAAGAAAAACACGGGAACGATGTAGAAGCTCTTTACTGCCCCCCAGCCGGAAAGCGTTTGCGGATTTGAAAGCGTCGCGATGACTATCCCTGTGAGGAAAAGAGTGGTGTAAAAGAAAAAAACTCGTTCGCTCTTGAGAAGCTGGATGAATTGGAGCCGAACATGGTCCCAACCCTGCACCATGAGCAGCGAAAGGAATGAAAAACCAAGGGCTGTTTCGGACCAATATACTGGTAATCCAAAAAGTGAGAGGTGTGCTACCGGAAAAAGCAGAACGGTGAGGAGGAGCCAGACGAAAGCGGCTTCGGAAAACACTCCACCGAATGGACGGCGCGGCAAATCAGGTGATTGGCGTATGTACATATGCGCTATTTTATCAGGTGTTTTGTTCTGATGTCCGGTGTGCGAGAGCGAGGAGGAGAGTGAGGACAAGTGTATTGTGTAACGAAAATATCGCCGTTTCAAATATTGAATGGGTAAGGTAGAGAGTAAGCGCCGCAAGAATAGCGGGTGCCCAGGGATCGCTCCGTCTCACCCTTATCAATCGCATGAATGCAGAGAGAAAGAGCAACAGAAACATAGCCAGGCCGATCAATCCCATTTCAAGCGCGATATCGAGATAGAGATTGTGAGCATAAAACGGTGTCCCGGGCGTATACAACGGCCGCGCTGAGGAGAGATAATTCCCTAATCCAACTCCAAGTATCGGATGTTCCGCGATAGTCGGCAGAGCCTCACGCCACAAAGCGAGTCGCTCTGTACTCGAAGTATCGGTTACAGAAAAGCTTGTCGCAAAGCGGCTCAACACAGGCTGCCCAAACACACTGAGACCGATAAGGAGTGCCATCAATACCCACCCAACCCGGACTTTCTGCTGATGATTAAACGCCGAGAAGGATAGGCCTGCATACACTATCATTCCCGCCAGGAGACCCACATACCCACCCCGCGAAAATGTCAGGATATCGGCCAGAAACAGGCCAGCGGCACACCAGACATATCGCTGCTGACCCGTCATGCGTGCCAAACCGAATGCCAAAAATCCGGCAAGTCCAAAAAAATAAGACGCCACATGCGGGTCCGGAAAAAATGCGGTTGCCCGAAGCACCGTCGCGCCATCAATATTGACCAAAAGGCTCGGATAACTCGCAACGAGAGTGGCGAGTTCCTGCCCAAGAAAAAATGGCAACACCCGATCTACCAGAGTGTGAAATACCACACTTACTCCAAAGATAAATTGGGTAAGGAATATGCCAACGGCTACAACGGCAGCACTCGTCGCACTCCACAAAAATACTTGGATACAGGTGATGCAATGAGCAGCACTCTGCCGCCACATATCGTGCCAAACAAAAATAAGTGGAAGAAGATTGAACAGAAAAGCAATTTTGGGGAGAGCCAAATCAGGTCGTAGGGTCCAACCTATCGAGGTCAGCGCCAAACCGAGCACTGAGAGAAGCGCTCCTGTGAAGAGCGGGGCCGGCAATCGCCAGGACTGCCGAATCAACGCGTGTGCACTAAATGAAAAAATAATACCCATAGACAGAAGGCGGGCAAGGGGGATGTCTCCCAACCCATTGAAAGAAAGAGTGAATTGGAAGGGGAGCGTCGCAAGGAGAATCAATGAGAGAAAATATGTCATATATCTAGATCAAAAAACGCCGCACAGTTTGTCCAAAAATCAAAATCTTCTCTTCCAGTTTTGGCCGCCATTTTTCAAAATAGCGTCTCTGGCTCATATAATAGGCGTTTTTTTTCATCGCTAGGTTCTCATGACTTCGTCCGCCCATATGTTGAAGCTGAATAAACGGATACACACCGACCCAACCACCCTGAACAATCGCGCGGTGGGCGAGATCAACATCTTCAAAATAGAGAAAGTAGTCTGTGTCAAAACCCTGCAGTGTCTGAAAGAAATCCCGACGAATAGCCAGTGCGGCACCAGAAACCCAGTCTGTTTGCGTTACCCACTGTGCCTGCCAGGGCCGGTTGAGTAACTTTGGGAAAACATTTGCCCACAGAATGCGGGCCAGCGTTGGAAATGCGCCCGCGCTCCAGATTTCGCGCACACCAGACGCATCTGTGAGCGCCATACCGAAAAGTGCCTGCGGGCGGAAACGAAATGCGGCGAGGAGACCTCGGGGATTACCTTGTTGCCAGACCGTGTCCGGATTGATAAAAAACAAAACCTCCCCCGTCGCCAATCGCCCGCCAATATTGTTTGCCTGACCAAATCCGATATTGTGTTCTTGATGCACGATGTGAAGATCGGGATACTGCATGGTGAGCTGATTGATACGCTCTCGCTCAGTGCGATCGTTATTTATAATGATATATTCGGTCGAAACCTGACCGTCGACACTTGAACGGACAGAGGCCAATGACCGTTCCAGGAAAACAGCGCTCCGATAATTCACATAGATGAAGGAGATTTCTGGAATCATAGCGAAGCGTCAGTATACGCCCGTTTCACCTCAGCCGCTATAGGTTTCGGCCGATAGGTGTTCTCAAACCAATTTTTTAGACGCCGGAAAAAGAGGAAAAATCGTACCCAGCCCCACCAGACATCCCGGCTCTCGCGGAGAAAAAACTCGACACCCGAACGGACAAGCCAGTATGTTTTCATCGGGTTGTTCCGACTCTCTTCGGAATGAAAAACCTGCGCCTGTGGCACCACCCAAAGCGGTACACCCGAGCGACGAGCTGCTAGTGAGTAAGCTGCGTCCTCATAATAGAGGAAATACCTTTCATCAAAGAGACCCTGCCGAGCGATAACTGCCTGCGGGATAAAGAGAGCACAACCCGTGATAAAGTCCGTTGTAAACGGCTGCTGCATAGAGATTGGAACACTCCGATGGACCGTCCGCATTCGAAGAAAATCAATTTTTCCACCAGCGTACCAAATCCCCCGACCAGAAAAAATCACAGGGGAAAATAGGGCGCGGCTGCCTAGCGCCTCAAAAGCCCGCTTGAGTTGAGTCAGAGCATCAGAAGCAACACTTGCATCATTATTTATAAGCCAAAACGCATCAAACGAGCCACGCGCCTGCATCTGACGGATACCAAGATTCATTCCGGCCGCAAAACCTCGATTGGTCGGGGCAACCAAGATCTCGATGTCTGGAAATTCAACTTTTACCCTATTCATGAGTTCCGACTCATGGCCATTATCAACCACAAGAATACGGTCATTCAGTCCAATGGCCTTCTTGAGAGACCTCAGACAACGCAATAAGACTTCTTCGCCCCGATAGTTTAAGACGATGATTGCAACGCGAGTAGCTGACATACCTTAGAGAGATAGGGGTTCAAGGCCGTCCTCTTTCGCTTCTGTTTTACTACTGAAGACACTCGCAATCTCGGCCGAGGTTACTGCCCGAGTAATCCACAAAAGTGAAACATAGGAAATCCCTGCTAAAAGAAGCATGACAAGAAATGGGAGGGGGGGGACAAACGCGAGGAGTGCGGCCATCGCTCCAGCCGAAAAAAATATCCGTATCAAACGATCAGGCTTGGGGAAAAACCCAATGGTCCGATACGCAATACTGCCTGAAATAATCACTACGAGCACCTCCGTTACAGCTGATGACACTGCCGCCCCAAAATAAGAGAACTCGCGAATCAGGAAAATGTTCATCATAACATTTATTCCCGCAATGAGGACGAGGGCTTTCAAGAGTTTCTTCTGAGCGTTCCCTACGAGGATAAGCATATTAAAATAATGGCCGAAAAAAATACCTGCGAGGGAAAAGATGAGGATACGCAACACATTTGCTGAGAGCTCAAATCCGCCGCCGCTCACGATGGCGACAATCTGGGGGGCGAGGAACAGTGTTCCAATGATGATCGGCAGAACAATAACAATAAATACTTTCGCTGTTTTTTCGGTGATCTCTCGAAACTGTCGATGGTCAACCTGATGAGCTCGCGCCAAAAGTGGCAAAATAAGTCCTACGAGCATAGCGGGGAAAAAGATAAGGTTCTCCATAATCTTGTAGGCAACATTGTAGATGCCCACATGCGCCGCAGGTTGGATCAGCGACAAAATAATCGTATCAAGCTTAAAATAAGCAAAGGTAACGATCGCAGTGAGGCCCAGTGGCCAGGCATCATGCATAAAGCGCTTCCAAAATACCGTGTCCCAGGAGAGGTGAAAGCGAAGAAAAGCCCGTGAAAGGTATAGGGTGAGCGTAGCATTGAACAGCATCGTGATCAGCACTGCACTCACAACCGCCAAAAACCCCAAATCAAACCGAACCGCAGCATAGATGAGAATAAACTGAAGGATTTTTCCGGCAAATTCGACCATGGCGACCCGATCCATTGCTAACCGTTTTTGGAAAATACCATTCAGGAGTGTACTGAACTGAGCAAAGAGGAGCGCGAGCGTAATAATAACGATACCGCCCTTGACTGAGGCGGCGTAGTGAAACCAAAACAAAGCGAGAGGGGTCAGGAGAATGATGACCAGGCTGGCAAACACCCGAAGGGCCGCCACTTTTCCAAAAAACTCAGCTTCGTCTACATTCGGCTTAGCAATTTCACGGGCCGTAACATTGGCCAGTCCAAGATCACCAATAGCCCCAAAAAAAGCAAAGAAGGCGAGGACCGTGGCGTATTCGCCAAATCCTTCTTGACCCAGATACCCCGTGATAAGACGAATGGACAGTAACGCGATGAAAACAGTCGATGTTACCTTGAGCACCGAGTTGAAAACAACATTGTAGGCAATTTTTCTGGCCAGGGCCATGAGAGGACGCTTTAAAGAGCCTGTTCTTCGACATTTTCCGGCTTACGCTTCATCAAAATCCGACGCTCCTCACCGGTACCAACACTCTCAGTCATCACTGTCGGGTGATCGGCAAGAAGATTATGGACGATTTTGCGTTCAAAAGACAACATGGGACGCAGGGCTAGGGGAAGACCAGTTGTAGCGACTTCTCTCGCTACTGCCAGAGCTTCTCGCTCGAGAAAACCTTTTTTTTCTTCGAAATAATGGTTAACATCGAGGCTCAATCGACCATTTTTTGGCATTTCTTTGCGCACGATGAGTTTCACGATATGGAGGAGGGCTGCGACATTCATGCCATGCTGTCCAATAATCAGATTTTGCCCCTCGCGCAGCGTGATTTCACAGTGATAGTGAATACAATCATCCTTCACCAACTCCTCGCCCGTCACCACTTCCGCCTCAAAACCGATTCGTTGAAGCAAATCTTTGACCGTATCATTCAGGTGATTGCGGAAAGGTTGTTCCATACTTCGATGTCGGAGGGTTATGGGATGACTACGGCCGCGGGTGCCTTGCGCTGGGAAAAAATCCATTTCTGCTGAATCCAAGCAATGAGCGTTGACACAAACCAATAGAGCGAAAGGGCCGCTGGAAACTGAAAACTAAAGAAAAAAACAAGGGCGGGGCCAAGATAAAGCATCTGTTTTCCCATTATAGCAGCCATATCTGGCATTTCAGACTTTGATTTTTCATCCTTTTTCTCTGATGAGAGGCTCGTCTGAGGAAGGATCATCTTGGTCTGAAAATACTGGGCCAATGCCGCTAATCCACCCAAAACTGGACTCGCCTGAACCATATCCAAGAATCCAAAAGCTAGATGCTTTATCTCTCCCGGGTTTGTGATAAATGGGTATACATCGGCACCATTGACCATAAGACCATTGGTATTGATATTGATGATGACCCGATAAAAAGTGATGAAAAAAACTAACTGGATAATGAGTGGGAGGCAACCAGAGAAGGGGTTAACCTTATTATCCTTATAGCACTGCATGATAGCCTTTGTTTGAGCTGTTTTATCTGATTTATATTTTTCTTGGATAGCTTTCAAGGCAGGCTGGATCTCTTGCATTCGCTTCTGCTGTTCAATTTGCATCCGAGAAAGCGAGAAAAAGGCCGCCTTGATAAGAACTGTTACTAAAATAATAGCCAAACCGAAGTCTTGGAATGGAAGGCCTGAGTAGAAAAAAATAACAGCATTGTAGAGTGGCTGATAAATGACCAGGTGAAATATCTCGGACATAACTATTTTTTCTCTTTATTAAGCCTTTTTATGAGGTCTGTGAGGGATGTTTTGAGAAATGAATAATCTACCGGTTGGCGAAAGGGTCGGTGGAAAAGAATGACCATATCCGTATTTTCCGGCAAAAGTGGTACTAGCTCTCTCATTATGGCACTTCCCTTCCGCTTCAGGAAATTCCGCGTTACAGCACGTGGAAAAACTCTCTGTTTGAAACTAAAGCCTATTCGGGGACCAATATATGTTGTTGGGCGGAAAAAAAGGCCTATTTCTGGCCCAAAAACAGCCTTTCTTGTGCGGAAAACTGCCTCAAAATCGCCCCTTCCTTGTAGTCGGAGGCTCTTGGGGAGCATACTAAACTGAGAGTTTCTTCCTCCCTTGGCGGCGACGGCGGGTAATGACCGCCTGACCACCTTTCTCACTCATTCGCTTAAGAAAGCCATGCCGACGAGCGCGGCGACGCTTTTTTGGCTGATAGGTACGCTTTGTAGCCATGGTATTACAGAAAAATATGTGTAGTCCAATTTTATTTTAAACAAAGGAAAAAGTCAACTCTAGGGAAGTACAACCCCGCGAACATTCTCCTCCTTAAAAGTCGCTGACTTTTTTTCTCAGGCTACTTTTTATACACTTTTTCTCCACAGTTTATGCACCTGGCTGCTCGATAGTACTGGCGGCGCGTGGTATAATCGTATCTACTTGCTTTGAATTATGACGAACGAAGAGCTCTGGAAAGCGGCATTGGGACAGATTGAACTATCCCTTTCTAAAGCCAATTTTATTACTTGGTTTAAAAATACCTCCATTCTCTCACGTGAGGGGAACGGAATTGTTATTGGTGTCCCCAATGGATTTGCTAAAGAATGGCTTGAGAACAAGTACAACCTCTACATCATCAAAGCACTCAAAGCACTCGACGCGGATATCCAAGATATCAAGTGTGCGATCACTCCCAACAATGATCGACGATCAGTGCCAGAAACCTTTAGAAAATCCATGGATGGTGCCCGTCCGGCTCTCTCCCCTCATCCATCGGCAACACCCGTTGGTTTTTCACGGAAACGAATTGCTGAAAAACCAGTGCTTACCTCTCCTAGCGGAGAAATTTTTCAGAGTAATCTCAATAACCGCTACACTTTCGAAAATTTTATTGTCGCCGAAAACAATGAGCTCGCGCGAGCAGCCTGTTTCGCTATTTCCCAAAATCTCGGGCATCTCTATAACCCACTTTTCATCTATGGTGGGGTTGGTTTAGGGAAGACCCATCTACTCCAAGCCCTTGGGAATGAAATTATGGCTAAACAGCCAGAAAAAAAGATTAAATATATCACCTCCGAGCGTTTTACCAGCGAGCTCGTCGAATCAATAAAAAACCAAACTGTCGACCAATTCAAGGCCGCCTACGAACACATTGATCTCCTTATTATCGATGATATTCAGTTTCTTTCCGGTCGGGAAAAAACTCAAAATGAATTCTTCCATATTTTTAATGCTCTCTACCAACTCAATAAACAAATTGTCATCTCAAGCGACCGGACACCTAAAGCTATCCCAACCCTCGAAGAGCGCCTGCGCTCGCGGTTTGAGGGGGGGATGATCGCTGACATCAGCCGCCCAAGTCTCGAAACTCGAGTTGCTATTCTCGAGACAAAGGCTCAGGAAAAGGCTGTTCCTATTGATGCAGCCTCTATCCACTTCATCGCAGAACATGTAAAGGACAATGTTCGTGAGCTCGAAGGGGCTCTTTCTCGAGTATTTGCCTACAGTGAATTTCAAAAAGTTCCTATTACGCTCTCGCTAGTTCAAAAGGCTCTTTCAGACATGCTTGTTCAAACAAAAAAATCCGTAAAATTGGACGATATTGTTCAGATAGTAAGTAATTTTTATGGTGTCCCAGTCGAAGAAATGATAAAAAAAGGAAGGAAAAAAGAAGTAGCTCACCCCCGTCAAGTTGCAATGTATTTTCTCCGTACTGAACTTGACACCCCTTTTTCCACGATTGGCGATTTTTTTGGAGGAAGAGACCACACCACCGTACTCCATGCTGTAGATAAAATAACTAAAAATAGAGAGTCCACTCTTCGCATCCGGGAAGAAATCGCCTCTATCCGAGAAAAAATTCAATCTCCCACTGTATAAAGTCTGTATATGTCTGTATTTCTCTTTCCTTATTTGTGAATAAATACCTCTTATCCACACTTCCCTCTTTATTAAACAAAATTCCCTACAATTTTATTAACACGTTCTCTTCTTCCTCAACCCTCCTTTATCCACTTAATCCTACTTCTCCACATATACAGACCAGTAATAACAATAATTTTATATAAAGACTTCTATAATAATTACTCCCTATGAAACTTACTTGTACTCAAGAAAACCTACGTTCAGCTCTCTCATCACTTGAACGAGTAGTAGGAAAACAAAGTACCCTACCTATTTTAAGTAATATTTTATTTGAAACAGATAAAGGGCAACTACGTCTTTCTGCAACAAATCTTGAAATTGGAATTATAACTTCTATTGGAGCTAAAATTGAACAGGAAGGGAAAATTACAGTCCCAGCGAAACTCTTGATAAATTTTATTCAAAATTTAGCTCTTGATCAGGTAGTAGAAATTGAACAGATTGGGACACAACTAGTTCTCCGAAGTGGAAATTATGTAGTTAAAATAAATAGTCTAGATGGGAAGGATTTTCCAATTATTCCTGAGCGTGGGGAGGGGAAAATTTTTTCCCTCCCAATAGAATCATTTCGGCGAGGTTTACAAAAAACACTGTACTGTGTTTCTGTAAATGAGAGTCGTCCAGAACTTACAGGGGTTCTTTTTGGACTTCGAGAAGGGCGGATTTTTCTCACAGCAACTGATAGTTTTCGTTTAGCAGAATGGCAGATGCAGGAGAAAATAGAGGGGGATCTAAGTTATCTTGAAACTTCTCAAGGGTCTATTATTATCCCAGCGTATACCCTTCAAGAGGTATCCCGAATTATTACTCAGGCGGATGGACGGGTAGAAATTGTAATAGAAGAAAATCAAATTTTTTTTGAAATTGGTAGAACACGTATCGTCTCGCGACTTATTAATGGAAAATTTCCAGAATATCAGGCTATTCTCCCAAAGAAATTTTCTACAGAAATTATCCTCAAAAAAGATGATTTTCAGCGTGCATTGAAAATGGCGACATCTTTTTCAATCTATAGTTTGGGAGAGGTAGTTTTTCGGTTTAATAAAAATGATAATTGGTTGGAAATTCAGTCTCAATCCCAGGGGGTAGGGGAACAAGTCGCGAGAATTTCTTTTGAGGGGGTGTTTTCTGAAGCACTCCAGCTAGTTTTTAACCCGCGGTATATCCTTGAGGGGGTGGCGGTACTTCCGGGTGAAAATGTTATTCTTTCACTAAATTCTTCGAGTACTCCAGTAAAAATTTCCTCAAGTGAGGAGAGTGAAATTTATCTGTATATTGTAATGCCGATACGAAAATAATGGAGGGTGGAGCGGTAAAAATTTTAGTTTGGAGCTGTAAAACTAACTGAGGGGTGGTATGCGCTCATTGAAGGAGTTCATTAAAGGGAGGGAACCTAATTCTCAAGGTCCCCTGATTGATGATAAGACGGTATTTTATGTTTTTCGGAAAATTATTCGTGAAGAGTACGGCCTTCGGGGAGTAACCGAGCTTGATCCGGCGGGGTTTTCTGATGGGATTCTTTCAATTAAAGCCAATAATCCGCTCTATTCGAGCGAGCTTTGGATTCGGCGTGAAATAATTATAGGGAGGATAAACACAACTCTTGAACAAGCCGTTGTGCAGGAAATTCACCTTGTCCGTTATTTGCGTTAGTACGCAACAGATACGCTTCCTGTTGATTTGGCGGTGTTGCTGTTTTTATCTTCTAGGACAACTTCAATATCAAGGGTTGTATTGTTTTGACTCGCGGGTATTGAGTAGGTGAAAGAATAAGGGGTTTCCGTCCGTTCACCAACAAGGGTCCCTTCAACGAGAAAAGAGACGCGGGTGACCCCATAAGGAGCATCAACAGCAGGGTTAAGGGTGAGGGTGTTCGATGTCGTCGAGCTTGGAACACTGAGATTGATGGTGGGCCGGTATTTTTTGAAATCATCTTCGGAACACTCTTTCTCTGGGGGGACTTCAGCGATGACCCCTTTCTGTTTTTTGTACCAGTCAGCAACACTTCGTTCCCAGTTTTTAAATTGAGGGTCATTTTCTGGTTTCTCTGGTATTGGCCCACGCGGATCACGCCGATCAACATAGGCGAGGATATCATGGGCACTGACAAAATCTTTTTTGTCCACCTCACGGTCGGGGCAGTATTTATTTGCCAGACAATAACTTCCCTTCTCACCTGGGATGCTACATACTTTCAAATCCTCTTCCTTTTCGAGTTTGCCGGCGAGCATTGGCTTATTTGTTTTCCCATCACCTTCCCCAATCTCGTCATCGGGGTTGTATTTAGGGAAGGGCTCAATGGCATAGTTGATGAGTGTCTGATCCAAAAATGCTCGCCAGATTGGGGCCGCCACATTAACACCATCGGCGCCGGTAACCATCGCTGTATTGTCGTTGTTTCCAGCCCATACGCCGACGGCAAGGGACGGGGTATACCCAATGGTCCACCCATCCCGAAATTCGTTGGTGGTGCCCGTTTTCACCGCTACGGCCCGAGCATCAAATCGAAGTGGCGAGTTTTCACCAAAGACCCAAGCTCGGTTCTCATTATTTGAGAGTATAGAATCAAGCATCGCGACATACTTTTCTTCTACGACGCGCTCCCCAACATCAGGCTTAAATTCTTCCAAAGCGTTTCCCTTTGCATCTTCAATACGCAGGATGGCAGTCGTCTTGTGTTTTATGCCACCAGTCGCCAAAGTGCCGTAGGCACTAACATGCTCGAGAAGCTTCACTTCTCCGCCACCGAGGACGAGTGAAAGGCCGAGTTTTGAGGGGTCATTTAGTCCGGAAATCCCGAGGCTTTTCGCGAGTGAAATAGCATTGTTTACACCGACGAGATAGAGAACTTTCACCGCGGGGATATTCAGCGATCCGCCGAGCGTCTTCATGAAAGGAAGAGGTCCATGAAATTTCCCATCATAGTTATTGGGTTCATAACCCTTTCCTTCCGCTGTCTCAAACTGAGTTTTCACATCATACAAGAGCGTTTCAGGGAGATAGCCCTTTGTGAAGGCAGTCAGATACACATAGGGTTTGAAGGATGACCCAGGCTGTCGTTCGGCAATAGCCACATTGAAGTTTGGTTCAAAGACACAGTTTTTTCCAGAAATACACCCAGTTGGCTCGGATGCCCCGAAGTAGTCCTTGGAGCCGACCAAAGAAAGAATCTGACCGGTTTTCGGGTCCATTGCAACGAGCGCTGCATTTGCGGCTCGCCAGCGTTTATTTTTTTCAGCTCCCTCTCGGACCGCTTGCTCAGCAATTTGTTGTTTATTCCAATCAAGTGTCGTAATGACTTTGTACCCACCCTGTTCCACCGACTGGTCGCCGTATTTTTGTTGGAGATAGTCTTTGATATACATGACGAAATGCGGAGCGGCAATAATGTTTTTTTGGGGTACAATCTTGGCGAGGGTATTGGCACTGATCGCTTCATCAGCCTGTTCGGTAGTGATATAGCCAATGTTGGCCATTTGCCGGAGGGTATGCCCCTGGCGCCCAGCGAGGGCTTCAGTGTGGGAGCCATAGGGAGAATAGTAGGTGGTTGCCTGTGGTAATGCCGCCAGGAGAGCAGCCTCATCGAGCGAGAGCTCACGGGCCGGCTTGCCAAAGAATGTCTGAGCCGCCGCCTCGATACCATACGCATTTGATCCATAAGGGATCTCATTTAAATACATCTCGAGAATTTCATCTTTTGAGTACTTGGTCTCGAGTTCGATAGCGAGGATGACCTCTTTGATCTTTCGCGAGAGGGCCTTCTCATTGGAGAGGAGAGTATTCTTTACGAGTTGCTGAGTAATGGTAGAACCGCCCTGTGCTTTGTCGAGCGTGATGATATCTTTCAAGAGAGCCCGGGCAATCGAAGAAAACTTGATCCCGAAATGATTATAAAAATCTTGATCCTCGAGTGCGATAGTCGCAAATTTTACAACATCCGGCATATCAGAGAAGGGGATGACAGTGCGTTTTTCCTCGCCGTGGACTTCATAGAGGAGATGGGTGCCAGAACGATCATAAATTTTTGTCGATTCAGCCACGAAGCGATTTTGGATATTGCCCGGGCTTGGAAGATCTTTGGCGATGTAGAGAAAGAGCCCGGCCACGGCAGCGAAACCGACGCCCCCGAGAATGGACATAATCTTCAAGATTTTTTTCCAGGGAAACTTTCTGTTTGGTCCCTGATTGTCTCCACCCTCCTCAATTGCTGGGCGGCGACGAAATCTGGGTCGAGAGAATATTGATTTTTGGCTGAAATAAAGCATAAAGAGACATTTTGTATACTTCATTTATACCACAAAAAAGGGTTCCGTCCAAGGCTAGATTGCCTGTTCGGGGAGAGAAAAATAAATTCGAAGAATCGCCTCGGCAGCATCAAAAGTTGGCCGATTTACTGGATATTGATGGAGAGAAAGATCCGGCCCACCATTGATTTCAATGATGACTCCGCCAGTTTCTTTCAGGGGCCGGCTAATATCTTCGGTGATAACATCAATACCCGCGACATTGAGGTAAATTGCCTGTGTCGCTTCCAAAAAAATAGCTTTGTTTTCTGGATGGACCTGATCGGTAACATCAATAGCAGCTCCCCCGTGAGAAATTGGGGCAATAAGGTAGAGAGGAACTCGAATCCCTCCTTCAGGAATCATGCTCAGTGTGAGGCCTTGCTCGCCAAGAATATGCGCCAGCTCTGGTTTGATGGGAATAGGGTAGAGGCCCGATTCCGGTGTGATGGTTTGATTGTGATTTTCGATGAGAGCGAGGATAGTATCATGCCCATTGCCGATGAGGGTCGGTGGAATATACTCGGCAACCGCTATAATTCGGTCTTCAAAAACCAGAATTCGGTACTCTTTACCCCGAATTTTCTTTTCTGCCAGTACATAGGTAAAGTCCTTTTGTATGGCTTTATAGGCGGTGAGAGCTTCTTCTAGCGATGAAAGAGTTCCGTGGACACCTTTCCCGACCGTACTCGCGAGCGGCTTGAGGAGAATATCACCCTGATGTTGCTCATAGAAAGCCGATAATGAAGCAGGGTTTGAAATGAGGAGTTGGTCGGTAGTCGGGATCCCTTGCTGGCGGAGAATTTCATTGGTACTGGCCTTATCGGCGGCGATCTTCATGCCAATAAAAGAGGTTGAGAGAAGCGTCGCCCCGAGGGTGAAGAGCTCCTTGTCGCCGTTGGAAATCCGGAAGACAGAACGGCGTTTTTCAGTCCCGCCCTTGATGGAAGCGTAAGGCGCTACTGTTAAACCGAGTCGTTTTGCGGCCTGGAAAAACCCAAATTTTGAGGGAGTATGAGAGTCGGACATAGTATGGTTCTGACGAAGAATGAAAAAAGCACCACAATGGGCGCAAGAGAAAAAGGATCTTTGACTTTAACGCAGGGCCGGAAAGGACGATAGCCAATCGATTATGCCACAGAATCCTGATAGAGTAAAGGGCATACTATGTTCTATCAAGTTTTTCGATGTCAGCATCGGTAATGCCAAGTTCGTCGAGTACCCAGATATGTCTCGGATTACTTGGGTCATACTTCCCCACATTCCAGCGATGCATCTCTGGCTCTTTTCGGTTGAGTGTCTCCCAAACAGCGATGTTCCCTTCGCGGTAGATGATGTCTTTGGTAAAACATGTTCCTGGCGTCTGACTATCAGTACCTCTGAAGGTTCGGACCGAACGGATCCAGGCACTATGGCTCGCCTTCTTTTCGGCATCGTCGCGACTTACCCCGCGCGCCAGATTCTTAATGCGGTAGTAGTGGAACAGAAAATCGTATGTTTGGCGGAAATCGCGTGGATGCCCGTCGAGTCCTGATGCAAGGCTGATGGCGAAATGCCCGTCGAAACCCGAATAATCATCTGCCTCTCCCGAGAGAGCCTGTTCCCGAAGTGTCGCAATTCCTTCCTCACCGCCTTCATAGCGATCGAGTCCGAGGCCAAGGAGGCGGAGTTTCGTCCGCTCACCATTGAGTCGCCGTGCAGTATGCGTCCCAATCTCATGAGCGATGAGCCCTTTGAGTTCAGCGGTCGGCATCGTACGGCCGGGCGGTATCTGCACGGTTTTCTTCTCCTGATTTACACTGATGCCCGTCCGTTTTGGATCAATGACCGCTACCCAGCCTTCGGCAGAAAGGGATGAAAGAGCTGATTCAAATGCTGCCCGGATTTCTTCATCGGTGAGTTTTTCAGGTGTATTGGGGATGTTGAGGATACCCCCGAAATCATGCTCGGTCTGACTTTTGACAACAGGAAGAAGGGATGCGTCCGGCTCATGGAGTGTCGCAGTATCGCTGACATCGGGAAGGCCGTCCAGGAAATGGGAAATTTCTTGTTGAAGAGACGGATCTTCACTCTTTGCGGCAATCGCTTTGAATTCCTGTCGAACCCGCGTCAAAGTGTATTCAAAAACCTCCCTTGAAGGCTTGCCGTAGATGAACTCCGAGTAACGTTTGAATCGGCGCATATCGCCCGTTGCGGCAGCAAGGAGAAGACGGTTTTCGGCGATCTTTTCATTGAGTCGCCAACGGTAGACATTCTTCACCACCTCGTTCTTTTCGGTAGAGAGAATCTTTTCTTTTAAGTCGAGCAACTCGCTATCTTTGGCGAGGAGCACCCCGGTATTAAGTTGAGGATAATCGAGCTCAGGATTTTCTTTTTTTCCAGAGAGGAAGAGCTCTTTTTCCCTGGCGCGAGCGGCGCTATCACCATCGAAGTATTCGTAGGCCTGGAAAGCCGCAATTTTTTCAAAACGGGAGTACCACTCTGTATCAAGCGCCCGCGCTTTGACGGGATCTTTTTCCGTATTTGGTTGGGCTGGTTGTTCGAACATGGGGCGCAGAGTCATTAAAATAAGTATATCCCATTAATTGGAATGGCTGAATGAGTTGATGGAAGCTAGGGCTTTGGAGAAAAGCGAGCTCAGCTTCGCGCTCCTGGTTATATGTATATGAACACTGTTTATCAGAGTAACCAGGATGCACCACGAGTTCTGAGATGGGGAATACTCGCGATTTATGAAGTCGTTCGGCGAGCAAGGGAAGCCTGTTTGGATGCCAGGAGATGAAGTTTTCAGGTGTCTGTATACAGTTTCGTTTCAACAGCGCGCGGTCAGTTGGCAAGCGTGAGCGGACCGGAAGGCCGTAGTGTTTTGCTGCGCGGATGACGCGCTCGATATTTTCTGGAATGATGTGCCTATGCCGGTGTCCATCGAGATAGGCAGGGAGCCGACCAAAGCGCTTCTTGAATCGCTTGATTTGAGAAGTAATTTCTCGGTAGGACGAAAAGGTAACCTCAAGTTCGAGATGGAGACCAAGAGGGATATTGAGTCTGAGGAGATCCATCTTCCGGATGTACTTCCGTTTGATCATGACCGAGATACCTGTAATGAGGCCGGCATGCGCTGCGGCGAGTATACCCTGGTTGAAACGCGGAGACATTCCGTAGTCATCAGCGGTGATGAGGAGTTTCGGGCGCGACATCCTATTTTTTCCTGGCGGCAGATTTGAGTGCTTGTATGATGGCTCGGTAGAGTTTTTCAATATGCGGCCGCTCGGACTCATCGGGATAGAGGCCAGGCATGGTATTGAGCTCGACAATCCACGGTTTCCCTAGCTTATCGAAGATGAAATCGATGGTATAAATTTTTGGCGTGAATGGAGAATAGTAGGTTTGAACGGCAGCGACAATCGGCCAGATAGAATCAGGAATTGATTCTTTGGGAATCATCGTTTGTGTGCCTCCTCGAGCCACATTAGCGAGAAAACTTCCTGCTTTGGGTGTCCGGTAGTATGCGTAGAGAAATTCTTCATCGGAAAAAATGAGTCGGAGGTCGTGCAGCCCTTGCATGACTCCTGGAATACCAGCGCTCGAATCA
Source organism: uncultured Bdellovibrionales bacterium (assembly GCA_964530135.1). Lineage (GTDB taxonomy): Bacteria > Patescibacteriota > Minisyncoccia > Moranbacterales > UBA1568 > SSEF01. Next base: position 25,482 of record CAZGXN010000003.1, on the reverse strand, counting down.
ACAAATTCCTGAACGAGCACGGGATATTCTTCGGGTTGTGGAAGCTCGGATTTTTTAGCCACAAACACTCCTTCACCACTGTTCCCTCGCTCCGGCTTCACCACCGCCATGTCGCCGGGTAATTGGGCCAAAATGGTTGCGAACTCTTGTTTTGAAGTAACGGAATAGTAGGGCTTAGCGAAATCCTTGAATGCAAGACTCACAGCCAATTTATTTCCGGCTTGCACCGAAAACTCTGGGTGATTGACGATAGGGAATCGTTTGGCGAGGGAGTGCCTCACGCGGGTTGTTTCGGGAGTGATTGCCGCCTTGTCATAAATGACATCTGGGACGACGGAGTGGGCTATGACCCAGTCATTTCCATCCCAATGCCACGCCATGCGAAATGATTCAGTAGCTACATCGTACCATTCGGTTGAAGCGCGATAGAGCCTCACCGCTTCCCGGGAGGCTATCTCGGAAAAACGGGTGTAGGCTTCGCGCAGTTGGTCTGTATCGAAAGAACGGCCATCCCCATGTTCTCGAGGGGTGGAAATAATAACTACTGTTATTGGCTGTGGGGTCTCGAGAAACTTTTTGAATTCCTGGAGGAATCGGGTATAGACTCGCCGCATGGTCGGTTCTTCCTCGGGCGGGAAAAACATCCCGGGCATCGTATTGTACTCAATAATCCAGGGCCGGCTAGTCTCGTCAAACAACACATCAATGGTATAGGTTTTCTGTGGGAATTTTGCAAAAAGTTTTTGCGTGTCGCGAATGATCGGCTGGAGAGACTGAGGAAGATTCTCGGTTGATACGATGGTCATACTGCCGCCTTGAGCGAGATTTGCGAGCAGTGACCCTTCTTTCGGGGTGCGAACATAGCTATAGACGAGCTCATCGCCGATGAAAACCATGCGGAGATCATGGTAGGTATCGGTGATCCCAGGAATCCCTTTTGAGCTATCAATGAATTCCTGGACGATGACGGGGAATGTCAATGTAAGTGCGGCGGCTTCGGCCTTTGAAGCGATATGGACCCCGTGCCCCCCACTCCCCCTGACGGGTTTGATGACGAGTCGATCGCCAGTAAACTGGGTGAGAAACTTGCCAAAATCATCCGCATTTGAAAATTTCTGATAGGGTTTGAAGTACTGTGGTAGTGCCAAACTCATTTTGTACTTGTCATTGGCAAAGCGAGTAAATGATGGGTCATCCATGAATCGGTAACGAGCAATAATAAGTTCGCGCGTCTTGTCTCCGTCTGAACGACTGCTCGTTTTGTCATAGACGAGGTCGGGCTTGATGGGTCCTGATCGTCGCCAGGTTCCATCGACGAACTCCCAAGAGTCACAGAACTCATCCTTTTCCGTATCATACCAACTGATCGGCGCGCGACAGAGGTGGAGTCCAAGTGTCTCTCCAAGCGAATACAAGACTTCGTAGCACCACTGATACTTTAAATCGGAAAACGGAATTTCTGGCCGTGCATTATGGGAGGTATAGAGTGTGAGGACTATTTTTTTCATGACTATTTCTTACTGATGTCTACAAGAAAGTTGCCAAGATTGCGCCGGCCGATAATCGCACGATATTGAAGTGAAGAACGATCGACGACGGTCGGGTTGGCAGAGATTTCTTGCTTGTCGATCACGAATGTGAGTCCAATTTTTGGACGCAGACTGACCCCATTGGAAGCGAAGACGAAGACGATATCCTTTAAGTCTGGTACGGCCGGTGTCAGATATTTTTTCTTGAGCTCAGCTTGGAGTCTCTCACCCTCTTCCTGGTTTGTTGGAGTAACGTGTTCGATGCTATCGAAATATTGGAGTACATTGCCGTAGCCGAGTTCTTCGGCGAGCGCACGGTCGATGGCGGAAGAATCAGCGCCAGTGTCAATTTTGGCTTCAATCTCGACCTCTTTTCCAGCTTTCCCGATAATTTTTACTTTTTCCACTGAACCAATGACACGTTTGCCAGAGAGCCCTTCGATATTTTCTTCAATTTCACCTCCGAAGAGATTCATGCCGACACGGACACCATGGTCGACGCTTTTAATCTTTACACCCTTCACGCGCTCAAGTCGCTCCCTCAACCCCGCCATATTTGCGAGCTGTATAGAAAGTCCAGGTCGCGCGTTTAGTTCCAATATGACGGGTCCCTCATCGCGATCGATCGCGATATCGGCACCAAGGAATCCCAATCCCGAAACCTCTTGTGCTTTCACTGCCATCGTCAGGATATCTTTCCAATATGGAATTTTGATACCAGAAAGAAGGAGACGGGTTTCTGGAACATACTCAATGAGTCGTCCCTTACCGACGATAGCAGTCGTTGTAATGCCGTTGGCCATATCAATACCGACGCCAATCGCTCCCTGGTGGAGATTGGCTTTACCGCCAGAATCCTTGGTCGGCAGTCGAAGCATCGCCATGACGGGGACGCGATTAAAGACAATGATCCGGATATCGGGGATGCCTTTCCAAGTGTATGGCTTGAAGAGCTTGAGGAGCTTGAGGCGTTCTTCAAAGAAGGCTGTATCGGGCTTATTAGAAAGCGAAAATGAACCATCAAGAATGTTTTGAATATGGCTTTCGAGATCAGCTACGGTGATAAGGCTGCCGTCGGCCTTCACCCAGGCATCATCCCGGCCCTTTTTTCGGGCATAGACAACCACGATACCCTCGCCACCGAAGCCGCGGTTTGGCTTGAGCGCAAAACTCTCCGGCAAAGACTGCCAGTTAAAGTGCTCCAATTCTTCGGCAGTCCTGATTTTTGCAAGAAGTTTTGAAACGGGGAGGTGGTTTTTTTTCAGGACAACCTTACAGCGCAGTTTTTGATCGGCCATCCGTCGGCCGCGGGCATGATTGTAGGGGCGCACATAGTCGAGATTGCGGGCATTCATCCCAAGAATAGTGCGGCTGTGCGCGAGCCAAGAAGACATAAGAGGAAGGGAAAAAAGAACTTAGGACTCTTGTTTGAAAATATGCCGAAACCGGAAAATTTCCGTCAGTCGCAACCCCGACCATTTTCCGAGACCAATGTTGATGAGGAATGTCATGAGAATCACCCACGGATACTGGAGAAAAAAGTACCGCAGTGCGGGCCAGCCGATAATGAAATACCCGATGATGGAAATGATAAGGGTTTCACCAGCGAGAAAGAGGGCGGTGCGGGTACCTTGTTCAATTTGGGTGGCGATGAATTTTTCAGCCAGCGTGATGAGAATGAGTAATGGGAAAATATCGACAGCTGCAATACCCGTACGCTGGAGTGAGGCACCAAAGGCGAGGATAGCGAGGACAGTAATCGAAATAATAGACAAGGTGATCGCAACTCGTGGGAGGTAAAGAAGTCGGAAGGCACGAAGAAGATAGCGAGACAAGATGCCCATGCCGATGACTGCGAAGAAAATCGCAATACCGTATTTCAACCCTTTTTCTCCGAAGGCCAAAAAGGCAAAAGTGATAATCGACGGTGTATAGATACCAAAAGCCTTGATACCTACGACTTGCCGAAAGAATGCCACGAGGGTTGCGATGACCGGAAGCATGAGGAGGAGGTAGACTGTTTCGATCGGTACACCTTCCCTGACAAAATAATTGATGATTGGATGGTAGTTCATATATTCATTATACTCGCCGTTTCGCAAAAGAGGCATGGTGGAGATGACAGAGCGCAATAGCGAGCGCGTCAGCGACATCGTCTGGCTTGGGAATCGCCTTCAGATGAAGGATTTCTTTCGCCATGCGTTGGACTTGCTGCTTGTCGGCTTTGCCGTAGCCAGTGAGTGCCTGCTTCACTTCGAGTGGTGTGTAACCAGCGATAGTAAGCCCAAAATCGGCCAAAGTCAAGAGGAGCGCACCGCGCGACTGTGCGACGGAGATAGCAGTTTTTTGATTATTGAAAAAGAAGAGTTCTTCGAGGGCCGCCGCATCAGGCTTGTACTGCTTCACGATTTCCACTACATCATCGCGAATTTCTTGGAGACGCTTCTCAAGTGGTAAAGCTTTGCTCGTAGAAATATGGCCATAAGCAATCGCGACGGTTGTTCCCTTTACATTTTCGACGATAGCCCAGCCGACGGTGGCTGTTCCTGGATCAATACCGAGAACTTTCATAAGTGTATTGTAATGTGGATTACTCCATCCATAGTCTCCAAAGGGTTTCAAAAAAATCAAAAATGTATGAAGACACCCCGCCGTTATTTAACCCTCCCACAGAGACATTTTGGTCATGGCTGTATGTAATAAGGATGTAGACATGAGAATCTATGCCTGGGATTCAGGTAACAATGGATGGTGCTGCAGGCTCTAGGCGAGATTATCCCAGACGGTCTGGACGTCTTGATGGTCTTGGAGTTCTTCAAGAAAAATATCGAACACCTTTTGGGTTTCAGAGTCGAGAGTTACGGTTTGCGTGGGACGCCAGCCGAGTTGGGCAGCCGTCGGCGTCAGTCCCTGAGTCTCGAAGAACGCTTGGACGGTCTGGAGCGCATCCACCTCGGTATAGACGGTGAAGATGTTTTCATTAACCGCATAATCCTGGGCACCGGACTCAATGGTTAACTCTTCGAGTTTTTCAACAGGAGTTGTACCAGTATCGAAAGCAAGGAGGCCGACATGCTGGAACATGAATGCGACCGACCCAGAGTTGCCGAGTTTGCCGCCTTTTTTGGTACAGAGGCTGCGTAGTTCGCTCACAGTCCGATTCTTATTGTCCGTCGTCGTCTCGATGAGAACGGCGACCTGGCCGGGACCAAATCCCTCGTACATGATGGACTCTATCTTGTCGCCGACGAGCTCACCAGTGCCGCGTTTGATCGCCCGCTCGATCCGATCTTTCGGCATATTGAGTGTTCGCGCTTCGGCGATGGCGATCTTCAAGAGATAGTTTGTATCAGGGTTGCCACCACCTCGTTCCGCGGCGAGGATGATATTGCGACCGGCTTTCGTAAAGATGGCCGCCCGCTTGGCATCATTGACGCCCTTCTGGCGATGGGTCGTCGCCCAGTGTGAATGTCCGGACATAGAGGAAAATTTGAGAAAAAATAAAGGGAGTACCGCTCCACTTTCTTATCACATGTCGGGGAAAAATGGAACACTATACTGCCTGAACTTTTTCGCTACTCCGGGATGCTTCGACAATCCGTCCAATCTCATCATCGCGTTCGGTACGGAGTCGCTCCATGAGAATGTCTTTTATATGGTATGGATCGGGTACGCGTCGGAAGAGGAAATAATCTTCCTCTGAGGCCGTTTGTATTTTTACATCACCAAAGTTAAGGATGGTCGGTATCATGCCGCTGACTTCCGAAGTAACATCTTGGATGCGTGAAAATTTTAATTCACTTACGGTACGGATGAAGAGTCCCTTTTGCTCAATATTAATGACGCGTTCATTGGTAATGATCCAGACATCGAAGAAATAATCGATCCAGATAAGAAAAGCATATAACCAGACAAGGAGGATAAGAGAATTTTCTATAAAGAGAATAAATCGAAACATCTCGGAACCGAGCCAGTCTGGATACATGAGCGGAAGAAGTGAGAATGAGCCAAAGAGCGCAACGATGAAAAAAATTATAACAAAAAAGTGAGTGGCGATATCAAACCAGTGACGATGCACGATCCGGAGCACCTGTTCGCTCTCACGCTGACCCTGGAAGTGATAGCGGCTGAAGTCATGAGTCGGCATACGCTAAAAATTTGTTGGAATAACAAGGAGTGTGTCGAGTGGAAGACGGAAAAAAAGGAGGCTATTGGTCAGAAGGAGGATGACTGTTACCACGACAAAAAGGCCTGTCATGCCGCCGGCGAGTTTACGATTGAGTGAGTAGCGCGAGAGGTGAAACATAATAAAAAGACTCGCAACCACTACGCCGAGAAAAAATAAGAGATATGCGACACCAAAAAAAAGTTGCATGATATTTGTTTTTTCAAGTATACCACCCTCTAATACCTTCACGGGATACAGAATGAATCGGTCCGTCTAGAAAAGCTTTGCTTCAAGATCGGACGGGGATTCGAGTCCGAGATGACGATAGCCTTCGGGGGTAACGATGCGACCACGAGGTGTACGAGCGAGGAAGCCAATCTGGATGAGGTAGGGCTCAATTACATCTTCGATCGTGTGCATTTCTTCGCTTGTAACGGCTGAGATAGCCTGGAGTCCAGCTGGCCCGCCACGGAAACGATCAACGATCGCTTGGAGGACAGCTCGATCAGCAGGTTCGAGTCCGAGTCGATCAATTTCAAAAAGAGCGAGTGCTTCACTGGCGACTGGTGCGGTGATTATGCCGCCACGGTGTACTTCGGCATAATCACGAACGCGTTTGAGGATACGATTGGCCACGCGGGGTGTGCGACGACTGGCGCCGGCGATTTCTTTCGCACCGAGAGCATCCAGTTTTACATCAAGAATCCTGGCAGAACGCTGGACAATCTGCTCGATCTCATCAGCATTGTAAAATTCGAGGCGGTGAATTGATCCAAAACGATTACGGAGTGGATTCGTCAGTGCACCGAGCCGTGTCGTAGCACCGATGAGTGTGAAGCGCGGGAGGTCGAGTTGGATAGTGCGTGCGGCCGGACCTTTCCCGATAATAATATCGAGTTTATAATCTTCCATCGCGGGGTAGAGAACTTCCTCGATAGATTTGTTTAATCGGTGGATCTCATCTATGAAGAGGACATCACCAGGCTCGAGGTTTGTTAAAATACTTCCCAAATCACCGACGCGTTCGATGGCAGGGCCAGAAGTTACCTTTATTCCTGCACCCATCTCGCGTGCGATGATGTGGGCGAGAGTGGTTTTGCCGAGACCAGCAGGTCCGTAGAGGAGCACATGATCGATGGCTTCACCACGCTGTTTAGCGGCTTGAATGAAAATTTCAAGATTCTTTTTTGTTTTTTCCTGACCGATGTATTCATCGAATCCGCGTGGCCGAAGAGTGTTCTCGATCACGACATCTTCTTCGGAGTGTTCGGTAGTATTGAGCATAGATCGGGTATTTTTGGCTCAGAAAAGCCATTAGCTACAAGTTCCAATAACCGTATTCTACCATTCATTGGCAAGCCGACAAAAACGGAGTTTCAGGCCTCCAACGACCGATACCCCTCTACACAACTTTCCGAAAATAAGGCGACTGAGAGCCACAAATCAGGGCTGGAGAAAAGCGGGGTTGACAGGCTTCAAAAGCCATGCTATCCTAATTCTTCAAACAAAAGATAAAAATAACCCTCTCCCAATTCTGTGGCTGATCGTTCTTTTGAAATTCCTCACATGTAGACAATCTCGAGAGCCCTATCTTTTCTCTCGAGCTTCGGAGGGGTCTAGCTTCGGCTATAGTCAAGATCGGGTAAGGTGGTTTCGGCTGCGTTACACCTCGACACCAATCCATTCCCCGGGCTCCCATGCCCAGGGCCTTGTCTACAGGTGAGGGATTTTTTTGTGAGCAACTTTCTTTCAGAGCTCCGATCGTTTCCAGTAGCGACAATGTATCCTGTGAAAAACCCGGGTGGTCCAACGACTGCCCGGGATTTGTAATTTATTTTCTGAGGAGGGCTGACTAGGTTTTAGGTGTTTCAGAAACATTGGATGGCGCGGTTGTTGCCGATCCGTTATCAGGCACTGGTGATTTGCTTTGTGTGCTTGGTTCGACATTTTCAATATCTTCATCTAACCCTTTATCATCAAAGGCTGCGTAGAGGTCACGCAATGAATCTTCTTTTCCGGACGCCGACCAGACTTCATCCATGGTAGTGTAGCCTTCAATAACTTTGACAAGTCCATCCTGGGCCATAGTCATCATCCCGTCTTCGATAGCGATGTCAGAGATCTCCTTTTCCGTTGCCATTTCGGCGATGAGATCGCGGATTTTTTGTGTCATCGGAAACACCTCGAAAATTCCTTTCCGACCAAAGTAGCCGGTGAAATTGCAGTGGACACAACCTTTTGGCCGATACAACACTTCAATCGCTGGAAGCGTTCGGAGTTTGGCTTTTTCAGGAATGAGAGCAATCAATTTCCGGATGCTCTCAAGGGTACTGGCCGCAGGGACATAGGGTTCTTTGCATTTTTCACAGAGGATGCGTACGAGACGCTGGGCGATGATGATATTCATCGCAGAAGCAATGAGCGACGGTTTTAATCCGAGCTCGAGGAGTCGAGCAATCGTCGCAACGGCATTGTTTGTGTGGAGGGTCGAGAGTACGAGATGGCCGGTGAGAGAAGCCGAGATTGCGACATCTGCCGTCTCATCATCACGGATTTCACCCACCAGAACAACATCTGGATCCTGACGGACGATCGCTCTGAGAGCGGCAGCGAAAGTATAGTCCCGATCTTTTGATACCTCTGTTTGGACAATACCTGAGATATTGTATTCGATTGGATCTTCGACAGTGATGATTTTGATCGAGGGATTATTTATTTTGTTGATGATGGAATAGAGAGTGGTCGTTTTTCCAGATCCGGTCGGACCAGTGTTCAAGATCATACCGTTTGGCCGCTCAATCGCCTTCTGAACTTCTTCAAAAGCGCGGCCATAGATGCCGAGATTGTTCATATCGACATTCACATCCTGACTGTTGAGGAGGCGCATGTTGATATTTTCACCATGGTTTCCTGGGATGAGTGAGACGCGTATATCGATGTGGTTTTCGCCATTGGTAACCGAGAAGTGGCCATCCTGAGCTCGGTCACGGATATTGATCCGCATGCCGCCGAGCATCTTGATCCGCGCAAGCGCGAGCTGATACATGTGTTGGGGCAAGTCGCCGATATCCTGAAGGAGGCCATCAATTCGATAGCGGAGACGAGCCGTTGTTTCTTTCGGTTCGATATGTACATCACTTGCACGCATTTTTGAAGCGCCGGCGAGTATGATTTCGATAATTTGTGAGGTAGAGATAGAGGAGCTCTGTTTGCCGAGTGCGAGGAGCTCGCCAAAGTTTTTCTCAAAATGGTCGAGATCATCGCCGCGGAGAGAAACGCGAAGAATGTCGAGACTTTCGAGGAGGGGTCTCTGAGAATAACTCGACCATACTTTCTCGAGTGATTGGCGAGACACGACAGAGAGCGTCATGCGCCAGCTATTTTCGTTGGAGAGATTTTGAAAAAATTCAAGCACAGCCGGATCCTCTGGGTTTTCAAGTCCGATGTAGACATGACTGCCATTTTTCCGGAAGAGGGCTGCGCCGAGGCGTTTGGCATCAGCTTCGGGGAGAAGCTCGACATCTTTGGGGTCCGCAGGGAAGAGGTGGAGATCGAGGTAGGGGAGTCCGAGTCGATTGGCCAACATCTGCGAACGATCCTCCATAGATTCTTCCTGGAGTTTTTTCAGGAGATCGGCAGTGCGCTGAGTTCGCTCATTGGCGATCGGTACGATGCGACGGCTGACTTTCGGCATAAGGGTATTTTTTTCTTGTATTCATTCTAGCATTTTCATACCATCCCGAGCTATTTTTTTGGACGGAGAGTCGGGGAACGCCGTCCATCGTCTCTCATCCGAGCATCAGTAGAGCTAGTTTTTTTCTGCGGCGACTTGGAGCCAAGAGGAGAGCAAGCGCTCGGCAGTCTCGAAGTCGGTGGCGGCGAGTGTCCCCTCGAGACGATCACCCACGATGTGGCTACCGGAAAAGACGGAGAGGATGTGTTCGAGCCGATCCTCTTGTTGAGTTTTTAAGAAAACACGCAGAGTGGTCGTGCTCTCCTTGAAGAAAAGTGCAAAGACGGTCGCGCCGGCGTAGTTGTTTCGGATTTTTTCGAGCACGACGGGTAAGTCCTCACTCTTGGAACGGGATTCTACGAGATCTTCGAGCGTGACGGGAGCCCACATGAAACGCAATTCGTCATTGGTGCGGATGTTGCCCATAATTCGACCCCAGAGCTTCAGGATGTGCAGGGGTTGGGTTTTGTAGAGATTGCGCACAATTTTCTGTTGATCCGCGCCATGTCCCATGAGGGTAGAGGCGAGCTGAAGAGTTTTGGGAGTGGTATTTTTCCGCTGAAAAGAGTCAGTGGCCGACATGATTCCCGTGAGGAGTGCTTCGGAAACGGCAGTATCGATAAACTCCTTACCAACCGTTTCTATAAAGTGCGCGACAATTTCTGAAATTGATGAAGCGGTAACATCGACGAGGTTGAGCTGACCATACTGCTCATTACTTCCATGCCGGTCGATATTGATGATAGGGACTTCATAGAAGATATCGGGATTCTGCTCATAGAGCCCCCCGAGACTTTCTTTATCAGGCGCGTTGAGTGTGATAACGATGTCAAACTTGTATTTCGCAAGAATGAAAGAAAAATCCCGCGGATCGATAGTTCCGTGTTCGGGTGTTATATGAATGCGCAGTTCCTTATCAAGCCGTTCGGTTCGGACGGCGAGTATAGCATTGTGTTCGGTATTGAATGAAAGGACAAAATCGCGGGCACCGGAGATGGTCGAAAGCACCGTATGTGGCCAGGTGAGAAACGCGAGATCGTTTCGTGATTCATCAATATGTTCGGCTGCGAGCGTCGGATCTTTCCCCAGGGCGGTCAGAAAAAGTGAGAGCGCGATCCCGCTCGCAACAGCATCTCGGCTTGGAAGCGGCGGAAGCAGGATGAGTGGGTGCTCGGCGGGACGGAGGAGTTCGAGAAATTGCGCTTCTTTCGTGAGGGACATGGCGGGAAGCTGAGGGGTTCAGCGGTCAAAATTCCAATGGATAAGAAGCCAGACTAACAGAGAAATGGCGACCGGTCAAATGCTCGATTTCATCGGGTATAACGTATAAAATAGGGGGCAAGAAATGAAGACAAAAAGTGTTGCGCCTCAAGTTTTCTGTTCCGTGCGCTATGCTCTATGATGAATGCATGCAGACTTTTATCACTCATTCAAGCGAAGAAACCCGGATGTTTGGCCAGACGCTCGCGGCTAGTTTTATTCCGAAAACGCTCATCACCCTCGCGGGCGATCTGGGCGCAGGAAAAACCACGCTTATCCAAGGTATCTTAGCGGGTCTTGGCGCGATTCCACCCTACCCTTCGCCGACTTTTGTCCTCATGCACCAGTACGAATTGCCCCAAGCCAGTGCGGCCGGTATCCGTCGCGTGTATCACGCCGATGCGTATCGAGTCGGTCGAGAAGACTTCGAAAAAATTGGTTTCCTCGACTGGTGCACTGATCCCGAAGGCATTGTTATCCTCGAATGGCCAGAACGGCTCGGTGACCTCGTACCAGAGCAACATCTGAATATTTGCCTCAAAGCACTCTCCGAAAATGATCGAGAAATAATGGTAGAGAAAAAGTAATGAAAATTACTGGAGAATAAGGTCAGACT
>CAZGXN010000003.1:0-14166 GCA_964530135.1 uncultured Bdellovibrionales bacterium | reverse complement strand
GCATCACCCCAGAGCCCCAATTCGTCGATCAAGACTCTTCTTAGGCCGAAAATCAGGGTGTTGGTATACTAGGGCCATGACTTCCAAGAGAAAACTTCTCGTGCTCATCGATGGAAATGCGCTTATCCACCGGTCATACCATGCCTTACCACCGATGACGACCAAAACGGGTGCGTCGGTTCATGCTGTGTATGGATTCGCGCTGACATTGTTTTCAGTGATCGAGAAATTCAAGCCGGATTATATCGCCGCATCCTTTGATCTTCCCGGAGCGACTTTCCGTGATGACTTGTATGCGGCATACAAAGCGACACGAATGAAAGCGCCCGATGACTTGTATGCTCAAATTCCGATGGTGAAGGAATTGGTCGGGGCGATGAATATCCCGATCTATGAGTTGCCAGGGTATGAGGCGGATGATTGCGTTGGAACACTTTCCCGTCAAGGTGAAGCGGCCGGTGTCGATGTCATTATCGTAACTGGCGATACAGATACACTGCAGCTCGTAACCGCGCATGTAAAGGTCTATACGCTTCGTAAGGGCCTGAAGGATATGGTGCTCTACGGGATTCCCGAGGTGATCGCGAAGTATGGATTTCCGCCGGAGCGGCTGATTGACTACAAGGGGTTACGTGGAGATTCTTCCGATAATATTCCTGGCGTGAAGGGGATTGGTGAAAAGGGAGCGACGGATCTCATCGCTGAATTTGGTTCACTCGAAGACATCTACGCCGCACTGGAAAAAGTGAAGCCGAAGCTGCGTGAAAAACTTGAGGCAGATCAGGATATGGCATTTCTCTCAAAGAAGCTTGGAACGATTGATACCGCCGCACCGGTAACGCTTGCTCTCGATGAGTGCGCGACGCATGATTTTAATCGTGAGACGATTGAGGGCTTTCTCCGGTCGCTCGATTTTTACAGTCTCGTGAAGCGAATTCCAGGCACTGATACTGCCCGACCAGGGAGTGAAGTAATAAGGTCGGAAAAAAAATCACCCCAGCGAGTAAAAAGAATCACGACCGAAAAAGATTTGAAAAAACTGTTTGAACAGTTTCGTTCTGTGCCAGTGGCTGTCGTGATACAGGAAACTAAAGCATCACTTTTTGGAGATTCGGGTATCGAGTCTGTTGGATTTGCTGTGTCTGGTGAAGCGGCAGAGATCGCTTGGAACGAAGCGACCGCCAATGACCTCAATGCCTTTTTTGCTGATCCGCAGAAAAAGAAGATCACGATCAACAGTAAGGCGTTGGCGCATACGCTTGTGACAGCGGGTGCCCAGCTTTCGGGAGTGAGCGAAGATGTACTCCTCTCGGCCTACCTCCTCCACGCCGGCCGACGGTTCGATATCGAATCACTCATCACCGAACATGCGGGTGAAACATGGTCTGATTTGAATATGACTGAGAAAGCCAAGGCGCTGCATAAGCTCGCTCTTGATTTGCGCGCCGAGCTCGAGGCGTTGGCAACGAAGCAAGGGGGAGTATACACAGTTGTTACCCTTCTCCGCGACATCGAGCTTCCGCTCGTCCCAGTCCTTTTTGCGATGGAACGCTCAGGCATACAGCTTGAACCGACTGTGTTTGAACAACTCTCCCGGGAGATTGATACCTCTGTGCAGGTATTGGAAAAGGAGATCGCTGTACTTGCTGGCAAAGAATTCAACCTGAACTCGCCCCGCCAGCTCGCGGAGGTGTTGTTCGTTGATCTTGCGATTCCGACCGATAGGATAAAGAAAAATAAAACCGGCTATTCGACCGCTTCGACTGAGCTGGAAAAGCTTCGCGCCGAGTATCCGATCATCAAACTGATCGAAGAGTACCGTGAACTGTTCAAGCTCAAGACAACCTATGTCGATGTGCTGCCTGGCCTCGTGAAATCAGATGGTCGGCTGCACACGACATATCGGCAGGATGTCGCAGCGACGGGTCGACTGTCTTCGGTTGATCCGAATCTTCAAAATATCCCAATTCGGACCGAGTGGGGCACACGCATTCGGAGTGGTTTTATCGCGGCCCCGGGCAAGAAACTCGTTGGAGCGGATTATTCACAGATCGAACTTCGTATTGCTGCACACCTCTCGGGTGATGAGAATATGACTCGAGCATTCCGTAACGGTGAAGACATCCACCGTACGACGGCCGCCCTCGTTCATGGGATCGAGCCCGCCGAAGTGAGTGAAAGTCTTCGGCGCGAGGCCAAGGCGCTCAATTTCGGCATCATCTATGGCATGGGAGCATTTGGATTGGCTCAAGCAACTGATATGGATCAAAAACAGGCCGCTCAGTTTATCAAAGAGTATCTCAAGAAATTCTCGGGCGTTGCTACATATATGGACGACATGAAGAAGTTTGCTCATGAGCATGGCTATGTCGAGACGGCTCTCGGCCGCCGCCGTACACTTCCCGAGATCCAGTCGACCAATCAGACGCTGGTGCGCGGAGCGGAGCGCATGGCGATCAATATGCCGATTCAGGGACTTGCCGCTGATATCATGAAGCTCGCAATGCTCGCCGCACAGGAACTTATCCAGACACAGTACGCTGATTCAGCTCAGCTCCTTCTCCAGATTCATGATGAGCTCATTGCGGAAGTCGATGAGCGGGATGCAGCAGCCTTTGCGGTCGATCTGCAGCAAGCGATGGAGGGTGTGTATCAGCTTTCTGTGCCATTGGTCGTATCAGTTGAAATCGGGGATAATTGGGGAGAAATCTAAATTGGGTATGCATTTTGAACGACCCTCACTTGTAGAACAGGAAAGGAGACATTTTCCCGGTAAGCACGCCCTGGAGTTCGGATTCGAGAGCGGTGCCGATGCTCGGAGAAGCGCCTACATCGAGCACCTCGAACGGGCTGTGAACGACCCGAAGAACTATATCGACCGCGGCGGCGCGGGTGAAGTGCATGCTCTCGGGTCCGGAAAGGCTTGCATCAAACTTATGAAGGAGCGTGGTGATGAAAATCTGGTTGATGCCTACGGACAGGAAATTCATTATAACCTTGGTAACTCGGCTCGCGCTGAAGCTTGGTTTTTTGAGGAGCTTTCCGATTTTGAAGTGGAGGGGGTTCGTTCACCCGCGCTGGTGGAGTATCTTGAGGGTCCGGAATATGCGGCGATCGTCATGGAGCGGCTCGAGGCAGTAAATCTCCAGCATGCTTTGAACGGAACGGCACCCTTTCCGCCGAATTTTAACCTCGACGATTTTTTTGAGCGGCTCGAGGCGTACATTTACGAACTGCACGACACAAAACATATTTTGCACGGCGATCTGGAGCCGAGAAACGTGATGATTGATTTAAAAACAGGTCATCCGAGACTGATTGACTTCGGCCGTTCGATAAACCTTCTCGTCATGCCTGAAGAGAAGGGGCAGCGGCTTCAGCGTGCCGAGGAATCGAAAGTGGAAGAAATATATGCTAAAGTACTTGATCGCATAAAAAACTAAACAACCTTATTTTTTATGAATATGGAACGTTGGGAGCCGGCCAATATGAATCGATTTTCTGAGAAAGTCATGAAAGCGGCCCGTGAACGAGCTTCGCTAATGATCGAAGCCAGGGAAGAGAGTGTGGCCCTGGATCTTGGGGAGCAAAAAGAAGCCCTCAGGATATCGACCAATCCGGACCGAGTGATTGGAAGCGAGAAATTCGATATCAATGGCCGGACGGTCTATCTTGGTTTTCCGGCTGAGGAGCTGGAATAACCAGTATGCCCGAACTTCCCGAAGTCCAGACCGTCGTAAGTCAACTTGCGAAAAGAATTACCGGCAAGCGCATTGCTGGTTTTTGGTCGGACTGGGAGAAACAAGTGAAGCCTGGTTTGAAAAAAATTTCTCAACGGGCCGTTGGTGGGACCGTTATCGGTACGCGTCGCATGGGCAAACACATCGTTATCGATCTTGATAATGGAGCTTCGCTTATTATTCATCTGAAAATGTCGGGACATCTCTTGTACAAGGATGCGAGCAATGTCGCGGCGAAAGAGTGGAAAGATCCCATGAATCAATTCATTCATCATCGCATCCAATTCACCGATGGATCGTGGGTAGATTTTTCCGATCTTCGAAAATTTGGTTGGATTGATTGTGTGCCGAGCAACGCGGTTGAAGCGCTGCCATCTATTGCTACGCTCGGCCGTGATGCACTCGCGGACGAATGTCATCTTGGATTTTTTACCGCGTTGTTGAAGAAAAATTCACGCCAGCAGATCGCAACACTGCTCCTCAAGCAGGACAAAATTGCGGGCATCGGCAATATTTATCGAAGTGAGATGCTCCACCGTGCCGGTATCCGACCATCACGGCGGATTGGAAAAATTTCAAGCAGTGAGCGAGCCAAACTTTTTCAGTCCATGAAAGATGTTTTGCGCGAAGCAGTACGGCAGCGCGGGACAACGGACGGGGATTTTCGGGATACTGCCGGTCGGCCCGGTGGCTTTCAAAAAACACTCTTTGTCTATGGTCGGACGGGCCATGCGTGCAAGCGCTGTGATACAATAGTGGTGCGAAAAAAACTCGGACAACGGAGTGTTTTCTATTGCCCGACTTGTCAGCACTAAATAGCCTAAGACCTCTCTATGGAAACCCGACAAAAGGTAATCATTGCCATTATTACCCTCCTCTTGGGGGGCATTATCTTCGTGTACTTTTCGGGTATCAATCAAAAGAAATCTGAGAAACAGATTGATATCAACAATACGCCAAAAAGTAGCGTGATTGATGAGACGCCGCGGAATCCAGAAAATGTTAGTCCGATTTCGGGTCTTCCATGTGATGACTGGAAACGCCGGCCGATTGCGGTGATGCAGCCAGCCGATGTCTCGGCTCGTCCAGCTGCTGGTTTTTCAGAGGCAGATATTGTCTTTGAACTCCCTGTCTTTACCGGATCAAACACACGGCTCATGGGAGTGTATCTCTGTACGATACCGCTTGATATTGGTTCGATGCGAAGTGCACGGCATGATTATATTCCGCTCGCAAAGAGTCTCGATGCAGTCTTTGTTCACTGGGGATACTCGAAATTTGCGCAAACACTTCTCGAAAGAAAGTTGATTGATAATATTGATTGTTTGACTACTTCATTCTGCCCGCGCTGGTTACAGACAGGAAGGATGAAGTATGAGGATACAGGTCATATCACCAAAGACGGTATTGCTCAGGCGATGCAGAAGTATGGTTATCGGACGGAAGGAACTTTTTCTGGATATCCCCATCAGCCCGAAAAACCGTTGGATGAGCGGCCGACGGGCGGGCATTTGCGTGTCGCTTTCCCCAACCCCTATGATGTTTCCTATGACTATGACCGAGCCTCAAATACCTATCTCCGGACCTGGGATCAGTCATTTGATACTGACAAAAACAATGGTCAACGGATTGCCCCGAAGAATATCGTCGTGATGTTTGCTCAGTCAGAGCAGATAAAGCTGAGCACGGATTATAAAGCCCGTGGTGTCCAAGACCCATGGGAGCTGGTTCCAGAGGAAGAGCGCGCGGGTCTTGATTATGGTGGTGTGGGCCGATACAACAATCTGGAAATGGGTGATCCATGGTTCGATACGAAGGATAGTGGAGATGCCTATTTCTACTACAACGGACAGCAGTATCATGGGTCCTGGAAAAAAGACAAGAGTAAGCTTGACAGTAAACTAGCATTTTTTGATGATGCGGGCAGTGAAGTCAAGTTTGTCCCGGGCCAAATCTGGGTGGAGGTGCTCGAGCCTGGCCAGGGTCTCAAATGGGAACCGGGGAGCTAGCTCATTGTGAAACGCTCAGTTTAAAACAGGGCACCAAGTCTCTTCAGTGGAAAGCGGGTGAAAGCCCGTTTTCTCTTTGGGGGAGTCCATGGGGTATAATGGTGTATGTTCCGTATTGTATGATGTGTCTCGCATGATCACCTTTCTTACTGGTAATGACCATTTTCGTCTCCGCCTCCGTGAACGCGCGCTGACTACTGAGTTTCAGAGTATTCATCTCGGCTGCGAAGAACACATTTTTGATGGGCGTGATGTTACTCCAGGCTTCATCTCAAGATTTCAGGAAGCACTTTCGGGCGGACTCTTTGCTGCGCCCCGTGTTATTTTGGTTCGGCATGTCGAGCTCTTTGATGAAAAACTTGGTGCGACACTCATTGATCTTTTGGGTCAGATGGCGACTGAAGAGGTGCGGATAGTTGCTAGCGCCGAGTTGGTTGGTCGACCCAAGAAAGACAATGCCGTTCAGACCTGGCTTGCCCAGCACGCAATCGTGGAGGAAGTGCCTATACTTACAGGACAAGCTCTCGCTCAATCAATCATTGCGATACTTCGGGATATTGATCCTCAGGTAAAGATCGAGTCGCGAGCCATTGAATCACTAGCAATTCTCACAAATGGTGTAACCGGACATATCTACCATGATCTTTTGAAACTCGTACTTGCGACGAGTGGGCGAACCATTACTGAGTCAGTGGTCCGACAGCTGATCGGCGAACCAGCAGGAGAGAGTGTCTCATTCGCCTTATTGGAAGCCCTCATCCGTGGAAATCGGGAGCGTGCCATAGCACTGCTTCGGCAAGAAGAGACGAATGATGATGCAGTTTTTAAACTCCTTGGATTATTTGCTTGGCAGGTACGGCAGGCACTCATGGTACGGGACGAATATGAACGGGGAGTCACTTCACCAGATAGCATCGCCGCAGCGATCGGTGCCAAACCGTTTTCTGTCAGAAAGCTCATGCCGCTTATCCCGAAACTTTCACTTGTACGGCTCAAGCGCTCACTGGCGTATCTCTCTGATCTCGACCGTTCTCTGAAAACGGGACAGATCCGCCCGGGTGTCGCCCTTGATCTCTTCGTTTGGAAATTCTAAGTACAATACTTATGGGATTCGAATCATGGCACTAACGGCCAATACATCCTGAACAGTCGTCGCAAGTTCTTGAGGGAGGTGCAGTACGCGCGAGTATGAAACAGTATCTAGAAGAAAGGGCGCAGAAGATCGATATGAATATCTTAAAGCACATGAATCCGGATGATCCTCGCGGTCAAAGGTTCGATCGGGTGACGGTTGAGTACGGCAACTTAGAAATCGAAATGATGGGAGTGGCTCATACCGTGGAGACGCTTCCTCGTCACAGAGCGAAAATAGAAGCGGTAATCAAGAATACAGACCTTCTGATTTTAGAGAGTGCACAAGAAGCCAAGGATAGTTCCCTTGCGAGAGGCAAGGGGAATGGTGCCGTCAGTCCTGATGGCATGTTTTTTCTCGAGGTGGAGCGCATGGTGCGCAAATATGGCAAGGGGTTAGTGACCACAGATCCTTTTTATGGGGACGGCGTACAGGAGGAAGAGCATAGGGATGTAATGGAGGAAGGGGAGAAGTTGGTACAAAACACCCGCCGTTTCATTGGGATTGCTGGAGCGACAGCATCTGTGGCTGGCGGTGGGCTTACTATAGCATCAACAATAGAAAAGGCGGCGCAAGGAAAGAGTGATCCTAATGAAAACAATACAACGATTTCTCGGCGTAACTTTCTCAAGTTATCTGCAGCAGGAGCTGGGGTGCTTTTAAGCCACAAAATAGCCGGTGCTACCGCAGAAGCACAGAATTATGGAAAAAGTGATTCGGGTGAACCAATGTCTGATTATCAGCTCAACGATTATCGTGATGTGGTAATTTCTGAGGGTATCGATATGATGAGTCGGTCATTCATGAAAAAGAAAAAGGTATCGCTATTGTTTGGCGCTCACCATATCAAAGGCATCCGATACTATCTCGACCACCCAGATATTCGCCGAGCGAAGCTGGCTCTCTATAAGCCATTTCGACAACTCTCTGAACCAAAACTCCGAGCATACCACTTTGAGTTAGATAAACAAGTGAATAAAAATGAGGCGCAGAAGGGAAATTTTGGAGAATGGAAAAAAGATGTCGATGTATTAATTAAAACTCCCCAATGAAGGGGAGTTTTAATTTACCGGACCGTGGCACGGTCGTTTAGGCTTTTGTCGCGAGCTTCTTCACGGCGGCGTTGAGGCGAGACTTGCGGCGGGCAGCATTATTCTTCTTGATGACATTTTTTTCTGCGCCTTTGTCGAGCGCCTTCTGCGCCTTCAGGTACCACTCCTTGGCACTAGAGACATCGGCCTTGGCGATCGCTTCGCGTGTACCTTTTACAGCACTCTTGATCACACCTTTGATGGAGCGGTTGCGGAGCGTGTTCTTGGCTGTCACTCGCATGTACTTTTTGGCTGACTTTTTGATCGGCATAATGTTAGCGTAAAAACTATGGATGAAAGCGAAAGAAACGACGAAAAAACAACAGAACGGAGAAACCTGAGACGTCTCCATTTTTAGCACAGGTTCCCGCTTTAGGCAAGCCATTTCTCCGCATGGTAAAATGGCACTACCTCTATGATTCGAGCACTCAAAGGAACTCTCGGTTCCATTCACCCCAATTTCGTGATTGTTTTCGTCGGTGGTGTCGGTTATCAGGTCTATGCATCGCCCTATACATTGGGCAAGCTCGCTGGTCAGGGCGAGGTGTCGCTTCATATCCACACGCATGTTCGGGAAGATCAACTGAATCTCTTTGGATTTATGACCGAGGACGAACTTTCCATGTTCGAGCTCCTCATCTCAGTTTCAGGCATTGGACCCAAAGTAGCCCTGGGCATTCTCACTATCGCTGAACCCAAGACAATTCGGACTGCGATCGTCAATAAAGACCCGTCGATTTTGACTCGTGTTTCTGGTGTTGGAAAAAAAATTGCCGAGAAAGTCATTGTTGAACTCCAGAATAAAGTTTCGGCTATGGATGTGACAGATCAAGCGAGTGCTTTGGCAGAGCAAGAATCTATCGAAGCGTTGACGGCATTGGGGTATACCGTGTCCGAGGCGCGTGATGCCCTGAAGGGCATACCAGCGGATATCACGAGTGTCGGTGAACGGCTCAAACGGGCACTTAAAAGTCTTGGCAAGAAATAATCCCTGTGGTTTCGCGATCTTTTCTGACAACATATGCGCCGGACGGCGGTCTCCTCCAGTCGGATGAATGGGCTAAGCTTCAATCTGCTTCAGGGATTAAAACCTTCCCTTTTCAAGGTAGAGGGTTTGAAGGCATTGCACTTCAACATGTGTTACCAATAATCGGAAACTATCTTTTTCTCTCTCGCGGGCCAGTAACCAATACGGCGGATCTCGATGCGGTCGCCTTGAAAAATGAGCTTGTGCGTGTTGCGAGGCTGGGTCAGGCACACTGGTTGCGTATCGAACCTCAGACAGAAGAGTGTCTCCAAGAACTCAGGCACGCATTTGGCAAGGGTGCGGTGGTCTCTGCGCCGCGCGACATCAGTCCACGAGAGACATTTCGCGTATCGCTTGATGGAGCACTGGAGGAATGGCTGGGGCGGATGAAATCAAAGACTCGCTACAATGTGCGGCTCGCGGAAAAGCATGGTGTGATGGTCCGATTCTCGCGTGCAGCCGGAGATGTTGAAGCCTTCATCGATCTCATCTATGCAACGACGAATCGCAAGGCAATCGCACCGCATCCGAAAGAGTACTATCGGAATTTTGTAGCAGTCTTACCAGAAACGATGTGCACGCTTGCGATCGCGGAACATGAGGGTGTTATGGTGGCGGCAAACCTTCTCGTTTTTTTCGAAGGTACAGCTTATTATCTCCATGGTGGTTCAGCTGATGCCAAACGCGAATTGATGGCGCCGTTTCTGCTGCACTTCAAAAGCTTGGAAGAAGCACGGCGGCGGGGTTGTCGCTGGTACGATTTCGGTGGCGTTCGGGTACGCTCCAAGCAAGATGTGAATGATATGGATTGGGATGGTATCACGCGCTTTAAGCAAGGTTTTGACTCAAAATCTGAGACGCTGCTTTTTCCTGGAACCTATGATATTATCCTCTCGCCCTTCCACTACACATTCTATCGATGCGCGCGTTTCGCTATGGGCATTCGGCGTATTCTAAAATATTGATCGGTGTAACTATTTCTGTATGCGAGAAGTTCGGCGATTTTTCTCAAAACTCTTACCGCAATCAGTAAAAAATACTTGCTATCACTTGCCACTGGCAATTTTAGCAAATATGGCTCTTGGCTTTCCATCACACGGCTTGACGGTTATCGGTGTGACGGGGACGAATGGCAAAACCACGACAGCGAAGCTGATCGCTGCGATTTTGGCTGCAAGCGGAAAAAAGACTGCTTATGCAACGACTATCGAGTATGGCATCGGTGAAAAGCATTGGGTAAACGCTTCAAAATTCACCACGGCTTCGGCGTGGCAACTTCAGAAATTTTTGTCAGAGGCAAAGAAGGCGGGTTGTACTCATGTCGTCTTAGAAACCTCATCACACTCACTGGATCAGTTCCGGACCTGGGGCATACCGTATACGGTTGCAGTCATGACCAATGTAACGCGCGAGCACCTTGATTATCATCAGACGATCGAAGCGTATCGGAGCGCCAAGCGGAAATTGTTTGACGGGGTTCGAACGGCGATTGTCAATGCTGATATGGAAAATCCCGAGGAGTATTTTATTTCAGAATCGGGAACGACCATTACATACAGCACGAAAGATCCAAAAGCTGATATCGTCGCGAGCGAGATCGAACTCGATCTTTCGGGCACACGTTTCCTTGCACTCGGAGTATCGTTTCGTCTCAGGCTTCCTGGACTCTTTAATGTTGAAAATGCGCTGGCGGCGATTGCAACAGGACGGTCAATCGGCATTGATACGGAAACGATGCAGCGGGCTTTGGGGAGTGTTTCGGGTGTGCCTGGTCGCATGGAATCAATCACGAATGATCGACAGATCGATATCCTGATCGACTATGCAGTAACACCGGATTCCTTTGAAAAACTTTATCAAGCAGTGAAACCGATGCAAATACCAGGAACAAAAATTATCCATGTCTTTGGCGCTTGCGGCGAGCGGGATCGAGGCAAGCGTCCGATATTGGGGCGCATCGCATCGGAGAATGCAGATATTATTATATTGACGAATGAAGACCCGTATCATGAAGATCCAGAGCGAATCATCGATGAGATTGAGGGAGGCGTAACAAAGAAAAAAGGTGAGACTTATTTCCGCATCTTTGATCGGCGTGAAGCGATCATGCAGGCTCTCACACTCGCCGACACAGGAGATATTGTCCTCATCACCGGTAAAGGTGCCGAAGAAACGATGGCCATCGGTGATGCACGTATTCCATGGCAAGAACGCGTGGTGATCAAAGATGTTTTGGATGAACTAGAAAAAAAAGTGCCACTCCGCCGGTAGTGGTGGTTGGTGGCTCGCTAGCCGAGGATGCGGATGAGGATAGTCGAGAGAAAGAAACCGACGAAACCACCGACGAGCACCTCACTCGTACGATGCCCGACGCGTTCCTTGAGCCGTGGGAACTGCTCGACAGAGAGTTTGAGTGTTTGAACGAGAGTGTTGAGATAGCGTCCCTGGTCGCCGAGGTACATCCGGAGCCGAACGGCATCATCGATGATGAGAAAGGCTACGGCCACAGCCACGGCAAATGCTCCTGATCCAACCCCTTCGTAGTAGCCAATTGAGGTGAGGAGTGAGATGGCAAATGCAGTATGCGAGCTTGGCATATGGCCATGGGTCGCGAGGTATTCTAATTTCCAGCCATGCTTCATCCCAAACATGACGAATTTGATGAACTGAGTGATGATACTCACCACGATCGGGATGATGAAGATAGCGTGTTCCTGTAGGAGAGATTGCATAGCGTCTCTAGTATACCATTTTCCGAAGCAGTGTAGTCTGTTATAATCAAACTGTTGAAATTCCTAATTACATCCCTATGCTGAGCCTTCCCCTCATTCTCATTGGTGCTGTCGTTCTTGCTCTTTTGTATGGTGTGGCGCTGTACAATGGGTTTGTCCAACTCACGACTCGTGTTCAGGAGGCCTGGAGTGATATCGATGTTCAGCTGAAGCGTCGATATGACCTCATCCCAAATTTGATCAATACTGTCAAAGGCTATGCGGCCCATGAGAGCGGCCTCTTTCAGAAAGTGACCGAAGCTCGAACGAAGGCGATGCAGGCCGGTTCGGTCGGCGACCATGGTGCGGCAGAAAACATGCTCTCCGGGGCATTGAAGAGCCTCTTCGCCGTTGCTGAGAACTACCCTGACTTGAAGGCGAACACGAATTTCCTCGAGCTGCAGCGGGAATTGTCCGATACGGAAAATAAGATTCAGGCCTCACGCCGTTTTTACAATGGCACAGTGATGGAACTGAATGCCAAAATTGATATGTTTCCGTCGAATATCGTGGCCAACATGTTCAAATTTACCAAGCGTGAATTTTTTGAGATTGAAGAAGCCCAGAAAGAACCAGTGAAGGTGGAGTTCTAATCGTATGTCCCGGGGTTTCGGCAGGCAGGCATTTGCCCTCGCCTGTTTTCTTTTTTTTGCTGCCGTACTACCGACCACGTCAGCACAGACTGAATTGGGCGAGGAGTATATCGAGCAGTTCGATGTCGATATTACTATCGGCCAAACGGGTGAGATCGATGTTGTCGAGACGATTCGCTATCATTTCGGCACCACGGAACGGCATGGAATCTATCGCGATATCCCGTACGAATATGCCGGCCAGTATGGGACTAAGCGTTCGATGCCGGTTGATGTAGAGTCAGTGACGGATGCCAACGGCACAGCGTTTCGTCTCGAAGAAAGCCGGACGGGAGGGTATCTCCGTGTGAAAATTGGCGATCCCAATCGGCTCGTAACGGGTACGGTGACCTATGTCATTCGCTACTCGGTGCGAGATGCGGTAAGTTTTTTCCCAGGATATGATGAACTCTACTGGAATGTGACTGGCAATGGCTGGACAGTGCCGATCGTCGCGAGCACGGCGACGATACATCTCGCTGAACCAGTCTTAGGAAATCGCTTCGTTTGTTATCTCGGACCGGTCGGTAGCACCAAGCGTTGCCCGATCGCTGACCGAAACGGAGCTGCTCCACGGAGCGAATACCGTGCGAGCGCCGGACGTTCCCTCGTAGCCGGGTCGGGCATGACGATTGCACTGGGCTTTCCCAAGGGCATTGTCCGTGAATCGACGGTGCTCGAACGGTTTCTGCGCTTCTTCGGTGATAATCCGCTTATCATTCTGCCGTTTGCTGTGCTTGGTTTCATGTTCCGGCGCTGGTGGCATGACGGGCGGGACCCGGTCGGTCGCGGCACGATTGTTCCGGAGTATGATGTGCCCGAGGGCCTCCCACCGCTTCATGTCGCCGCACTTTTGGACGGCCGGCTGACGGGAAAAGAGATTCCCGCAGCAATCATCGATCTTGCGGTGAAAGGGTATCTCGTGATCGAGCGAGTCACGGACGATGGCCTCGTTTTCGACACGACCGACTACTCACTCCTTGAGACCGCCAAGCGGCCGGAAGCTGGGTCGATAGAGTCCGCGCTTCTCGAAGCGCTTTTCACGAGCACCCAGCCATCGGTCGATACGGCAGGAGTAAGGAGATCCCTTCCTTCTCCCGGGGCGATGCTGATTCCGGATTTCCTGAAGCGTTCCATCGAAGCGAGCTTGCCGAAAGAAACGGCGTCCGCAGAGGGGTCACAGCGTTCGATAAAAATTTCCGAACTCAAGAACAAGTTCTATACGAAAATCCCGGAACTCCAGAAGCGTGCGGTGGGCGATCTAGTCGCTCGCCACTACTTTGCTGCGAGTCCGCAAGAGGTCTGGGGTAAATATATACTCTGGGGCACGCTATTCTTTATCGGCGCTTATTTCCTCATCCCGATGCTTAGTCTCCAAGTCGCGAGCGTGGTTGCCCTCTTTATTTCCGTCGCAATCTATTTTGTCTTCGTGTATCTCATGCCGCGTGTGACCCGCGAAGGCGCCATCATGAAAGAACGCCTCCTCGGCCTCAAAGACTATCTCCAGATTGCTGAAAAGCGGCGGATCGAGTTTCACAACGCTCCCGAAAAAACACCCGAGCTGTTCGAACGGCTGTTGCCGGCCGCCCTCCTTCTCGGCGTGTCCGACATCTGGGCCAAGGAATTCGCGGACATTACGCTCTCCGAGCCGGAGTGGTATCGGGGCGGGGGCGCTTCTTCTTTCTCAGCCGCTTCATTTACGTCGGACCTCGGCGGATTCAATACGGCTGCCGCCTCATCGCTCGCCTCCGCTCCGTCGAGTAG
>CAZGXN010000002.1:0-132031 GCA_964530135.1 uncultured Bdellovibrionales bacterium | reverse complement strand
GTACCAGGGGCGAGATTCGAACTCGCGACCCCGGGCTTATGAGTCCCGTGCTCTAACCAACTGAGCTACCCTGGCGGGGATGCAACAATAGCCCTCCGCGTATTGCATGGCGCGGAAATACTAGCGTGAGCAGTGAAGAGATGCCACAGTATCTGTCACCTGCTGATGGCTGTATTTGTTGCGGGGGGTGGATTTGAACCACCGACCTCTTGGTTATGAGCCAAGCGAGCTGCCAGACTGCTCTACCCCGCTGTATTTTCCTCTTGGTGGAGATCGACTCCTGTGGGTGATCATGGACTCGAACCATGGACCTCGACATTATCAGTGTCGCGCTCTAACCACCTGAGCTAATCACCCGCTGAAAAGCACCCTGAATCCTACAATACTCGGTCAAAACAATCAAGGGTGGACCGTGCCGGATTCGAACCGGCGACCTCCGCGTTGCAAACGCGGCGCTCTACCAACTAAGCTAACGGCCCAGGAGAGGGACAATACCCACGAGTATACGGAAAAAAAACAGACCTGTCTACAGAGTAGGAGAAATAGGTGTAGAATGGAATTGTCCCATAATTATGTAACTAATTGATGTAAAGAATATGGCACTGTTTTTCCCATCAAAGAAACCTGTAATGCCAGAGACGCCCGCGAAGCCGGCCGGTCATACCTATGGCCACATAAATCGGCGCGAGCTCACACACGATGTTCTCGGGCGTTTGCGTCGCGAGGGGTTGAATGAGCGAGAACGCGCAATCGTGGAGGCGGCGGCGGAGGGTCATATGGATAAGCAAGGTTCTTCAAATGGTATGAATTATAAGGAGAAAGAAGAGTTCATCAGTGAACTCCGTGAAGATGCCTTGAAGCTCGGGCTCGAACGCAAAGATGTCGATCGCATTGATGATGCGTTTAATCGTGCACTGTGATTGGCCAGTATTCAAGCATGTTTATCTGGCTCCATCAGGTTGAAAATGGGATCCGTGAATTAGCGGCCATTGTTCCGCTTGAGATCTTTGTTTTTATTGGGTCTTTTGCTGAAGAAGTTATCGCGCCGATTCCGTCGATGCTCGTTATGACAACGGCGGGTTTCTTTGCGCATCTTGAAGGACGGACCGTGCTTTTTTTGGTCTGGCTCGTGGTGCTCGGCAATCTTGGCAAACTCATTGGGTCGTATATCTACTACACACTCGGTGACAAGCTCGAAGATGTCGTGGTCGACCGTTTTGGTCGCTACCTTGGACTGAAGCATGCTGATATTGAGCGCATTGGTCAAAAATTCAGTGGCAGCCCCTGGCGGGACGGAGTGCTTCTGTTTCTCTTGCGTGTCATCCCTTTTTTCCCCACCATTCTGATCTCAATTGCTGCAGGTGTTATCCGTATCCGGCTCCGCGTTTTTCTTACCGCTTCGTATCTGGGTAATTTTTGCAAAGATTTTTTCTATGCCATGGCCGGATATTCTGGCGTGCAGGCCTTACGGGCCTTCTTTATGGATATTGAACGCATGCGTTTTGGTATCGGTATTCTTCTGGTTGGATTGACAGTTGCGAGTCTCGTCTGGTTGTATGCCAATCGCCACCACGGTCTCCACCTCTATCGTCGTTTGGTACATTGGTGGACAACGAGGCGGGTCTCTTCAAAATGATTTCATTTGTGTGATCGGACTGTTTTTCTTTTTTTACCCCTTGATATGAAGCACACACCACTCTTTCAATTGAAATCTGATTGGCCGCCGGCGGGAGATCAGCCGGGGGCGATTGAATCCCTCATGACCGGTCTCCATCGCGGCGACCGCTTTCAGACATTGCTTGGTGTTACGGGATCAGGCAAGACATTTACGATGGCCAATGTGATCGCCCGACAGGCAAGTCCGGTGCTCGTCATCGCACACAATAAGACTCTAGCGGCTCAGCTCGCTCAAGAATTTGAAGTCTTCTTTCCTACGGCCGCGGTTCACTACTTCGTCTCGTATTATGATTTTTACCAGCCGGAAGCGTATATGCCGATCACCGATACCTATATCGAGAAAGACGCTTCGATCAATGAAGAAATTGATCGGCTCCGGCATGCTTCGACCCAGTCGCTGCTGACACGGCGAGATGTCATCATCATCGCTTCGGTATCTTGTATTTACGGTCTCGGGAGTCCCGAAGAATATTTGCGGGAAAATATTAAACTGTCTGTTGGTGAAATCATCACTCGCGAAACCCTTCTTCGTCGTCTCATCACTATCTTTTTCGAGCGGACCAATGCCGATATCACCCCTGGCCATTTTCGGGCGATTGGCAATCGGATTGAAGTGATGCCGATTTCCGAGAAATATATCTATGCTCTTGAGCTCGGTGCCAATCGGATTGAAGCGATAACTAAAATTGATCCCGTTTCACAGACTGTTCTGCGGAAAGAAGATGCTATCATTTTATTTCCGACCAAACATTTTATCACCGATCAGGACAAAAAGGAAAAAGCATTGGTAACGATTCGCGAAGAGCTCGATTGGCAGCTCAAGGAATTCGCAAGGGAGGGGAAGCTCCTTGAGGCCGAACGACTGAAGCGTCGGACTCACTATGATCTTGCGATGATTGACGAGATTGGATATTGCTCAGGGATTGAAAATTACTCGCGGCATCTTTCGGGGAAAAGTGCCGGTGAACCACCCGAAACATTGCTTTCATATTTCCCACATTTGCCAGATGGATCACCGGATTTTCTGACGATCATCGATGAATCGCATGTTACGCTACCGCAACTCCGAGGGATGTACCATGGTGATCAAGCCCGAAAGAAAACCCTCATTGATTTTGGTTTCCGTCTCCCGAGCGCGCTGGATAATCGTCCGCTGCGGTATGAGGAATTTCTCGAACGGGTTGGACCCATCGTTTTTACTTCGGCGACCCCAGCTGAGTACGAGCGTACAGTGAGTATGCAGACTGTCGAGCAGGTTATCCGTCCAACGGGACTCCTCGATCCCGAAGTTACTATTCGGCCGATTCAGGCGAGGGCTGACTATCCGGGCCAGATTGGAGATTTTATCCGTGAGACTGAAAACGAAGTGAAAAAAGGTGGCCGTGTGATCGCGACCACTCTGACGAAGAAAATGGCTGAAGACTTGGCACAATATCTCAAAGAAAAAAATATCCGAGCCGAATATCTTCATAGTGATGTGTTGACGATCGACCGTATCAAGATCCTTACTCGCTTTCGAAAAGGGGAGTTTGATTGTCTTGTCGGTGTGAATCTCTTGCGAGAAGGACTGGACCTGCCGGAAGTAACATTTATCGGTATCTTGGATGCAGACAAGGAGGGATTTCTCCGCTCCGAAACATCGCTCATTCAGATTATCGGTCGGGCGGCGAGAAATGTCCTGGGGCGGGTAATACTTTACGCTGATCGGACAACATCGTCGATTGAGTATGCGTTGAGTGAGACAGCTCGACGACGGGCGCTTCAGCTCGCCTACAATACTGAGCACGCGATCACCCCTCGGACTATCCGCAAGAACATCCATGATATTACTGAAAAGCTTCAGAGCGAGCACGACAAGGCGGTCGCTGTTTCACTCGCGCTTGATGCCAAAGGTTTTGCTCGGGATCCAGAAAAGATCATCCGTACCAAAGAGCGAGAGATGAGGGCAGCGGTGAAACTGCTCGATTTTGAAACGGCAGCTATCTTGCGGGATGAGATTCGGGCACTTGAGGCTCGACAGACGGCGAATGTACGTAAAAAAAACCCCAGTCAACATGATGTGTCTGGGTGAAGTACAGCCGTCATTTTGATATACAATACGGCTTCAATCGGTTGGTGGGAGGCGCTTTGGCGGCTCCCACGGCTTGACAACAAAGAAGATGTCTTGTTTGGGAGTTCCGGTGAGTCGGAGTGTAGACCAAGTCCAGTTATGAGCCCAGAGATCAATGTCGCTGAGATTTTTTAGACTGAGTGATTTGTTCCCTGTGCTCCGTCGAGCGATGAGGCGTTCGGTAGAGTATTCGTAGAGGGCCTCCATGACGGCTTGGGCGGCACTTGGGGCATTGATGATACTGGTGTATATCAAACGGTACTCGATGGCCGTGCAGTGCACGTTACCGGTTGGATAGATCAGTTGCCGGATGAGGGATACGGTGTATGCCTCTTTCATCATGAAACGGCTGAAGAGCGCGGAAGTGTGGACCATGCTAGAGCCCTCCGGAAAGTTAAAGGACCAACTATTTGTCTCGACCATACCGTGGGTTTGGCTATTTGGCAAGGCTACAAAGTATGGTAGAATATGGGTCAGTAGCGTCTGATTATCTCGCTGGTGCAGAGTGCGGGTAATTCATTAATATACACAACAAACATTATGATACCTCGAAGAATGTTGGGTTTTGGATTCGCGCTCTTTCTCATGCTGGTCATACTGGCATTGATCTATACTCAGTACAGTATGCAGGATCAGCCGAGTCCATCTGCAACAAACCCGATGATGCCAACATCGGATAGTATGGGTAAAACAGAAAAGCAGGCAGCGCCATCATCCGTAGCAACGACACCATTGCCAGCTACGGTTACGCCCGATACCGCCACTGCTGATCTCATTGATGAAGCCCTCGCCGATCGGGAGGATTTCTCGGCTCTTGGAGAAGATGAGATGGCTGATCTCGAAGAGGGAAATTAATCTGTAATGTTTGACAAAGCGTATGAATACGACTCTTACAAAACGTTTCCTGTCCGTTCTTTCAATGGCGGCTATTTTGGGATCACCACTCATTGTTTCGGCTGAATCAGAGGGTGGTGCGAATACGCGATTTACTCAGCGCGCCGAAGAAGCCAAGGCTCGCTTGGAAGAACGCAAGGCTGACTGGGAGGAAAAGAAGGAGGAAAAAAAAGCAGAGCGTCAGGATGCCTTTTGTGCTCGGTTTACGGAACGGCTCGATAACCGGAGCGACCGGATGGATAATCGGACTGATCGGGTAAAGGGACGGATTGAGGATCGGGTCAGTCGTCATACCGCGCGTCGGGACAATCGTGACGAGCAGCTTGAAACGAAACGTGCAGCACAGGATGAACGGCGGGCTGCGCTGTATGCCAAACTGAGTGAAAAAGCGGGTACCGATGCTCAGAAAGCAGCAGTGGTTGAATTTAAATCAGCGGTCGACGCAGCGATCGCCGCGCGACGGGCAGCGATTGACAAAGCGATTGAGGATTTTCGTACAGCGGTGGATGCTCTTGTTACCGCGAGGAAGAGCAATGCAACTGATAATTATGCAAAATTCAAATCAGCGGTCGATGCAGCGGCTACTCAGGCAAAATCAGATTGTGAAAATGACGTTGATCCAAAGACTATCCGTTCAAATTATGAAGCTGCAGTGAAGACAGCTCGGGCGGCCTTAAAGGCAGACCGCGGGTCGGTTGAGAAGATCCGAGATGATGTGAAGGCATTGGCTGAAACTCGCCGGCAATCCATTGATACCGCCATTGAAACCTTCAAAGCAGCTATGAAGTCAGCTCAGGAAAAACTCCGCGCCGCAATGGGCAGTACAACCAATTCATGAGTTGGTACATCGGTACTGGTGTGAGAAAAAGGCCCGAATGGGCTTTTTTCGTCTCTTCTGGAAGCGGTGTATACTGCACTCATGCGACGACATTCAATTATTCTTTTTCAAGCACTCTCGTCGCGTTGTTTTACACCGGTGTGACGCGGTCGCGATACTGCTCTTGTCAAGTTTCCGAAAAGGGATGAATCCGCTTGTGTTGAAACAGGCTGCCCGTATGTAGTCAGCCCGGGATACATTTGCTGCTTCAGTTACGGTGGCGATAAAAAAACTAGAAGATGAGTGTGCCAGCGGAGTTCCAATGCGTGTCATCAATCAGGGATTTCAAGGCTGGCCTGAAGACGGGTCGTGAAGGATGAACTGCTGACGAGCAATTTGTAGCTGATATCATGACCGAGGCAACATCTCTGACTGAAGTTCAAAAAAAGAGTTTTGCAGATGCGGTACAGATATTTCAGGCGGAACGAGCCAGGGCAAATACAGATCTTCAAACTGCCTTTGCAATCAGTGAATAAATGTTGATTTGATCAATATGCCCATTCTTTCCCTGCATACTCCATCCCAGAGAAGTTATAAAAAAGCGCTGGGACTTTCTCATTTTCGTCGAGCAGTCTATGCGGTTGTCGCTCAAATTCGGCCTGGTCAGTTTCGGACATATGGCGAAGTCGCGCGGCTCGCTGGTGTCCCAAAAGCGGCACGGGCGGTTGGAACGGCATTGCGTGAAAATTGTTATCAGGATGTACCCTGTCATCGGGTTGTTCGATCCGATGGAGCGGTTGGCGAGTATGCATTTGGTGGGACGAGTGTCAAAGTTCAACGACTGATGCGCGAGGGCATTACCCTAGTCCGTAACCGAGTCGTCTTTCCGAAAAAGTAAATTTCTGCTATCCTCAATCTTTGCTATGCATATCTCTCAACGAGCCAAAGCGCGTCTCGTACTCTCCGCCGATGATTATGGTATTCGGGACACAGTCCGTCGGATTTTGCCATTGGCGCAGTCTGGTGTATTACAGCGGGTCGCCGTCATGACTCACTACTGTAGTCCGGCAGATGCAGTGGCTCTGGCGGCGACAGGGGTGAAGATTGATATCCATCTCGATCTCATCAGTCTGATGGCTCGCGGTGCCGAAACGGGGCATGGGACTCTGCGGCGGGGAGTACATTTTGTGGTGCGCTACTTTATGGGGTATATGTCACCTCAGGCAGTCGCGGCTGAATGGCGTTCCCAAATTGAGCGTTTTTATGAGTTATTTGGCCGATACCCGGACGGATTGAATAGTCACGAGCATGTCCATTTTTTCCCAAGTTTTTTCCCGCTCGCGCTCACGCTTGCACATGAGTTTCGCATACCCCATGTCCGCTTTGGTCAGCGCGGGATGTTGGTATCGCTTCATCATGCGGCGATCGGACATATTCTCTCTCGGCTCAATCAGAAAAATCACCGGCGTTTTGCAGCGGCTGGACTGGCGACCTCGACCTATCTGGTAAGTCTCGATTGGATTAATCAGAAGGAACGATTTTTCCATGCACTTGAATCACTCCCGCCCGAGGAAACTGTAGAATGTGTTGTTCATCCAGAGCGTGACCATGAATGCACATTTATTCAACATTCTTTTGAACGAAACTAACTGATATGCCTGAAAAAAAGGGATCCAAGAAACAGAAATCCTTCACCGGTCCATCGGAGTGGATCGTCGTCAAGGGTGCTCGAACACATAATTTAAAAAACATCACGGTCGAGATGCCACGGAATCACATGATCGTTTTTACTGGTCTCTCTGGCTCTGGCAAGAGCTCACTTGCGTTTGATACGATTTTCGCTGAGGGTCAGCGTCGGTATGTCGAAAGTCTTTCGGCATATGCTCGGCAGTTTTTGAATACGATGCAAAAACCGGATGTCGACGAAATCACCGGACTCTCACCAGCGATCTCCATTGATCAGAAATCAGCCAGTCGGAATCCGCGCTCGACAGTTGCGACGGTGACCGAAATCTATGATTACCTTCGAGTCCTCTACGCTCGACTCGGTCGGCCACACTGTCTCGAGTGTGGCCGTGAGATCTCACGGCTCTCGACGGAAGAAATGTTGGAAACGGTGAAAACAAAAGTTCACGCTGTTTTGGAGGAGCGTAATCAAGCTGAGGCACCGGTTATTGTCCTTGCGCCGGTAGTCCGGAGTCGAAAGGGCGAGTACTATCAGATGTTATACAACGCACTCAGTCGTGGATTTGTTTCGATTTTTCTCGACGGAAAGCGAAAAAGTCTCCGCGAGCAAGTTGTATTAAAGAAGAATTTCAAACATGATATCGATCTCGTTGTAGATGAATTCCTCGCGCGAGATTTCCGAGACTATAAGGATGATACGGAGATCCGACTTTCGGAAGCGATTCAAAAAGCGCTCGAAGAAGCTGAGGGTATTGTGAAGGTAAGTATCGGTAACGAAATATTTCTTCTTTCGGCAAAATTTACTTGCCCGTATGATGGATTTTCTTATCCTGAGGTCGAGCCACGACTCTTTTCATTTAACTCACCCTCGGGCGCTTGTCAGGCATGTAATGGTCTTGGCACCAAGCATTTTTTTGGAGCAGAGCCATGTGAGGTGTGTAATGGTACACGGCTTCGTGAGGAAGCGCTTCATATTAAACTAGGTGGTCAAAATATCGTTGATTTGACGCGCCTCACGACAGCGCGGGCTTTTGATTTTTTCACGACCCTGAGCCTCACTCAGCGTGAGGAACAGATTGCCTCAGTCGTGCTGCGTGAAATCAGTAGCCGGCTCCAGTTCCTCCTCAATGTTGGTCTCAACTATCTGACGCTTGATCGACGGGCCAATACGCTCTCGGGGGGTGAAGCGCAGCGTATCCGGCTTGCGAGTCAGCTCGGGAGTCAGCTCGTTGGGGCACTGTATGTGCTCGATGAACCGACAATTGGCCTTCATCAAAAAGATAATGAACGGTTGATTGAAACATTGAAGTCTCTGCGGGCACTCGGAAATACGATTATTATCGTCGAACACGACGAAGACACTATCTTTGCTTCTGATTTTATTGTCGATATCGGCCCAGGTGCGGGGGTGCATGGTGGCAAAGTTGTGGTGTCGGGTTTTCTTGAGGACCTTTTGACTGCAAAGACGAACCCATCTGGATCGCTGACACTCGCGTATTTACGTGGTGAGGAGTCTATCCCGATTCCCGAACGCCGAAGCAAAGAGAAAGGCAGTCTGAAGATTCGCGGCGGCCGTATTTATAATATTCAAAATCTCAGTGTCGATATCCCACTCGGCCGTTTTATCGCTGTTACGGGTGTCTCGGGATCGGGTAAATCATCCTTTCTGTATGAGATCGTTCACCGGAATCTCCAGGGCCGTCTCGATCGCCGATACAAGACACATCAGGTTGAACACTGTGATACTTTTACGGGAACAGAATATCTCTCACGCGTCGTGATGATTGACCAAAGCCCCATCGGCCGCACGCCGCGTTCGAATCCGGCGACCTATACGGGTGCCTTCAATCATATTCGAGACCTGTTTGCCTCGACAGAAGAGGCTCGGGTTCGGGGTTGGAAATTGGGCCGTTTTTCATTCAATCGTCCGGGTGGCCGTTGTGAGACATGTGAAGGGAATGGTTTTATTGCCGTTGAAATGCACTTCCTTCCGACAGTCTATGTACCCTGTGATGTCTGTGATGGCAAGCGGTTTACCAAAGAAACTCTCGAAGTAACCTACAAGGGGAAGAATATTCACCAAGTACTCTCGATGACTATTGAGGATGCGTATACATTTTTCTATGCGATTCCGGCCATTGCTGATCGATTGAAGACTTTAAATGAAGTTGGGCTTGGTTATCTTGAGCTCGGCCAGTCTGCGACAACACTCTCGGGCGGTGAAGCCCAACGTGTGAAGATCGCTTCCGAGCTGTATCGTCAGTCGACTGAACGGACTATATACCTCCTTGATGAGCCGACGATTGGGCTCCACTATGCCGATGTGAGAAAACTCATCGAGATCCTTGATCGGCTGGTGGTGAAGGGCAATACCGTTATGGTCATCGAACACAATATGGATCTGATCAAATCAGCGGATTATATCATCGATATCGGACCGGAAGGTGGCTCGGGTGGTGGAAAAATTATCGCCACTGGAACTCCGGAAATGGTCGCCAAGACCGATGGTTCCCATACGGGTCGCTACCTGAAGTCAGTACTTCGTCAAAAGTAAGTTCATGCTAGGATAGGGGTGTGAAAGAGTGTTTGTTTGAAACAAAACAGTATGATGGAACGCGTCCTCGAAAAACCACCATTTCGTGTACATAGTCCAGCTTTTGCATATGGCGAGCAGATTCCGCGCGAGTATACTTGTGAAGGTCGTGATGTTAATCCGCCGCTCACGATTGAGAATGTACCCGAAGACGCTGAAAGTCTGGCGCTTATTGTAGAGGATCCGGACTCACCCGGTGGGCATTGGATCCACTGGCGTGTCTGGAACATTCACCCCCGCACGACATATATCAAAGAAAACTCGCTTCCCCAAGACGCCATTCAAGGGATAAACTCCTTTGGTCAAGCAGCGTATGGTGGCCCGTGTCCGCATCAAGGCGAACATACTTATATCTTTCATCTGTATGCCCTTCGCCATGCGCTTCATCTCCCTGTGGAGGCGACTGATCTCATGTTGCGCAATGCCTTGTTGGGCAATGTCATAGCTGAAGCGACGCTGGTCGGCTACTATCGTCGGAGTGTGCAGAGCTCGCAGTGAGTACAGCCAATTCGAGGATGGACGTGAGAAATATGTTTCGTTTCGGTATACATTGAGTATGCTCGGAATTTTGCAGGGGAGATATTGCGGATGTACTCATCAAAATTTCCACTACCCTGACGAAGTGCTAGTATAAACAAAGAGGGGACTGTCCCCCTTGGTTGAGAGGTAATTTCTGATACAGTAACTCTATGGCAAGTACTAAGAAACCAACGGCGGCACCTAAAGCGCCTTTCAAGCCCGCCATGCCAGCTCTCTGGCAAGCTGCTCGGCTTGACGGAAAAGTTCGTAACTTGGGGATCAAGAATCTCGGTAAGCAGCGTAAAGGTAAACGCGGCGACCGTTAGTTTCTTGTTCGCTTTGAAAAAAATTCTATCCTCACCATAGAAACGACCAGAAGGAAGAAATGGATGGTTGTTTGACAAATTTATGAGAAGGTGCGAATTTAATGGAGTTTTCTCTTGGTCTTTAACAAATAGGACTCAATCATGAGCAACTCTGTACAAGGAGCGTACGATGAAAACTCTCGAACTGGAACAGTTATCGACTTTCCCTCAGGAGCTGTTTTTTGATGGTGAAAAAAAAACGCCCACGACCAACCGGTTAGATCAGACTCCTCGTTGTCTGCCGTTTGAGAATAAGCACTTCCCGGTTTTGTCGCCTACTGAAGTCAATTTCCTCGCGGGGCGTATCGCGCAGGGAGACCAAGCAGCCAAGGACAAACTCGTGCTCCATAACATGGGATTGGTGTACTCTGTCGCACAGCGTTACTGGAAGAGCAGTCTGCCCATTGAAGATCTTGTTCAGGAAGGGGTCTTTGGACTGATGCGTGCGGCCGAACGGTACGATCCGAGTCTGGGCAATACCTTTTCCACATATGCCGTCGCATGGATACGCCACTTTGTTAGACAAGCAGCGATTGAATCAGGACCGCTTATCCGACTTCCAACATATATGCGTGCTCGTGTTTGGAATATACTCAGTACGATAGATGAGCTTCTCGAACAAGGCATTCGTCCGACCCCAGATCGGATTGCTACCAGGCTTGATATGAAAGTCGAAACAGTTCAGCGGGCACTGATTGTTCTTTCTGAACAGCAGCATACTTCACTTGATGCACCGATCCTGTCTAGCGAGGACGGAACAGATGCCACAACCGTTGGTGAGTTGGTTTTGGACACATCTATTGCTGAACCGATACTTGTTTTGGAGGCCCGCCAGAGGCTTACTGAGGCAATTCAACAAATCGGCCGCTTACTTGATTGGGTGTGGACTGAGTTCAGTGAACGCAACTATCAAATCTTTGTTGCGGTGTATGGTCTTGATTCGGATCGGCACAGAAAAACACTCGAATCTGTGGGACAATGTTTTTCTGTCACTCGCGAACGCATTCGGCAGGTAGTTCAGGACATCTGGGAGAGATCCACCCCGATTCTGTCAAAAGAAACATTTCTCCATTTTCTTGAGAATGTACACCTTCTCGAAGAATTGGCGGGTACGGAGATTATCTGGTCGGAGGTGTTATCTCGAGCCATCAAACGCCCAGTCCCAATTCATCAACAAACGAGAGATGTCGAATTCGCACTGCTCAAGGAACGGATGCGTATGCTGCAAGCGACAGCCAAGGAGCGGCTGACCGAGGCACAGTATGCAGTATTCAATCATCACTATGGCCTCGAGATCGGTGGACGGAAACAGACCCTTGTGGTAACTGCTCGTGAGCTCGGAATGAGTCAGCCGGGTGTGATGGGCGCCCTGGCGCGTGCCTGGAGAAATTTGTCTCCATATGCGCGGCACATCAATCGACAAAAAGTGGATTTGTGGCTGGAAGCGCTGGAACGAATCCGAAAAGAATCAGGCTGACTCGAGATCCTCGAGTTTGACCCGTTGTGAGCCGCCTTCATTTTGAGGAGTGGCTTTTTTTTTACTTTTTGAGGCTTTGAGTGTACTGAAATAACAGAGGAAGGAGGAAGTGATATACTGAAAACATAATACTCATTCTATTCTATGGATACCTCGAAGCTTGGGGAGTATGTTGTCAGCCGTCTCCGGTCTGGGGCAGGGAAATCTGAGGTGAAAGAAGAGCTCGTCACGGTGGGCTGGACTGAGGATGAGGCAGAAATTGCCTTTCGGGCTGGCATTGTAGCACTGGGTGCCCCTGTACCAGTTGAAGGGAATCGTCCGGCTTTGTCGAAGCGCGCTTCGGCCGTTGATGTTGTGATCAATCTCTTCTCCTTCATTCTGCTGGGTATTGTCGCGTCTGCACTCGGAACACTCTATTTCCAAATTGTGAATGCTTCTTTCCCGGATCCATTGAACACGGGTTGGTATGGTGCAGCGGAGTATTCAAGCGCTATCCACTATGCTACAGCTGCGCTCCTCATCGGATTTCCACTCTATTATTTTTCTCTCCGACTTTGGTTCCGCAAGTTTCGTGAGGATGAGGGGCGGGCGGAGTCGAAACTTTCGAAATGGTTGACGTATTTCGTGCTTCTTATTACGGCAGTGACGATCGTAGGTGATCTCATTACGACGGTCTTTACTCTTCTTCAGGGCGAGATTACCGTGCGTTTCTTCCTGAAGGCATTGACCATTTTCGGCATTGCGGGGGCGGTCTTTGGCTTTTACTATCTGGAGCGAAAAAAAATTCAGTATCAAGTGAATATTCCGCGCCAGACCTTTCAATATTTCGGTCGGGGAGTTACAGCCATCATCATACTTGGTATTGGGCTCGGATTTTTTGTTGGGGGCTCGCCCACGACTGAACGGAACCGATCATTTGACGAGACGCGGGCAAACCATCTCTCAAACTTGGCTCATTGTATTGAACAGTATGCTTCAAATCTCGGCGCCTTACCGGTTTCGCTCGTGGATCTACGTCAATCAAGCCAGTATAGCTACTGCGTTTCATACTTGTCTGATCCGGAGACAGGGCTAGTGTATGAGTACCGGATAGTAACACCCAAGCGTCTTCAGGGCTCGGGGTATGTTGGTGATTTTGAGCTCTGTGCGACTTTTGCCTTGCCGAGAGAGGCTGCGAATCCAGCAACGGGCTATGATCCAAGTTCGATCTGGCAAGAACACGGTGCTGGACGGAGTTGTGATACGGTGAGTGCCCAGCTCATGGTTCCGGCCAATCAGACAACTCAACCAGTTGGTTCTGAAGCGAAAGTACAATAACAAAACGAGAGAGAATCTCGGAATAGTTTATCGTCTATGCGTGCTCTTCAGGTCTTCTTTGTCGGCGGCCATATCTATGACTCTCAATCGGGCAATCTCCGCTTCTGGATCTCGGATACCCTGCCGGAGCTGTTCATCGCTCAGACTTCGCAGGCGGGGATCTTTTCCAATCCAGGTATGATACCCCACGAGAAGTGCTTCACGGGAGAGACGGGGGAGGAGGGAAATGATTTCATTGTGGTTTAGCACCGTCACATCAATCGGAACGGCTTCGGGTTTGGGGGGCTGTGTTTCTTCAGTATCGACATCAAAATTGAGAGGGAGTTGTTCCATGGAAGACAGCATATTTCGGTTATTACCAATATACCCCTAGTATACACCGCTCTTTTGGGGGGTGGTAAAATACCCAAAGGTTGTCGTTGGCGCGAATTTTTGTAACCGTAAATACACGGGCCCGAGAGCTCTGCATCAAAGAACTGGATGCGGGTCAGGCTTCGCTTGAGGATAACTACCACATATAATTTCGATTGTGAGTAATATTGCTTTGCAACGAAGAACTATCGAACTCGGAACTACTTCCTACGACTATATATTGCGGCGGAGTCTTCGAACACATCACGTGCGTCTGGCCGTGTCTCTGAATGGCGGGCTTTCGGTATCCGCTCCGTATTGGGTACGGAGCAGTTTAATCGAACAATTTTTGTTGCGACACGCGGACTGGATTGGTGAGCAGGTACGGATTTTTCGGCAACGGGGAGTACCCCTTCTCACCCAGGGAGGAGCGCGGGAGTATGCACAACACAAAGAATCTGCCCGTGTATTGGCTACGCGTCGACTGGCATATTTCAACACGCAGTATAATTTCGTGTATGGAAAAATCAGCGTCCGGAATCAGAAAACCCGTTGGGGAAGCTGTTCGCGATCAGGAAATCTTTCATTTAACTATCGAATTGCCCTTATTCCACCAGCTCTGGCGGATTATGTTATCTTGCACGAACTCTGTCATATTGGCGTGTTTGATCACTCAGCGCGTTTTTGGACTCTCGTTGAACAAGCCATGCCTGATTACCAAGAACGACGGCGGGCGATGCGTCAGCTTAAAATCTGAATAACTATCCGAAATGATGTATTCACTCTATATTCTCAGCTGTGCTGACGGAACACTCTATACGGGTATTGCAACGGATCTCGCTCGGCGATTGTCAGAACACAATACATCCTCGCGGGGTGCCAAGTATACGCGCGGCCGTCGGCCGGTGGCGATTGTGTATGTCCGGCGCTTTCGGACTCGTTCCACCGCCTCGCGTGAAGAGGCTCGCATCAAAAAGCTGTCGCGGACAGAAAAAAATACTCTCATACATAAGCATTAATCTCACGCGAGAGAGTTTTCGCTTGAAGTTTAGACACGCTCTCGTATCCAGGTATATTTACACAGTAGTCATGACGGTTGATAGGATCGTGAAAAGTATGCTCAGAAGAAAAATATTCAAAGTAACAGGAAAGGTTATCCGATATACGGTCGCTCCAGCGAGTTGGTATTTTATACCGATTGATACCGAGATGAGTGCTGCTATCCGCATGGTTCGAACGAAAACTGTCGGCTTTCAATTTATTCCGATTGAGGCAACCGTTGGGAGGACTACTTGGCGGACCACACTCTTTCCCACCAAAGCGGGCCAGTATCTGTTGGCACTTAAGGCAAAAGTGCGACAAGCAGAAAGTATTCGTGAAGGGGTGGTACTCACCGTAAGGTTGGTACTGGTGTGATACAGTTGAGAGTATGAGTGTACGGATCAAATCCTTACGATCCTTCAAGGGTCTCATCGACTACTGGTCAGTGCCGCATTTTCTTTTGGGTATGCTCGTTGCGTTGAGCGTCCGTGTGTTTGGACTTCCCACAATTCCATTTTTTATAGCTACCCTCGGGATAGCGATTTTGTGGGAATACTTCGAAATGTTTTTGCATATTCGAGAACTGAAACTCAATGTTTTGTCAGATACTATCGTGCCACTCCTTGCGTATGTGTTTACACTCTGGCTTACAGATCATGCTATGCGTCCAGAACAACAAGCCGCACTTTTGATCACGACGATTATTTTTTATGTCCTCGTGAGCTCTGCAGCGTGGCAGGCGCGGCTGAGCCGTGATCCAGATTTTCTGAATTGAAGAGTGTATTAACTCAGCTAAACGCTAGCGGCGAGATGTTTGAGTTTAAAGAAGACAATACAGCAGCAAGCGAGTGCTCATAATAATGAAAAGCCCTCAATGCAGGTCGGGCGACTGAATCCCAAAAATGATAGTGTCGGAAAAATCATTTCCCTGAATACCAGGTGGGTTTCAATTTTTCGCTGGACCATTCTGAAGGCTTTCCGCCCCTAGTATAGCACTTTGGGAACATTGTCAACAGGTAGGAATGGTATACTATATCGGTACCAAACAAACTATGAAACGGTTTTTCAGTTATCTCTTTTTGCTTTTACTTGCAGCCGGTCTCTTTGTCGGCGTGTACTGGTTTAATTGGCTGAGTACAGCACTTCATCCTGGTCAAGAGGTGACTGTTATTGACCAAAAACCAGTGGTTCAGGATAATGGTCCGATTGTGCGCGACGCACCCGATACGCTGGAAGAAGTGCGCGAGAGAAATCCTACCGTGAAAGTTGAGGCGGTTGCGTCGGGTCTCGATACGCCTTGGGATCTCGTTTTTACTTCACCTGAGCGTATTCTCGTTACTGAGCGGCCGGGTCAGATTCGTGTTGTTGAACAAGGTGAACTCCATGAAAAGCCACTTCATGTGTTTAATGAAGTTATCGAGAAAGGAGAGGATGGACTGATGTCGCTGGCACTTGATCCGGAATATCCGAACAATCACTTTCTCTATGTGGCGATGGCGTATGCAACGAATGAACAATTGTGGGTGAAGGTAGTACGCTTTGTCGATGCTGGCACTGCACTTGAAAGCCCGATGGTTATTATCGATCGTATTCCAGCGGCTCAATTTCATGCGGGTTGTCGGATCGCGTTTGGTCCTGATGGTAAGCTCTATATCTCGACTGGTGATGCGGCGAGTAAAGAGCTTGCCCAAGATACGCGTTCACTGGCAGGGAAAATTCTCCGTCTCAACAAAGATGGGACAATCCCGACAGATAATCCAATGCAGGGAAATGCCGTCTGGTCATTCGGCCACCGCAATCCGCAGGGTCTCGCCTGGCATCCGGATACGGGAGCATTGTATGAGACAGAGCATGGACCATCGGTTTTTGATGGCCCGGCTGGTGGGGACGAAGTGAATTTGATTCGGTCGGGTGGCAACTATGGTTGGCCGGTTGTTTCACATGAGAAAAGTCGTCCAGGAATGATCTCGCCATTGCTCGTACTGACGCCAGCAGAGGCCCCTGCGTCGCTGATGATTTATTCGGGACGGGTGTTTCCGGAATGGCGGGGTAATCTATTTTTTGGTGCGCTCAAAGGTGAAGGACTAATGCGGATTCGATTGGATACGGAAAATCCAGAAACAATTGCGGCTTATGGCAAGTTACGCGAAGTGTCATCCCTCGGTCGTATTCGTGCAGTCGTCGAAGGACCAGATGGTAATATTTACTTCACGACTTCGAATCGCGACGGTCGGGGCAATCCCGCTCCCTTGGACGATCGGATCTTCCGCATCCGCGGTGAGGATTGACGGCGTATCTATATTGACTTATGTACCCCCTGGGGGTATAATGCAAGGGTGAGTTCAGAGCGGTTGAACCTAACCCAAATCACCAACAGGAGAAATACCTATGAGCACGTACCTTAAGGGCAAGCACGCATTGGTGCTCGGAGCGAGCGGCGGCATCGGCCACGCGGTTGCGATGAAGTACCTCAGCGCTGGTGCCACTGCGATTACATTGACGTATGGCAGTAAGCAATCGGAAGCGGAAGCACTGGCCGAAGAGCTCCGCGCGAAAGATGTAAAGGTCTTTGTCGCCGGTCATGGCGACCGGATGGATCCGAAAGCGTTCGAGCAGTTGCTCGAGAACGCAGTCGCGGCAAACGGCCAAGAGATCGATGTCGTTGCCGACAACATCGGATGGTCGCCGGATACTCCGTTCAAGGATCAGACCCCTGAACTCTGGGCCAAAGTTCTTGCGGTCAATCTGGTCGGCTGTTGGGTTTCGACTCGGGCCATCGCAGACCGTATGGTCGCCAAGGGTATCGCCGGCCGTATCGTCGTTGTGACGTCCATCAATGGCCGCCGAACTTTCAGTGCAAGTTCTGCACCCTACGATT
This sequence comes from uncultured Bdellovibrionales bacterium, assembly GCA_964530135.1. Taxonomy (GTDB): domain Bacteria; phylum Patescibacteriota; class Minisyncoccia; order Moranbacterales; family UBA1568; genus SSEF01. The sequence continues at coordinate 114,306 of CAZGXN010000002.1, read as the reverse complement.
CCTCGAAGGCGGGCCAAGAGGCGCTCGTGAAGAATGCGAGCTACTACTATGCCGAGCATGGCATCCATGTCAACGGAGTTGCTCCGGGTTGGGTCAAGACTCGGATGAACGATACTGTAACGGCAGAGGATTGGGCAGTCGAATTGCCCAAGATCAAGAGTGGTCGCCAAGCCAAGCCCGAAGAAGTCGCCAACCTTATCGTCTCACTTTCGGGTGAAGCATCCGATTACGTTTATGGCACCATCGTCGATATCGAAGGCGCCTACTACTAGGTGCTATTTCTCCCGAGGGTCTTCGTAAGAAGACCCTCCTTTTTTCTCTAACGAGTGAAATCGTAAAATATTCAATTTTTTTAAAAAAATTCCAGATATGGTCGCCAAAAAAACAGCGAAGAAGAACTATGCCAAGCTTGCGCTTGCGCTTCACAAGAAACTCCGCGGAAAAGTCGAGGTCACGCCAAAAATTCCGGTCAAGAATAAAGACGATCTTGCTGTGGTCTACACACCGGGCGTTGGAGCAGTGTCGAGTCATCTCGCGATGCATCCTGAAGACGCGGGGCAGTATACGATGCAGGGGAATATGGTTGCGGTTGTCTCTGATGGTTCGGCAGTGCTCGGCCTCGGGAACATCGGTCCGGTAGCTGCGCTTCCGGTCATGGAAGGAAAGGCAATGCTCTTCAAGACACTGGCAGGTGTCGATGCGTTTCCAATCGTACTGGCTACGCAGGATACGGAAGAGATCATCGAGACCGTGAAGCGGATCGCGCCTGGTTTCGGTGGTATCAATTTGGAAGATATCGCGGCCCCGCGCTGCTTCGAGATTGAACAGCGATTACAGGAGGAGTTAGATATTCCAGTCATGCATGATGATCAGCATGGGACGGCGATGGTGGTTTTGACTGGTTTCATCAATGCGCTGAAAGTCGTAAAGAAGAAAAAAGAATCGGTTTGGGTTGTGATTTCTGGTGCGGGGGCTGCCGGACAAGCTATCGCTGAACTATTGCTTGTGTACGGCGTCGAAAACATCGTCATACTTGATAGTCGCGGTATCCTCGGCCCCAATCGCAGCGATCTTGATCAACACAAACAGGCACTTCGGGCTAAAACGAATCCAGATGGTATCGATGGTGATCTTACGGTTGCAATCGCTGGAGCAGATGTCTTCATTGGTGTTTCTAAAGCGGACATACTGAGTGAAGAACATGTACGGACGATGGCAGTTGATCCGATTATCTTTGCATTGGCGAACCCAGTGCCAGAAATTATGCCTGACGCTGCATTTCGAGCCGGAGCGCGAATCGTTGCGACGGGACGATCGGACTTCGCCAATCAGATCAATAATTCCCTCGGTTTCCCGGGTATTTTCCGAGGGGCGCTGGATCACAAAATCCGACGGATCACGGATGCGATGCTGGTCCGAGCCGCAAAAAACCTCGCCGCATTAGTTGAGAAGCCGACTGCCGGTAATATCATCCCAAACACTTTTGATAAACGTGTTGTCGCAGCGGTGGCGAAAGCAATCCGTTTGATATAGTATTCCTCCTACACGCTACACGCCACCGTTCCATTGATGTATTTTTAGGGGGTGTATACTAGTGATATGCAGGTAAAAGAAATATTTAGGGTTGCTTCAGTGCCGGTTGTCATTGCGTCGCTGTGTTGTCTTTCACCAGTAATCCTGGTGTTTCTTGGTCTCTCAACCGTGAGTTTTGCTACTTCACTTGCTGACACATTGTATGGCGAGTATAAATGGTATTTCCGTTTTGTGGGATTGCTCGCCTTGAGTGTTGCGTACCTCTCTCATCTCCGGCATCAGGGTATCTGTACACTCGATCAGGCGAAACGCGAGCGGAATCGCATCGTGAATGGCATCCTGATTACGCTTATCGCCGGCGTTGTTGGCTACAGCTTTTTTCTCTATGTCGTCGTGGAGTATATTGGTAAATGGCAGGGGATTTGGGAGTAAAACCTTTTTCAGGGTTGACCAAACGGTCAATCCGTGCCAAGATAGCTTGATTCCGTATCTAACATTTTTTACATGAGTTTTCATAATCTCGGTATTGCCCCGGGGCTCCTCGCTGTCCTCGATGAACTCAAGTTTGTCATGCCGACCCCGATTCAGGAACGCTCCATTCCAATCGCTATCACCGGCAAGGATGTCATGGGTATTGCTCAGACGGGAACAGGTAAGACACTTGCTTTTGGCATCCCGATGATCGGTCGTATTTTGGAAGACAAGCGTCGTCAGGGTCTGGTTATTCTCCCGACTCGTGAACTCGCTCTTCAGGTAGACGAAACCTTTCAACGCATTGGGAAAAAACTCGGTATTCGCACGGCTGTGCTGATTGGCGGTGACTCTATGGAAAAGCAGAAACGGCAGATTCGAGCCAATCCACATATTATCATCGCCACACCAGGCCGGCTGAATGATCACCTTGGACAACGGACTGTGAAGCTCGATCAAGTGAGCATTCTCGTTCTTGATGAAGCTGATCACATGCTCGATATGGGTTTTGCTCCGCAGATCGCTGAGGTTGTGAAGCATGTCCCGAAAGAACGCCAGACGATGTTGTTCTCTGCAACCATGCCAAATGAAGTTGTTCGCCTTGCAACCTCTTATCTAAAGATCCCGACGCGGGTCGAAGTCGCTCCACCTGGGACAGCGGTTGAGAAAATTTCCCAGGAAATCTTCTTTGTGCCACACATGGAAAAACTTGATCTGTTACTGAAGCTGCTGACTGAATATGACGGGAGTGTGCTCGTGTTCACTCGCACAAAATTTATTGCTAAGCGAATCGCTTTGTCCCTGCGAAACAAAGGTCATCAGGCGGTCGAAATCCACTCGAACCGTTCATTGGCCCAACGGCGTGAAGCCTTGGATGGATTCAAAAGTGGCCGGTATCGCGTACTCGTTGCGACCGATATTGCTGCTCGGGGAATTGATGTTACTGGTATTGAAGTCGTTATTAATTATGATCTTCCAGAAAAAGCGGAGGATTATGTACACCGCATCGGCCGTACCGCGCGGGCGGGCCGAGAAGGTCGCGCTATTTCGTTTGCAACGCCTGATCAAAAAGGGAATGTCCGAGATATCGAACGCCTCATGCGTATCACTTTACCGGTAGCGGGCGGAACAGTTCCCGAGGGTGATATGAAACCTCTCCGGAGCGTCCGGCGACCAGCCTCAGCGGCTCGTCCGGGCGCTCGCCACTTTGGCCGGCGACGCTAAAGAGCTGTACAATCTTTCGTTTCAGTGTTAGTTTCGAGGGGCTTCTTTTAAAACTTGAGAATGGAGGTTTTCGATGAAATCACCAAAACGGAAGTTTGTCCTGGAGCCGGCACCAGGTATGTATGGTGTGCCACTGGATGATCCACGGCAGGGCGATGAGCCATTGGCGCTCTATAACGACCAGCTCAGCTGTGTCATTATGGAACTCATCAAAAAATACCATCACGCTAAAACTGAGAATGGTTTTGAGATCGTGCAGTGCTTCATCGGACCACCGCGTGGTACTCGGAGTGGCATGGCCCGTATCGAGCTTTTGTACCGTCGCGAGAATCATGGCTGGAGACATGTGTTTGCGGTGACACATTCCGCGGAACATGGTCTCAGACTTTGGACGGAGGTACGGCGTTATGTCCGGCAAGCATGAGAAGGCACGGCTGTTGATGTCCCCGTTGCGTTATACGCGATGGGGATATTTCTTTTTAATGCTAGGATGAAAGCATGATGACTGGAAAAAAAATATTTTTTGTGATCGGACTCCTAGGGATGGTTTTTTGGGGGATCTATTTCTGGTATTCGAAGTCGAATCAGGCGATCATGTCTCCTGAGAGCGCGCTGTCAGAAGAGGTGGTTATCCCACCTGATCCTCTGGTTGAGCGGGTTACGGTATCAGGGGAATTGGAATCAGTCTCAACATCCGCGAGCACCATCAAACCTGTCGCTCCAAAGTCTTGGGAAGATGTGTTCTTCACTTCTCAGGCACCGACTGGTGAGTGGGCAAAGAGCGAATTTCAGAACGGATGCGAAGAGGCTTCGGCTCTGATGGTCCATGCCTGGCGGTCGGGACGGTCGTATACGAAAGACGAAGTGAAAGCGGAGCTCATCGCTCTGGCGCGCTATCAGGAGAAGCAAATCGGTCAGGCGGTTGATACGGATGTGACTGATACAGCTGATATTCTCCTCAACGGTTATTTTTACATCTCGGATTATCGAGTGATTTATGACTTCACTTTGGAGGAATTGAAGCAGGCGCTGAGCGAAGGTGTGGTTATCGTTCCGACAAATGGACAGGCGCTCTCGAATCCAAACTTCACTCGCCCAGGTCCCGCTCAGCACATGCTCGTCGTAACCGGCTATGATGCTGAGAAGAAAGCATTCATCACAAATGATCCAGGTACATGGAAAGGTGCTGGCTTTCATTATCCTGAAGCCGTTCTCTATGGGGCAATCCGTGAATATCCGACCGGTAAGCATCTATCGATCGCAGGTGAGCGCAAGGCAATGATTATCATTCCACCTCAATCCGCCACCCCTTGATATTTCTGAGTTGTATGTTACTGTAGCGACACTGTTTTTTCGTTGTTTCCCAACCCATTATTTACTCCAGGAGGCATACCATGACCATGGTAAAGGTAAAAAAACCGACGCGGATCACAGCGCCGGTCAATTACGAGTTCTTTGTCTATCCGATCGGAAAACTTGCCAATCAAAATATTTTTGCACTTTTTGAAAGTTTCGGGCTCATGCTTGATGATCGGGATGTAGTACGGCTTCATCTCGCTGGTGGATCAGTGAGCACTTGGCCTATCCCGCGTCTGGCGATGTTTCAGCTGCAGCGATCAAAGGATTTTGTATTTGGCGAGGATTATCGACTGTTTCGGAAAAATCTGGTAACAGGCGCGGTAACCAATGTGCCGCAGAGCTATTTTCAAACAGTCCGGACTGATCCTCTTGTGAAAGCCGTACGGCGGGCGCTGGTCGCTATCGAAAAAGCGAAGGCCCGTAAATAAATGTGGGGCAAATGGATACCCACACAGTGTTTGGCAATGACCGTTCTGGAAACCGGCTAGGGAGCATCTTCCCCAGCCGGTTTTTTCTTGACTTTGGATGCCAGGTGGTCTCCTAACATGCGAGAGAATGATATACTCGAAAGACTATGGCTATCCTACGTTCCCGAAATATATTTGATCCAAAATCCGAGTCGGCGTTCAAGCTCTCGCGCTCTAAGCTCGAACAGTTCCTTGCCTGTCCGCGCTGCTTCTATATTGACCGGCGGCTCGGAGTTGGGCAACCACAGGGTCCACCGTTCAATCTGAACAAAGCCGTCGATACATTGCTCAAGAAAGAGTTCGACATTCATCGTGCGGCATCGACCCAGCACCCGCTTTTGGAAAAGTACGGCATCGATGCCCGGCCGGTCGCGCACGCTGATCTCGACATCTGGCGCGAGAATTTTCAGGGCGTGCAGTATCACCATCGACCGACGAATCTCATCATCACGGGAGCGATCGATGATTTGTGGATCAATTCGCGCGATGAGTACATCGTGGTTGATTACAAAGCGACGAGTAAAGCGGAAGTGATCGACAAGCTCAATGACGGCTGGCACAATGCCTATCGCCGCCAAATGGAGATATATCAATGGCTGCTCCGGTCGAATGGCTATGCAGTTTCATCAACAGGCTACTTTGTTTATTGTAATGCCGGAACAGATAAAGAAGCATTTGACGCAAAACTTGAATTCGATATTCATCTCATCGCCTATGATGGCAATGACGAGTGGGTGGAGGGCGTCATCTATGAGGCAAAGGAGTGTCTCATGGCGGATACCGCACCTGCGGCGGCACCGAACTGTGAGTTTTGTGTCTACACGGATGCCCGAATGAAGCGGGGGGTATGATTTCAGTATAAAAAAAAACGAGCCGCACACCGTGAGAGGTGATTGGCTCCTGAGAGGACGCGGCTAAACGAACGCGGTTTGACGCGGCTGCGTCTGGGGAAGCTTGCGGGCTACCATGCCCTGGACAATCCGGTAATGGGCTTGATAGCTGTCGGATCCGGGTAGGATATCGTGGCGGATAGCCACTCTCCGGAACTGTCTCTTGAAACAAGTGACATCGAAGGGTTTACCCGCCTGGTCATCCATGAGCGCGATGATCTCGTTGCACATGGTGTAGTAGTAGTCAGGGTGATTGCGTTTGGGCAATTGGGCCTCCAGTTGTTAAGCTACATTAGCAATAGCATATACCATTTACGGACAGATGTCAATATATTATAATAGTCTTCTATGATCCATCCCTGGGAGAAGAAAATTAGTATTGCGAGCCTCCGCAAGGAAAACACCCAGTCTGCAAGAGTTGCACTTCTGGCGTTGTTGGCGGGACTGCCCGAAATGCCGGGCGTGTACTTTTTTCTTGGGGCGGGTGATGAAATTCTCTATATTGGCAAGGCAACCATTTTGTCGGATCGTGTGAAGAGTTATTTCGGTCCTGATTTGGCCGAGACGCGCGGGCCGAAGCTCGTCCTTATGCTGGAACGAGCCGTTGCGATTGCCTGGATCCCGCTCGACTCTATCCTCGAAGCACTTCTTCGCGAAGGGCAGCTCATCAAGAAGCATCAGCCGCCCTACAATACCGATGCCAAGGACGACAAGAGCTATAATTTCGTTGTCATCACGAAAGAAGATTTTCCGCGCGTCCTCCTTGTTCGCGAGCGTGATATCGAGACGGGGAAGTTCACGGCACCAATTAAGGAGCGGTTCGGCCCGTATACGCGTGGGGAAGCACTCCGGACGGCACTCAAGATTGTGCGGCAGATCTTTCCGTACCGCGACAAATGTGTACCGTACGCTGAACTTACAGATGAACAGAAGAAAAAAGCACGGCCATGCTTTCAAGCACAGATCGGCCGATGCCCGGGTGTCTGCGTCGGTACGGTCTCAGCGGTCGACTATCGGAAGACTGTGAAACGGATCGTACTCTTCTTCAGCGGCAAGAAAGTAGATCTCGTGAAGAATCTAGAGCGTGAAATGAAAGTCGCGGCGAAGGAATTGCGGTTTGAAAAAGCGAACGAGATCAAACGACTCCTCTTCGATCTCGGGCATATTCGTGATGTCGCACTCATGAAGCTTGATCGTGAGGAAAGCTCGGCCGCACGGATCGAGGCCTATGACACGGCGCATCTCCAGGGTGAGGCGACCGTTGGTGTCATGACTGTCGTGCAGCACGCCCTGGCCAAGAAGAGTGAGTATCGACTGTTCACATTGCGCAACGCTCACGGTGGCAATGACCTATCAGCTTTGGAGGAAATCCTGACTCGTCGTCTGGCACATAGTGAATGGATACTCCCCGAACTCATGGTTGTTGACGGGGCACTCCTGCAGTCGGATGTGGCCACTCGGATTTTAAAGAAGAAGGGACTGACGATTCCGGTCGTTGGTGTCGTGAAGAATGCCAAGCACCAGCCGGATCACATCATCGGGCCGCGCGGGTTAGTCAAACGGTTCGAGAAAGACATCCTCTTGGCCAATGCCGAGGCGCATCGTTTCGCGATCCGTTTTCATCGCAAGAAAAAACGCGCGCAATTTCTTCAGGGATAATTGTCAGTAGTATTGTTCCATATCCCAGGGGATCGAAGCGATACTTTACCGACGCACAGATTTCCAGTATACTGGGAAACAACTTGTCTATCGTACCGAACGGCGTATGCCTGGAAAAAAGAGCGTCATCGAGATTCGCGGGGCCCGGGTAAACAATTTAAAGAATGTGGATATTGATATTCCACGTGATTGCCTGGTCGTCGTTACGGGACTTTCGGGGTCAGGAAAATCATCATTGGCTTTTGATACCTTGTACGCTGAAGCGAATCGGCGCTATGTTGAGAGCCTCTCGGCCTATGCCCGAAATTTCATGGAGGGCTATGACAAGCCGGATGTCGATACGATTCGTAATCTCTCGCCGGCTATCTCGATTGATCAGAAGAGCGTGTCGCGCAGTCCGCGTTCGACGGTCGGAACTATGACTGAGGTGTATGACTACCTCCGATTGCTCTTTGCAAAAGTTGGTCAGCCCCATTGTCCGAAGTGTGATCAGACGCTCTCACGCAAGACAGCCGTAACAATTCTGAATGAGATTCTCACATTGCCGAGCGGGTCGCAATTGGTGCTGGCTGCGGAAAGCCCCTTACTTATCGGAAAGACCTGGCAGCAAGCTATGGATCTCATTGATGATTGGGGTTTCGTTCGAGTCTGGTACGCTGAAACGGCGATTTCGCTAGCGGAGCTTAAGAATCGCGTTGATCCAGCCGCACCGGCGAATTGTCTCGTCATTATTGACCGATTAACTCTTGATTCAGTGCGTCCGGACAAAGAACGCTTGCTTGATTCGATCCATACGGCGTTTCAGACGGGTCAGGGAGTTATGCGCCTGTTTGTTGATGGTCGGCATTTTCATAATTATCACGAGCGGTATCGGTGTGAAACTTGTTTGATTGAGCTCCCCGAGTTTTCACCAGCCCACTTTTCATTCAATAGTCCCGAGGGTGCCTGTCCGACCTGTGGTGGTTTGGGCGTGACACTCGAATTTGATCCAGCGCTCGTTATCCCAAATGATACACTTTCGATCGCTGAGGGTGCTATCCGTCCCTGGAGCAAGATGAATAGTGATCGGGGAAATGGCAATGGTCCAATGACACTGTTTCGGGAGATGGCCAAGCGTGAGAAAATATCGCTGGATGTCCCAGTAAAAAAATTGACAGCGCGAGAGCGAGAATACATTCTTCGGGGTGATGCTCGGCGTGATCCAACGGATGAATTTGGATTTCCCGGGGTGCTTGGTTTGCTCGAACGAAAATATCGTGAGACGAAGTCGGATCATCTGCGCGCCGAGATTGAGACTTTTATGTTTATGCGGCGCTGTTCGGATTGTGAGGGGAAGCGACTCCGCCCCGAATCGCTCTCGGTCTATATTGCAGACAAAAATATCAATGCTTTTGTTGATCGCTCGATTGAGGATCTTCGGATATTTTTCAAAGATTTGCGATCCAAACTCCTTTCGGATGGTGAGGAAAAATCTCTGGTAGAACCATTGTTTAATGAAATGGAGATGCGCCTGATGGCGGTTGACAAGGTCGGTCTCGGCTACCTCTCACTTTCGCGGAGTGCGGATACACTTTCGGGTGGTGAAGCGCAGCGTATTCGACTGGCCGTCCAAATTAAGTCGGGACTTTCAGGTATTATCTATGTCCTCGACGAACCCTCGGTTGGACTGCATAGTCGCGATACGGACCGGCTTATTCGAGCATTGGAGGAACTGCGGGGTGCCAATAATTCTCTCGTCGTGGTCGAACATGATGTAGCAATTATGCGGAAAGCTGATTGGATTATTGATCTTGGCCCGGGTGCCGGTCGGGAAGGCGGTGAGATTATTTTTTCGGGTACACCGGAAAAACTCATGAAATCAAAACTCCTCACGGGCCAATACCTCTCAGGCAAACGCTTGGTTATGAAGCGTGACACACTCCGCACGGGTTCGGGGAAGTCGCTTTCTATCGAGGGTGCAACGGAACACAATTTGAAAGCGGTAACCGTTGAAATCCCGCTCGGAAAATTTGTTGCGGTTTCTGGTGTTTCTGGTTCGGGCAAATCCACACTCGTGCATGATATTCTCTCTCGAGCCTTGTCCCGACATTTCTACCAGGCTCGAACTGACCCAGGTAAACATACTGCGTTGCGTGGGATTGAGCATATCGATAAAGTAATCACGGTTACTCAGGATGCTATTGGCCGAACACCGCGTTCCAATGCGGCAACCTATACCGGTATTTTTAGTCTTATTCGAGATGTATTTGCCGCGACACCTGAAGCCGTTAAGGAACGGTACTCGGCGTCTTATTTTAGTTTTAATATGCGCGGTGGGCGATGTGAAGTCTGTCAGGGTGGTGGATTGAAAAAGATCGAGATGTATCTCTTACCAGATGTCTATATTCCTTGTGAAGTCTGTAATGGGACGCGTTACAATGCGAAAACATTGGCGATTCAGTATCGGGGGATGAATATTTCTGAAGTGCTGCGACTGACTGTTTCGGCAGCGCGGCATTTCTTTCTCGACCAGCCGATGATTGAAGAGAAACTTCGGGTCTTGGAGGAAGTCGGCCTGGGATATCTCGTTTTGGGGCAGAGTGCACCCAATCTCTCAGGTGGTGAAGCTCAGCGCATCAAGCTGGCCACGGAGCTGGCCCGAAAATCAACTGGGAAGACACTGTATATCCTCGATGAACCGACTATTGGTCTTCACTTCGAAGATGTGCGGCGACTGCTTGAGGTTTTAAATGCACTTGTCGATAAAGGAAATACCGTGTTGGTCGTCGAGCACAACATAGATGTTATTCGTGCGTCAGACTGGGTAATCGATATGGGTCCTGAAGGCGGGGAACGGGGTGGACAAGTGGTGTACGCGGGGATTCCCGAAAAACTCAAGAAGGTGAAAACAAGTTTTACGGGGAAGTATCTGTAGCGGTACGACTATATGTTGCGAAAAACAGTTCTGGCAACAATCGTCTACTATGATGCGTTGGATTATCCGATGACTGCGTTTGAGGTGTGGAAGCACCTCATCGCGACTCACGATGAAGTATCGTCAGAAGCTCCGACACTGGGGCAGGTTTCGGGTGTACTTGATGGTCTTGTAGCCCTTGGGGCGATTACTCGTTTGAGTGGATTTCTCATATTGCCGCAGCGTGAGCTTCTGGTGTCAGCTCGGATTCGGAGCGAAAAGTATGCTGTACCCAAGATTCGTCGTGCGGCCGCGCTGGCCTGGAAATTGGCTTGGGTTCCCTTTGTACGGATGATCGCATTGACAGGTAGCCTCTCGATGAAACGAGGTGATCATGAGAGTGACTGGGACTTCTTCGTTGTGCTCTCAGGCGGTGCCATTTGGCGTGGTCGAACGGCATTATCACTGGTACTTCAGCTTTTTGGTAAGCGTCGGCATGGCCGTTACGTTGAGAATCGGGCTTGTCTCAATTATTTTATTACCGATGCAAGTTTGGAAATTGCGATGCAGGATTATTTTTCTGCCAGCGAGTATCGTTTCATGTACACGCTGGTTGGGCGGGACACCGAACGGCATTTCGAGCTGGCTAATCGCTGGATGGCCCGATTGAAGCCAACCTATCAGCCCACGACATTGCCGAATTTTTGGTTGCATTCAGCATCTCGCCTTCAACTGAAACTGCGTCTTTTGCTGGAACAGCTTTTTTCTTGGGAGGGGTGGGAAGTGAAGTTATCTTCCTGGCAGAAGAAAAAAATCGAACAAAACCCAAAATCTCAGACACCCGGCGCTTTTATCGTTGCAAATGATCAGGCACTTATTTTTTTGCCGTGTCCCAAGGGCCCAGCTGTCTTCGATCGTTTCAAGGAGCGTCTGGCTGTGCACGGCCTCTTGGTATCGTAGATTTTTCTGCATGCTATACTAGAGGAAAAGAAACACCAACGAAACGGCCATGCCGAAGTATTTGTATACAGCCAAGAATATCTCTACTGGTGAAACGAAGGGTGGAGAAATTGTCGGCAAAGATGAGAACCAGGTCGGACAAGAGCTCCGAACCCAGGGTTTTTTGGTTACATCAATAAAGTGTATTGAAGAAGCGTCAGAGGGAACTCAAGTCAAGTTCCTTGAGCGATTCATGACGGTTCCGTTGAAGGAAAAGATGGTTTTTACTCGTAACCTCGCCGTCATGACATCGTCTGGCTTGACGGTATCGCGAGCCATCCACAATCTTTCCTTGCAGACGAGCAATCGTCGCTTTCAAAAAATCCTGCAAAGTGTCCATGATGATGTCCAGGCAGGTAAGCAGCTCTCCGAGGGGTTGGCCAAGTACCCGAGCGTGTTTAATGAGCTTTTCGTCAGCATGATTTCGGTTGGAGAGATCTCAGGTAATTTGGAGGAGATTCTTGACATCCTGGCGCTGCAGCTTGAAAAAGAGAATGATTTGCTTTCGAAGGTGCGTGGAGCAATGATTTATCCGGCCGTGATCGTCGTCGCAATGATCGGTATCGGTATTCTTATGCTGACATACATCCTACCAAAGATTACACAGGTCTTCATCGATATGGAAGTGAAGCTGCCGGCGACGACTCAGTTTATCATCAATCTGTCGGATTTTATCCGGACGCATTGGATTCTGACCCTCGGGATTGTCATCGGGTCAGCAGTCGGGTTTCGGATTCTGTCAAAAACTGATGCGGGGAGGCATATGCTTCATTGGATAATACTGCGGATGCCCATTATCGGTAGTATCGTCATTAAGGTGAATTGCGCTCGTTTTGCCCGCATTTATAGTTCACTTTTAAAGAGTGGTATTTCAGTGGTTACCGCATTGACCATCGTCTCACGGACATTGGGCAACGTTTACTATCGAGAGGCATTAATGAAAGGGATTGAAGAAATTCAAAAGGGGACCGAGCTTTCAAAAATCATCGGTCAATACCCAAGCATCTTCCCGATTCTTGTTCCTCAGATTATCCAGGTTGGTGAAGAAACAGGAAAAACAGAAAATGTTCTTCAGCGTCTCGCAGAATTTTATGAAGAAGAAGTCTCTCAGATTACAAAAAATATGTCATCCATTATCGAACCGATTCTTATGCTCCTGATCGGAAGTACAGTCGGATTTTTTGCGGTTGCGATGTTGCAGCCGATGTATAGTGTGCTCGAAAATATCAAGTAACCCTCCCTATGTTAGGTATCGGCACAGTACGACGCCACCTCTCGGGATTTACCCTGATTGAGGGCTTGGTCTTTTTATTTCTTTTTTCGCTTATCACAGCGGTTTTCTTTCAGACATTTGCGTACAGCACGGCGTTGATCCAACAATCAAAATATCGTTTGGGAGCGATTGCTCTGGCAAATCAGAAAATGGAGATTGTGCGGAGTCTTAGCTATGAGGCTATAGGGACAGTTTCAGGTATTCCAGCGGGTGATATACAAGAAAATGAGACCGTTCCGGTAAACAACTCTGTGTATCAGGTGCACACGTTTGTCCAGTATGTGGATGATGCGTATGATGGCACATTGAGCGGGAGCCCGAACGATGCCGTTCCGAACGATTATAAGCGCGTTCGTGTCGAAGTCGCGTGGGGGAGCGAGAGTGATGCTGAAAAAGTGGCGCTTTTTTCTACCTTCTCTCCCTTGGGGGTAGAGCAACCTGCGGGTGGTGGCACTCTTTCTATCAATATCCTCGACTCACAGGGTAATGGCGTCTCTGGTGCGACGGTACGCGTCGTCAACAGCGCAGTAACCCCAGCGGTTGATGTGACGGCTACTACGGATGCATCTGGCAATCTCTTTTTTGTTGGGGCACCAGCGAGTGTTCAAAATTACCGGATAACCTTTTCAAAATCTGGATACTTTGGGAGTGCCACCTACGCACCCTATCCAACGACGACCTTTGTTCCGACGGATGTACATGCTTCGGTAGTGGATAGTGTGGTGAATCAGACATCCTTTGTGATGGACTATTCTTCGACGCTGCGACTTCAGACAGAAGACCCTTTTGGTGTTATGGTTCCAAATATTGACTATCGGATTGATGGTGGCCGACAGCTCGGGACGAACTTTGGAACGGGTGTGCCAGTCTATGATTTTGGAGAGGATGCGGCGACGAATGGAAGTGGAGAGCGGGAATATGAAAACCGGAGCTCTGGAAGCTATACCTGGACCCTGGATAGTGGTGAAACGGGGTATCGTTTTGTGCGGCTCAATCCTGAATCGGCGGCGAGCGGGAATACTATTGATCTTTCTCCGAATACGACGAAGACTGTCGAGATGATTCTGGCCGATACAGCGGTGAATGGCGTGCTTTTCACTGTAACAAATGCGACAGATGGAACACCGATTAGTGGCGCATCTGTCCGGCTCACCAATACCACACTTGTGTATGATGAGACAGTAACGACGAGTCTTTACGGGAAAGCCTATCTCCCCGCGACTGCAACGCCCGGACTCGTTGCGGCTACCTATGATTATGCGATTACGGCAACTGGGTATACGACACAAAATGGAACAGTTACAGTTTCCTCCGGACTAGAGTCACTCGCTGTGCCCATGAGTCTATAAAATAGTATTTCTGACTATGAGAATTTATCGGAAACGCTTGAGAGGATTGACGCTGATCGAAATGATCGTGGCGATTTTTATCATGGCTGCGGGAATGCTCGGTTTCACACTCCTCTTTTCCAGCAGTTGGAAAAGCAATAAATTTATCTTGGAAACAGGCGTAACAGCGATACAGGTTAATCGGGCTTCAAGCGACATCATCAAGAATTTACGGAAAGTACGCCAAGCGGATAATGGCGACTATCCAGTCGAGTCCGGAGACGATTTTGATTTACAGGTGTATTTGGATATTGATAATGACGGTGTCACCGAACGCGTTCACTATTGGTTGGATGCGACGAATGATCGATTGATGCGCGGGGTGCGAGAACCGTCCTCGACTCAGCCACCGACCTATGCGGCGGGTGATGGGACGACGACGGTACTCGCAGATTACATTGTGAATGAGTCAACCGAACCTCTCTTTTATTACTATAATGAAAATTATCCCGGGGATACGGTAAACAATCCTATCCCGACACCAATCGCGATTGAAGATGTCCGACTGGTGCGAGTATTCATTCGGATGAATATCGACCCGATTAAGGCACCGAATAATATCAACATAGAATCGTTTGCAGACCTTCGTAATCTCAAGTCACTATGATAAACAGTATGCAACGGCGGCAATCAGGCAGTGCACTTGTCTACGGCTTGGTCATCATGGCGGTCGTGCAGATCATCCTTGTCTCGATTGTTCAGTATGTCTCATCCAATATCCAATATACGCTCCAGATCCGTTCCCGTGAGCAGTCATTTCAGATCGCTGAGGCGGGTATTGATTTCTATCGTTGGTATCTCGCTCATAATGTTGAAGGGAAAACAGCCGCACAGATCGAAGCCTTTTGGAGTGGCGGGAGCGCCTATGGTGTTGGTACAGCGTATGAGAGCGATTATTCTGATCCGAGCGGGGGCGTCATTGGCCGGTATCGTCTCGAAGTCATACCTCCGGAAACAGGGTATACGAGCGTAACGGTAAAATCAACGGGGTGGACATACAAATTTCCGACTGTTCAACGGACGATTCAGGCTCGACTGCGCCGTCCTTCTTGGAGCGAATATAGTGTTTTGGCAAATGATTATATTCGATTTGGAGCGGGCACAGAAGTCTTTGGAAGGATTCATTCAAACTACGGTATCCGTTTTGATGGCTTGGCACACAATACTGTTTCGAGTGCGGTTTCTGATTACAATGATCCTGATCATCTGGGATCAAATGAGTTTGGAGTACACACACACAATCCAGTTGATCCTCTGCCACCGACGGCGGTACCTGATGTTCCGACGGTTTTTGAGGCAGGACGCTCCTTTCCAGTTGGCACTGCAGATTTTAGTGGTGTATTGGCAGATCTGAGCTTCATGAAGACGGAGGCGCAGGCGGGTACGAATGGAAGCCTCTACTTTGATAATACGAACCAAGGACGGCATATTATACTCAAGGCCAATGACACATTTGATATCCGGACGGTCCAGAGTTTCAATGCTTCGACCAATGAAATCAATAATTATTCGGGTGGTTGGTCGAGCTATACTATCCCCAACAACGGTATAATTTACGTAGAAAACAATGTGTGGCTCGAAGGGACGGTTAGTGGGAAACGCGTGACGGTCGTCGCGGCCAATCTCATTTCAGCCGCTAAGAAAACCATGTATTTGGGTAAAGATGTCCGATACACCAACTATGACTGTACTGATATGATTGGCCTGATTGGACAACAGGATGTCGAAGTCTATCGCCAAAGTAATAATGTTCTGCGGATCGATGCGGCCTTGATTGCTCAATCGGGGCGGGTCGGTCGAGCCAACTATACAGGTCCATATGCTATCCGTGATGCGATCACCGTGTACGGCGCGATCGCGAGCAATCAGCGTTATGGTTTCGCCTGGGCGGATATCTCAGGGAATCATGTATCGGGTTATATCACTCGCAATCTGTTTTATGATAATAATCTTATGTATTGTCCGCCCCCTTTCTTTCCAGCTGGGACTCAGTATGAATTAGATTTGTGGGAAGAACTGTAATGGTGCATGCTATGATAGAAACAGAACACTCATGAATCGTGTGTTGTGAGGAGCGTTCTGTTTGTGTGGGTTATTTGTTTCCTGAGATGTCTGGTGAAGCGCTTCTCATTTCGCTGGTACTTCGTTCGGAAATGAAAACACCTCTCGCTCGACCGGTTTGGTAATAAAAACATCAAGACACCAAAAATTCAGTATGAATTTATTTCGGAAGAAGATATTTGATCTCTTTCCCCAACCGTTTGGTCTGGACTTGTCTGACCTCTCTATCAAAGCCGTTTGGCTAGAGCGTGAGGGGAAGACAGATGTTGTTTCGAGTTTTGGCTCGGTCCCGCTGGCCATCGGAAGTATCGTTGATGGAGACATTATTAATGAAGCTGTGGTCGTGCAGTCTCTCAAAGATCTTTTGAATAAGACGATACCGAGACCCATCAAGACCCGGGAAGTAATTTGTTCACTACCGGAAACGAAAGCTTTCCTTCGGGTGGTCTCACTGCCAATCATGTCGCCCGATGAAGCCAAAGAAGCTATCAAATGGGAAATTGAAGCCAATATTCCACTGACACTTGATCAGGTGTACTATGATTACCAAATTTTGGACAAAAAACTTGTTAAGGAGAAAAATAAAATGAGTGTGCTCGTGGTAGCAGTTGCCCGTTCAATGGTGGATCAGATTTACACCGTACTTGAGAAAGTTGGCCTTGAAGTGGTTGGTCTGGAGACAGAGTCGATTGCTCAGGCGCGGAGTCTGTTGCTCGACAAAGATGAAGATAAAACTCGCCTCATTGTGGATATTGGTGATCGACGGACAAGTTTTCTCGTGGCGATTGGTCATACGCCATGCTTCACCTCAAGTGTTCCATTGTCTTCGCAAATGATCACCGATGCTATTTCAAAAGAAATGCGCGTCCCATTCGAGGAGGCAGAGGCAATGAAAATAAAATACGGACTTGGTTCACTCGCTATGAAGAGCCCACTTTTTAAGGCTGCTCAACCGATCCTTGAGAATCTGGCTATTGAGATCGAGCGTTCGACGAATTTTTATCTGAATAATCTTGGATATTCAGCTACGATTGATAATATTGTCTTATGTGGCGGCGGTTCAAACATGAAAGGTCTCCTGCCATACCTCACAAAACGGCTCAATCAATCCATAGAGTTTGGCAATCCTTGGGTGAATATCAGACTGGGGCGAACACTCCCACCTATCGATCGAGGGCATTCGGTACAGTACTCAACCGCTATTGGTCTCGCACTTCGGGGCCTCGATGAATATGAAGATCTTACTTAATGTTTTACCAGAGTTGAAGAAGGAGGCTTTGGTGCGAAAATTTCGCAGTCGTTTCTTTTTGTGGCAAACGACGCTTATTTTATTGCTCGAGCTCTATTATGTTGCGATGTTGGGAGGAATCTATACAATCCTGAAGTATCAGGAAAATGTCGGGCGCGAAGGACTCTCTACATTTGAGCAGTTTAGTGAGGAGGCCAAGAAACTCGTTGCATATCAGGAGGAGTTCAAGAAAATAAATATGCAAACAGACAGTGTCAGTCGGTATCAGAAGGCACACCTCCGCTGGAGCGTTCTGCCAGAATTACTTCACAAACTTACCCCGGATGGAGTTGTTATTGTGCGTATTACAACCAAGGACTACACGGTTTCCATCATTGGTCAGGCCGAAATTCGGGAACAATTTCTCCGTTTCGAAAATGCGTTGAAAGAGGAGGGGTGTGTGAGTGATGTGCGGGTCCCTATTTCTAATCTTTTCTCACAAAAAGAAGTTGATTTTCAGGTCGATTTTAAACTCAAAAAAGAGTGTCTCATTCAGTCCTAATGCTATGTCGAATCCAATGTGGGAAAAAATGAAACCGATAGTTATGCAAGGCATTCTCTTGGGTATTATTTGTCTGATTGCCTGGTTTGGCATTCGCCCGCTGCTCACGACTATTCAGATAAAAATGGATGATATCCAGAAACTCTCCGTGATTCGGGAGTATCGGGAGAAGCAGCTTGAGCGTTTGCCTGAACTCGAGGCTCAACATGCGCTCATCAGCGAGCAAAAAGATCGGTTGAATATTATCCTCACGAAAGAGCGGTTGGTCGATTTTATCGAAACGCTTGAACAGCAGGCTTTAGCTGATGGTGTGACTATCAAGATCGAATCTCGCGACAATGCTTTTCTCGAGAGTAAGGTAACGATTGTCAATGAAAAGGAAAAGGCAAATGGATCCAAGCAACCAGTTTCGGGAGAAAAAGAGACAGAAGATTCGGTTGCACCAGTCAAGAAGGGTGGGGGCACTGATAAGGGAACCGGTATTATTGCTGAATTGCCACTGAAAAAATTCTTGAAATTAACGATGACCGTCTCAGGCGAATATGGGATGATTATCCGTTATTTACGGCATCTTGAGACGCTTCCCTATGCGTTGGATGTGATTAGTTTAGACATAAAGGTTCAGCCAGAAGAAGGTGATCGGGTTTCCTCCGGAGCGGGGACATTCAATCCTTTTGGGGAATTGCCTGAAAGCGTTACTCCTCCCCCGATGCCAAAAACTGATCAGTTGGATGCGGTATTGGAAACAGTCGTATACATACAAGACTAACATGACTATAAAATTTTCTTTAAATCGAATATCGTTTGCATCGGCTCGGAAGCGAGGGCTCTATTTTTGGATGCGTCACTACCGTCTCCTCTTTAGCTTACTTTTCCTTGGTCTGACAGGTTTTTTGATGTATCAGTGGAATCGTGATTTGTATCGTTATCAATGGACAGAGAGTGAACGGAGGGCTTATCTCGAAACGACGGCGAAAGAAACAGCTTTTCAGGAAAAGAAATTTCTTGAAGTTTTGGAAAACCTTGATCAAGATCGTCAGAGGCATACAGCGGTTACAGAAACGAGCCGAGACTTATTTGCTGGTGCCAGGAAAAAAGAGCGCTAATCTTTTTGGTATTGACGTCATCCTTCAGACAGGGTAGAGTACTGTGAATCTTGCCTATGGAAATGCGTTCAACCATGTTGCTGCGTCTCTTTGATGGAGCCCCTGCTTTTCGTCTCCGACAAGCGGAGGCGGCCTTGTTTCGTCCAGATTGGCAACAATGGGATGCCATTACTGTTTTACCAAAAGACTGGAGAGGAAAGCTTTCTGAGCAAGTACCCTGGCTTACACTCACGCAGGTAGCATTACTGCAAAGCGTGAAACTCGATACCTTCAAGGCTGTTCTCGAGACGGTTGATGGCAAACGCATCGAGACCGTCCTGATGCAGAATGCTCGGGGATTCTGGAGTATATGCGTATCCTCCCAAGTCGGCTGCGCTATGGCCTGCACCTTTTGTGCGACTGGTAAGATGGGCTTTACACGCAACCTCACGGCTGATGAGATTGTCGATCAGTATCGATTCTGGCTGTACTTTCTCAATGGACGGCATGATTTGGAACAGCGTATCAGTAATGTCGTCTATATGGGGATGGGGGAGCCGTTGGCGAACTATGAGAACGTGAAAGTTTCACTCCAGACTTTTCTCGCATATACCGATATGGGCCCAACACGGCTGACGGTCTCGACAGTTGGACTGATCCCGATGTTACGCAAACTTCTTATGGACGAGGCTTGGCCGCCTGTTCGCTTGGCGATATCACTGCATAGCGCTGATGCAAAGACGCGAACAAATATTATGCCTTCGTCATATCCAAAATTTCTCGAAGACCTCGCACAATGGACACAGGAGTATTTTGTGAAATTTGAAAGTCGCCGGCGGCACCTGACCTTTGAGTACATCATGTTGGCCGGCATCAATGATACACCGGCACACGCTGACAAGCTTATCGCCTTTGCTCGAAAAGTCGGCAAGGTAAAGATTAACCTCATTCCTTATAATGATACCAAGAGCCACTATGCTACGAGTGTGAGTTCGGCTTTGATTGCTTTTGAAAAGAAATTGAGTGATGGTCACTTGGATGTCACTCGTCGTCGCACCATGGGTGCGGATATTGCTGCCGCTTGCGGCCAGCTCATTGTCGAGAAGAAAGCCTCATAAATCATCTCAGCCTATTCCTCCGACTGTATGGATAATAGAGATTTGAAAGGAAATAAGTTGAGACTGCAAGAGACTGAGTGAAAAGAAAGAGAGACTTGTTCGAGCCGTATTATTACTCTAGACACAATCGTAAAAAAGTGTATAATACATCGTTCATTAAAAACCAATCAAGTTGCCAGAGCGAAGAGGTTTTTTTATTTGGAGATTCGATCTCTTAGTTGGGAAAGAGAAGCTTCTTCGCTCTGGCAAACTTAACCACTTTGGTTAGGCTATGGGCAAGGAGACTGCGATGACGACTCAGTCGATCATGCAAGACCATGAAAAGGAACTGCAGCGTCTCCTTGAAGATGCCACGCCCAATGTCGCCTTTTTAGCCATCGTTGACGCAAAACTGAGCAAAGATGGTGCCCGGTGTGCCATTGAGCACTTTGGTGAGATCAAGGCAGAAATGCAACAAGCGATTGTTGGTATCTTGAAGAGGCGAGATTCTCAATATCCCGTGCTCGCTGAAACCCGGCTCCTCAAGCCTGTCGGCAAGTCAACCGTTCCGGCGAGAACCAAGCCCTTCAATGCGGCGGCGTTCTACCAGACCGGCACCGGCCTCTACATCCACGACACCTTCGCCGATCGCCTCGACATCCACGCCAGGCAGACGGTGGATTCGACCCCGGCATGTCCCTATGTAGCCTCGCTCCTCAAAGCGAACGCCTACGACCGAGACATCAGGGAGGAACTGCCGGAAAACCACCTCTCCACGCTGGAAGACATCGCAGCCTTGATCGAGGCACAGCCGGGCGGCCAGTCGGGTTTGCTCCTCAACAACGGCTCCGCGAACATCTTCTATGTCGAGGGCAAAGGAGGTGTTGTCTTCGCCGTGGGTGTCCGCCGGGACTCCGACGACCGCCGGTGGCGCGTCAACGTCTGGAAGATCGACGAGTTTGGCCGCTGGCATGCTGACGACCAGGTTCTCTGCCCAGGCAACGCAGCCCTGTGATGATTTGACCCTTCAGTCCATTAGGCAAAAGACTCTTGGACACTTAGACTCTTGGACCCTTGGAAACTACCATGTAGTAACCAAGGGTTTTTGTTTTGCTCAATATAGAAGCGTATGGTGGAAACTTCTTTTGGCTCTGACTGATTTGTATCTCGGGATGTTTGGTCATGGGAATGGAAGGAAATTACAGAGCTACTTGAAAGAAGCCCGAGAACCGGGTATGCTGTGCTAGCTTTCCACATGCTTGCACTATGAAAAAATACTTTATTCAGACCTTTGGTTGCCAGCAGAACACGGCTGATTCGGAGCGCATCGCGAGCCAGTATGAAGCTCGCGGCTTTGTCTCGGCCGAGAGTATCGAGGAAGCCGATACACTCATTGTAAATACCTGTATCGTTCGTGATCGGGCCGAAGAGCGGGTCTATGGCCTGGTTCAAAATCTTCGTGAAAAATCGAAACGCGGACCTGAAGATCTGCAAATTGTGATTACGGGCTGTCTGGTCGGTGCGGCAGCACGGGAACCGTCAGGAAAACTCATGAAACGCATGAGAGAGCGTCTTCCGAATGAGTTATTTCTTCCGATGGAAGATGTGGGATTTGAACACGCACCGAAACGGAACACGGGAAAAATGGCTTCAGTCGTTATTTCAAATGGCTGTAATAATTTTTGCGCCTTCTGCATCGTTCCGTTTTCGCGCGGCAAAGAGCGGTCACGACCGTTTGATGAGATACTCCATGAAGTACGTGAGGCGGTAAAAAATGGCAAGACGGAAATATTACTTTTGGGTCAAAATGTGAATTCGTACGGTGCCGATTTATTGATGGAAACAATGCGGACTGGTTCTCAGTATGCGCTACCGGATGGAAAACGAGTGAAACCAGTAATGGTAAAACACCTGGGTCGACATCGTATCCCAACCCTTTTCACATATCTCCTCGAGGCGGTTGCTGAGACTTCCGGGGTAGAGAAGGTGATGTTTCTCTCGGCGAATCCATGGGATTTCTCAGATGAGTTGATTGAGGTTATTGCCCGACATTCAAATATTGATCGATTGCTGCACCTCCCCATTCAGGCGGGCAGTGACAAGATTATCAAAGCAATGAATCGGTGGTATACACGCGATGAGTATTTAGCACTCATCGACCGGATTCGGGCAAAAGTGCCCGATGTCCAGTTTACGACGGATATCATCGTTGGTTTTCCGGGTGAGACTAGGGAGGACTTTGAGGCTACTATGGATATCGCCAGGCGGGTGAAATTTGTAAAGGCATTCATCGCTTGGTACTCGCCGCGTCACGGTACGGCGGCACTCAAGATGGATAATGACGTTGATATCCATGAAAAGAAACGGCGTTATACCGAACTCGATCATCTCGTCCTCCGGCTGTCCGGCCGAGAGCACCTGATCGGCAAAGCGCCTACATCCAATAAGGGTCTCTCAAAAGCCGCTTTTAGCACTGGCTCGGAAATGCTAGGATAGAGGAATCCGATATCCATTTTATGCAAGAGCACTACACCCTTATCTCCTGGAATGTCAACGGACTTCGCTCGGCTGGCAAGAAAGATTTCATCGCTTGGATGCAGCAGGGAAAATTTCCTATTGTTGCGGTCCAAGAAACAAAGATCAGTGATCCTGATCAGTTGACCGAAGAGCTTCGGAATCCGGATGGGTATATGAGTTACTTCAGCTGCTCGACAGAAAAGAAAGGCTATAGTGGTGTCGGTATCTATGTGAAGAAAAAACCATTTGCTGTGAAGACATTTTTCGGTGATAATCTCCTTTCCCGCGAAGGTCGGGTGATCGAGATGGAGTTCCGTCATTTTACACTGATCAATGTTTACTTTCCCAATGGTGGGTCGGGTGAGCTTCGGCTTCAATACAAAATGCAATTCTATGACGAATTTCTCCACTACCTCACACATCTCCGGAGTCAGGGGAAGAAGATCGTGCTCTGCGGCGATGTGAACACTGCGCACCAAGAGATCGATCTTGCTCGACCGAAAGAGAATGAGAAGACATCCGGCTTCATGCCGATGGAGCGCGAATGGATCGATAAACTTCTTGCAGTTGGATTTATCGATGCTTATCGCCATTTTCATCCGCGGGAAGTGGCCTATACATGGTGGGATATGAAAACGCGTTCTCGTGAACGCAATGTCGGTTGGCGGATTGACTATTTCTTCGTCGACAAGAGTCTGGAAGCCAATATGAAGGAGGCTATTATTCTTTCGGATGTACCTGGCTCTGATCACTGTCCAGTTGGTCTCTCGCTCGTTTTTTCTGAGACCGCAGTCTCGCTTTAACTATGGAAACTGAAGCATCTGCGCTTTCGCCCCTGGCTGAACGGATGCGCCCGAAACAACTAACTGATTTCATCGGTCAGGAGAAGATTCTGGGAGTCGGGTCTTTTTTGCGACATGCTATCAGTCAAGATCGGGTCCCATCACTGCTCTTTTGGGGGCCGCCAGGGAGTGGCAAGACGACCCTCGCGCGGCTCATCGCGCTCGAGACTCAGTCGCATTTTCTTCAGCTCTCGGCAGTCGAGAGTGGCAAGAAAGAGATTCAGCGCATCGTCGAAGGAGCAAAAGCGACAGGGCGGCTCGGCGCACGGACACTTCTCTTTGTTGACGAGATCCATCGCTGGAATAAGTCACAACAGGATGCACTCCTGCCCCATGTCGAGGATGGGACGATTACTCTTATTGGTGCGACGACTGAAAATCCAAGTTTTGAGGTGAATGCTGCCCTCCTTTCGCGTATGCGTGTCCTTGTTTTGGACAAGCATGAGCCCGAGCATGTTGAGTCTCTCCTCAAAGCGGCGATCACTCGAGATGAAGTTTTGAAACAGAAGAAAGTGAAGGCTGACCCAAGAGCACTACAGTATATTGCGGCACTCTCGGGTGGCGATGCCCGTGCGGCATACAATATGCTCGAAGCGTGCGCCAGTCTCGGGAAATCAATCACACCCGAGCTTGTCGAACGCGTGGTGGAGCACCCGCACCTCCTTTATGACAAAGACGGTGAAGAACATTACAATATCATTTCGGCACTCCACAAATCCATGCGCGGCGGCGATGCCGATGCGGCACTTTACTGGCTCGGCCGTATGTTGGAAGCCGGAGAAGATCCGCTTTTTGTTGCTCGCCGGCTCGTCCGGTTTGCATCAGAAGATGTCGGGCTGGGAAATTCATTTGCCCTTCCTCAAGCCATCGCAGCGTACCAGGCATGCCAGTATATCGGTATGCCTGAGTGCTCAGTGAATCTGGCCCAAGCGGTCGTTTATCTCACACGATCCAAGAAATCAAATGTACTCTACACTGCCTCCGCAAAGGTCAAGGCAGACATCGTCGCATTTCCCAATGAGCCCGTGCCACTGCATCTCCGAAATGCGCCAACCAAACTCATGAAATCTCTCGACTACGGCAAGGGTTATAAGTACACCCCAGACTATCAGGACGCTGCTGAAGCAGCCCAGGAGTATCTTCCCAAAAAACTGACAGGGAGGAAGTATCTATAAAACCGAGAGCGTGGGGGAGTAGATGAAAAATACCTCATTTTTGAGGGAAAAATCGGGTAAGTGATACAATACAAGCACGGCTTTTTGGTTGGCTAGTAACTGGATTGTTTGGGTGCTGTTTTTGTTGGTAACACCGTGAGGGTGTAATCATTGGGGACGGTCAGAATCAGGTTGATTGGAGAGGGTATATTGCCCTAAACGGACAGAGTGGATTGATGCACGAACTGAAGTACGAGTTTTTAAACGGAATGGTCTTTATGCGTATTCTCACGAATCAGAAGCCGCCCCGGTCAGCGGTCAAAATAATTTTTCGAACAGAAAAGGGTGAGGATTTTCGAAGGGACGCGGTCGGACGCGGTTTTTTAGAAATCGGCGTTGATACAACGAATCAGCTGTCTCGACGGGCGCTCCTCCTCCTTATTCGCCGGATAATCGTCGTGGCGAATGCAAAAAATTTGAAGGTGCTTGTCATTGATTTTGCGCAGCTTGAGTCTATCGCTGGGCCAGGAAACATTTCGACAGCAGAGCTCGCAGAGTTATTGAGTACAAATAGTATTTTGGCGAACTACGCGTTCGAAGAATACAAAACTCCTCCGTCAGAGGGGTTTGTACATGTTCGAAGTATGTACCTCCTGAATGCTCAAAAGCCTCGCATTATCCAGGCACTTCGACGGGGGAAGATCATCGGTGAAGAAACAAACCGTGCCCGTCATATTGCGACCATGCCAGCAGGAGAGATGACTCCGGCACTCTTAGCTCGGCATGCTCGGAGTGCATTGAAGAATCTTCCTGTACGCGTAACCGTATGGAATGATCGGGAGATACAGCGTCGTGGCCTAGCGGGAATTATAGCGGTGGGTAAAGGTTCTGCTTCAAAACCGCGATTTATCATTCTTGAATATCAGGGTGGGAAAACGAGTGAGCGGCCAATCGTCCTTATCGGGAAAGGGGTAACTTTTGATGCTGGAGGGATCAACCTGAAACCCACGACTGCTATATTGGGCATGAACATGGATATGTCCGGTGGAGCGAGCGTCATTCATACGCTGGCAGCATGTGCTCGGCTGCAGGTGAAGAAAAATATTATCGTACTGGTTCCGGCAGTGGAAAATATGCTTTCTGGAGAAAGTTATCGTCCAGGGGATATCATCCGGACGCTTTCCAGTAAAACTGTTGAGGTACAAGACACAGATGCTGAAGGGAGAATTATTCTCGCCGATACACTGACATGGGCGGCTCGATACCGGCCCCGACTCGTGGTAGATATCGCTACGCTGACGGGCTCAGCCGTGGTGGCTCTGGGAGAGCGGAGCTCAGCTTTGTTTACTGAAAATGAGAAACTTGAGGGAGAATTTCGCCACATCGGGACAGCGGTAGGGGATCCGGTATGGCCGCTTCCATTGTGGGATGAGTATCTTGAGGATATCAAGGGGACTTATGCCGATATCGGCAATGTCGGAAATACAAAATGGGGCGGGGCGATTACGGCGGCTATCTTTCTCAAGCAATTCGTAACCTATCCATGGGTGCATATCGATATCGCGCCGCGCATGACGAGCATCTCAGGTGAGTATTTAGCCAAGGGCTCGATTGGCGCTGGCGTGCAACTCCTCGTCCGCTTTCTCTCGACGAAGGCTTGACGGGTCTTTGCAGATTTCTCTCCCTGTTGTATACTGGAAGTGCCAAGATTCTTCCACCATTACACCAGCTATTGTCTCACTGACGCCCCAATACTTGGTCCCGTGGAAGGACCGGCACTCGCGAGATGAGGTTGCACAACGCTGCACCTCTCTTTTCTTTTTTAGATAATTTTCTAGGATAGCCCTTTATAGGCGCCGTTAGACCGGCGTTTTTTGGCTTTTTTAAAGGGTATTTGCAGATTTTCTGAAAGTGGAATAGAATGGGTATTAAGAACAGTGAAGTGGTGAAATGTGGTGAATTTCACGAAAGTACTTTGCCTGTTCGGTTTTTCCACGCCTCGAGAGACGGTGCTGTTGGCCGGTGTTCAAATAAAGTTTTACGTATATGTTCATCGGCGAGTATCAGCATTCGATTGATCCGAAAAAGCGTCTGGCCTTGCCGTCGAAGTTTCGCGGAGAGCTCGGAGCTCGGGTTGTCATTACCCGCGGACTCGACCGTTCACTCTTTGTCTATCCAATGAAGGTATGGGAAGAACTCGCTGGTAAGCTCGGATCGCTACCAGTCGGCGAGACTGGAACGCGGAGCTTCATCCGACTCATGTTGTCGGGTGCGACAGATGTCGAGTTCGATGCTCAGGGTCGTATCCTCATTCCCGAGTACCTCAAGCGGGAGGCGGGATTGTCGAAAGAGGTTACGGTAGTTGGTTTATATAACCGACTTGAAATCTGGGATGTAAAAGAGTGGCAGAAATACAAACACCAAGCGGAAAAGAATACCGAAAAAATTGCGAACGAACTCGGTAAACTCGGGGTGTACTAGTGAAGAAAGCGTACCTCAACAATATGGAACAGATACATACAGGGCACACACCGGTCATGCTCGGTGCAGTGTTGAGCGCCCTTGAATTAGTACCCGGAATGCGGGTAATGGACGCGACTCTCGGTGGTGGAGGGTATACACGCGCGCTGTTGGATCAGGTTGGACCGACTGGTCAAGTCATCGCGTTGGATTGGGATCGGGCCGCAATCGATCGTTTCCGAGATCAAGCCGCTCAAGAACCACGCCTGAAAGCAGCGCTCGAAACGAAGAGACTCATCCTCGTTCGAGTGTCATACGACAGCATTCTGGAGGTGCTTCAGAAATATGGTTGGGATGGGGCTGATGCGCTGGTTGCTGATCTGGGACTTTCGAGTGATCAACTGGCTGACCCAAAACGTGGTATCAGCTTTCAGCTCGACGGACCGCTCGACATGCGACTTAATTCTGACGAGACTGTCCAGGCGGCTCATATCCTCAATCAGTGGGATGAAGCAGCACTCACAGATCTCTTTCAGACATATGGTGATGAACCAGAGGCTCAGCGTCTCGCGCGCGCGATCATCTCGGCTCGACAGTTGGCACCGCTCACAACGACAATCGAACTCCGTGAACTCATTTGGGGAAATGTCGTACCAGCTCGCCGTCGCGCCAAGATTCATCCGGCGACCAAGGTGTTTCAAGCGCTCCGGATAGCAGTCAATAGCGAACACACCCATCTCGAGCGCCTGCTCACTGCTCTTCCTCTGGCTCTCCGGCCAGGTGGTCGGGCGGCCTTCGTTACTTTTCACTCCGGTGAAGATGCGATGGTCAAGCATCTGTCCCAAAAACATATTCGCTCGGATCATCCGACACTTTGCTGGGTTACCAAAAAACCACTTGTACCAGATCAAACAGAGATTCAATCAAATCCTCGGGCGCGCAGTGCAAAAGTACGGATTGTCGAACGATTGAAAAAATAAAAATAAAAAACATATTTATGCGTCTCTCTCCTGAGCATCTCAGTCTACAGAGAAAATCATCCCGGGCTCATCGGGTCGAGGCATATATTGGAGCGATCCATGTGGCCGTGGTTGTCTTGATCGGACTCTCACTTCTTTCGGCCGGTCTGTATGTGTATACAGTTAATCGGGGAGCTGTTCAGGGCTATGCTATCCGGACGCTCGAAAAAGAACTGAAGGCATTAAAAAAAGTGAATACTGAATTACGTGTTCAAGAAGCTGAGGCAAAATCTCTACAGCTTGTCGAAGCCGGAAGTGTTGAGCTTCGAATGGAAAAGGCTGAACCCACGACCGTGATAACGGCGCGTACAAACACGATTGCCCTCCACTGATCTTTGCCGCTATGTCCGTTGTTCGTCGATCCTTACATTCACAAACTACGCGTTTGTTGAACGCTGCCCCGTCGTGGCGGCTGTATTTTTTTTGTGGCGCGCTGGTGTTCATGGGTTGTCTCATCATTCTTCGACTGTATAATCTACAAATTCTCAGTCATGAGAAATGGGTCGCGATTGCTGAAGATCAGCATATAGTGGCGCAGGCGCTCCGGTCGGAGCGGGGCAGTATCGCGTTGCGGGACGGGGATGTTCCCTATCCAGTGGCAGTCAATCGAGAATACAAACTTGTCTATGTTGTCCCGAAATTAGTGGAGGACATTCCTGGAACGGCTCTCGCACTTTCCTCAGTACTCGGAGTGGAAGAGCGCATGGTTCGTGATCGTCTTTCGGATCGATCTGATCCTTTTGAAATTATCAAGAAAAAGATAACTCCTGCCGAGGAAGAAAAACTCAGAGAGCTCCGTCTCCGTGGAGTGGATTTTCTTCCGGAGGTATACCGATATTATTCTGCGAACGAACTCGCTTCAAAGGTTATCGGATTTGTTCGTCCGAGTGATACCGGCGAACTCGGTATGTACGGTATCGAGGCAGCGTGGGACTCCGAGTTACGGGGTCAAGATGGTACCCTGTCTCAGGAACGTGACGCGGCCGGTCGATGGATTTCGTTAACTGATCGCGAATACCTCGCGCCAGAAGATGGCGCAAATCTTGTCTTGACTATCGACCATACTATTCAGTATGAGGTCGAAAAAATTCTTTCCGAATCGCGAGAAAAATTTAATGCTGATACGGCTTCAGCGATCGTGCTTGAACCAAAAACGGGGAAGATCCTCGCTCTGGCGAGTGTGCCACAATTTAATCCAAATGAGTATGGAAAAATTGAAGATCAAGGATTGTTCATCAATCCACTGGTGAGTTTCCCGTATGAGTCGGGATCAGTCATGAAGCCGATCACGATGGCTATTGGCATTGAAGAAGGTAAGGTGAGTCCGACAACGGAATTTGTCGATCCTGGTGTGGTTCGTGAAAGTGGATACAATATTCGGAATGCAGAGGGAAAGGTGTATGGTCGGAGCAGTATGACACGAGTATTGGATGAGTCAATCAATACGGGAGTGATGTATGTCGAGCGTCTCGTCGGTCATGCGGTATTTCGGGACTATCTTTACAAATTTGGTTTTGGTTCGAAAACTGGTATTCGTCTGCCGGCTGAACATGGAGGGAATCTCCGTAATCTCGATAATCTTCGGTCGACCATTCAGTTTATGACAGCTTCTTTCGGCCAGGGGATCACGGTAACACCGCTTCAGCTCGCGATGGCGTATGGTGTATTTGCCAATAATGGGATTCTCATGCGTCCGCAGATCGTTGATCGGATCATCAATCAGTCAGGTGAAGAACAACCAATAAAGCCTGAGGAAATTCGGCGAGTACTCTCTCAGGATACAGCCCAGAAAATAAGTGAGATGTTGCGGAGTGTTGTCGTGAATGGACATGGTAAGCGTGCCAATGTTCCGGGGTATCTCGTCGGTGGTAAGACGGGGACAGCCCAAGTCTCCAAATCGGGGTCGAAAGGGTATGATGAAAACATAACAATCGGTTCTTTTGCTGGGTATGCGCCACTGAATGATCCACGCTTTGTCGTCGTGGTCAAGTTTGATAATCCGAAAGATGTCCAGTGGGCTGAGTCGAGTGCAGCACCAACCTTTGGTGCGATCATGCAGTTTCTTTTATCCTATGCTAAAGTACCGACGACTGAACCGATAGGTAATACTGGATTATGACACTACAAACACGGTGGAAAAGAAAATTTGCGCACGCACTTGGTTTTTTGGCACGGCTGGTGATCAAATCTCGCAAACCCATTGTGGTTGGTATCACTGGTTCAGTTGGGAAAAGCTCGGCCAAGGAGGCGATTGCGCTTGTAGTCGCAAAAAATTATTCCATTCGCTCTTCACCTGGAAATTATAATAATGAATTTGGTCTTCCGTTAGCGATTCTGGGAATCTCGAATCCTGGACGATCTCTATTGCGTTGGTGTGGTGCAGTTTTTCATGCATGTGCGATTTCTCTTCGATTCGAATCGTATCCCGAGGTGCTTATTGTGGAGATGGGTGTGGATCATCCTGGCGACATGGATTATTTACTCAGCATTGTTCGGCCTGATGTAGCGGTCTTGACGCGGATTGCCGAAAGCCATCTGGCAAATTTTGAAAATCTTGAACAGATTGCTGTAGAAAAGGGAAAGATTATTGCGGCTTTGGGAGAGGACGGGTGCGCCGTTCTCAATGCGGATGATGAGCGAGTGATGCAACAGAATGAACGAACCCGAGCCAAGATAATCTCATATGGCCTCACTCCCACAGCGACACTTTCAGCTGACAATATCCGGCTGCTTCAGGAGGGTAGCCGCGTTGAAGGTCTTTCGTTCAAACTCAATGTTAACGGTAAGAGTATTCCTGTCCGGTTGCCGCATGTGATCGCTCGACATCACCTGTCAGCGGTTCTTGCGGCTGCAGCAGTGGGTACAGCACTTCGGATAAACTTAGTCGATATCGCTTCCGCATTGTCCGAGTTTAAGCCACCTACCGGTCGAATGAATTTTCTTGTGGGAGACGCAAATGTCCGTATTATCGACGACACTTATAATGCCTCGGTTGTTTCTACTCAGGCTGCACTCGCGACACTCCGTGAACTCATCGCCCCTCGCAAGGTTGTTGTGCTCGGCGATATGCTTGAGATTGGAAGCGATACCGGTGTGGCACACCGCTCATTGCGGGATGCGGTTATTGCGAGTGGTGCAACAGTGTTTATCGGTGTCGGTCAGCATATGCGCTTTCTTGTGGATGCACTGCGTGGCACCAATTTTCCCGAAAAGGGCATTGCCTATTTTCCCGATCCGTACACAGCGTGTGCGCAGTTGAATGAACTGATTCGTCCCGATGATCTGGTTCTGGTGAAGGGGTCTCAGGGTGTGCGTATGGAATTCATTGTGGCGGCACTATTGGGTAAGCAAAGTCAAAAGGATATGCACCGATTACTCTGTCGCCAATCCACTGCCTGGCGCTCGACACCTTTTACGGCACCGGCCGAATGGCACTAGTAGACTGGACAAAAGATTGAATTTTCATTTCGCTTGGCATAAAATGTATATGTAGCCCTTAACCCACATTACCTTTAGGATGTGTATGACAGACGAAGCACGAGACAGGGAATTTGTTGAATATGTTGTAAAGATGTTGGTCGACAACCCAGACAGCGTAAAGGTTGAGCGTAAAGTCGATGAAATGGGTGTACTTATCACACTGGATGTTCATGCGGACGATATGGGCATGGTGATCGGTCGGGAAGGCATGACGGCCAAGGCCCTCCGAACACTGCTCCGTGTTATCGGTGCGCGGAATAGTGCGCGGGTCAATTTGAAGATCAATGAACCAGAAGGTGGTGCCCGACGAGAGCGAAAACCTGAGACGGAGGCGTCTGTAAGTCCGAATGAGCCGTTTGAGCATGTGGTCCAGCCGACGCCAGCTCCGCGCTCATTAGAGGACGTGATGAACGACATCAAGATCTAGCCAAACAAAAAGGCGCCCTCAGCACAGTCGAAGAAGGGGCGCTTTTTCGTTTCGGCTGGATGCGCTAGGATGGAGACATTCCATTGACGAGATATAGAGAGTATGAACATCCAAAAAACTCCTGTTCCTGGGCTTCTCATCATCGAACCGCAGATTTTTCCCGATGAGCGGGGATGTTTCATGGAGACCTATAGCCGCGATCGATATCGCGAGGCGGGGATCACTGAAGAATTCATCCAGGATAATCTCTCGGTGTCGAAGCGAGGAGTCTTGCGCGGGCTGCACTATCAGGCACCGCCATTCGCCCAGGGCAAGCTTGTCTCAGTCCTGCAGGGGCGGGTGTTGGATGTGGCCGTCGATATTCGTTTTGGGTCTCCTACCTTTGGGAAATATGTTGCTGTAGAACTCTCAGCCGAGAATCATAAACAATTTTGGATACCGGCTGGTTTCGCCCACGGTTTTGTTAGTCTCGAAGATGATACTCTCTTTGCCTACAAGTGTACGGCGCCGTACTCCAAGGAACACGATCGTGGCATCCGCTATAATGATCCAGCAATCGGAATCGAGTGGGGCACACCAGATCCGATCGTCTCAGAGAAGGATCGGGTACATCCACTGCTTTCAGAGATTACTCAAGAATTCACTTTTAACAGCTAGACGCATGAAACTGCTCGTTACCGGCGGCGCCGGGTTCATCGGTTCTAATTTCATTCACCACATTCTCCAAGCGTCCCCCGACGCTGAAGTTGTGAATCTCGATGTGCTGACCTATGCTGGCAATCTTGAAAATCTCGCCACACTTGAAGATGAATCGCGCTATCGTTTCGTGAAAGGGGATATCACCGACGCGAATATGGTTGATTCGCTTGTGGCTGAGTGCGACATGATCGTGCACTTTGCTGCCGAGAGCCATGTCGACCGGTCCATCCTCGGTCCCGAAGCTTTCGTCCGGACGAATATCTTCGGGACATTCACCCTTCTCGAAGCGGCCCGAAAGTATAGCAAGCGCTTTCATCATGTCTCGACTGATGAAGTTTTTGGCTCACTGGCTCCAACAGACCCGGCTTTTGATGAAACTACTCCTTATGATCCGCGGAGTCCCTACAGTGCCTCCAAGGCTAGTTCAGACCACCTTGTTCGGGCCTACTACCACACCTATGGCCTACCAATGACGATTTCCAATTGCTCGAACAATTATGGCCCGTACCATTTTCCCGAAAAGCTCATCCCGCTCGCGATTACCAATCTCCTCGAGGGGAAAAAGGTGCCGGTGTATGGTGATGGGACACAGGTCCGTGATTGGCTCTATGTGGAGGATCATTGCCGCGCGATCGCACTCATCCTTGAGCGAGGAAAGATTGGAGAAACCTACTGCATCGGCGGTGCTGGTGAGCAGAAGAATGTCTGGATTGTGAAGAAACTTCTTGAACTTCTCGAGAAAGACGAGTCATCGATTGAATATGTGAAAGACCGGCTGGGTCATGATCGGCGCTATGCGATTAATTTTTCTAAGATCAAATCCGAACTTGGTTGGGAGCCGACGGTAACGCTCGAAGAAGGTCTCGCTAAGACTGTGGAGTGGTTCAAGAATAATGAAGCCTGGTGGCAGCGCGTGAAAAGCGGGGAGTATCAGAAATATTACGCGGAGCAGTATGAATAATAGAGTTTCTTAAGTTATCTGGCTGATTCATGAAAGCGACCATTCTGCGTTTGAGAGGGCATCATGTGCACTGTAGGCGTTGGATATGGTGGGGAAATGAGTTTGCTATAATGAGAACATATGGATGGAACACAGTCGAAACCGCGGAAGAAAGCCCTTATACTCGGGGCGAAAGGTATGCTTGGTCAGGCGCTCGGGCAGGAGTTCCGCTTGGCCGGCTATGAGCTTGGGCTTTGGGACATTGCCGAGATTGATCTTGCAGAAGAGACTACCGCACTGGAGAAAATCGCTCGGTTCGCTCCAGACATCATCGTGAATGCAGCGGCCTATAATGTCGTTGATGACTGCGAGACGGATGATGAGGAATACCGGAAAGCGCTCATTTTGAACCGCGATGTTCCAGGCTACCTCGCCCGTTTTTCGGCCGCGCAGGACATCCCTTTTGTTCACTATTCGACGGACTATGTCTTTGACGGAACAGCCATTGACGGGTACCCTGAGGACGCCCAGCCAAACCCAATTTCACGGTATGGGACTTCGAAACATGAAGGCGAGAAGGCGGTTCTCAACGCTGGTGGCAAGGCCTATCTCATCCGTCTCTCCAAATTGTTTGGCGAACCGGCTGTCTCTAAGCTTGGCAAGCGTAGTTTTTTTGAGATTATGCTGACGCAGGCAAAGACGGCTCCGAGCGTCAAGGTGGTTGATGATGAGAAGAGTTGTTTCACCTATGCACCCGATCTCGCTCGGGCGACACGCGAGCTTGTTGAAGAGGAGGCGGCACCAGGTATTTATCACTTGCCCAATGAAGGCGGAGCAACTTGGTTTCAGGCTGCGCTTGAGCTTTTCCGGCAGGCGGGATTTAAAACAGAAGTTATTCCGGTTACGAGCCAGGGCTTTCCTCGACCGGCGCAACGACCGCATACCTCAGTGCTCATCAATACAAAGCGGCCGAAGCAACGATTCTATACAGAAGCACTCAGAGAATTTTTAGAAAACTTTTTCCCTTCGCTATGAAACAACTGCGCCTCCATGACCCAACGGTAGCTGACCTGATTCAAGGAGAGATTCGTCGCGAAGAAGAAGGGCTTGAGCTTATTGCATCCGAAAATTATGTTTCCCGAGCGATTCTTGAGACTCTGGGAAGTGTTTTTACGAACAAATATGCTGAAGGGTATCCCGGACGGCGCTATTATGGCGGACAAACATTTACCGACGCAGTAGAAACTTTGGCGATTGAGCGCGCAAAGAAGTTGTTTGGTGCCGAACATGCCAATGTCCAGCCGCATTCAGGTGCTCCTGCCAACATTGCCGTTTATTCGGCTTTGCTCGAACCAGGCGATACCATCCTGGGTATGGATCTCTCACATGGCGGTCATCTGACGCATGGTCACCCCGTAACCCTCATGCCGAAAATTTACCGGTTTGTTCGCTACAAAACAGAACCTGATGGTTCAATTGATTACCAGAAACTTGAAGCGTTGGCGAAGAAAGAAAAGCCGAAACTCCTACTGGCTGGATTTTCTTCCTATACACGCCAGCTTGACTACGCTCAGTTTCAGAAGATCGCGGGCAGAGTGAAGGCCTACTCGATGATGGATATGGCCCATATTGCTGGTTTGGTTGCGGCGAAAGTAGTGCCTAGTCCCATTCCCTATTTTGATGTCGTAACGGCGACGACACACAAAACGCTGCGGGGACCGCGTGGGGGACTGATCCTCTGTCGGAAGGAAATCGCCCAGAGAATTGATAAAGCAGTTTTCCCAGGACTTCAAGGTGGTCCGCATATGCATGTGATCGCGGCGAAAGCGGTTGCATTTGGTGAGGCACTGCGGCCAGAATTCAAGCGCTACGGAAAACAGATTCTGAAAAATGCTCAGGCTCTCGAACAGGCATTGCGGAAACGGGGATTTTCCATCCTCTTTGGCGGAACGGAAAATCATATGGTGCTCATAGATACCGTTGCGAGTCATGGCGTGTCCGGAAAGACTGGAGAACATCTCCTCGATGCGGCGGGCATCACAGTCAATAAAAACATCATTCCGGATGATCCGCGTGGCCCGATGGATCCTTCAGGCTTGCGTCTCGGGGTCCCAGCATTGACGACGCGGGGGATGCGGGAAAAAGAAGTCCGATTGATCGCTCAGTGGATCGATAGAGTGCTCCGATCCGATGGGGATGTTGCTGTATTGGAACATGTCCATCAAGAGGTCCGGCGACTCTGTAAACAGTTCCCTGTCTATAAGAATGTAAAACTATGAAAGGTATTATTCTCGCAGGTGGTAATGGTACCCGACTCCTTCCGCTTACGGCCATCGCCTCGAAGCAGCTTCTTCCGGTGTACGATCGACCAATGATTTTCTATCCGCTCAATACTCTCATTTCGGCCGGCATCCGAGATATCCTGATTATTGTTTCTCCCGAGCATGCGGGAAATTATCTCAACCTTCTTGGATCTTTGCTCCGAAAATATGGAATCAACATTTCTTTCGTTGTCCAGAAAGAACCGCGTGGGTTGGCAGAAGCTTTTATTCTCGGAGAGGACTTTATCGACAATGGTCCCTGCACAATGATTTTGGGGGATAATCTTTTTGATGACAATTTTATCGAAGCGATTCAAAGTTTTGAGAGTGGTGGTCGGGTATTTGCGAAAGCCGTGCCGGATCCAGAGCGTTTTGGCGTTGTTGAGTTTGATCCGGTAACGGGTAAGGTACTGTCGATTGTTGAGAAACCAAAATCACCCAAGAGTCATTTTGCGATCCCTGGGCTGTATATCTATGATGCTGATGTGGTCGAGGTTGCGCGTGGACTCCAACCCTCTTCACGGGGCGAGTTAGAGATCACCGACATCCACAATCACTATCTCGGAAAAAATCAGCTTGATGTCCGCGTGATTGAGGGCGCCTGGTTTGATGTTGGTACCCATGATTCACTCCTCGATGCCAGTATTCATGTCCGCGAAAAGAATCTTCGGTCGCAGTTTCATCCGATGCTTGAGGAAGCTCTTATCGATTTCAATCAGGAGTTCAAGCGTCTGGTTTCTCTCCACTAAGTAGGATATAAATAGATAATTTCTTCACTTGTATGCATGATCAATACCGCTCAGTAAAAAAAGCAATTCTTCCGGTTGCTGGGTTTGGGACTCGTTTCTTACCAGCAACGAAAGCTCAGCCAAAGGAAATGCTCCCCATCGTCGATAAACCAGTCATTCAGTATCTCGTCGAAGAGGCAGTGGCATCGGGTATCGAAGAAATTATTTTTGTTACTGGTCGCGGGAAGCGGGCTATCGAAGATCATTTCGATGTTTCTTATGAACTTGAAGATACGCTTGTTGAGAAAAACAAACACGCGCTTCTCGAGGCGGTTCAAAAAATTTCCGGTTTGGCAAAGTTTTCCTATGTCCGACAACCAGTGCCTCTCGGTGATGGTCATGCGCTGCTTCAGGCCGCACATCTCGTAGATGATGATGAAAGCGTCCTCGTGATTTTCGGTGACTGTCTATATGATTCAGCGATTCCGGCATCTCGACAGTTGATTGAGACTTATGAGAAATATCACGATCCGGTCATCGGCTTATCCGAAGTCGTTCCAGAAGAGGTGTCAAAGTTTGGCGTGATCGACGGTATTCCCCTCGATGATATGACGTATGAAGTAAAGGGCATTATCGAAAAGCCAACACTTGAAGCCGCACCATCCAATCTCGTGGCAGTTGGGAAATACATCATTACCCCTGAAGTATTTCGAGTGTTAGCTTCGATGAAGCATGGAAAGAGTGGTGAGATTCGTTTGGCGGACGCTTTTGATGCGATGTTGGAGCAGGGGAAACCGCTGTATGGAAGGAAGCTTTCCGGCGAATGGCTTGATACGGGCGATAAATTCAATTTTATCAAGGCGACCATTCATTTCGGCTTGCAACACCCTGAGGTTGGCGACAAACTCCGGTCCTATCTCAAAACACTTCGGCCTTCGTGATAAAAACGAAAACATGTATTGGATATACCTCATCTTGTTCGTATGCATGATTGTAACGCCCGAATTCGTACAAGATGGTATCTTGTTTTTTAACGAGGAAGATCTCGAATCGCTATTGATATTTTGCTTTGGTATTGCTGGATTGCTTCTGTATCTCGGTAAAGAGTCTGCATTCTTGCGAGCGGTTCGAGAAAAACTCTCATTGCAACAAGAGGCCAATCAGATTCGGAAAGATCTCTCTCAATCGTATTCGTATATCGGCGAGATGAATCGGCGGATCGATATCGTGAAGAACATGGTGGTATCGTTGCCACAGTCGAAGGTATCAGCATTGCAGGGGCAGGCATTGTATGACCCAATTATTGATGCGATACAACTCCTCGCTCGATCCAATTGTGTCGCACTCTATTTTGTTGCTCTCGGAGACAATTCAATCCTCGAGCGCTATGAGGTCGGGGATGGGAAACACTATGAGGTCATGAAAAATTTTGATGGGCGGTATCTCCTGGATACCAAAAAATACTTGTGGGAAGAGGGGAAATTTTCGTTCGTGCGTTCACCAGAAGATGTCAGGGGAGTGGCAGCCTTTATCGTATTTCATAAAATGAAGAACCGTCTTGAAGAAACTGGTGTTTTTCAGATCCTCGCAGCAGAGGCACTCTTTATCTTTTCAATGAATAGCCAAGCATCCCTCGGATCAGTCGAACCATCTGTGTAATTACTATGAGGATTGGTATTGATGCCCGCTTCTACGGATCTCTTGGCAAGGGCTTGGGTCGTTATACCGAGAAACTTATCACTCATCTGGAGCGTCTTCCGGTGGATACGAATGAATATGTTGTTTTTCTTCGAAAAGAAAATTTTGATGAGTACCAACCAGTGCACCCTCGTTTTACAAAGGCAGTAGCAGATTATCCTTGGTATGGGTGGCAGGAGCAGCTTATGCTCCCGCGTCTGTTCAATCATTTTCGGCTTGATCTCGTTCACTTCCCACATTTTAATGTGCCGATACTGATCAACATTCCTTTTGTGGTAACCATTCATGATTTGATCTTGCTTCACTTTCCAACCGTTAAAGCGAGTGAACTCCCCCCCTTTCTGTATTGGTTGAAATACCTAGCGTATCGTCTGGTTATCGCCTGCGCTATTCGACGGTCTCGGTTGATCATCGCTGTCTCCGCTTTTACGCAGCGAGATATTGAGTCTAGTTATCCGGCTGCGCGCGGGAAGACTAATCTGACCCTTGAGGCAGCCGACCCGTTTTGTTATTGGGTATCTCCTGCTGCCGAACAGACACTGCTCCTTTCACTTGGTCTCGTATCAAAAAACAAGACAGGAGAGAGTATTCGCCCTTTCATCTTGTATGTCGGCAATGCGTACCCGCACAAAAATCTCGAACTACTCCTGGATGCAGCCGTGGCCTTCCCCGAATATCTCTTCCTCTGCGTGGGAAAAGAAGATTATTTTTATCGTGCGTTTCGTGAGAAGGTGATAGCTGCAGGGATGATAAATATCCAGTTTGTAGGGTATCTGGATGATGCTTCATTGGGTGTACTGTATCGTCGGGCACAGGTATACTTTTTCCCCTCGCTGTATGAGGGTTTTGGTCTCCCTGGACTTGAGGCGATGAATTACGGCGTGCCGGTTGTAGCGGCACGGGCCGGCTCACTTCCCGAAGTGTATGGTTCGGCTGCTCTGTATTTCGATCCGACTGAGCCGTCGGCGTGTATTGATATGCTGCGGCAAGCTCTCTCGGCACAACGAAACGGATCATTGCGAGAGCGAGGATTTTCCCGCGTGGCGGAATTTTCGTGGCGACGCATGGCGCGTGATACGCTCCACCTGTATCATAAAGCTGTCCAGTCAAAGTGAGGTATACGGAAGTTATGCGAGATATCAGACGAAAAGAAAACATTCCAGCGAGAGACCCGGGCGGCTTCCAAGGTCGGCTGGTTGTACCGCGAGTGTATCCACCAGCCCCCTCGAGGACTCCAATTCTTCAACCTACCGTTCCGCAGCCGAATCGGGTATATCGTCGGCTTGCCCTATTGGGAGGGTGTTTAGGATTTTGTTTCTTAGGAGTCTTCGCAGTGATTCAGATTATACCGGCTTTGGGTGAATCAGCTGTTGTAGAAATGAAAGCTGCTCTTGAGAGTCTTCGGGCAGGGGAGAGAGAAAAAGCTCAAACGCATCTTGCTCTGGCACGGCGGGATTTTGCAACGGGCGCTCGTTGGCTTCGGCCTTTTGCCTGGTTTCCGACCGGTGGAACGCAGGTGCCAGGCATCGCCCAGGGTATAGCGGCTGAAGCATTATTCCGTGCGGGCCGTGAAGGGGTTGATTCAGCCACAGTACTTCTTCCAGTACTCCCAGATTTTCTTGATAGATCACCGGTGTCTAACGGTCCAGTATCAGCGATTGATCGACTGCAGCGTTCGGGGGTGGCGGTTACAGCGGCGTATGATCATTTGATCGTCGCACAACGCGCGCTGGAGCGAGTTCGGGTTGATGCCCTCCCAGAACAATATCGCGCTCGGGTTACTCAGGTGCGCACCGCCTTACCTTTGACGACAGCACTGCTGCGCGGCTATACCGAACATCAGACACTTTTAGCTGAGCTGTTGGGTATGAATGGTCCACGGAACTATCTCTTTCTTTTTCAAAATAATCATGAGCTTCGCGCGACGGGAGGATTTATTGGGAGCTATGCTCTTCTGGAAATGAATCAGGCTCGCATCCGTCGTTTTTTTGTTGACGGTATATTTAATCCTGATGGTCAGTTGAAAGAAAATATCGTGCCGCCAAAGCCAATTCAAAAGATCAGCGCAGGGTGGAGCCTTCATGATAGTAATTGGTTTCCTGATTTTCCCACCTCCGCTGAGAAAGCTATATTTTTTTATGAGAAGACTGGCGGCCCGACAGTGGACGGAATTATTACCCTCACGCCGGAAGTATTGGAGCGTATCTTGACACTTGTCGGACCAGTCTCTCTTCCGGAATACGGCGTAACTATTGAGGCAGAAAATTTTATGCCGATTCTTCAGGAGGAGGTTGAGGTCAAGTATGATCGGGAAGAGAATAATCCAAAGAAAATATTGGGGGATTTGACGGAGGTGTTGATCCGGCGTTTTCTTTCTTTCGATCATCCTCAGGAAACTTGGAAGCTGGGGGGTCTGTTAGCCGAGCTTCTCAATGAGAAACATATCCTCCTGTATGCTCGTCATCCAGACATCGAGCAGTTGATCCGTGGCGTTGGTTGGTCAGGAGAGGTGATTGAGACACCGCGGGACTATCTGTCTGTCATCCATACCAATATCAATGGCTACAAGACAGATGGCGTCATTCGGGAATCGATTTCGCATACTGCAGAGATTCAGTCCGATGGTCGGGTGAGAGACACAGTTTCTATTACGCGTGAACATACCGGCGGAAATACGCCTTATGACTGGTGGAACAAGGTTAATGCCGATTATCTGCGAGTGTATGTTCCTCAGGGGGCAACCCTCATCTCAGCTGAGGGTATGACACGAGAATTTCCTGAACCTCCCTTGAATTATGCCGCGCTTGGTTTCCGTCAGGATCCGGATATCACTCGCGAAGAAGGAGAAATGGTCATTGATCCAGCCAGTGGCACACGCATATCAACCGATGCAGGGAAAACTGTGTTTGGTAATTGGGTCTATGTCAGTCCCGGGGAGTCAGTAACGGTTCGCTATGTGTATGAGTTGCCTTTTCGTATGACACTCGGGACAGCGGATGAGAAAGAAGCGGTTCATTCATATTCAGCTCTGTACCAGAAGCAGTCCGGTACGCAAGGTGTCCGTTTGAAGGCTACCCTGCATTATCCTGAGGGATGGCAACCAGTTTGGCAGACCCCAGAAAATTTGATACCGTACCAGCGTATCTTTACGCTGGAACAACCCCTTGAAAGGGATGTGTATTGGGGGGTGGTGTTCGGAAAGAAGAATTAGGAAGAGGAGTAATTTATCTTGCATGTGATACAAAGAGTGCACCGTTTGTGGCAGTGGAGTATGCGCCCTATCGAAACACTCGGGGGCGCAGCATTTATTATCGCTCTGGCGGGAATCGCGAGTCGTGTTCTTGGTTTTATTCGTGATCGTCTCCTCGCTTCGTCATTCGGCGCGGGGGATTTACTGGATGCGTATTATGCCGCATTTCGGCTGCCAGATCTTGTATATAGTTTCTTGGTTCTCGGTGCACTCTCGGCAGCGTTTGTGCCAGTTTTTACAGGACTGATAGCTCGGAACGAACACACCCGAGCCTGGAATTTGGTTGAGGGTGCACTCCAATGGCTCACCGTTATTCTGGCTGCCGCCGCGATTGTGGGCATGTTCCTCGCACATCAGATTGCTGGGTGGATAGCCCCTGGATTTTCCCCAGAAAAGCAATCATTGGTGGCTCTGTTGACGCGCATCATGCTTCTTTCACCGATATTTCTCGCTCTTTCAGCAGTGATTGGTGGCGTACTCGTTTCTTTCAAACAGTTTTTGGCTTACTCGTTTGCCCCAGTCTTCTATAACATCGGTATTATTTTCGGAATTACGATACTCTACCCATCTTTCGGACCGGTCGGTCTCGCATTCGGTGTCGTTCTCGGATCTTTGCTGCATGCTCTTGTTCAGTTTCCTGCTTTTCGGCGGGCGGGGTATCGGTTTTCGACATTGGCTCTCGGCACAAGCCTGCATGATCCGGCATTCCGAAAAGTGGTTCGGCTGATGATCCCACGATCACTGGCGATGGCGGTGAATCAGATCAGCTTAGTGATTGTAACTGTTTTTTCATCGACGCTGATCTCAGGGAGCTTGGCCGCATTTACTCTTGCGATCAATATTCAGAGTGTTCCGCTTGGCCTCTTCGGTATCGCGTTTTCACTTGCTTCATTTCCGGTGCTTGCAGCCCTGGCAGCTAAACCAGCGGCCGAGACAGATTTCTTTCTTGTCTTTGCTCAGACCATGCGGCGGATCCTATACTTCGTGCTACCACTTTCCCTTCTCTTTATTATTTTTCGAGCGGAAATTGTGCGGATCGTGCTTGGTACAGGTGCCTTTAATTGGGAAGACACAATTCTCACATTTACGGTCCTTGGATGGCTGGCTGTCTCACTCTCAGCGCAGAGTCTCAGTCCGCTTTTTATCCGAACCTTCTTTGCACTCCAAGACACCAGAACTCCGCTTCTGGCGGCGCTCTTTTCAGAACTCATTCATTTGTCGCTCATTCCGTTTTTGTTGCCGCGTTTTGCAGTTGCTGGTCTCGCGATGGCATTTTCGGTTGGGGCCATAGCCAATATGCTTATCCTGTATTATTTTCTGCGGCAGCGTATGTCAGCTTGGCGTGATCGGGAAATTTTTTCAGGAGTCTTTCAGATTACCGGTATTGCACTTTTCGCAGCGATCGTTGCTCAGTACTCGAAAGGCATTTTTGCACTGACTACCAATCGACTAGACACTTTTCTCGAGGTTGCAGTTAAACTGGGTGTTGGTACGACTATCGGTGTGGCGATCTATATCGCCCTCTCGGCCTGGTTGGGTCTACCAGAATACCTTCAGATAAAGCGTTTTATCTGGTGCCGTATCCTGCGTCGTCCTGAAACAGTCGCGTTGGTAGAAGATCACCCTGAACGCGGCGATTGGTAATGGCGCTATCTTCAGTTTGCGAGTTCTGCTAGAATCCCTTCGTTCCTTACCGATGGCAGCCCAACCCAAAGATACTCCTATGGATCAGTCACATATTCGCAACTTCTGTATCATTGCCCATATCGACCATGGGAAATCTACCTTTGCTGATCGGCTCCTCGAGCTGACGGCGACTGTTGAAAAGCGCAAAATGAAAGAGCAGCTGCTTGATCAGATGGAGCTTGAACGCGAGCGAGGTATCACGATCAAACTCCAGCCAGTTCAGATGCACTATGAGTATCGGGGACAGGAGTATCTTCTGAACCTTATTGATACTCCCGGGCACGTGGATTTTCATTACGAAGTGTCGCGTTCATTGGCTGCAGTGGAGGGGGCCATTCTTCTCGTAGATGCCACCCGGGGTGTGCAGGCACAGACATTGGCCAATTTGTATTTGGCGATTGAACAAGGTCTTG
Organism: uncultured Bdellovibrionales bacterium; assembly: GCA_964530135.1. Lineage (GTDB taxonomy): Bacteria > Patescibacteriota > Minisyncoccia > Moranbacterales > UBA1568 > SSEF01. The sequence goes on along the minus strand of CAZGXN010000002.1, from coordinate 70,483 downwards.
AAATTATTCCGGTCGTGAACAAAATTGATCTGCCCAATGCGGAGGTTGATAAGGTCAAAAAAGAAATTATGCACCTTATTGGCTGTTCGGAGACCGATATTTTTCTGGCGTCTGGTAAAACGGGGATCGGCGTACAGGCGGTACTTGAGCGTGTTATCGAGTGTGTTCCCGTACCAAGCGGACGCGTTGATCAGCCGCTGCGGGCTCTCATATTTGATTCGGTCTATGATACTTATAAAGGCGTGGTAGCATTTGTCCGTGTCGTTGATGGGGTGGTTCGACGGGATGATGTGTTACACCTGATTGGGCGAGTGCATGACAGTGTGACAGTTGAGGTTGGTCATTTTGCTCCGGCACTTACGCCACAGCCGATGTTGGTTGCGGGTGATATTGGCTATATCGCGACAGGGCTCAAAACGATCGCACACTGTCGCGTGGGCGATACTATTACACTCCAGCCGCGCGAACGAGAGAGTCTTCCAGTAGCACCATTGCCCGGGTATCGTGAGGTCAAACCAGCTGTCTATGCGAGTCTGTATCCAACAGACGGTGAAGACTATGCTTTTATGCGCGATGCTTTGGAAAAATTAAAGTTGAATGACGCTGCCTTTACCTTTGAACCCGAGAGCAATCAGGCGCTCGGACGAGGGTTTCGCTGTGGTTTTCTTGGCCTCTTGCACCTCGAGATCATTCAGGCTCGTCTCGAACGGGAATTTGAACTCATCCCGACGATCACCACTCCCTCGGTGGTGTATGAGCTCCAGCTATACGGCCAGCAGGAACGGATTCTACTCTATTCGCCGTCAGAGATGCCAGATCCAGCCGGTATTGAAAAGATTTTTGAACCCTTTGTTGCACTTTCTATTATCACACCTAGTGAGTATCTGGGGAATGTAATGCGTCTGGCTCAATCAATCCGTTCAGAATACAAAAATACCGAATACCTTGATGAAGGCCGCATCATTGTCTCATTTGAGGCACCGCTTATAGATGTCATAGTAAATTTTCATGATGAATTGAAAAGCGCATCTTCAGGCTATGCTTCGATGAATTATGACTTGATCGGGTATCGTGAAAGCGATGTCGTAAAACTGGATATTCTTGTGGCGGGTGAAAAGATTGATGCCTTTTCACGGCTGGTACCTGCCCGAGCGGCCCAAGCTGAAGGGAAAAAAACTGTGGAGAAACTGAAAAACATTCTGCCCCGTCAGGGTTTTGCGGTGGCACTTCAAGCGGCTATCGGGGCCAAGGTGATTGCGCGTGAAACGATTTCAGCCTTCCGAAAGGATGTTACAGGGTATATGTATGGAGGGGATTTCAGTCGGAAGAAAAAACTACTTGAGAAACAAAAGGCGGGCAAGAAACGCATGAAGGAAACTGGTCGGGTAACAATTCCACCCAAAGCCTTTCTTGAAATTTTGAAGAATAATAAATAGTTCTTTTGACAAAAATTCTTGTGTCCATTAGGGTGGGGAGGCTTCTTTTACAATCTTCTTCTGGAGGTATATATGTTGAGTCGCTATGATGACCTCATCCGTCAGTGGCGTTGGGCAGATGAGTTGGCAGAGATTCTCCAAAAGAGTCAGGATGGAGATCAGCGTGCGCTCGGTCAAGCGCTCGTCATGCTCGGCCAGAGAATCATCGCTGAAATAGAGGCTGAAGGTGTTTCAGAGGTGGCACCAGGCCCGGCGATAGCACCCCAAACAAAGAGCATCACCCCCTTGAACCATGAGTCTTTTGCTCAGGTTCAAATCGCCTGTCCAGATTCGATTACCCAGGTTATCGAAACTGGTCGTGAGGTATGATGATGAATATCGTCATACCTTTTGCTTTTTTATCACCAAAAGTCTACTATAGAGTATATGTAATCGTTGAGTATAAGAATGTATGGCACGAGAGTTTACAAAAGACAATTTTGAATCTGAGGTTGTGAAAAGTGAGCAACCGGTTTTGGTTGATTTTTGGGCACCTTGGTGTGGTCCATGCCAGATCATGGGACCGGTTATCGAGGCACTGTCGAACGAAGTAACAACTGTGAAGATTGGAAAGCTCAATGTTGATGAACATCCGGAAATCGCGAGCCAATACGGTGTTATGTCTATTCCGACACTGAAGGTTTTTAAGGGCGGGCAAGTGGTCAAAGAATTCATCGGGGTTCAAGAAAAAGATGCTTTACGCGATGCTCTTACAAGTATTGGGTAAATGCAGACCGTGTTGATGTGAAGCCAAGAAACACACATATGAAAATTCATAAAGAACGAATTGATCTCAAGAGCACGACGCAGATCGAATTTCTTGATATCTCAACAGCGGTCCAGGAGGTCGTGAGTCGGTCGGGTATCCGTGAGGGTCAAGTGTTGGTGTATGTACCGCATACGACGATGAGTATCGTTATCAATCATAACGAACCCATGCTCCTTCGGGATTTTATGCGCACCCTTTACAAGGTCGCACCGGTTGATGACCAGTATTCTCATGATCTGTTTGAGTTGCGCCGCGAAACTCGTTCTGATGGCCGATCCAATGGCCACTCTCACTGCAAGGCAATGCTCCTCGGAAGCAGCGAAACAATCCCGGTTGAAAAAGGAGTACTCCTACTCACGGAGCGGCAGAGTATTTTCGCGGTGGAGTTTGATGGCGCGCGCGAGCGAGATGTTGTTGTTCAGGTGATTGGCTACTAATATTTCCTCATGCACTTTATTTTCCGGATCGCAAAAGCGGTGGTGGTCGTGACGGTCATCCTGGGTTGTATCGGCGGGGCTACGTACTGGTACCTGCTGAACCGGGTTGATACGGCTCGTGGACGGGTAGAAGATGAACAGCGCTTCATTGTGAAAAGTGGTGAGGGGGTAACGCTCATTGCTGAACGCTTGGAAGCAGCGGGGATTATTGATGGGCGACTCACCTTTATCGTTTCGGCTCTTAAAACGGGACAGTATAAAGCCTTCCAGGTAGGTGAGTATCGTCTTTCAGGGAAGCTTTCTATCCCTGAAATTATTGAGCGTTTTGTGGAGGGTCGAGTCATCCCTGCGGGCGTGCGTGTTACCTTTCCTGAAGGTTGGACGCTGCGTGAGATGGCGGAGCGGCTCACAACCAATGGTTTGGCCGGGGCGGATTTTCTTGCGATTGCTGAAAAACCGTTTCCGAAATGGCAAGAGCGCTACCCTTTTTTGAAAAATCGGCCAGCCGGAGCGAGCCTCGAGGGCTACCTCTTTTCGGATACCTATATTTTTCCACCCCAAGCCACTGGTGAACTCATTGTCAACGAATTGCTGAAAAATTTTGGAGAAAAAGTTGAGCCAGTTATTTCAGCTGGTCTGTCAGAACGTGGACTTTCATTTCATGAAACATTGACGCTAGCCTCGATTATCGAGGAGGAGGGGAGGACAGAGTCTGATCGGAAAAATATCAGTGATGTTTTTCGGAAGCGTCTCGCTATTGGTCAACCGCTCCAGAGTGATGCAACGATCAATTATATCTACGGTACGGCCAAAGATCAGCCGACACTTGAAGACCTTAAGTCTTCATCACCCTATAATACCTATGTTTATGCGGGACTGCCGCCTGGACCTATCAATAATCCAAGTCTGATGTCGATAAATGCCGCGTTGTACCCGACGAGTAATCCATACTTTTATTTCCTGATTAATCTCAAAACACGGACTACCTATTTTGCAGAAGACTTTGAAGGTCATCAGCGGAATCGGGCTGCTCATGGTCTCTAACCTATGTCCTCGAAGCGTCAGATTATTGCTCTTCTCTGTCTCTGTGCGGTCTCAATTACGGCGTATTTTGGTTTTTCTTCTGTCACAGATGCGGTGCTTGTCGAGGGTGCAAGTGTTTTCGTGGTTCCGACAGTGTGGTTCTTCCTCACCCTAACATTGTTTTCAGTGGGGACAATCATTTGGAACGAAAGAGCCTATCAGGGAATCGCCTGTCTCGTACTCGTGCTTCCGAGCTTTTTCTTTACTCCGACTATCACACATGCGGCAATCATTACTATCGCTGGGCTGTTTGTATTTACTGGTATCCTTCGCATTGGCCGGGAGTTGTCAGAACGTATCCGATTTTCTGTCTACCGTTCAGTATTCGTCGGTATGTCTCAAATCATCTTTGCATTGAGTTTAGTTATTTCGAGCCAGTACTATGTTCACATCAATACATTTTCTTGGGATCGTTTGGTGCCGAGCTTTGATATGGCCGAAGGGATGGGTGCGTGGATGTTGCGAATAGCTGGAACCGTATCCCCATCCCTCGCCACACTCCAGAAGCGGAACCTCTCTGTTGACGATTTCCTTCAGGAACTTCGACCAGTCGTCGAGATTGGTGGGGTGAGTGGAACGCTCGGACAGAGTATTGCAGAAGTGGTCCGTCAGGCAGAAATCACTCGCTCTAAAACAGAACTCTCACGGCTTCTCGGTCGAGAGGTGAATGGTGGTGAAAGTATGGATGCCATTCTTTCAGAGGTCCTTCGAAAAAAACTTATTGCTTTTGTCTCAGCCCGATCGGCTGGAAATACTCCACCGAGTGTACCGTTTCTGCCATTCTTTTTGTCTGCACTTTTGTTTTTTACCATTTACCCTTTTGGATCACTCGTTGCTCCACTCGCCTTGTTCTTGACGACGGTTTTTTACAAACTGCTTGTTCAGAGCGGATTTCTTGTCTTGAAGAAAGTACCTACAGAACGGGAGGTTTTGGTGTAGAGGGGTTTCGGTACGCTCGATTACTGGCTTGAATTTGGAACGGATTCTAACTGAGTTAGGTGGTTTCCCCTGGAATGAGAAGGAACCAAGCCCTGTCGGCGGGAGTACGGTCAGTTGAGGGGAAGATGTTTTTTGAGTGATGAAAGGGGCGGACTGAGGTTTGGAGGGGTTGACAGAGTGCTCTTAGCACTCGATAATAGAGAGTGCTAACATTGGGTATCTTATATGGCCAAGGACTATTATTCTATTTTGGGCGTGGCAAAGGGTGCGAGCCAGGACGACATCAAAAAAGCCTATCGGAAATTGGCTCATGCCCACCATCCAGATAAGCGAGGGGGAGATGAGGCAAAGTTCAAGGAGATCAATGAGGCCTATGGTGTACTAGGTGATGCTGAAAAGCGTCGGCAGTACGATCAGTTTGGTCAGACTGCTTCAGGTTTTGGTGGCCAGAGCCGTCAATCTCGATCTGGTTTTGAGGGGTTTGATGCTTCGCATTTCGGAGGTCAGGGATTTGATTTTGGTGGTGCGAACATAGAGGATCTTTTCACTGATCTGTTTACCGGTGGAGGTGCGCGGCGGTCTCGATCATCCGCCCGCGGCGCAGATATTCAGGTGGATGTCTCAATAAGTTTCAAGGAGATGGTCGAAGGCACGACGCGGACGGTTCGACTTCGGAAATATGTGCGCTGCGATGTCTGCCAAGGTACCGGTGGTGCACCTGGTGCACGGGAAGATACTTGTCCAGATTGTCATGGCAAGGGATCTATTATGAGAAATGTCAACACGATACTGGGTGTCTTCACGCAATCCAGTGCTTGTGAGCGCTGTCATGCCAAGGGGCGTATTTTCAGTCAGACATGTACAACCTGTCATGGTGATGGAAGACAGCAGAAGGAAGTTACAAAAGAAGTCGTCATCCCGGGAGGTATTGAGGATGGTCAAGCGCTCTCTCTGGCTGGTGAAGGGGCGGCGGGGGAGTGGGGTGAATCTTCTGGGGACCTGTATGTTGTGGTTCATGTCGAGCCACATGCCGAGCTCAGCCGACGCGGAGATGACATCGTTTCAGAGAGGAAACTTCGCTTTGATCAGTTTGCTTTGGGTGACAAAGTATCGATTCAAACAATTGAAGGCGAAGTTAGTATGAAGATTCCAGCAGGTACACAACCAGGTGAAGTCTTCCGAATTCGTGGCAAGGGTGTAGCAAAACTCGGGCGTTTCGGCCGAGGTGATCATCTAGTGAAGACGGTTATTGAAATCCCACGGCAGCTCTCAAAAGAGTCGAGAAAATACATCGAATCACTTCGCGAGTCTGAACACCGCGCGCGTTGATGCGTCGCGGGAATCGGGGTATACTGTCCGTAACGAGCCTGAACCCGTTCCAATCCCGTTCTCACATATATGAGTAATGATCAAACCCGCATTCTCCTCGTTGATGACGATGCAGATACGCGAGATGTCTATACCCATTTTCTTCAAGAGAGTGGTTTTGTGGTAGATGAGGCAGAAAATGGTTTTGATGGTTTGCAGCACATCCAACAGGTAAAACCAGATCTCATCATTACAGGTATTATTATGCCCAGAATGGATGGGTATGAGTTCGTTCAGGCCTTGAAACAGAATATCGAGACTGCCCAGATACCAGTCATTTTTCTTTCTCATCTCGGTCGCCAAGATGATCAGCAGCGATCCAAAGAGCTTGGCGTCGATGATTTTATCGTTCGTGATACAACTCCATTGAGGGAGGTGCTCACGCACATCCGAGCTTTACTTTCCGCGACCGAATATCTTGTCGCCATAGAACCAGGGAGTTTTGATGCCCATCGTCTCGCGAGGGATTTAGGTTTACCTGAGAATTTTGCGGGATCAGATGGTGTGAATGGTCGATACATTCTTCGTCTTCGGTTGGTGGATGCGCATCGTCGCCGTTTTGGTGGAGAAGTGATTAGTGCTTAAGGTTATTATGAAGAAGCGCTGGAAGGAAAAAGCTGGTTTTGCTCGTTTTATGGCCCCCCAAGGGCCGTCTTTTATTGTTCATCACCTGGTACGTCAGCGAGGAATCGATCTGGCTGATATTGGACAGTTTATTACCCCGAATTATGAGCGTGATCTCCATGACCCATTCCTTTTTCGTGATATGGAGAGGGTTGTAGCGCGTATTGAAGCTGCTCGAACCAGAGGTGAATGCGTCGGTGTACTGGGTGATTTTGATGCCGATGGTGTGACGGCTTCGGTCATTATTCGTGAGACACTGGAAGCCCTGGGTATAAAGGTGTTAGTTCATATACCGCACAAAATAAATGAGGGTCATGGCCTCAGTACCCAAGCCGTCGAACGCTTCAATCAGGCTGGGGTGCGTCTCATTCTGACACTGGATTGCGGTATGATGAATCATACGGAGATCGCAGATGCGTTGGCACTGGGGATGGAGACGATCATCATTGACCATCATCATGTCCCGGCAGTATTGCCTCCGGCTTGGGCGATTGTGAACCCTAAGTTGCCGACAGATACCTATCCTTTTCGGGATCTCTGTGGTGCGGGAACAGCCTTCAAGGTGGCGACTGCACTTTACCGTCGATTATTGCCAGATCGAGTTGATGAGTTGAAGTGGCTCCTCGATATTGTAGCTATTGGGACGGTGGCAGATGTCATGCCGCTGGTTGGAGAAAATCGGGTGCTCGTGAAATATGGCCTCATCGTCTTACAGAAAACTCGGCGTCCAGGTCTGCAAGAGATGTATCTCGTTGGCCGGATTCCAATCGATGAGACTCATATTCCTGATGTGCGGTTGATTGCGTTTCAGATCGCACCACGGATCAACGCCGCCTCTCGGATGGCACATGCCGAAACGGCGCATGAGCTTCTCGCAACTATGGATCGAGTGAAGGCTCGACTCTTGGCATTAGAATTGGAAGGCTATAATTCTGCCCGTCAGAAAGTCAGTCAAGCGGCTGCCGAAAATGTTCGAGCGGTTGCGGATCTCCACTTTCGCGATCAGAAGTTTATCATTGCAATCGGACCTGAGTACCCACTCGGTATTGTCGGCCTGGTCGCAGGGAAGATCGCTCATGAGTTAGGGAAACCAACAGGGGTATTTCAAAAAGGAGAGACAACCAGTACAGGATCATTCCGCAGTATCCCGGGGTTTAGTATTATCCACGCCCTAGAATCTTGTGCTGATCTCTTTGAAAAATTCGGCGGACATGAGCAGGCTGCTGGCTTGACCATTCGCAATGATCGATTTGATATATTTCTTGAGCGTTTTGGAACGATCGTACGAGAGCAGTTGGAAGGGGTCGAGACAGTTCCAGAGATTCTCATCGATGCCGAACTTCATCCTGGTGACATGACGCTGGAGCTCGTCCAGGCGATCGACGATCTCGCACCCTTTGGTGAAGGCAATCCGCAGCCGGTCTTCCAGCTCTCTGAACTCTGCATTCGGACAGCCCGAACAGTTGGAAAAGACGGTCAGCACTGGAAACTCGCACTTGAACATCCTGCCTTCCCCCAAGCATTTGATGCAGTAGGCTGGTCGATGGTGGCTCACTATCCTGATCTCGGTCCAGGTTGTCAGCTTTCAGTGCTTTGCCAACTCGAGAGCAATGTCTGGAGCGGTCGGACGACACTGCAATTGAAGCTCCTTGATATGGAGCGTACAGGCTAGAAATGCTTGCTTGTGAGGGATAGTGAAGGAAAGGTATAATGAAGCCATGCAAAAGATTGTAATGTATTCGGATGGTGGTTCGCGTGGCAATCCCGGACCAGCTGCGTTGGGAGTGTATATCGAGACGCTGGACAAGGGTTTCGGCGAATATCTCGGCATCAAGACCAATAATGAGGCGGAGTATGCCGCTATTGTCGCCGGACTGAAGAAGATTAAGGCACTTGTCGGGAAGGAGAAAGCGAAGAAACTGGCGGTCGAGTGTCGAATGGATAGTGAGCTGGCTTGCAAGCAGCTTAATCATGTCTATAAGATCGAGAATGAGCGTCTTCAGCCGCTGTTCATCCAAGTCTGGAACCTGATGCTTGATTTCGCTTCGGTCGAGTTCGTTCATGTTCGTCGTGAATTAAATACCCGGGCGGATGCTGAGGCAAATCGTGCTCTGGACGAGCGGGCGGAGAAAAAGAGTATGTTCTAGATTTTGATGCAATAGGTTTTCAAATGTATTCGTAGCTAAAAATATGTTCACAAAAAAAAGAATCACCGTCGGACTGATTGTTGCACTTGTCTTCGGCGGCGGTTATTACTTTATTGCGGTACGCGACACGAGTATTCCGGTTCAAACGGAAACGGTGAGACGGGGAGATGTTTCAGAAACCGTGAGCGTGACGGGGGAGCTCGTACCGGAGGCGTACGCAGACCTGGCGTTCCTCTCTACTGGAACGATTGATGCGCTGTATGTGAAAACCGGTGATAGGGTCGCGACCGGAGACAAAATCGCCTCCATTGATCGGAGAGTCTTGTATTCCCAGCTGAAGGATGCGCGCCTTACAGCGCGGATTGCTGAACAGGCCGAACAACTCATTTTGCGTAAACGTCTCTCACCAGCGCCCGAAGAACGGCTGGCGAAAAAATTAGCAGCGGAACAGGCCCGGGAGCGGGTTCGGACATTAGAGCTCCAGATGAAAGAAAATGTATTGACGGCCCCGATGAGCGGAAGTATTTCAAGGCTTGATGCTCGGGTGGGGGAGGTCGTAAAGACTGGCCAAGTGGTCGCGCGGGTCGCTCAATCCGGAACTTATATGCTCGAATCGCGCGTACCGGAATCGGATATTGCCAAGGTAGCGCTTGGGATGAGGGCAATGATCACGTTTGATTCATTGTCGTTAGACGAAAAGTTTGATGGTGAGGTGGTACATATCGATCCGGCTGCAACCGTGGTTCAGGATGTGGTTTCCTATAAGGTTACATTTCGTTTGTCCGAGCGCGACGTACGGCTGAAGGAGGGGATGACAGGTAATATTGATATTCAGACGGCGAATCGGGCGAATGTTCTTTGGGTACCATTTCGGGCATTGACGAAAGAAGGCGCGAAGACGTTTGCTCAGGTAAAACAAGCCGACCTCACGTTTAAAAAAGTAGAGGTGACGACCGGGCTCGAGGGTGATGACGGTACAATTGAGGTGACGACCGGGCTGAAAGAGGGGGATGAAGTGACGATCGGCGCTACGCAGGTGAAATAGCGATAACTGTTCACGACATGGCTTTGATACAAGTGCGGGATCTGGAAAAGACATACGAAAGTGATGGTGTGGCGACGTGCGCTCTGGTCGGCGCAAACTTTTTCATTGAAAAAGGGGAGTTTCTCTCTATTATGGGGCCATCGGGGTCAGGTAAATCGACTCTGATGCAAGTGCTGGGGCTGCTTGATCGGGCTACGGGAGGTGAATATTTCTTGGACGGCAAGGATGTAACGAAGTTTTCTGATGACGAACTCGCGCAGTTGCGCAATAAAAAAATCGGCTTTATCTTTCAAGCTTTTAATTTACTACCCAAGACGACAGTTTTTGAAAATGTTGAGTTGCCGCTGCTGTACGATGATGTGGCTGATGCCTCGAATCGGGCGCGGGTCGAGGCGGCACTTGAGGCAGTGAACATGACTCAACGCACCAATTATCTATCCAATCAACTTTCGGGCGGAGAGAAGCAGCGTGTCGCGATTGCTCGAGCACTCGTCAATAATCCGGATATTATTTTTGCAGATGAACCGACTGGTAATCTCGATTCGAAATCTGGCCTCCAGGTCATGGCCATTTTACAGCAGCTCAATGATGATGGGCGGACGATTATTCTCGTGACCCACGAAACAGCAACCGCGGAACATGCGAAGCGTATCCTTCGTATGGTTGACGGGCAGATTATTGCCGATGAGGCTGTAGAGCACCGACGGATCGCAAGAACGGACAGCCACCATCTGCTCAAATAGGATCGGGCTGAGAGAGGTTGAACCTCTGAATAGTCTGTCGCAGAGATTGTATGAAAATATCAGACCCGATAAAGATAACGTATCGATCACTCTCGGCCTCCAAACTGCGATTTTTTTTAACCGTGCTCGGCGTCGTGATCGGAGTTGCGGCCGTTATCATGGTGATGGCGATCGGGGCGAGCGCACAGAAACTGGTTCTTTCCCAGATTGAGAGTGTCGGATCAAATCTCGTTGCCATTTTGCCCGGGGCATCCGAAGAAAAGGGGCCTCCGGCATCGGCGCTCGGTATCGTTACAACTACCTTCAAATATGATGATTTAAAGGCCTTGCGAGAGCGGAGAAATATCCCTCATCTGACAGCTGTCTCGGGGTATGTAAGTGGGTCAGCAACGATCGAATCGAATACAGGATCGTTTGAAGCGAGCTTTCAGGGAGTTTCCCCGGATATGATCGCAGTTGAAAATATCAAGGTTGCCCAAGGCCGATTTTTCTTTCCCGAGGAAGAGAATGATCTTTCACGGGTCGTGGTCTTGGGGGCGACTCGGGCAGTTGACCTCTTTCCTGGACAAGATCCGATCGGCCAGGTCGTGAATATCAAGAAGAATCCGTTTAAGGTAATTGGCGTTTTGGAGGCGCGCGGATCGGCTGCCTTTTCGAATCCTGATGTATTGGTATATGTCCCGCTTGGGACAGCACAGAAAATATTGCTTGGGATCGACTATCTCAATTTTGGTCGCGGCAAAGTAGATGAACCAGTTAATATCGAACGGACATTGGCCGATATGACGCTGCTTCTTCGAAAACGCCACAACCTCGAAGAGAATGAAGAGTCAGATTTCTCAGTGCGAAGTACCAAAGCGGCTCTCGGCATTCTCACGACGATTACTGATGTCTTGAAATATTTCCTGATCGCCATCGCTTCCATTTCGCTTCTGGTCGGCGGCATCGGAATCATGAACTCGATGTTGATTTCAGTCTCACAGCGGATTCGCGAGATTGGTTTGCGGAAAGCCGTCGGGGCGAGACCGTTGCACATTATCACACAATTTCTTATCGAATCATCCGTAATCACGCTGGTCGGTGGCTGTATCGGTATTGTATTTGGCGTGTTCATCGCGTATATCGCAGCACTTATTATTCCGCGGTTCGGATATGAATGGCAATTTCTTGTTCCGTTCCCATCGATCGCTCTCGGGTTTACGGTTTCGCTTATTATTGGCATCACTTTCGGTCTGTACCCGGCCTTCAAAGCCTCCAAGGTGAGTCCAATGGAGGCACTGCGTTATGAATAAAAAAATATTTACTCCATTTTTGTTCGCCCTTCGCACGATCCGTACCCATCGCGCACGGACAGCCTTGGCGCTGCTCGGCGTAGTTATCGGCGTTTTTGCGATTGTCGTAGTGACGGCACTTGGCGAGGGGGTAAAGAGCTATATTCTGGGGCAAGTAGAGAGTTTTGGAACGAATCTGATCCAAGTCGAAGTGAAAATTCCGAATACGACGGCGATGTCGAGTGAGAACTCAACCGGCCGGGCACAGGGGACGCAAATTACGACGCTGACCGTGAAGGATGCGGAAGCGATTGAAAAGATTGCCAATATTGAAGCGGTCTACGCAGGCACGATCGGGCAGGAACGCGCTACCTATAGGTCGGTGGGAAAGCGTATCTCCCTATTTGGTACAGGGTCCGATGTGGCACTTGTTGATCAGAATCTCAAGTTAGCGAGCGGACGATTTTTTACCAAGGAAGAGGATGCAAGTCTCGCTCAGGTTGCTGTGCTTGGAAGTGACACTAAGGAAACTTTTTTTGGGTCGAGTGATGCGGTTGGAGAGTACGTTATTCTGAAGGGTGAAAAATATCGGGTAATCGGTGTGCTTGAGTCACGCGGTGCCGTTGCTTTTTTAAATCTTGATTCGTTTACCTATATCCCTGTTCGGACGCTTCAGAAGAAGTTGCTCGGAGTGAACTACGTCCAGTTTGTTTCGGTCAAAATGAAAGATACATCACGCGAAACTGAAACTGTGGCAGATATCGTGGCGCTTCTTCGACAACGGCATGATATCACTGATCCGGATAAAGACGATTTTTCGGTAACTTCGACCAAAGAAACCCAGGAAACGCTTGGAGATGTATTGGGTGCGTTGTCTATTCTTTTACTGGCGCTTACCTCGATTTCCCTGGTTGTTGGTGGGGTGGGGATCATGAATGTTATGTATGTCTCCGTTTCGGAGCGGACATCGGAGATCGGTCTTCGCAAGGCGGTGGGAGCGACTTCGAAAAGTATACTGCAGCAGTTCCTCTTCGAGGCTTTAATCATTACGCTTCTCGGTGGCGTGCTTGGAATCCTCTTGGGGATGCTGCTCACCCTCGTGCTCGGTTATATCTTTACTTCCTTCGGCTTTCCGCTGCCACTCTCATTCTCTCTCCAATCATTTCTTCTGGGAGTGAGTTTTTCAACAGCCGTTGGAGTCATCTTTGGTCTCGCACCAGCCTATCGGGCCTCAGAACTGACGCCGATGGAAGCGCTTCGTCGGGATTAGTTCCCGTTTGGGTAATAGATCTTTAAGAGATCTGCAGCAGTTGAAGGTTGAAAGAGTAGCTCTCCTGTTCCCTTCACTTTTGAGTAGCGGAAAGTTTTTTCGCCATCAACAATTCTGACCTCGACTTCACTGGCTCGCTTTTTTCTGGCCTTTTCTGCCGAGATTTTTCGTCCGGACTTTTTATCATAGTAAACGGTTTTCGGTTCTCCACCAACGACATCACTCGGAACGGTAGCACCATCATCAGATGACCCATATGTGTAGGGAGTGAAGGGCGTGGCTGGGTAAGAAACGAGCAGTGTGTCCATCATCGCGCGCCATATTGGTGCCGCCGTATAAATACCATCAGCGCCTTCCTCCATGGCAGTGTTGTCATTGTTACCAGTCCAAACGCCGAGGGCAACCGTATTGGTATATCCAACCGTCCAGGCATCCCGAAAATTTTGTGTTGTTCCTGTTTTGGCAGCGACACCGGTACCGGCAGGAAAGGCAATCGGGCTCGATGAGCCAAAGACCGGCGTGCGGGCGACATTGTCGGAGAGGATAGAGTTGATTTGGCGGGCGACATTGCTACTGAGAACGGTGTCAGGATTGATTGAGCGTTTGTAGAGATCTCGACCTTCACGATCAACAACCCGGAGTAGACCATCAGTTAAAACGCGCTTACCCTCTTGACCAAAGACACCAAAGGCACTCGTCAGATCAATGAGCTTTACCTCCGCCCCCCCGAGGACGAGAGCGAGTCCATAACGCGATGGTTCGGTGAGTGTTGTGATCCCAAGTGCTGTGGCGAGTGCAATGGTGTCTGGCAATCCGGCGAGGTAGAGCGTCGAGACAGCGGGGATATTGAGTGATTGGGAAAGTGCTGCACGCATCGTGATAAGTCCGCGGAATCTGCCATCGTAGTTACTTGGGATATAGTCTGCCCCAGTTCCATCTGGCCCGAAGTTTATGGGAACATCGTAAATTCGGGTCTCAGGCGCAAAGCCTTTGGTAAAGGCCGTCGCATAGGCAAAGGGCTTGAAGGTTGATCCAGGCTGGCGTTTTTCAATCGCAACATTTACTTGGCCGTCAATTTGAGTATCAAAGTAATCTCGACTGCCGACGAGCGCGAGGATTTCGCCATTTTTTGGGGTGATTGCTACGAGTGCTCCATTGGATGCCCCGCGGGCGAGATTTTTTTTCACACCGTCAGCCACAATCACCTCTGCTTTTTTTTGGAGATCGAGATCAAGCGATGTGTATACAGCGTATCCCTGTGTTTTGAGTGTTTCGAGGCCGTATTCTTTTTTCAACTGATCGAGGATATAAAATACGAAATGTGGAGCTTGGATTTTCCGTTCGAGAGGAACTATTCGGTCGAGAGTTTGAGCCGCGAGGGCTGCATTCATTTCAGCGAGCGTGATTGATTTGAGCTCATGCATTTTTCGGAGAATTGATTCTTTCCGAGCCATGAGGCCAGATGTATTCTTTCCATAGGGCGAGTACAGGGTTGGAGCATTGGGAAGAGCACTGATGAGGGCGGCTTCGTCAAGTGTCAGGTCGCGGGCGCGCTTACCGAAAAATGTCTGCGCGGCCGCTTCGATACCGTAAGCATTCGATCCATAAGGGACAGTATTGAGATAGAGATCAAGGATTTCATCTTTAGAAAGAGACTTTTCAATTTTTATTGCCAGTATCACCTCGCGTATTTTTCTAACCCAAGTTTTTTCACGATTGAGGAAAAGCGCCCGAGCAAGTTGTTGTGTGATAGTCGAGGCACCCTGTGAGATACCTTGATTGCGGACATTGATGATTGCGGCGCGGAAGATAGCGACGAGGTCGATCCCGGGGTGAGTGAAGAAATGCGCGTCTTCGGATGCAACGGTCGCGAGACGGACGGCCTCGGGTATATCTGTATGTCCGATAATTCGTCGATTTTCCTCCCCGTAGAGTTGATAGAGAATTTTGGTTCCAGTTCGGTCATAGATGACCGTTGTCTCATTGAGTGGATGTTCGTCGAGATTGAGCGTTTCTGAAGCATCGAAATAATATATTGAAAACCCTCCAACAATCAGTCCGAGTGTGAGGATGAGGATAAACCAACTTGTCTGACGCATGATCCAGCGAAAGAAGGAAAAAAGAGAAGGCATGCTTTTAGTATACGGTATAGAAGGAATTTTCTAGTGGTAATAAAGATATATCAGCACAATACGCTCTTCTGACTAGTCAATGCCGCGCTTTCCCTGTAGTCTGGATCTATATGCGTTTGCCTGTCAATAAATTACTCTGTCGGATACTCGGCTTCCTTGGATTTCCCGTGATTTGGGAAGTTTCGGTCGGGAGTGTGTTGTTTCGGACCCTCTCTGATGGGACTCGTGAGTATCTGATCCTGCAGTATCCGAGCGGGCATTTTGATTTCCCCAAGGGTCATATGGAGCCCGGGGAGACGGAGGAAGACACCTTGCGTCGTGAGACGGAAGAGGAAACGGGAATCAAAGATCTCCGGGTTTATCCGGGGCGAGTAAGTATTCGTTATTTCTATGAAGCGCGGGGCAATGAATATGAACGACGAGTCCGAGAAGGCCGTGGAACTTGGATTTTCAAAGTTGTGCATTTTTATCCCGCTCAAGCGATTCAGGCGACTGAGGTAGCGCTTTCTCATGAACACATCGGTTCGGTGTGGCTGTCGTTCGATCAGGCCCTCGCCAAAGTAACTTTCAAGAACGCCAAACACGTTCTCCAAGCTACCGAAGATTATTTGAAAAGCCAGTCATTCTAAAGCCTTGCCATACCTCTCATGATTGAGGTGTGTATCAGCACCGTCCGTACGAGATTTGAAGACACATGGGTTTCCGTGAATGGGAGAGAGAAAGTTGATTTTTTCGCGAAATGCTGTAGAGTAAGCCATTAGTTTGAATCTAGTTTTTCTCTCTAAAAAATCAATTTTCTCCCCGCTTCGTTTTACTTGTATGCTTTCCGTTAAACGCATCAGAAAGAGTTTTGGGACGCGTCGTCTTTTGCACGAGGTGTCGTTCAATTTGGCGCGGGGACAGCGTATGGCTCTTGTTGGGGAAAATGGGACAGGTAAGTCCACCCTCCTTAAGATCATCGCGGGACTGGAGTCGGCCGACAAAGGTTTTGTTACTCTAGCCAAAGGGGCGCTGGTCGGCTATCTGCCTCAGGAAACGATTCCGACTGGCGATGAGTCCGCCCTTCAGTTTCTCCGCAACGCGACGGGGATTGGAGCGCTCGAAATCGAAATGGAAGCACTGGAGCCTCTGCTCGATCAGGCGGATCAGCTGGCAACCTACGAAATTCTGACAGAACGTTTTGAACGACTTGGCGGCTATGTGTTCCTTGATCGGGCAAAGGGGATACTCGATGGTCTGGCACTTGATCAGCTCGACCTTGATCGCTCACTCAATACTTTTTCTGGCGGAGAGAAACGCAAGCTCGCTCTAGCAGCCGTTCTGCTTTCGGGTGTTGATATTCTTCTCCTGGACGAACCAACGAATAACCTCGACCTAGTCGCACTTCTGTGGCTCGAGGCCTACCTCGTCCGGTCGGGAGTAACCCTGATCGTTGCTTCGCATGATCGGACTTTCCTCGACCATACGGTCGAACGCGTTTTGGCTATCGATCCCATCAAACATACAGCCTTGCTCTACAGCGGCAATTGGTCGATTTATGCTGAGACCAAAGCACATGCGCTCCGTCGGGCCAAAGAATTGTATGGTGTCCAAGAGCGAGAACGAGACCGAGTGATATCTTCCGCTGCGGAGAAAATCCAGTGGGCAGATGCCACCAAGAAAAAACGCGGTCCTGACCGTGATAAGCTCGCTGCTAACTACAAAAAAGAACGCGCGATCAAGAAATTTACTGGCTCAGCCAAAGCCCTTGAAGGGAGATTGGAACGGTTGACTGAACACGATAAACCATTTGAACGGCCACCGCTGGAGTTTGAACTTGTACCAGGCGCCAAGACTGCTCCGCCGGCAATTACCCTCGCGCGCGTTGCAATCGGGTATGAGAAAAAGCAGCCGGTCGCCAAGGGTATCACACTCCGCTTTCCGTTCCGATCGCGCACTGCATTGCTCGGTGAGAATGGCGCTGGAAAATCCACCCTCATCAAGACTATTCTGGGACTCGTGCCGGCTCTGGCTGGGACAGTTCGGGTTGGCAAAGGCGCGGTCTTTGGTGATCTCATGCAAGAGAGTGAAAATATCCCATTGGCCGAAACAGCGATCTCATATTTTGCCAAACGCTTTCGTTTATACGAACGGAGCGATGTTCTGACACTTCTCGCCCGTTTTGGTTTCGTACCAGATGAAGCCACGGTCAAAATCGGCCGACTGAGTCCAGGTGAGCGGGTGCGACTCGTGCTCGCATCACTCGTCTATCGAGGTGCCAATATCCTTATCCTCGATGAACCGACCAATCATCTCGACCTCGAGGCGATTGAGGCACTCGAAGACGCTCTCGCCGCGTATCCAGGTACGGTGATCCTCGTAACTCATGACCGTACTTTTCTTTCACATGTATTACTCGATCAAGCGTTCCTTTTTGTCAATGGAAGGATAGAATCGATCCCGGACTACGCTGCCTATGCCAAACGTCTTGAACGCGAAGCAAAACGTCGGTTGAAACGCCTTGAAGAAAGACTCGGGAAATAGCCCGTCTTGTCCCTTGATACCCTTGTTTTCTGGGTGGAAATGTTTGATTTCATCTAAATTGGTGAGGAATGTGAGCGGGTGTGAACAAGGCTCATTTTTAGCCGAAAACTGATAGATTTCACTGGCTTGCCTAAGCCATTTTCTTTCGATATACTGGGGACTATGAATGCTCTCCAGAAACTCCGCTTGCAATTTGCGGGAGTTGTGCTCCTCGCGCTCATCTCGGGCCTGATTGCGTATCCGAAACTCGTTGCCTTTGTCCCGCCAGTGGAGCGGTTTTTTGCTCAGGCTCAGGTAAATCTCGGTCTCGACCTGCAAGGCGGTATTCATCTCGAGTACGCTGCCGACACTGCTGATCTCGATGCGGCCAAGCGAGATGATGCGCTTCAGGCGGCTGTCGATGTGATTGAGCGGCGTGTCAATGCGTTTGGCGTGGGTGAGCCGGTCGTACAACTCTCACGATCAGGTAGTGAAAACCGCATTATCGTCGAGCTCCCGGGGGTGAAAGACATTGAGGATGCGAAAAAACTCATCAAAGAGACACCCTTTCTCGAATTTCGTGAGCTCGCTGGGCCGGAGGCACAGGCTCAGGTGGATACTTTCAACACTCAGTCAAAAGCCACCGCCGACACGGTCCTGATTACAGCTTTGGCGGGAAATGACTTTGCGGAACTGGCGAACACTTGGAGTCAGGATCCGGGATCTAAGGCGACTGGTGGAACCCTTGGCTTTGCCAAGAAAGGTGCGTATGTTCCCGAATTTGATACTGTCGCTTTTGCTCCAGGATTTGCCACAGGCAGCGTTCACCCTACTCTCGTCGAAACGACATTTGGTTGGCATATTATCCGAAAAGTCGATGAGCGCGGTGAGGGTGATGAACGCGAGGTAAATATCGCGCATATTTTGTTCCCAAAATATTCACTTGATGATGTGCCTGATTTGAAATTTAAGCCAACGGGGCTCTCGGGGAAAAATCTCAGTGATGTTTTTGTAGACTATCAAAGTCAGGGGATCGGCTCGCCGCAGATCGCGCTCCGGTTTGATGAGGAGGGAACGAAGCTTTTTGCTGATATTACTGCGCGCAATGTGGGTAAACCAGTTGCGATCTTCATTGATGGTGAGATCGTCAGTCAGCCGATAGTGCAGGCCGAGATTCGAGATGGTCAAGCAGTCATCACAAGTAATTTCACTTTGGCTGAGGCGAATGCTGAGGTGAAGCGATTTAATGAAGGTGCGTTGCCAGTGCCAATCAGTCTCGTTTCACAGCAGTCGATTGATGCTTCACTGGGTCGGTCGGCGATGGATCAGAGCGTTCGGGCGGGCATATATGGCTTGGCAGCAGTCTCGGTTTTTATGCTTCTCTTCTATCGTTTCCTGGGCTTTATCGCTGTCCTCGCACTCCTTCTCTACTCAGCGATGCTCTTGGCGCTCTTCAAACTCTCAGTTTTTACACCGTTTCCGATTACCCTCACTCTTTCGGGTATCGCCGGGTTTATTCTCTCGATCGGTATCGCAGTCGATGCCAATGTACTCATCTTTGAACGCACCCGCGAAGAATTGTCGTTTGGTAAGTCGATGCGGAAAGCCTTACATGAGGGATTTCGTCGGGCTTGGCCATCAATTCGGGACGGCCACCTCTCGACTCTTATCACGACCGTCATCCTCATTGGTATGGGAACAGGCTTTGTAAAGGGCTTTGCGATTATCCTGGCGCTCGGTGTGCTTCTCTCACTCTTCACAGCAGTTGTTTTGGTCCGGATCATGGTTAATTTCTTTTTCGCCGATTGGATGGAACGGCATCCCTGGATTCTCGTTACACCAAAAAAACTTGATATCCCGAATTCCTAGCCTATGCAATTGAATATCATCCAAAAGCGGAAATACGCATACATCTTTTCAGTACTCATCACACTGGTAAGTATCGCGTGCATTATTTACTACGGACTGCGGCTCGGGATTGATTTCAAAGGGGGGACGCTCATGGAAGTACGCTTCAGTGAGTCTGCCACACCAGCCGTGGATACAGTCCGAGAAAAACTCGCTGTGATCGAGCTTCAAAGTCTGACGCTTCAGCCGACGGCCGAGCGTGGGATGCTTTTGCGCTACCTCGCTTCGGACGAAACGACAAATGATCAGGTACTTGCCGCGCTGAAGGGTATCGATCCCACCATCGAGCAGCTCCGAGTGGACTTTATCGGCGCTTCGGTCTCCGATCAGATGCAGCGTCAGGCCTTCACAGGGACGCTCCTGGCGCTCCTTGGCATTGCATTGTACATCGCCTGGGCCTTTCGGCGTGTTGCCTATCCGGTAACGAGCTGGGAGTATGGTGTGGGTGCTATCATTGCGCTCGCCCATGACATCATTATCACAGTTGGCACATTCAGTCTGTTGGGACACTTTTATGGCGTGGAAGTCGGGGTACCCTTTATCGCGGCGCTCCTCACTATCCTCGGTTACTCAGTGAACGATACGATCGTCGTCTATGATCGAGTACGAGAGAATTTGCTCCGCAGCCGAAAAGGAACAGACTTTGAAGGGATTGTAAACCATTCGCTCAATGAAACACTTGTTCGATCGGTGAATACTTCGCTGACGGTTATCATTGTGCTCATCGCGGTAGTAGTCTGGGGTGGGGAGAGTGTCCGTTGGTTCGCGGTAGCTCTCTTGGTTGGTGTCGGATTTGGTACCTACTCGTCGATCTTTGTCGCCTCGGCGCTCCTCGTTTCCCGATTCAAAATGAAGTTTCCAGAAAAAATTAACGCCTAAATATCTACTATGAAGTGGAATCCATTTAAGAAAGAGGTGGTGGGTGAGGGGGATGATATTGATACGACGGCGGCCAAGCTCGAGGCGGAATTCAATGCGTTGCCGGGTGCCAAGGACATGAATATGTTTCAGCGTTTTGCGATGAAGCGTGTTCTGAAAATGTCGCCCGAAGAGCGGCAGAAGGTGATGCAGAAAGCCATGACCCCGAAGAATATCGAGAAGCACAAGGGCGAGATCCTCGCCCAGCTCGAAGCGATGAAGAAGGCGGGACAGATGTCGGATGACCAGTACCGTCTCGCCAAACGCAAACTCGGGCTTTAGTATGGGGAAACATCTTCCAACAACCATCACCGCCTCATACCTGACCTTGATGCAGGAGGGGAAGGTGCTACTCGTCCGGCGTGCCAACTCGGGGTTCTATGATGGCTATTATTCATTGCCGGCGGGACATGTGGAAATTGGCGAGACCTTCACGCAGGCACTGATCCGCGAGATGAGTGAGGAGATAGGTATCCGGCTGCAACCAGAGCATGTCCGCGTCGTTCATATCATGCATCGCAAGGCGGATACGGATGGATCAGAGCGGGTCGATACTTTTTATACAACTGAGACATGGGAGGGTGATGTGAAAAATCTGGAACCAGAAAAATGTGACGATCTTGCTTGGTTTCCAATGACGGAATTACCAGAGAATACGATTCCGTATATTCGTGTGGCCCTCGAGAATATAGAGAGAGGTGTCTTTTTCAGTGAATACGGGTGGTAGAATATATCTATGGAAAACCGAGAACAGAAAATTGAGGAGCTTCTCACTCGCGGCGTGGCAGAAGTCATCGACCATGAGCACTTGAAGAAACGTTTGCTCGCCGGTGAAAAACTTCGGGTGAAGCTCGGCATCGATCCGACCAGCCCCAATCTCCATCTGGGCCGTTCGGTACCGCTCTTGAAGCTGCGTGACTTTCAAGACCTCGGCTGTCAGGTCGTGTTTATTGTTGGGGACTTCACCGGAGTTATCGGCGATACATCAGATAAAGAAAGTGAACGACCGATGCTCACACGGGAAGAGGTAGAGGACAATATGAAGAGTTATTTGGAACAAGCCTTCAAAATTCTCGATAAAACAAACACTGAGACTCACTACAATTCAGAATGGCTCTCAAAGCTTGGTCTGCTCGAATTGGGCAATATGGCCAGTATATTTAGTCTTCATGAATTTGCATCGCGTGAAGTGATCGCGAAGCGTCTGGCAACTGGGCAAAGAGTTTCTTTCCATGAGATGCTCTACCCGCTATTTCAAGGATATGACTCGGTGGCTGTGAAGTCGGATGTCGAGCTTGGCGGCACCGATCAGCGTTTCAACCTCCTCGCCGGCCGGACTATGCAGCCCAAATATAATCAAGCGCCACAGGATATCCTCATGACCAATCTCATCCTTGGGACAGATGGGCGCAAGATGAGCTCTTCCTGGGGGAATACGATCAATTTGCTCGATACGCCGAATGATATGTTTGGCAAATGTATGAGCATTTCGGACGAGAGTATCACAGACTACTTTGTACATTGCACGCGTATTTCGATGGGAGAGATAGCGAAATTTGCTGAGGATATCGTAACTGGCGGCAATCCGCGCGATGCCAAGCTCCGACTCGCCAAGGAAATTGTAACGCTCTATCACGGAGCTGAAGTGGGTGCGGCAGCTGAGCAGTATTTCATTGATACCTTTAGCAAAGGACAAACACCGACAGAGATGCCTTCCATCAAAACGACTGCCGGTGTGGCGTTTACTGAGCTACTCGTGGTAGCCGGAATGGCAACGAGTAAGGGCGATGCACGACGCAAGATCGAGCAAGGGGGTGTTTCTCTCAATGAAAAGAGGCTTGAGGATTTTGCAGCGGTTGTTTCAACAAATGATGCGGGGGCGGTTGTCAAAGTCGGGAAAAAAGATTTCTTCAGAATTGTTTTTTGACCGACCGAGATGCAAACGATAGAATGATCACATGATACTCGATCGAATTGAAGCTATCAAAACAGAGGCACTCGCCGCACTCGCCCAAGCCAAGGATGAGGCGAGTTTGCGTATCTGGGAAAATATGTATCTCGGCCGGAAAAGTGAATTCAATTCCTTGCTTCGTGGTGTGAAGGAACTCTCACCTGAAGAGCGTAAAAAAGTCGGCGCGGCAGGTAATGTGATGAAACGTGAGATGGTCCAGGCACTCGAAACAACCCGTCAGACGGTCGCTGCTACGCATCAAAATCTGGACAAGGGGCATATTGATGTAACGCTTCCGGGTACGGGCGACGGTGCTGGGCACCTGCATCCTATTACCCGAATTGAGTATGAAATCGAGGATATCTTCACTTCAATGGGGTTCTCGATTGCTGATGGTCCCGAAATTGAAAGTGAATGGTACAACTTCGATGCCTTGAACTTTCCGCCCGATCATCCAGCTCGGGATATGCAGGATGCTTTTTGGCTCACTGAAAGCTGGGGGAAGAAGAAATACCTCCCACGGACGCATACTTCAGCGGTACAGGTGCGCTACATGGAGTTGCACCAGCCGCCGTTTCAGATCATCATCCCAGGCCGCATCTTCCGCAACGAAGCAACTGATGCTTCGCATGAGCATACTTTCAATCAGTTTGAATGCCTCGTCGTCGGGGAGGATGTATCTGTGGCCAATTTTAAATCAATAGCCGAATCATTTTTCACGGCATTCTTCGAGCGTGAAACGACGATTCGTTTGCGTCCGAGCTTTTTTCCTTTTACCGAACCGTCCTTTGAGTTTGATGTGAATTGTCTCCTTTGCTCTGGTCGGGGTTGTCCGGTATGTAAGGGAACAGGCTGGCTCGAAATCGGTGGTGCCGGCATGGTCCATCAAAATGTCTTTGAGGCTGCTGGATATCCACGAAATCGTTATCAGGGTTTCGCTTGGGGCTTTGGTCTGACACGGTTGGCGATGATGAAGTATAAAATTCCCGATATCCGACTCCTCATGTCGGGCGATCTCCGTTTTATCCGCCAATTTTAGCCTATGTATTTTAGTTATCGCTGGCTCAGAGAGCTCTCTGGTACTCGCAAATCTCCCGAAAAACTTGCGGCACTTTTAATGACACACGCGTTTGAGGTCGAATCTGTTGTGCCCTATGCTCATGGCCTCTCATCCGTCGTCGTGGGAAAAGTTTTGGCCGTAAAACCGCATCCCAATGCTGATCGACTTCAGGTTGCAACTGTTTCGACTGGTCGGAAAGCGCTTCATGAAATCGTTTGTGGTGCGCCCAATCTTGCTCGGGGACAAAAAGTTGCGGTGGCTCTTGTGGGCGCGCGCTTACCCGGAGGCATTGAGATCAAGGCTGCGGAGCTGCGGGGTGTGCAGTCCGCGGGCATGCTCTGTTCAGCGAAAGAGCTTGGACTCGGTGGTGAGCATACCGGTATTTTGGTGTTGCCGGATGATGCCCCAATCGGCCGAGATTTTGCTCTCTATGCCGGTCTTGTCGATACGGTGTTGGATGTGAAGATTCTTCCAGATCGGAGTTGTGATGCACTTTCATATCGGGGACTGGCCCGTGAGATTGCTGCATTGGAAGGGGGCATCGCCGCCTATTGTTCAGCCGAAAAAAAATCTCCTCGAATACGCCGCAGCCCGCGGGTTCCCAAAGTGGTTATCAAAACTGATCGCTCCAAACGCTATCTCGCGCTCTTGCTCGAGCCAGTAACGATGGGTCAGAGTCCGCTGATGGTTCAGGTGCGACTGGTCCTCTCCGGTCAGCGTCCAGTGAATACATTTGTTGATTTGACCAATTATCTCATGCTTGAGACAGGGCAGCCGGTGCACGCGTTTGATGCGGATGCAATTCCCAAGGGTGGGATCGTCGTGCGTGAGGCGAGATCTCGTGAACGGCTTACCTTGCTCGACGGTACATCGATCACACTCTCCAAGGATGACCTTGTGATTGCGGATACGAAGAAACCATTGGCGCTCGCCGGTGTCATGGGCGGCAAACATTCAGCGATCACCGAAAAAACGAAGAGGGTGCTGTTTGAAATTGCGAGTTTTGATGCTCAGAGTATCCGCCGCACCGAAAAACGCCACCGGCTCCTCACGGATGCAGCCTATCGGTATGAGCGGGGTGTCGATAGAGATCGGCCAATTGAAGCAGCTATCCTTCTTGCTCAGGCTGTGTCGGCGTGGGGTATCAAGGGGACACTTGCGATCCGTGATGTTGTTGCGAAATCAGCGAAACCATTGAAGTCATTGACAATTATTTTGGAGCTCGCTTCCCTTGAGAGTCTTTTGGGGATAAAGATTCCGTTGTTCCAAGCAGTTCAATTCTGCTCTTGGCTCGGACTTGCAGTGAAAAAAATACCAAATCGATCAGCACTGAAGGTAGTCGTACCGCTACACCGTCCCGACTTGCGTGCGCCCGAGGACCTCATCGAAGAAATCGGCCGCCTCTATGGGTATCAAAGGATCGAATCCCAACCATTGTGTTTGCCGGTAGTGCCGTCTCGGCGTGATCCAGCCAAGGCCTTTGAACGCACAATGAAAACAACACTGGCCGCGATGGGTTTCGATGAAATTCTAGCGTATTCATTCTATAGCGAAAAAAACCTTTCATTAGTTCCGTTGCCGCAAGCCGAGCATTTGGCGCTGGCCAATCCTATGAATCCGGATCAGGCGTACCTGCGAGCAAGTCTTTTCCCGGGTCTCTCTCTCGCTGTGGCAGTCAATGCCAAACAGTATGATCGGTTTAGTCTTTTCGAGTGGGGGCGTGTTTATCGGCGTGGGGATGACGGTCCATTTGAAGAAAAACAAGTCGCCCTTGTTACTTTTGGTCCAGGTGGGGATTCGGACACGGAGTCTTTCCTTCAGTTTAAATCTCGCCTTCAGGTACTTTTTGATACACTTCGGGTCGAAGTCATATGGAATGAAATGGCTATCGGTGAGCCAAAGATGTTTCATCCTGGACGCGTGGCGCATCTCACGACACGGAGTGGGGAGCATCTCGGCTTCGCTGGCGAGATCAGTCCGGAAGCATCTCGTCGCTTTGCTGTGGGCGGATCAAAGGCCTATTTTTCCGAACTTTCGGTTCAGGTGCTCTTGAATGCCGCTCAGACAGAGCTCAGCTACCGTGAATTTTCACGTTTCCCTCGAGCACATCGCGATATCTCGCTCATCGGTCCGAAAACTGTTTCGTATGCTGATCTCGAAACAGTGCTGACAAGTGCTGGCGCACCTCTGCTCGTTGCCGCCGAACTCTTTGATGTCTATGAGACTGGCGAAGAAAAAAGTTTTGCCTTCCATCTTTCTTTTGGTTCAGCTGATCGGACACTCTCGGGGGATGAGATGGATGCTGTATTTCAGCGTATTGTAGCGATGTCAGAGGAGCGTCTCGGATTCCGATTGAAGATGTAGCCAATCGTCTTGAACGGTGTTTTTTTGTTCGTTAAAATATATTGACAAAGCATATTATTTGTGCTTCAATATGTTGGGTACGGCTGTCCTGTACAAAACAGATTAGACTACCGCGCTTTCCCTAGTACAATAGGGTGGTGAGGAAAGTCCGGACATCGCCCCGCCCTTTTGGTCGCGGCATGCAGGGTTACTCGAACAACTTATTTCGGTTTGAAATTGAAATAGGGTATGCAAGAGTGCATGATGGGTCGAAAGGGCGGGGAGTCGGTAGCGGGTAACACCCGTCCTGAGTAATCAGAGAGGTGCGAGCAGTGACGCCCGATATCGAAAGGTATCAGGCAGCCCGCAAGGGTTGAATCTTCGTATAAACTTTAAACTATTTGGTTTGGGGTGAAGTCGAGGAGTGAAACGGCTAAATCCTTACCTCGATGCAAGGTCGTGTCTCTACCTTCTTGAGTCTCAAAAAGGTAGAGAAGAACCGCAAAGATCCCGTGAGCAATCTCGGGGCAAGAGAAATGGTAGTCACCCAGAGAGCAATCAAAGGGGACAGAATCCGGCTTATCGATCTGTTTTGTGCAGGGGAGTTGTCTCGGACAGGAGAGTATCTAATCCGTATGTATAAAACGGAGTGAAGCGCTCAGAAATCTATTTTAGTGCCATTCAGCTGCCAGTGGATTTTGCTATGATTATCCTCGCGGCTATTTCAGCGTACTTTCTTCGTGGGTTGCCGGTGTTTCAAGGATATGTTTCCCGTGTTTTCAATCTGACATTTCAGGACTACTTTATATTTTCACTGACGGTCGCGCCTTTTTTTCTCCTCTCGATCGCTTTTGAAGGACTGTATACCATGCGGGCGACGCGCACCTTTACCCGAGAAGCTTTCGGAGTGCTTCGGGCCGTCACCTATGGTCTGATTATTTTGGTTTTGGCCGTATTTTTGAATCGTGAATGGTTTTCCTCCCGCTTTGTTATTCTTGTGAGCTGGGTCCTCGCAGTCATCTATGTTGTGGCGGCGCGTTTTCTCATTCAGCGTATCCAAAAATGGTATCTCGTGAATCGGGGGGTCGGTATCCACCGCGTCTTGTTGGTTGGCACCAATGGAAAAATCGAACAACTGAAACGCCTTTTCTCATCTCGACCAGAACTCGGATATGTTACCGCGGGACAAGTCGAATCTGTTTCATTGCATGCGATCAAGGACATCCGCGAATCTCAGGGTATCGATGAAGTTATGGTGTGCGACCCTTCACTGACCGATGATGAGCAGCAAAAACTCCTCGATTATTGCCAGATCAACAATATCACGCTCAAGTACTTGCCAACGACACGCGAGACATCGCGCTTTACCATGGCTATTTTCAATGGTGAGCCAATCATCGAATTTCAGCATACGCCGCTGGATGGGTGGGGGAAAGTACTGAAGCGCGGATTTGATATTATCGGCGCTTCAGTTCTCACGCTCCTCTTTTCTCCGCTTCTGATCGCGATCGCTCTCCTGACCAAACTCGAGGATCCGGATGGGCCGATTATTTATACCAATGAACGGATTGGCGAAAATGGAAAGAAAATCCCAGTATTCAAGTTCCGCTATATGCAGTGGAAATGGTGTATCAATAAGGACAATCCAAATTTTGAAGCCGCGCTTCAGTATGAGCGAGAGCTTATTGAAAAACGTAGTATTCGTCAGGGACCACTTTACAAGATCAAAGATGATCCGCGGAAAACAAAGATTGGCGCGTTCATCGAACGCTATTCACTCGATGAACTCCCTCAGTTTTTCAATGTTATCCGTGGCGAGATGAGTCTCGTAGGTCCTCGACCGCATCAGAAGCGTGAGGTCGAAAAGTACAGCGAATACCATCGCCGATTGCTCACTATCAAGCCTGGAGTTACAGGGATGGCTCAGATCTCTGGGCGCTCAGATCTCGATTTTGAAGATGAATACCGGCTTGATGTTTTCTATATTGAAAACTGGTCGCTTTGGTTGGACATCATCATTTGTCTGAAGACGGCAGGGACCATTATTCGGCGTCGGAAAAATTAGACATAACTGGATCGGGGAAAGGTACGGGTATTAGGCTTTGTAACCTATACGAAGCGATCGCCTGTTAAGCGTTACAAGCGTATTTTGCTGCTGAGCCGTGCTTGGAGGGGGTACTATCAAGAGAAGCTTTTTTAGGTGTAGAATAGAAGCGTAGTAGGTAGAGGGTTTTTAGAGTGCGGTTTCTTATTTGTTCCTTAGTCTTTTAATTCTTGACAATTTTTTTATGAAACTTATTCTGCGTTGGGCACTCAGTGCTGGAGCTTTTTGGGCCGTTGCTCACTATGTGCCAGGGATCAGTGTCGCGAGTTGGAAGGTCGCGCTTGTGTTGGCTCTTCTCTGGGGACTGATCGGATTTACCATAAAGCCGGTGCTTGTTCTCCTGACGCTGCCGATCAATCTGCTGACGTTCGGACTCTTCACTCTCGTCATCAACGGATTCCTCCTCTGGCTCCTCGGCGGAGTAGTGAAGGGATTTGAAGTGGACACCTTTATCCACGCCATCGTCGGCGCGTTGGTACTCTCGCTGCTCATCGGCGCGATCAACTGGTTCCTCGATGTGGCCGACGGCGAAGACAATTAGCTACTCCTTGCGGCGGCTAATCCAGACAAAGAAAACGATTCCAAAGAGAATTCCCGAGCCTCCGATCAGGAGCATCATTCCTTTGGCGAACGCCGGCTTATATTGCGAAAGCCGGTTTTCTAATGCTGCAAATCGATCAGGTATACTTCCGCCCCCAGGGGCGTAGAGCGGGCGGATCTGAAGTGTTCGGCCGGAATAGCTCTTTCCTTTCCCATGATCGGTGTAGGATGTGGTTTCGAAACTCGTGTCCTCACTGACCCGGATGTAGGGCCGTTCTTTCTTTTTTATGAAGCCGGGACGGTACTCGATAGAGAGACAATAAGACTCGCCAGCACTGGCGGAAAAGGCTGGAAATGCGAACCGGATATCCCGGGTCGCCGGGAGCGAGAACATGGTTCGGTTTGCGCGGGCAAAAACTTTGTGGCAGGAAGGGTCGAGGAGTGTGAAATCGATCCGCTCGCCGAGACCGAGATCGGTATCACCCATGAAAATTTGCAGACCCTCGAGTCCGTCTTGGCTCGCTTGGAACACCTGGGTGATTGGACCATTGGCCGAGAGCTCGGCATGCTTCGTCTCCCCGAGGAAGTTCCGAGATGCATCAGGAAAATATAGTCGATCAAGGAAAGCAAATATGCCTGTCCCGATGGCAGCGGCGAGGAAAAGAGTCTTCGGATTAAGCCAGGCGGGTTTCATAGGTAGTAGCGAGGGAGGATGATGAACCAGAGGGCGTACGAGGTGAGAGTGAAAAAGGAGATCGAAAGTAGGAGAAGAAGTTTCTGGAAGGATGCTCTCGTCCGGACGAAATAACCGAGACCCGAAACCACGAGGAGGAGGTGGGGGATGATGTTCGGCAGGAAATAGCGCCCGGGAGTACCGCTCAGGATCTTGCCAGTAGCATCGAAGACGCGCCAATCGAAGAAACGGATGGCGAATTGGAGGAAAAGAATTGAAATGAGTGCGAAAAAAAGAATATGTTTGCTGGGAAGGAAGCGGGGCGGAGCTTTGTCAAAGAAAAACCAGATGAGTCCGAAGAGCGAGATGGTTTCGGTCGTGAGGAGTATGCTGATGATAGATTGAGGGAGATTCGTATCGAGCCAGCCAAAGCTGCCCCAGTAGGTCATCGCGGTCCAGACAATCGCCCCTGAGGTGAGGGTTTTCTCCAGATAGGCGCTGATTGATTCGAGGGGGGCAGAAAAGCTCGAGTTTGATCCGAGGTGGAGGAAATTAGCGAGGATATGGGCCGGGGTAAAGATGAAGAAGAGGCTCGTGACGATGAATCCAGCCAAGAGGCAATAGGGGAGGAAATCGCGGCAGCGTGTTCCATAGCGGCGGTAGAGAGAAAAGAGTATGAGCACGAAGAGGAGGCCGATGAGGACAACGCCCGGACCCTTGGTGAAAAGCCCAATGAGCATCGCGACCATAGTGAGGCTGACTGATTGTATAGTCGGTCCAGCAGTGATCCAGAGGGCTGCCCCGCAGAAGAAGAGCGAGAAGGCGAAGGCGAGGAGAATATCGATATTAATGACAGCACTCGTGGCGAGAAACATTGGCTGAAAGGCGATAAGTGAAGCGAAAAGCGTGGCCAAGGTCGGCGGCCAGCCGAGCTTTCGGGCGCACAGGAAGGCGATGAGAACGGTCAGAGCGCCGAGACCGACCGAGAGGAGGCGGGCGAAGAAGAGGCGGTCAAAGATCGATCGATCCGAGAAGAATGACTCGATGCCTGAGCCTAGCCAATAGTAGAGCGACCAGGTGCCGGAAGCGTTCGGGGGATAGACATCGATATACCGCTTCCAGTTGTTTTCTTTTACTTCGTTTTCTTTTAGACCTTCTCGACCGGCTGAAAAAGACTGCGTGTTCGTTTCCTGCCACTTTATTTCGTCAAATTGCATCCGTTGGGCTGTTTCTTGGACTTCCTCTGAAAAATTATAAGTACGGATATTATTACCTTGATTGAGTGTGTGACTATTCGTGATTAGCCAGTTTTTTTCGTCCGGTTCTGTCCAGTATTGTATGGTGGCGTAGTGTACCTGCTCATCCGGCCCCTGGAAATAGGGTACGAGGAGGGCAAGCCATATTCCAAGAATGGAAAAAATAGCCAGCAGCAAAACCAACACACCAAGTTCTATAGGGGGAGCGTTCTTAGTTTGCCCTGCGATCATATATAGCAGTATACTAGAAAGGCTTGAAAAAGCCATATTTATGATTTTTGAAACTATAAAAAACACATTCTATCGTATCGCGGAAATTATTCATCTCCGGATTTTTGGGCACGAGATGGGGGAAGAGATGCGGAAATTCCTCGGGAATCTTGGCATTTCTTTTTTCGGTGGAGCAATATCCTCTTTGCTATTGTTGGTAGTTTCCGTACTCGCTGGAAGGTTTCTCGGTCCGGTTGAGTATGGGAGATATGCCGTATATGTGGCTCTTTACTCCTTTCTGACAATTTTTCTTTCATTCGGACTTGAAACCAC
Organism: uncultured Bdellovibrionales bacterium; assembly: GCA_964530135.1. GTDB lineage: Bacteria > Patescibacteriota > Minisyncoccia > Moranbacterales > UBA1568 > SSEF01. Next base: position 39,382 of record CAZGXN010000002.1, on the reverse strand, counting down.
CATTATTCGTCTTGCGGCCAAGGGAGATGAGGAAAGAAGGAAAAATATACTATCCACATATATTATATTTTTCTTTCTCAATTCAATTTTTTGGTCTTTTATATTCTTAATTTTCGGTGATCTTGTTGCTGAATTGCTTGGTTTACCGACATTGTTTCTTGTTTTTGCCCTACTCTTTTCAATGACAAACGCGCTTGCGGTTGCGCTTGAAAATTATTTAAAACTTCTGAATCAATTTATATTCGTCAATACAGTTCGGATTTTCCAAGGAATATTTTTGTTGCTTTCGATTATTGTGCTGTACTTTTCGTTTAAAGAAACTTTCTCTCTTGCATGGTTTATAATATTGAATGTATGTGCATTAGTATTGGTACTGATAGTTTTTTTTGTTAAAGTAGGGTCATATTTTGGACTTTTTTTTGATAGAGACATCTTAAAAGAATTGTTCCTGTTTTCTTCCGTTATCTTTCTTGGTGTGATTTCTGGCTATTTGATCCAAAGCGGAACAAGTATTCTTATTAATACGTTTATTGGCTCGAGGGAACTGGGTTTTTATAATGCTTATTACACTCTTTCCGCTCTCGCTACTGGCCAATTCATCGCTTTTTTTTCGTCAGTATATTTTCCAGCAGTTGCCCAGGCTGAGAATAAAGCTGAAATTGCAAAAAAAATAGATAAGATCTTTCCCATTCTAGGCATAGGATGGTTTATTTTGTCAGCCCTAATTATCTTCTTAGGTCTAGGGCTTTATGGTAAGGAATACCCAACTGATTATCTAATCATATTGTTTTTTAGTGTATATTCGCTGTTTAATCTTTACGGAAGTCTTTTTGGATTTATTGTAATTTCTGGTGGAAAACAGAAGATTGTAAGAAATCTTTTTCTTGCTTGGTTTTTTATTGTAGTTGTGTATTTTTCCTTTCTGATTACAATGGGGGTTCTTGGCTTACTTACACTGTACCTAGTAGTTGCTGCATATGCCACAATTTTCTTTGCAAATGCTATACTGAATAAATATTTCTGCAACAAATATCTTGCAAGTTTATGAACTCCAAGCAATTTTATAACAACTATTTACAGAATAGCTACAACCAAGTTTTGTTGAATCAGGATGAAGAAAAGCAGTATCAGAGATATCTGATTAAGAATTTTAATTCGTTTTTTCCGAAAGAAAAAACTGCCCACATCCTTGATATAGGAGTCGGAAATGGGAGGACGCTCAGAGCGCTCAAGTTGTTTGGGTATGAAAATTGTTACGGAGTAGATATTGCTGAGGATCTCATTATAGAGGCGCAGAAGCAAAGGTTACCATGCGAGCATGTTGAAAATACAAACTTATTCCTTGATTCGAAAAAGGGGGTATATTCCCTGGTGTTCCTCTCCCATGTTATCGAACATATTTCAAGGGATGAGGCGGTTATTTTTCTTCAAAAAATTAAGGAATCACTTACTACAGATGGTGTATTAGTCATTGTAACGCCGAGTGTGCAGAATATTTTCTATGTCGGGCCATTTTGGGATGTTACTCATGTGAATTTTTTTACTGAGAGATCTCTCTACCAACTTTGCGAGGCTTCTGGATTTAAAAATATAAAACTTTACTCGGAGAAAATTCCTATAAATATTTATGGTAAAGGAATTATAAATTATCTTAGATTTTTTGTAAGCGATGTAATAATCAGGTGTGTGCAGCTTTTAGTGAACAGCACCATAAAAGCTATCCGGTTCGGTATCGGTACAATCAACCCAAAAATTCTTTCTCCGAATCTGGTGTGTATTTGTAAAAATCATGAGTAATCAGAACGACCAACCGTTGATTTCAGTAATCGTTCCCGTTTATAACCACGAGAAGTTTATTGGTGAAACGATAGAAAGCGTGATTTCCCAAACATATCAAAATTGGGAGCTTTTGGTTGTGGATGACTGTTCGTCTGACAAGAGTTGGGAGATTATCCAAGGATACGCGCAGAAAGACAGTCGGATCAAGGTTTTTAGAAATGAGACAAACAAGGGGCTTATTCCGAATTGGAAATTTCTTATTGATACTTCGAAAGGTGAATATCTGGCCTTCTTGGAGGGTGATGATGTTTTTTGTAATGAGAATCTCGCTGAGAAGATGTTGATTTTTGAAAAATTTCCGGATCTTGGAATGGTATATTGCAACTTTCAAATTATCAATGATGTTGGTGATACGACTATTGATAACATGTATAAGAAGCTCGATACGAAAACCTACAGAAATAGCAATATAGATCCGGCAGAGTATCTATATGCTAAAACATTACTTTTTTCTACATATAGCCAGATAATGATAAAAAAGGAAGTTTTATCCATATCAGGATACCCAAGAAGTCTCGATTCCGATGAAAAAATATTTCTCCCCTCTGATTGGGATTTTAATTTTCGCCTTTCGACAAAAAATAAAATATACTTCATTGATCACGTTTTACTCAAATATAGAAAACACACAACTAACAATTCAGCTTCGACGGTAAAGGTGTCAAAGCAACTTCTTATGATTTTGGATGATTATTCAAAAGAATTTTCGAATAATCAAGATGTGCAGAAGGCAATCCAATATATGAAGGGGAAGACTCGTTACTTTAATACCATATTTTATCTTGAAAATGCTCAAAAAAAGGAGGCTTGGAATGAATTCTTTTCTTACGCGAAAAAATTCCCTTTAAATCTTTCCAGAGATCTTTCTTTGAATTCTCTCTTATTTATCCGCCTTTTATTGCCGAATCGCGTCAATCAATACTTGAAGAGGCTTTATTTCAGTAACTGAAGTATTGTGAAAAAAAGCAACCTTGTTTCAGTCTTGATCGTTTCCTATAACGCGGAACGATATATTGAAAAGACACTGCGGAGTTGTCTCAATCAGACATATTCGAGTTTGGAGATTCTCGTACTGGATAACGCTTCGGATGATAAAACAGTGGAAATCATAAAAAGTCTGAACGATCCCAGAATTACCCTCTTTGAAGGCAAGAAGAATGTTGGTCCGTATGCCGGACTGAATTTTCTTTTGGATAGGGCGGGTGGGGAATATGTGGCAATTCAGGATCACGATGACATCTGGCTTCCGGAAAAAATAGCAAAGCAAATCGATTTTTTGCAAAATAATGATGACAGTATCGCTTGTGGCACAAGCACATTCTACTATTTTGAAAGTAAAGAAGTTTTAATTCTTAACAAAAAATCACCGTACCCGAATTTCGTCGATCATACCTCACTCGTTTTTCGGAATAAGGGATTTCGGTATGATATAAATCATACACTTGCAGATGAATTATTTGAGAAAAAGACCCTTTTGAAAGAAGGAAAAATTTATTGTCTTCAAGAACCACTGACCGTTCATAGAATTAAAAAAGGAGGTGGAAACCTTTCTTCTTCGAGATTTACTTTTTCTTTTAAAAGTGTGACGGACTTTTTCTCGGTTAATGCGATAAGTGCCCGAAACTTTCTCTATCTTGTCGATTTGCTTTTTGGAAAGCTCATTTCAGAAGATGTTGTCTGGTTTGTGCGAAGAAAAATCACCCTACGAAGCGCTGAGTGGATCTCTCTTGATCAATTTCAAAAACATTTTCCGGCAGTCGTTTTATAGGCTCTTGAAAAACTGATTCAGTTTCGAGATGACGACTTTGATGCCGAATCGTTCGCGGATGTTGTGTTTGGAATTTTTTCCTAGTGTTTCGAATTTTTCCGGATCACTGAGAAGCCGCTCGATTGCCTCGACGATGGCACGCGAATCTTTTTGTGGGACGAGGATACCTGTTTCGCCAGCTCGTATGAGTTCACGGTTCTCAGGGATATCGGTCGTGATGACGGGGAGGCTAGCAGCCATCGCTTCCATAATCGCATTCGACATGCCCTCGAAGAGAGTGGGGAGGACGAAACAATCGGAAACCTTGAGAAGTTGTGGGATATCGGTACGGCGACCAAGGAAGAAAACGCCGTTTTTCGATCGGTAATCTTTGATCTGTCGCTCAAGATTCTTGCGTTCGGTGCCATCGCCGACGATGAGGAGCTTTATGGTGGGATTCTTTGAAAACGATGATTCGAAGGCCTCGAGGAGATAGTGATGTCCTTTGTTGGGATGAAGATTGGCGACGCAAATGATAACGAAATCGTCTGGACTGATACCGATCGAATCGCGGAGTATTGGGTCGGGCGCAAGACAGTCAAAGAAATCAGTGTCGATACCGTTTGGGATAACGGTGATCTGATTGGCTGATACGCCAAGCTTGCGCACATAAAAATCTTTTACTGCTTCTGAGTTAGCGAGATAGCGCTGAACGAGTGGTTTCGTCAACCATTCCGCGGCTCGAGCGATCCAGTAGCGAGAGTCATTGTAGGTGGTCCGGAGAAAGGGGATGATTGGTGCCTTGGTCGTGCCAAAGAGCGCGAGGCGGCCGAGCATGTCGGCATGGAAGAGATAGGTGAGAATGATATCGGGCTTCACCTCCGATATGAGCCGACGCAGACGGAAAATGCCAGTGATATCAGTAAAACCATCGCAGTGGGCGGGAATGATGGTGATGTCAAGAGTAGAAAATTTCGGTGCCAGTTCGCCAGGCTCCTTTAGGGTGATGATCGTATGCTCGAAATCACCGAGGAGTGGCAGGGTACGGAGGAGCATATTCTCACACCCGCCGTTATTGAGCGACTGGATGAGGTGGAGAATTTTTTTCTTACCAGCCATCATTCTTTTGTTCCAGTACAGGTGATACCAGCTTCTGGATGTTCGAAGGATTTTATGTCATTCAGTTTGGCTTCGTGGAACCAGTGTTCGATCTCTTCCGCGTAATAGTAGTTGCTCTTCGGCGTCGCGAGGACATCAAAGGCGTCGTTGAGTTTCATGTTGAACGGGAAATTCGCGTAGTAGGCAAACGGTAGCTTTTTTTCGAGATTAGGAAAACCGATGTCACCGAGCCAGCGGCCGAAGAGATTGATGCCGTGCACGGCGGCTCCCGGCAGATAGCAGAGTTTGTAAAGGAGTGGTTTCGGCAGGCGGCGCAGCAGGGAGCGGAGCGGCTCATAGAAGTAGAGTGCCCGGGCGTTGTCACGCCGATTGTAGACCCAGATGAGGAAACGCCCGCCTGGCTTCAGTACTTTGGGGAGTGCGAGGAAGCCCTGCTTCGGTTCCGGGAGATGGTGCAGTACCCCGATCGAGTAGGCGAAATCAAAGGCATTCCGAAATGGCATAGCATAGATATCGGCCTGGATGATGCAGGCATTTGGGAGATCCTTTGTCATCTCATACGCTACGGTGACGCTTTCGCCAAGGTCGGAACCGATTGCCATTTCAGCACCGGAGAGAGCGGCCCATTTCGTGAAACGACCGGAGCCGCAGCCGATGTCGAGCGTTTGTTTCCCTGAGAGGTCCGCTTCTTTCACGAACGGACTCAAAAAATGGAAAAAGTTCTGTTTCTCGAAATCATTTTCTCGGTAGATGTATTTCCACTCATAGGCAAAACTTTCACCAGTCTTTTTCTGGTGCGTAAGGAATGTGTCGAGATCGGTGATCGCGTCGATTGCATCCTGCCACTCAGTCTGAGCTTTGGTTGTCAGGTGTTCTCGATAGGTATGAAAGAAAGCGTGTTGTTCCTGAAGCATATTCCATCGGAGTTCACCGACGAGAAATCGCGGCACGCCAGCGATAATTGGATACCAGTTCGAAGCGCTTTGGAGGAGGCCGTCGATCACATGATCACCTTCGTGTTTGTAGGCAGTAAGCGTTACTGGTGAACCGTCAACCGGATCGGAGAACATACTGATAAATCGTTCGCGCATACGGGGAAAAAAATAGGGAAAACGGCTGATTACTAGGATATTTTACTCTTTCCCGAAGTATTCTTCAAACCAGAGCTCCAGGGTGAGGAGCGCCCAGATATGGGGCGAAAAATTGATCTTTGTTTCGGCATGTCGTTCAAGGAGGAGTCGGATGTATTCGGGCCGGACGATATTTCTCCGGACTAGTTCGCCGTCAAGGAGTTTCTCCCGAGCGTAGTCCTTCAGCTCATGTCGGAACCAGTGGTCAATCGGGATACCAAAGCCCATTTTCGGCCGATCCATTACTTCGTTAGGAACGAGGCCGCGCAAGGCTTCCTTGAGGATATATTTTTTGTTATTGACACCCTTGAGCTTCAAATTGAATGGGATTTTGGCTGAGAGCTCGAGGAGGACATGATCGAGGAAGGGCGAGCGGCCTTCGAGCGCGACGGCCATGGTAGCGATGTCGACTTTCGCGAGCAGGTCTTCCGGGAGATAGGTGACGAAATCCGCGTAGACGGCCTGTTCGGTCCGATCCTTGGAACCGGACTCGAGGAAGCGCGCAGCAATGAGTTCATAGGTGTTTTCCATCCAGACTTTTTCTTTGAATTCATCTGTATAGAGCTGCGCCTTCTGCTCATTGGTGAAGTATGAGGTGAAGCCCATATAGCGCTCACGGTAGTCGATAGACAATGTCTTCGTGAGGCGATGAATACGATCAGTGAGTGTATTTGGCACTCCATCAGCGAGGAGCTTCGTTATAGGGACGCCGATAGTCTTGGCGAGCCATGAGAAACGTTCGAGTGTGAGTGAAGCCTGGAGGGCTGCATAGCGGGTATAGCCGGCGAAATTCTCATCGCCGCCGTCGCCGTTGAGCGCGACGGTTACGTGCTCGCGGGTGAGTTTGGAGACATAGTAGGTTGGGAGCGCGCTCGAGTCGGCGTAGGGCTCTTCGTACTGCCGGACGAGCATAGGGAGGAGTTCGATGGCGTTCGGCTCGACGATGAACTCGGTATGGTCCGTGTCAAAGGCCTGGGCCACTCGCTTGGCGTAGGGGAGCTCATTGTATTTTTCCTCCTTGAACCCGATAGAGAATGTCTTGATCGGTTGGGTTGAATTCCGAGCCATGAGAGCGACGACCGCACTCGAGTCCACGCCACCCGAGAGAAAGGCTCCGATTGGCACATCGGAAATCATGCGGAGCTTCACAGATTCCTCGAGCGTCTCGATGATGCGCTTTTTCCACTCGTCTTCCGGCAGGTCAAGTTTTTCGGAATAATCGAGCTTCCAATAGCGTTCTTTCTCGAGCGTGCGGGTCTGCAGATCGAGCTTGAGGTAATGTCCAGGCTCGAGCTTGGCGATGCCGACGAAACCGGTCAGGGGCGCCGGGACATACTGCAGCGTCAGATAGTGATGAATCGCGATATAGTCGGGCTCGCGGACATACTCTGGTTGGGTGAGGATGGCCTTGAGCTCGGAGGCGAACATGAAGGTTTTTCCATCAAAGAAATATTTGAATGGTTTCTTGCCGACTCGATCACGCGCCGCAAAGAGAGTTTGCTCTCGTTCATCGTAGATGGCGAAGGCGAACATACCGCGGAGGTGATCGAGACACTTTTCTTTATATTTGTCATAGAGCGCGAGGATGATCTCGGTATCGGAGTGGGATGCAAAGGTATAGCCATTTTTCTCCAATTCAACCCGCTTTTCCTGGAAATTATAAACCTCACCGTTGAACACGATCTCATAACGGTCGAGGTACCGCATTGGCTGATGACCGAGCGGGGAGAGATCAATGATGGAAAGTCGCCGGTGTCCGAGACCAACTTTGTGATCGGGTGAGATATAGACACCGCCGTCATCCGGTCCGCGATGCCTGATGGCGTCATTCATCGTCTCGACTTCAGCGGGCGAGATCTCTTTATTTCCGAGGGATATTTTTCCGGCGATACCACACATAGGCTAGCGTTCGGAAGGATTATTTTTTCTCTTTTCGAAGAGTTCGCAGTATTGTTTGATGGCTCGCGGCCAGGAGAACTTATCCTCGGCGGCTAGAGCGGCGCGTTCACCCATCATTCGGCGGAGCGATTGGTCGTTGGTCAGCAGTTTCAATTTTTCCATAATGACAGTCGTGTCCTGGGAGGGGATAAGGAAACCATCACCATCACCCGAAATGATTTCTGGCGTTCCACCAACTCGTGTTGCGATAATAGCTTTTTTTAAGAGCGCTGCTTCGATAACCGAGGTGGGGATACCTTCGGAATAACTGGGATTGACGAAGATATCAAAAGATTTCATGAGTCCGAGCGCCTCGGGAAGTGGACGGTGGCCGAGAAGTGCGACTGATGAGCTGAGATGGTTCTTTTCAATAAATTCCTCGAGCCTCTTTCGTTCCGGACCGCTGCCGATGATGATGCAAGCGAGTCGGTTATCACCCAGTTGTTTCACTGCTTCGAGGAGGTGGCGGACACCTTTTCCATCGATCAGTCGTCCGAGATAGCCGACGATGACTCGGTTTGGGAAACGCAGTGCTATCTCATCGGTTGCGACGGCTTGCTGGATCATGTCGACCTCGACACCACGGTAAATGGTGCGACAATCATTACGACCGGAGAGTTTGGAAACGAACATTGCCGAAGCGGCGGAGTTGGCGACGAGTATGTCGGCTCGTCGGAGTACAAATCGGCCGCAGGTCCAATCATAGAGTTTTCCGATGAGCGACTTCAGGGGTGAGTGGAAGTGGGCGAAATCCGATCCGTGCTCGACATGGAGCCAGGGAAGCGCGTATTTTCTCGCTACGCGCCAGGCCATGAGTGAAGTAAAGAAAAATCGAGTGCGTGAGAGAACATATGTCGGCTGACCACTCAGAGCTTCATGCCAGAGCCGCCAAAAATCTACTGACCAGAACTTTGGCAGGGGATAATTGTGCACCGGCTCAAAAGCAGGAAAGCGAATGATAGTGATGTTATTGTTGGTTTCATGAACTGGGGCGGATGTCGGCAAGCGGGGTGTGAAGACTGTAATATGGTCTACTAATGGAGCGAGATGCTGATTGAATTCAAGTGCGTGGGTTTCAAGTCCGCCGATATGCGGAGGGTAAAATGGGGTGAAGATAAGGAGGCGCATAGGAGTTTAATCTGTCAGTTTCCAAACGATGATACTGTCATCCGGGAGGGCATAGACCCGCTGGAACCGTTCGGGGTAATCATCAAAGACAAACTTCCCGCCCTGCTTCGTTGTCTGGCCATCCATATAGGGACGGTTAGTATAGGGGTTTCGGTCGCTTACTTTTGCATAGTAGATATAGATCGGGGGATTTGCGACTTTTTCGGATCGCTTATCGAGACCTGCAAGGGTCTCTTGGAGCGTGGCGGACGTCTGGGATATCTGCTGGAGTCCGGCGATAAGGCTCTGAGTATCGGCCGTCTCGATGTTTTCTTTGCGGAGATTTTTCAAGCGATCTGAAATTTTTTTGAGAGATTCGGCATAGCGCTGCTGAAGATTCTGATGCGTGTCGGTGAATGTCTTGAGATGGGCGTCGAAGATACGGATATCAGTGTAGAAGCCAGGATCTTTGATGGAGACGATCTTTGACTGGGCGTGGATTCTCAAGAGGCTATCATTTCCAACGGTGAAAATGACACGATTACTAGGAAGAGTGTCGCTGATCCACTGAGCTGAAACGAGTTGTTCTGGCGTGATGAGATATTTCTTGAGCGCATTGATATATATCGCTCCAGCGGCATTGATGATGAGAGCAGCAATCATAAACGGGGCGATCCAACGAGTCTGGGACGGATGGGAGCGGAAGAATAGCGGAATGAGCGCGAGGAAGAATAGTCCGGCGAATCCCCACGCACGCTCTGGAAGGAGGGCAATATCCAGAAAACGCGGGAGAATTTCGGCGATGAGGAAAAAAAGAAGAAAACTGATTCCGAGAACGAGCCACTCTTTGTTTGCTCGGAGGCGGGCTTTGAGGGCATGGAGGCTGAAGTGGGAGGATTTCAGATGCCAGGCGAGGAGAAGACTGGTGAAGAGAACAGCCGGACCAACATAGAAGGCGTAATACTGTACCACGCCCACCCAGTCCCCCCACCCAACGGCATTGCCGTCGATATTGATGTAGGCTGCCGGAAAAGCAAAGTTTGTATGCAGCGTCCCGATGAGTTCGATGCCTTTACCAAACCAAGCGAACAGAAAGCGAGAGATGGGAGTGATGATGAGTGTGGCATATGAGAGGAGAATAAATAGTATAAGAATCGCGGAGAATTGATTCTCTTTTATTTTTTGTAGGAGAGTCTGATGGTATTGGTATAGGGTAACAATGAGCCATGGGAGTAGGATGAGCGCTGACACTTCATGGTAGAAATATGCGCCGAAAGCTATACCACCTGCCAGGAAGTAAAATTCAGTTTTCCTCGTGAGCCAAGAACAGAGGAGGAAAAAAACAAAGAAGATGAGGGACAGGTTCAGAACGGCTTGGGGAATAGGAATCTGGAGATAGAGAATGAACGAAGCGCTGGCGAGAGGGAGGAGGAGAATGGCGAGTTGTTCTGTGTATGTCCGAAACAGTCGGGCGATGAGGGCGGCTGGGAGGAGTACAAGGAGTGTAAAAAAAGGAAGTGCGTACTTGAAAAAAGCGTACAGATCTACCTGTGCCGTCTGGTTGAAAATGTACGCAAGGGCTGCAAAGAGCGGCCGGTATGCGCCGAGGTCCGTCAGCTTGGTCTGGGCAAAATCGGCGCGATACTTGGAGAGCCAGTAGTAGGGATCGAGATCGGGCAAGGGATAGTACGAGAGCGTGATAATGAGCAGGATCACGGCATAGAGCAGGAACGCGAAACTGGTCGATCGGGACAAGTGGTCTTTGAGAAAACCAGTGTCGAACGTTTGTTCAAAGGCCATGGGATTGATCCAGACGGCCAGGAGAAAAATAACGAGTGCATTGATAATCGGAAGGGTCGGAAAGAGGATATGAAACTTGCTGTATTCGAACGCGAGGAGAAAGGGTATAACAATGAGTGCGCTGATGGCCGCAATATTGAGTTTTTCGAGCCAGTCAAATGAGCGCCGTGAAAGCTTTTCGATAATGGCCGTAAGGTTCAAGCCGGCGAGGGGCAGAGTGAGAACGAGGATGAGGAATGACCGGAAGAGTTGGAGAGTTGTATTTTCTTGGGCATACGACAAAAAAACCGTGCCGATTGCAGTCAAACCAAAAACGAAAATGTTGACCCAAAAAAGCTTTCCCAGGGGCATGAGTTTATGAGGCATCATTATTGATATCGGTCTTGGTTGTTTCAGTGAGATGGTGGAGCGAGTCTTTTCTCGTGAGCAGCGTGATCTGTTGTTCGAGGTGTTCGATGGCGGAGAGGAGCTTGAAGATCATAAGGAAGACTAGAATGAATCCGGTCAGGATGACGGCATTGATGTTGCCCTGGATGCCGATGAGTTCGGCGAGGACATTGCTGAAGTCAGGAAAGAGTGCGATCAGCGCCATGCCGCCCCAGACGACGACGCGGACACCGAGTTTCAGGACGGTTTGGTGATCTTTACCTTTGAAGAAGTTACTCGCCCCCTGATAGAGCATCAGGCTGGAGATGATGAGGATGACAATCTGGTAGAGCTGCAAATGATCGAAATTCATAGGCTAAAATTAGGAAATAAGATGAAAAACCATTTTATACAGCGTTTTCAAACCATTCCAGAATCCTTGCTTCTGGACTTTCCCCATTGAGTATTCAGTATAGCGGACTTTGATGGGTACTTCCTGGTACCGGAGTTTGTAGAGATAGATCTCACGGATAACCTCACTGTCGTACTCATATCGATCGGTTCGGGTATTGATGAGTTCGGAAGCATGGCGGGAATAGGCCCGAAAACCGGACTGGCTGTCTGAGACATAGAGTCCATAGAGGTACCAGGTGATGAGATTACCAATGGTATTCGCGAGGATCTTGTACCAGGGCATACCTTTTGGGTTTTTGAGACGGGTGCCCAAAACGACATCGCAGTGATTGCTCTGAATCGGCTCTATGAGTCGGGCGATGTCGGCTGGATCGTGCTGGCCGTCGGAGTCCATGGTAACAATGATACCCGCCCCGAGAAGTTTGGCGGCTTCGATGCCGGTTTTGGTGGCGGCACCTTTACCACGGTTGAGCCGATGTTGAAGGGCGACGACTCCCGACAGGGCCTTTGCTTTTTGGTAGGTGTGATCTTGCGAGCCATCATCGACGACGATGATATTGTGATAGCCAGCACTCTGGATTTCCCGGAGGACTGACTGGATAACCTTCTCTTCATTATAGGCTGGGAGGACGATCCACATAGGTGCATTTATTCAGTTGAGGGCATGGGTGAAGAGCGATGCAGTGGCGGGCGGATCGCATACTTGCCTCGCCAAGCGTTCCAGCGGATTTTCAGGAGTGCCCCGAACATATTGAGTGAGTCGCGGAAAATACGGACATTGGTGTTGCGGATGTCTCTTTGGATCCGGACGGGAAGGATAGCAACACGCAGGTTCATCCGGCGGGCGAGGAAGAGGATTTCAGTATCGATAGCGAAGCGATTGATAGTGAGCACTCGAAAGAGAGGTAGGACTGTTTCTCGGCGAAAAAGTTTGAAACCGCACTGGGTATCGGAAAATTCGAAATTTCCAAGAATAATAATCTGGAGAATATGAAAGACGCGGGCCATAAGTACCCGATGGAACGGTGAGGGTTCTTCAAACACGGTGCCTGGGACCAACCGAGAGGCGATCGCCAGGTCGGCATGTTCGATTGCCGGCATGAAATTGTCAAGTTCGGTAATGGCGATCGTGAGGTCGGCATCTACCATGAGCACAAATTCGTACTGGGCGGCATGGAAGCCCGCCCGAACGGCGGCCCCTTTGCCTCGATTACGGGTGAAAGCGATGTGCCGGATCGGTATGTCGGGTCGGTTCTGGCAGAGCTGGTCGACAGTTTCCCTGGTTCCGTCCGGACTGCCATCGGTTATGATGATGATTTCATAGCGCTCGAAACGTGGTCGGACATACGCATCGATTGTAGCGACACTCGCCGCAATGACTTCGCGTTCTTTGTAACAGGGGATGATTATAGAGAGTGATGAAAACATAGTAAAAAGGCTTGTCAAAAGCAAAACATACTAATAGTGTAGCATGTTTTTGTTCCAGTTTGGAGAAGTGGTACTAGCTTTCTCGGGCGCGAGCTTTGAACCAGGTGGCGGTGGCGACGAGGCCTTCGGCGAGAGCGACTTTTGGTTCCCAACCGAGGTGCTCCTTGGCTTGACGAGCATTGAGTGCGCTCGCCATCGTTTCACCAGGCTTAACAGGTCCATGGGTCTCCTCAAATGTCTTACCGAATTGCCAATTCAACATTCGGAAGATGTCATTGACACTTGTTTCGATACCAGTTCCAATATGGAAAACCCCTTCAATTAATTCAGAATCAAGGGCGAGGATATTCGCCTGAGCAACATCACCGACATAGACATAGTCGCGGGTCTGCAGCCCATCACCATTGATAGTCGGTCCGACTCCCTCGAGCATTCGGGCGAGAAAGATGGCGACGACACCCGCCTCACCGTGCGCATTTTGACGCGGGCCATAGACATTGGCATAGCGGAGCACTATGTATGGCAAACCATGGATCTGATGGAAGAAACGGAGGTAGTGCTCGATGGAGAGTTTGGCAATGCCATATGGGGAGAGCGGGCCGGCCGGAATGGATTCGGGTGTCGGACGGGGCGTCGTGTCATCAAACATGGCACCTCCAGTGGATGAAAAGATCAATTTCTTCACTCCGTATTGAGCAGCCAGTTCGATGATGGAGAGACTTCCAAGGATATTTGTCGTGGCATCCGCCGAAGGATTTTCGACTGAGGCTCGGACATTGATTTGGGCGGCGAAATGGAACACCGCCTCGGGCTGAACCTTTTCAAATAGCTTTTCGAGCCGTTGCCGATTCCCAATATCGAATTTATAGAGCTTTGCCCGACGGTTTACATTTTCGAGGCTGCCGCTCGAGAGATTGTCGAGGATAGTTACCCGATGCCCGCGCTCGATGAGAGCGTCAGCGACATGAGAGCCGATGAATCCAGCACCGCCGGTAATGAGTATACGCATAGGTTTTGAGAGTTGATACTACTAGAAACAGAGTATTTTGTCAATATGTTTTTGTCAAAGTTTTTTTCGGTTATTTTTGCCAATGGCTCAAGTATGGGATAAACTGAAAGTATGGAAAAAGGGAAGTATTCACTCTCTGTGGTCGTTCCGCTCTACAATGAGGAGGGGAATGTTTTTGAGCTGCACCGACGAATTAAGGTGGCGCTTGAAAAAACTGGTCAGCCGTATGAAATCATCTTTGTCGATGATGGCTCTCGGGATAAGACGCGTGCTGAGGCTGAGGCTTGTGCTCCGGTGAAGCTTATTGTCTTCCGTAAAAATTTCGGCCAGACTGCCGCTTTTGACGCGGGTATCAAGGCGGCGACGGGGGATGTCATCATCACACTCGATGGTGATCTCCAAAATGATCCAGCAGATATCCCACTTCTCCTAGCCAAGATCGATGAGGGGTATGATGTCGTCTCGGGTTGGCGATACAAGCGTCAAGATCCATGGAGTAAGAAAATCCCCTCGCGAATTGCCAATTTCCTGAGAAAAATACTCATCCATGACAATATCCATGATTCTGGGTGTAGTTTGAAAAGTTATCGCCGCGAATGTTTCAAGGACATTGATTTGTTTGGTGAGATGCACCGGTTTATCCCAGCGATCTTGCAGCTGGAAGGGTTTCGGGTCGCTGAAGTGAAGGTGAGTCATCATCCACGCGTCCATGGCCTGACGAAATATAATTGGAAGCGTGGCATGAAGGGCTTTGTCGATATGCTCGCGATCTGGTTCTGGCGGAAATATTCGCATCGTCCACTCCACTTGTTTGGCGGGGCGGGAGTGCTGCTTTTTCTGCTTGGTTCGTCTATCCTTTTTTGGATGTTGGTTGAAAAGCTGTACTTCGGCGCCTCACTCTCGGAACGGCTCTGGCCATTGGTCGGTATCTTCTTCACCCTTGTTGGAATTCAATTGTTTATTTCCGGTCTCCTCGCAGATATTTCGGTGAAGAGTTACTATCAGGCTCGACAGCGGATGAATTACAATATCCGAGAAATCATTACTCATCCATAAGAAAAGGAAGACTGTATGAAAGTTACTTTTTTGGGGACTGGCTATGTGGGCCTCGTTTCAGGTGCGTGTATGGCCGAGATCGGGCATGAGGTGATCTGTGCAGATATCGATACAAAAAAGATCGCGCTCTTGAAAAAGGGCACTATTCCGATCTATGAAATTGGTTTGGAAGAGATCGTGGAGCGAAATGTCAAAGAAGGGCGGCTGTCATTCACAACGGACCTGAAAGAGGCAGTTCAGGCGTCCGAAGTTGTTTTTATGGCCGTCGGTACACCCGAAGATACGGTAACCGGTCAGGCAGATCTGCAGTATGTTTTTGCGGCGGCAGAAATGTTTGGTAAGCATCTCAACGGCTACAAGGTATTTGTTGATAAATCGACGGTGCCGGTCGGTACGGCTGAGAAAGTGGGAGAAATCATCAAGCAGGCCTCCCGGGGCAAGCACCCTTTTGATGTTGTATCCAACCCTGAGTTTTTGCGCGAGGGCGCAGCGGTGAAGGATTTTCTGAATCCGGATCGTGTTATCATCGGCACCAAATCT
Organism: uncultured Bdellovibrionales bacterium; assembly: GCA_964530135.1. GTDB lineage: Bacteria > Patescibacteriota > Minisyncoccia > Moranbacterales > UBA1568 > SSEF01. Next base: position 23,889 of record CAZGXN010000002.1, on the reverse strand, counting down.
GCCAAGGCGCGGAAATTGATGGAACAGGTTTATCGTCCGCTGGCGCGTTCGGGCCGGCCGATTGTGTTTACTGATGTGCGCAGCGCCGAAATCATAAAGTATGCAGCCAACGCTTTTCTGGCGATGAAGATCACCTTTATCAATGAAGTCGCAAATTTCTGTGAAGTCGCAGGTGGCAATGTCAAAGAAGTGGCCCGTGGTTTGGGATATGATAATCGGATTGGATCTCGTTTCCTCTATGCCGGTATCGGCTATGGCGGGTCATGCTTTCCCAAAGATGTGAAGGCCTTTATCGCGACAGGGAATGAGTATAATTCGCATTTCCACCTCATTGAAACAGTGAGTGATGTCAATGAGGCACAGCGTATCAAGCCCTTTGTGAAGCTGAAGGAACAACTCGGAGACAAACTCAAGAGCAAAACGATCGCAGTGTGGGGACTAGCCTTCAAGCCTCGTACCGACGATGTGCGGGAAGCGCCTGGTATTGAGAACGCGAAACTTTTTCTTGAAGAGGGTTGTAGGGTACGCGTCTTTGATCCGGTCGCAATGGAAAATTCGAAAAAAGTGTTTCAACATACACACCTGACCTACACAAAGAAAGCTCTCGATGCGTTGAAGGGGGCGGATGCCCTCGTCATTTGCACGGAGTGGGATGAATTTCGGGTTATCGACTATACCGATCTGAGGAGGCAGATGAAAGGTGATATTATTTATGACGGTCGTAATGTGCTCGAACGCTCCGAGGCCGAAGCGGCTGGCTTCACCTATTACGGTGTTGGCGTCTAACGCTGATTGAAAACGATGAAGGTCCTCTTTCTTAACTATGAATATCCGCCATTGGGTGGCGGGGCGAGTGTCGCGACCGAGGCCATTCTCCGCGAATGGGCCAAGGATTCGAGTATCGAGGTTCATTTGGTGACTGCTGCCGTCGGTGGGGTCAGAGAGCATATCCGGGTCGGTGGAGAGGTGTATGTGCACCGCTTGCCAATCGGGAAAAACCCCGAAAAACTCCATTCACAATCCCTCAAGGATATTCTTATTTATTCTCTTCAGGCGGCCTTTTTCCTTTGGCGTTTCTTGCGTCTCGAGACGAAGAAACAGCCGTTCGATGTAACGCTGGCATTTTTCACTGTACCCTGTGGATTTCTGGCGTATCTGGTGAAGCTAGTCTACGGCGTGCCATATGTCGTATCGCTCCGCGGGGCGGACGTCCCGGGATTCAGTGAGAAGTATGACACTTTTTATCTTTTTGCCAGGCCACTCGTGCGTTTCTTGTGGCGTCGGGCAGAAGCGGTTATACCGAATAGCGCTGGGCTGACTGAACTGGCGAGAAAGACCGCTCTTCGCCAAGAGATGCAGACGATTCAGAACGGCGTCGATACCGAAACATTCCGTCCCGACCCAAAAAAGCGAGCCACAGATGTGACGGTTTTCCTTTCGACCTCACGGCTCACGCCACGGAAAGGCATCCATCATCTCATCGAGGCCTTTGCAGTCGCGACCAAAAAAACCGCCAAGCCGATCGAGCTCCACCTCGTCGGTGAAGGGGAGCAGAAACCGATGCTCGAAGAGCGCGTTAAGGCGCTAGGCATTTCAGATCAAGTGAAATTTATCGGCCGGGTCGAGCACGACCAGCTCGCCGGATACTATCAGCGTTCGCATGTGTTCGTTCTCCCGTCAAAGAACGAGGGGATGAGTAATGCTGCACTCGAAGCGCTTGCCTCGGGTCTGCCGCTCATCGTTTCCGGTACGGGCGGGATGGCCGAGCTCGTGACTGATGGTGCAAACGGCCTTTTCGTTCAGCCCGAAAATACAGAATCCTTTGCGACGGCCTTGGCTCGAATCGCAAATAATCCTGAGGAAGCAGTTCTCTTCGGCACAGAAAGCCGTCGCCGCGCGGAAAAGCGCAGCTGGAATCAAGTGGCGCAGAATTTTCGAAACATTCTCGGAGAAAATATCAAGAAATAATTTCGAGAGAAAAGAAAAAAGCCAGGGAACGTAGTTATCGTTCACTGGCTTTCAATTTACCTGACAAGAGTATCAGGTATTGGTTCAGGCCGTGGCGGGCTCGGGAAGGGGGACGATCACATCCACGCCTTCGCAAAAGGGGGTGATGTCGCCATTGCGCTGCTGGAGGATGTGGGTCACTCCAGGCCGCTTGCCCGTACGGATGAGGTCGAAAAGGTTGTCTTCGCCGTCCATAGGATCGCCCGTGCCGTAGAAGGCGCTGGCGTGTTCACGGAAGAATCGTTCGCCCTCGGCGACGGTGAAGAGTCTGCCGCCACAGTAGTGGACGGACGATTTATTCAGCCAACCAACATAACGACCATCGACGGTGGCCTCGTTCTTGAGTGCGACCGTGCCAATTTCGAGCTTCACCTCGGCCACCACTTCGTCATAAAAGACAAAGGCGTAGGCTTTGTCGGGGATGGCGACCTTGTTCGGGTCACGGTCTTCGACCACAATATTGTTTTTCGAATCGTTGTAGATGCCGAAGAAATGGACACAGGTGCGCACCTGGTAAGTGCAGGTTCCAGTTTTCATTGAGATCTCCTGATTGGAAAAGCTACCATTGGTAGCGGACTGTGAATTCGTCGCGCATTTTTTACGCAACTTTATATAATAGCACCTTTCTATGAATAAGTCAATACTGAGAAAACATGGAAATGTGGCTTCGGTAAAAGAAAAAGCCGGCCCTGTGTTGTTACACTTGGCCGGCTTCAGAGCCTCTGGTTACCCCGCCGTCTTTGGCTACAAGGGGTATCCCGTCGCCTTGATGGCCGAAACGAGGTGTTCGTAACGGCTGTCGCTGGCGTAGTCCTCCAGACGGTAACCGGGCATGACAGCCTGGCGTACGTCATCGAAGGCGAGGCCACGCATGCTGAGGAAGGCGCGCTGCCTGATCCACTTCGACCGTACCTTCAGCTCGTGGTAGGCCACATACCCAGTAATTTGGTCTGGCAGTTGCCAAGCCTCCCAAGATTCGGGAAGGATCGGCGCGATGAAGGGGACGGCCTCCTCGGATATTTCACCCGTCTCGAGTATCCCGCGAAGCTTGATCAGCATCGCAGCGATAAGCGGGGTTTCCTCGACTGCTTTCAGCGGAATCGAGATCTCCTTTTCGGTCGGGTGGCGCACCGCAACGAAGGTTTCGTCATCTCGACGAATGTCGCGGGCGCAGTGTTGGTAGCCGCCGACTTGGATGGCTGCGTCGATATCCAGGAAGCTGAACATGTTGCCAACGAAACCACAGGCGACGCCCTCGACTTGCGGCAGGATGAGCCCGCCAATCTTGGCACCCTTGTGGCAGGCCGTGATGACCTTGGCCATCTCGGTGTCATTGCAGTAATGCCGGACGGCAGGCGAGATCGACAGGAGGTAGTGTCCTTTCGCGCGAGCCAGATGGTTGATCTCTTCGTTGAATACGTCGACGAATTGATCGCCCGTCATGTAAGCCCGGACATGGATGGGGCACGGGGCCTTGTGCATGCCGCAGAACTCATCCACGAGTGCTGCTGCCGTGAGGCCGCAATCGTAGTTGACATACACCGGCGAACTGGGTACCACGATGCTGATGCCGGAGAACACGGGGCGGCCGTGGAATCTCAGGCCGAGCGCCCGGTTCACGAGTTCGCGTGTTGCCTTGCATTGCTGCGCAACGCCGGCCTCGGTCACGGAAAACACGCGGACCATCAAGTGGAAATTCTTCCGACCCAGGTAGGTACTCAAACTGCTCATTTTCATTTCTCCAGATGTATAGATTCACCGAAAAACTCATTACTCCCCCTACAAACAAGAGGCGAATTTTTCAGGATATCTGATTGAAATTGTCAAAGTACCAACGATAGGCACAAAGACCCCTTGTCACGCACACTAGGCACGCGACAACACATATTAGCACATATTTATGAATAAGTCAATACTGAGAAAATATGGAAATGTGGCTTCGGTAAAAGAAAAAATCGCTAAAAAATAGCGACTCGTCTGAATGATTGCTATAGTGAGAGATATGCAATATTGGAAAACAGTACTGAAAATCGCCGTGAGTGCCGTGCTCGTATACTGGCTTATCCAAAAAGTTGATTGGCCAGTGGTTGGTCATATCTTGGCCAATGCTTCTGGACCACTGATTTTTGCTTACATGGGTGTCCAGATACTGGGAAATATCATTTCTTCCGCCAAGTGGCAGTATCTCGCTCGCATTCAGGGGTTTAAGTTTTCGATACAGGAAGGGGTCTTTGCTTATCTCACTGGGGCTCTCATAAACAACTTCCTTCCATCAACTGTTGGCGGTGATGCGTATCGAGTATTTTGGATGTCCAAAGTCGGTGAGCGATCCCGTGCCTTTGCAGTGGTCTTGTTTGACCGCATCACTGGCCTCTTGGCACTCTTTCTTTTTTCTGGAATTGGAATTACGCTGTTGCCCTGGCAAATCCTCCTTGATCGTCCGGTATTCATACTATTTGCTGCCATCACGCTTTCAGTGGCTCTCGCGATGCTTCTCGCACTGTTTGTAGTGGAGCGATTGTATACACTCGCAGTATCCCTTTTTGAATTGTTACCCTGGAAAAAACCAACGCTTCTTCTGGGGGATTTTGTTCCCTTCATCAGCAGAAACATATACATGAAAACCATACTTTGGGCATCACTCTTTACCCTCGTTGGTATCGGTGGCAGTAACTTTATACTTTTTTCTAGCCTTGGAGCAGATATTTCACTACTGGCGTTTGGGAGCGCTATCTTTGCAGCGACGCTCGTGGCCAATATCCCGATTTCTATTAACAATATTGGCGTGAAGGAATGGGCCTATGTCTTTTTTTTCGGACTCGTCGGTGTTTCGTCGGAACTCGCAGTAACCGCTGCCTTGTGCTCGCGGCTTCTCCAGATGCTCATTTCTTTTCTTGCATTACCAAACTACCTCATCCTGCGCCGTACCACAGACTCAGGACCATCAACAACGCATTACTCGGCAAAGCGAAATATCTTTACAAAGTGATTGATCCGGCCATTGATCAGGATTTCGTGCGCCGGAGTATCCTTTTGATAGTACTGGTCATAGCGGATAGCTGGCACACCGCTGTTTACCTGAGCTGTGATCATCTTTGTCGTCCGGCTTTCTCGTCCGGATGAGACGACAATATAGTCAATTCCTTCAGCTCGCCGAGTCGCATAGTTACCGAAACCCCGACGACACTGGCCGATGAAGAACTTACAGACACCGTCCTTATCGGTCCAGATAGTAAGATTTTCAGCATTCGGTTGTTGATTGAGCCACTGTGCGGCTTCATAACTCCCAGGACCCATATCTTTTACATCGGTATGGTATCGGACCGGTAGCAATCCTGAGGCATATGAGAGTGGGAAGGGCGTCATACGGAGCGTCCCGATGCCCGTGAGGATAATCACACCGAGAAAGAGTGCAAAGAACGGTTCTCTCCGGGTGCGGATGAAACGGTCAAAGAGCGCGAGGAGACCAAGGGCGGCCAAGAGAGCCGCGATAGGGAAGAGGATGATCTGGTAACGGACAATCATCGCGACACCGTTGCCGGTCGCTCCAACATAGTAGAGCAGGATAAAGAGAATGCAGTAGAATGCGAGTCGAGCCGTATCCTGTTGGAAAAATGCTTTACGGAATATGAGACTGATGCCGGCGAGCATACCGATCAGCATAATGGGCGTGAAGCCAAAGACAAGGGGGTAGAAGTTGGAAAGAAAAATACCGATGAGATCAGTGTGGCCGGCAATTGTCTTGGGTGAAGCGAGGAGTGTCATGAAGTCATACCAAGGCATACCCCGCCAGCTGTTGATGAGGGTAAAGGCGATCGCTGTGATACTGAGACTGGCAATGCCCCAGCCGAGCCACTCACGGTAGCGTTCGAAGAGTCTGAGGAGAAATGCGAGCGCACGGGTGCGATTCCACATCAGATCGATCCCGATGAAAATGAGGAGAACAATAAACAGTGGCGCAAATTTTTCAAAGGCCTGGCTGTACAGAGTCGAAGTAATAAGTTTTTCTGGCTTTATCCAGACAGCCGGAAATAGAACATAAAAAGTGGCCAGGGCGGTAAAGATAAGGATGGAAAGCTCGGAGAGAGACCTTTTGAGATAGTGTGCGAGTGATAACTGGCGGGTTGTATCTTGATACAGCCATTCCAGGAAGATGAGTCCAACCATGAAGACGATCACAAAGTTGGCAACATATTTTGTAAGGAGTGCGAGTCCGACCAAGATACCTGCGAGGATGAGGTAGCGGTATTGGCGGCGTTTTAGAAAAACAAGATATGCGAATAGCGCTTGCGGGACGAAGATCCAGAGGAGCGCATCCGGATTAATAATCTTGCTCATCCCGATGAGAATGGGTGAAAGGGTGATGGCGGCGTAGGTAATGAGCGCTTCGCGTTTGCTCAATAGCCGCTCTATAAAGATATAAAAGAAGGGTAAGAAGAGTGTAATAACGATGAGGAGGGGGAGTCGAAAGGCCCAGTACAGGGTTTCGATATTGAGGTGATTGGTTTTGAGGATACTGGCCGACCGGATCGCCTTGTAGTCTTTCGTATTGATAAACCACATTCCCGGGCCAGCGGCGAGAGCCACGGTGATGCCGGGCTTGTCACTGATTCGTGTGCCACGCCAGTCATGTTCTTCGATATTGTGCCAATATTTTGGAATCCGTCCATCAGTCCAGAGGGGTTCATCAACTGCGGCAAAGCGAGTCAGTCCAGAGACGCCGAATGAGAAAAAAATTCCCGTGAGGAGGGTAACCAAAATGAGAGTCGATAATCCTTGTTCCTGTCCCCAGGGTAAAACGGATCGAAATGTATGCCGCAGAAGAGGTCGTTCGCCTGTCTCACGGGTTATGGCCGTATGAATAGCGACCATACCGGCAAGGAGAATATAGGCACCAATGGCCATGAAGAAGACATAGTGAAAATTCTTTGACTGTGACAGGCCGAAGATAAGAATCAGTTCGGTTGGGAAAAAAATAACTAGGAGTTTTTCGAGGATGGTGCGGATGTGGTGAAGGGGCGTGAAATAGAGAACAGCACCGATGGACACGATGCCAAGAACGAGGAAAAAAAAGTAAAAGATGTCGTCAGTTTCGGTAATCTTTGCCTGGGGAAACCATTTGAATTGTTGTACAACAAACAGAAGCGCGTTGAGGGCGAGGAGTCCCGAGAGAAAGGGGGTAAAAAAGCGTTTGACCATATTTTGCTCTAGGAGTGAGAACGGGTTACAATAAATAAGGCTTAATGTACGGCCTTTTCCCTATCATAGAGGGAAAATGGTGAGATGAAAAGATGGTTCCAGAAAGGCGACAACGGCTCGTGTGGATCGGGCTCGCACTCATTATTACGCTGGGATTTTTCCTCCGCTCCTATCACTTCACGGATTGGCTACATTTTGAATTGGATCAATCGCGAGACGCGCGTGTTATCGATCGGGCGCTCGAGGAGGGTCCAGCGGCACTCCCCCTCCTCGGACCGAAAGCCGGTGGGACTTTTCTCCGGCTTGCGCCCGGGTATTATTACCTCCAATATCTTGGAGCTTCCATATTCGGCGGGACACCGGCCGGGATGGCAGCGATCGTACTGACCGTGTCAGTAGCATCCATCGGCATATTTTTTCTTTTGATGCGACGTTTTTTTCCTGATTGGCTGAGTGTATTACTCACCCTGGTTTTTGCGGTGTCCGAATATTTTGTGATGTATGGCCGTTTTGCTTGGAATCCAAATATGTTGCCGTTCTTTCTCCTTCTTGGCATGTATGGGTTGCTCCGTGCGGTCGGTGGTGAGGTGCGCCATCCGGGGCGTTGGTTTGCTGTTTCGGTATTTGCCTTCACTCTTGCGACACAGCTTCATTTTTTGGCTTTTCTCGCAATACCAACATTCCTCGCCATCTTTTTTCTTTTGCGGCGTCCAAAATTCAGTCTTCGGGCCTGGGGGGCAGCACTGGGTATCGTCATCATCGGTTATCTTCCGATGCTTTTGAATGAATGGGCGAGTGGCGGGGCGAATACAAAAGAATTTTTTGACGCAATCACGGAGAAATCAACCAAAGAAGACCATGTTTTCCTTGAGAAATTCATTCGCAATATTACCGAGCATACTCTGGCCGGACTCGTCATAATGACGGGATTTGAAGGTGGAACCCTGCCAAGCGTGAAGACGGTTAGCGGCCTTGTCATTACATGTCAGACAAAATGCGATATTGGGAAGCCCTACGGTCTTATCGCGGCCAGTGTATTTGGGTTGGCGGTGTTCGCGTTTGGATTCCTCTATCTTCGGGAAAAAGAACGAAGGAAAAAAGACTTTCTCCTGGCTGTAGGTCTGTGGTTGATAGTTACTTTTGGGTTGTTTACACCGCTTGCATACGGTGTGGCACCACGATTTTTCCTGCTTTCCGGACCTTTTTTCTTTGTTTTGCTTGGATGTCTTGGATTGATTGTTGTCCGAGCGTTGCCGGGGCGCGCCTACGGCCGTATTGTCGTGGCCCTGCTTTTCTTCATGCTCGCTGGACTCAATCTCTCTTCACTCACTCATCGTTTTGATGAATTATCCCGAGCAAAAACTGAACCCGTTGATAGTCCACCCGATCGGATTCTCAAGGAGCGTATCCGAGTAACGCTGGAACAGCAGTTGGCTATCGTCGATTTTCTTCAGGCGCGTTCAAGAGTGCAGGGGTACCCCGTGTATATGTTCAGTGAGCCGCAGCATCGTCGGGCATTGAAATACCTTCTTGAAAAACGGGGAGTAGAAAATGCCGTGCTTGGATATGATGGTATTTATCGGGAAGGAGTCTATTATCTTATTGTACGGGCACAGTCGGATCTTGAAGATGCATTGAGGAAGTATCGGGCAAGTTATGATATCGGAACGATGACACCATTTGGTACACTCGTGGCGATTGAGCTCTTACCGAAAGAATCGGTGATTATTGGAGAGCGCCAGGACTTTTCGATCCCAAAGCCGAGTGACTCTAAAGCGCCCCCGCGGTATACTTGGAACGAATATTTCAGTCGTTCAAAGAGTGGTACTAGTGAAGATGGCAGCACCCTCGACAAACTTGAGGATGAGGCAAATAATCAGTCAGAATAATGACGAGCGTATGCTTGATTGGAAACGAACGATTCAGATACTTGTGATTATCCTTCTGGTTGGGGTTGTACTTCGTTTTTATAATCTTGGTGAGAATTCCTTTGTTGCGGACGAATTCCTCGATATCAATTCAGCGTATGGTTATCATCAGACTGGGGAGTGGCAAGCCTGGGATTTTAATTACACTATGCCGAGTAGTGTGAATGAGAATGTGCTTCGGGATGAACGCGCTGCACCGTACAAGTTTCAGGTGGCCGCGCTCTTTAGTATCCTGCCTCCGACTGAGGCAGTCGCGCGTTCCGTGAGTGTGGCCTGGGGAATCTTTGCAATCCTGATTGTTTTTTGGTCTGCTTGGATTTTTACTCAGAGGCGTGATATTGGTCTGGTGGCCGCGCTCATGTGTGCCCTCTCCATTTCAGCGATCATCTTTAGCCGTCGCCTCCGCATGTATGCCATGTTCTTTCCGCTCTACCTCACTGCTGCGACCGCGCTCTATGCAGCCTATGAGCGCACCTATGAGGGCAGCATCACATTTTTGAAAGATGCTTCACGTCGCTTTGGTATTCATGTACCGTATCTCGTATTGGCGGGAGCGGTCACAGTGTTGTCTCTTTCGGTGCATCAGATGACAGCACATCTCCTGATTTCTTTCGGCGCATATGTCTTACTTCAGACATATCTCCGTTATCGCGCAACGGGCGAATGGAAAAATCGGTACGGGTATTCCACTCTGTTTGGTGCAGGGGCAGTAGTGGTTGCATTCCTCTTCTTCCCCAAGACGATACGGTCTTTTACACAGGGACTTATTTTCTTTGATGACCACTTCGGATATTTGACGCACGCACTTGCTGATTTTGCGACACCAGTCATCGGTGCCGGGCTTATTGTTTTTGGCACCGCTTTTCTCTTTCGGAGAACAGAGTATCGTTCAGCCGTCTGGTATCTCATCCTCGCTTATTTTGTGCCGCTTCTTATGGCAATCTTTCTCTGGCGCCGGAATGTCGGGCCGCAGTATATATTTTTCATCCAATCATTCGGAATGATCTTAGCGGCGACGGGTATCATAGGGGTGTTTGAATTTTTGCAGAAGGCGATCGGAGAACGCTGGAATTGGCGCACAGGGATACTGTCCGGAATCGCACTCTTTATCCTTGTTCCGAACCTTGGTTATTTCTTTGAGGAGAACAATACGTACCATGAAACCTCTTCGGGCGGAAATCCAAATTACCGGAAAGTGTTCACATACTTCAAGAAAGAGCGCCTGGCCGGAGATGCTCTCATTACGCGCAATTTTCGCAATTACTATTGGAGTGGGGCTCAGGTGAAAGTTTTTGATTTTGGAGGCGAACTCTCAAAGGAAAAACTTTCTCTCGCTGATGTTCAGAAAATTGAAGCCGAATATCCATCCGGATGGTTTATCTATTCTGGCAATGATGAGGATTATATCTCTTCAGAGGTTGAACAGTATGTTGAAAAGCATTGGGAGCGTGTCAGTAACGCGAGTGTCCGCGGAGATATCACGGTTTATCGTTGGGGGCCTGGGAAATGATAATTTTCCTTTTAGGTTATTAAAAAAAGAAGTCCGTTCACTCGCTGAGTGTTCGGACTTTTTCATTGGGCACAGAGGGTCCCATTTATTGGTATAGGTGGAATGCGATCGTACGCAGGAGCCGAGCACGCGGGAATGCTGGATCATTGAACTGCGCGAGCCATTCTGGATACAGGTCGATGAGGCGACGGAAATTTTCCGAGTGGCGGTGCATCCATTGGGCAAAGCGTTGCATCTCGCGCTCGTGACTGGAGAGCTTTTTCAGATGCTGCCGACGGACATATCCGCGATACAGGAGAACCTGCATCTGGTTGATCCGATCGAGGGCGATATCTCGTGGAGAGAGCCTGTCAGCTCTTTGGCTGACTTGGTTGAGGAAGGCAATCCAGTCTTGGAAGATCAACTCCTGGATCTGATTCCATCCGCGAAGCTGGCCAGAGAACCAGTCGAAAGGATTCGGAAAAACAGCTATTTTCATGCCGGTCTCCTTGGGTTGAGGGTGACGATAAAAAACACGATCTCTGTACCCACAGAGTGGCATATTACCAGTATTTTTTCAAGAGATCTTTTGAGTAATAGAGTCTCTCTTTCGGGAGAGTTTGAGCAATGGGGCGATGTCATCATCTGTAAGTTCATGGGTGATGCGCAGGACACCATAGTACAAAGCAGTGAGGAAGACACCTGAGAATATAAAGCCCCAGCGGCCATGGGGCAAGACATGTACAGCGAGGAGTGCCATACCGATCGCGGAGGCGAGTGAAATCAATATGAGGCGGAGCGAAAGTTTGGCATGGAAATGAATCTCGGTGTATATGAGGATGCCGAGCATCAGGAATCCTGAGACGATGGTTGTAGCCAGGGCTGCTCCAACAATGCCAAAAGATGGGATGAGGAGGAAGTTGAGTACCAACATACCAATGAAGCCAGCGCAAGAGAGCCAGAGCGGAATTTTTACCCTACCGGCTCCATTGAGTGCAAAGGCGAGGACATAGAAGACTGTCAGGAAACCGACTCCAATTGTAAAAACCTGCATCGCCGCTGCCGCTCCATCATACCGATTTCCATAGAAGAGATGGAGGATTTCGCTGGCATAAACAGAGAGGAGTGTAACCAGAGGGAAGAGAATAAGCGCGAGGAGGCGGAGGGAGCGCTCGACGAGTGATTTTGTCTCAGTATTATTGCGTTCGGCGGTTGTCTTGGAAATAGCTGGGAGGAGGATCATAGCGAGTGCAGCAAAAAGATAGTATGGGATGCGGCCCACAGTAATAGCGGCATTGTAGAGTCCCGTGAGGTGATCGTCCTGAAGGAGTGCTTTGACAAAGTAGAGATCAAGCGTGAGGAGGAGTTCATAAAAGATAAGAAAGAGCGTCAATGGTCCAGCATAGAGGAGTAAGGTCTTGGCGGGGAACGGAACATTATTGGTTTCTGCTCTCCGTCCGATGCCGAGTCGTCGTTTGATATAAAATTCGTCAATAATAATCACGGCAAGAAAAGTGAAGAGTGGGGCGAGGATATAGCCCGCAATCGCACCATCGAGTCCAAAGTAGATAGCAGTTAGCGCAATAAACCCGACCCGTGCGATGGAGCGAATAATTTTTATGATCGCCTGAAGCCGGAAGAGGTGGAGTCCGATGAGGTAGTAATGGTAGAACGAGGCAGCGGCAAATGTCGGAATGATGAGTGCGGAGAGGCGGAAGAGCGGTGTGAGCGAATCATCCTTGAGGATGAAGGCGATCCCTGGGGCGAGGAGGAAGAATATACCGGTTACGAGACCAATCAGGCTCGCTTGGAGCAGGGCAGTTTTCTTTTTTATAGCGTGAATTGTTTCCGGTGCTTTTTCAAGTACTTCACTGAGGTATTTGGACATCGCTGTTGGTAGGCCATTTCCGATGAGAACAATAACCATAGTCGTCAGCGTTACAACGAGTCCATAGCGGCCGTAGTCTGCTGGTCCGAGAATGCGACCAACTACCGAATGGACGACATAGGCAGCAATATTGAAAATAATTTCTGAAGCAGTGAGCCAAACCAGCGATCGGGAAAAATGTTTCATAGGGCTGTGTTGATAGCAGTGGTGATGCTCTCTGGGTCCTGTCCGGCATCGATCGTGATGAAGTTCCAGAGTGTGGCGGCTTCTTGGAAGAGACTGTGCTTGTCTTTTAGGTATTGGAGTCCCTGTTCTGGTGCACGCTCGCGACGCATGACGGATTCGGGTGAGACCGAGAGGAAAAAGGCGCAATCAGGCTTTGGGATGAAACGAGTCGTGAAGCGGGCATAGGAAGTATCAAGTAAGGTACCATCGAGATAGGCGATATTGATAAGCGAATCGTAAAAGTAGCGGTCGGAGAGGAGATAGTCGACTTCAGTATGCCGTAGGTCATTGAGAAAACGCCGAAACCGAACTAAGTCTAGGAGCAAGACCGCTTGACGCAACCAAACACCGAGGAATGAGCTTTTGGTTACGGCTTTGCTTTCGCCTGGTTTGGTCTGTTTACGCTGAAACAACCGTTTGGCGGTCTGTGGCAGACTCCATTGGACGGCGTGGAAATAAGCAGTGCGGGCCCCTTTCGCTTCGAGTCGTTTTCTGAGAAGCGCTAACTGGGTCGATTTCCCCGAGCCATCAATGCCGCTGAAAGTAATGATTTTCATGAAACAGAGAACTTAAAACATGGAACAAATAAGACACAATATCAGGTGTTCTATGTTGTAAGCTGTGTGTTCAAAATGGGATTAGTACATAATGATTGCGACTGGCATAAGCCGAGCGACGGGCTTCACGACCTGGTTCTCGGTAACGGTCGCGATGATGTCATCGATGCGTTTGTAGTGGGATGAGTCTTGCTCAATGACTTTCGAGGATTGGCCGTTGTAGAGTTTCACGCCGCGGGTCTTGAGCTTATCATGCAGCGCTGCCTTGTCTTCCGGCACGAGCGCGTCCGACTTCGCTTTGGCTTTTCCTGCGCCGTGATTGCAGGAGTAGAAGCTCGACTCGTTGCCATCGAGACCGACGCAGAGAAAGGCCTCGGTCGACATTGAAGAAGGGATGAAGGCGGGTTCACCAGTTTCTCGGAAGAGCGGGTGATGCTGCATGCGGCTCGGTCCATAGGCTCTGGAAGTGCCGTTCCGGTGTACCCAGATATTTTTTCCATAGTGTTCCTCACGAGAAACGAGAATATGGGGCATATCGTAGAGAAGCTCTAATTCCGGATCGCGGCCGAGCACGCGTTTGATAGTCTCGCTGACATTGTGGGTGATGACGGCACGATTGGCATGTGCAAAGTTGGAGCAGGCATTGCGTGCAGTCATGTACATTTCGCCTTCGGGTCCGTTGCCCTCATAGGTGAAGAGTTCTTCCTTGGCGCCGAATTGATAGGCTTTGATCTTCTTGGCGATGCGGTTATAGACTGACTTCAAAGGTGAGCGGAAGAGGAGTTTGCCAAGCTCAACCATCAGAGCTTGAGAGAAATGTTCGCGTTTCTTGGCAGTGTACATGTACATCGTGTACTGGCCGAGGATGCCAGAGCCGCAGTGCACCATAAACACATACTGTCCGTTTTTAAGTCCAAATTTTCGGGCGGTTTCTTCATCTTCGATCCCAGTGACTTTCATGAGATCGAGAAAATGATTCCCGGCTGCACCCAAGATGCCGAGTCGAAAAGTTGCAAACCAGAGAAAGAGTTTGGGAATAACTGAAAAGATAGTGTCACGAGATACAGACTTGGAAAAAAAATTTCCATTTTCAAGGCAGTGAGTTGTTTCGTTTTTAGTCTGAATATGTAGTGTCTGAATAAGCGGCTGAATGCCGCCACGACAGATATCGACGATCGTTTTGAAAGAAACACGGGTCCCGATAAATTTTTTTGTCGGAACGGTCTTGACGAGTTCACGGAAGAGAATATCGAGCTCTTCAGGGGTAATATTTTCTTCGGTTAAATTCGTTTTTACAAGGCGCATACCACAGGCTGGATCAGAGTCATTGACCTGTGGGAGGATATAATTCTCGGATGTGACGGTTGTTCCAGTGGCATTTTTTCGGCCTGGCTTCGAATGCACATCGGCCATGGCAGCAATATGATGGAAAACAGAATCGTTCGCAGCCACACTTTCAAGTTGTTCGAGTGTTGATTCACTGGGCATCAGTTCATCGCCAACATGGAACACGACCGGCACCTTCATCTTGGCGGTCTGCATTTTTTTCTTGAGGTGGCTGATCGTGTGTATGGCTGTTTCGTACATATGTCTATGTGGCTCAAAGTGATGCATAGAGCTCAGCGTACCGTCGGGCCGTGTCGCGGAGATCGAAGTGGGTTTGGGCGAAGGCTCGAGCAGCGTGACCAAGCGTCTGGCAAACTTCTGGATTATGCTTTAAATAAAGTATTTTTTCGATAAATGGTTGGCCTTGGAGCCTGGGGATGGTAACAGAAATATGTTCGTTTGAAAACTCTCGGAAGGCCTCAAGATCGGAGAGGATAACAGGTTTTCCTGAGGCATAGGCCTCAATAATGATGAGCGGCACATCAAATTTTCCTTTTAAGTCGCCTACTGGAAACACAATGACATCGGCCGTATTGTAGATCTCGGCCATATTTATAGTGGCCTGGTTCTCTTCAAAGCGAACTCTATCGAGACAACCGGCTTGACGGAACGCTTCGCGTATAGTTTCACGCTTTTTTCTATCAGCCTCGTTTTTGATTCGACAGGCAAAGAGAAAAATAAACGGTTCAGAAATTGGGTGGGTAAAGTGGCGAATCAGAGTTTCAACGAGGAAATCAGTCGCACCGAGGCGCGTGTATTCACCGGGGTATACGACAAGAAAATCATCTGGCTTGAGCGCGTATGTTTCCAAGACGGCCGCGCTTTTTTCTCGTGGCTGGTACTGATCAAGGTCGATACCTGGATAGATGTGATGAACATTTGTAAAGCCGAGGGCCTTCAGTTTTTTCTGCGTCGCATCGGTATAGACCGTGATGGCATCCGCAAAAAGGATATTTTTCAGAGTGGCTGGACCGTAGAGATCGGTCCGGAGCGTGGCTATGGTTTGAAGAGTTTTTCCGCGTGTTGGAAAGGCGAAGTGGCGGATCAGACCAGTATTGAGCCGAGTAGGTGTGAAAAGGTAGTGGGTTATATCAAAGGCATTGCGCTGGGCGTGGAGATAGGCAAAGAGAGTGCGTTTAGCACGAAAGTTGAATTGGGCTGAGGGATAGAGCGGTTCTTGTATAGCGGTTGCGGGTATATCAACGAGGGGGGTGCCTGCGGTCGTGAGAAGTGTCAGAGCATGGTCGGAAATACTTTTTCCGAGAAAATACGCAAAGTTTTTTGAAGCTTCATCCCAGGGGGGTGTGATCGGGCGTGTGGCGAGGAGGACATGTTTCATAGCGAACGATAGATGGTTTCGTCTTTGGCTTCATGCGTAACGGTGATTGTAACCCGTCCAGATATCGGGAATGATGTGGAAAGGTTTGGCGTATATTCGATACTCTGTCCAGGTTCAATCGAGAGTTCACCGGTTGCCAATACGCCTTGGTCGGAGTTGACTGTATAATGGAATACCCGATCCTTGGTGTGATTGGCAATCGTGAAGCCGAGATCTCTGGACTCAGGTGGCCGAGTGAAAGCCAGGCTCCACCAGCTCTTGCCCTGATCCGGATCAAGCCCGCGCTCGTTTACCGAAAACAGGTACGCAGCGGAAAGTGCGAACAGGAAAAAAAGGCTTAAGGCGAGGCGATTCTCTGTCATAGGGCTTATTTAGTATACCGTATCTTGTCTGATTTTCCAGGGGATGCGTTGACGCTTCCGAAGACACTCTCTATTATGCGCATACGGTACTTTTTTTATGGATCAAGCACAAAAATCTGTTTTCAAGAAGATTCCAGTAACGCTCCTGACGGGTTTCTTGGGGGCGGGAAAAACGACCCTCCTCAACCACATTCTTCGGAGCCGGACGGATGAGAAAATTGTAGTGATTGTAAATGAGTTTGGCGCAGTCGATATTGACGGTGCGCTTGTTGTTGGTGGTGAGGAGCATCTCGTAACACTCGACAATGGCTGTATCTGTTGCACGGTGCGAAACGATCTTGTGGAGACGCTCACTGATCTCCTGAAACGTCGACTCGGTATGACAGAAGAAGGAGAGAATATCAAGAAGCTCGAATTCGATCGCATCGTCATCGAGACAACGGGTTTGGCTGATCCTATCCCACTTATCCAAACCTTCATGATGGATGAGGTGCTCATGACCGCTTACGAGATCTCGGCCGTTGTAACTGTCGTCGATGTGGTCCATATTGAAAAGCAGCTCGGATATCTACCGGTGGCAGCTGAACAGATCGCGTTGGCTGATCTCATCATTCTGTCGAAGACTGATTTGCTTCCGGAGGGAAAGGATGCAGAGACAATTGAGGCACGCATCCACGGTATTAATCCTGCTGTACCGATCATTCAAGCCGTGAATGGGGCAGTGGAGAATAGCGAACTTTTCCAGGAGCGCCGATTCTTTGCCGCGCCCGAGGTGGGGCGTGAACACGATGATCATGACCATGCGAGCCATACGGCGGGCATCTCGAGTGTCGTGCTCTGGACCGAAAAGCCGATCGACATCGACCGACTCTATGCCTGGATCGGGGAGTTACAAAATACACTTGGTCCAAACCTCTTGCGGTACAAGGGCATCCTAGCGACGACGGAGTGGCCCGATCGTCGAGCTGTACTCCAAGGGGTGCATACACTGTACACGATTATTCCTGAACGTGTTTGGCGAGCAGGAGAACAGCGACAATCCACCCTTGTTGTCATCGGACAGGAGATTGATGCAGTGAGCCTCCAGCAGAGTTTTGATAATTTCTTGAGTGAAAAAAGTGCAGCTCCCGTTGCGGATTGAGACGAATCCAGACACAAAAGTGCAAGAGACTGCTCAATGCTTTTCGTAGATCGCTGCGGTTTCGCTGGTGTAGAGCTTGGAGAAGGAGTCGGACTTCTCAAATTGCGCGCTGTCGTATATCGGGTTGACCAGGAGATATCGAACGGCTGTTTCATGGAAACAGCGTTCACCAGCGTCGGTATTTGGGGTTGAGATCATAGCGAGGGTACAGCGCTCGCGGCGATTGCCGCCTTCCTCATAACGTCCGAAGAGTCCGCGCGAGAGCGGGTAGCCATAATCGCGTTTGAAGAAAATCTTTATCCAGGCGTCGGCGGAGAGGTAATTATGATCTTTTAAAATCATCTCGCCGTTCGAGTGTTGAGCAAGGTACTCACTCGCTGCGAAGGTCTGGACGAGTTCCTGAGACCGATCTTTGAATGTGAGTGAGTTTGCATTTTCAACTGATCCCGAACCGATGAGAAAACTGACGAGACTTGTCAAAATGATAATCGTGAGAACAGGTGGTAATACTACTTTTTGAGAAAGAGTGGAGAGTGTCCAAGCGAGTGCGAATCCAGCGGTTAATCCGAGAGGGTAACTGAGATAACTGCCGATGCGGTTCGAGGGGATATCAAGAAAGAGAGCGTGCGGAAACATTGTCATAATGAGGAGCATACCGCCCCAGGCGAGCAAGAAGCCAGATGCTATCGGTTGCCGGCGCAGGGTTATGAGGGCGATCAAGAGCCCGAAGATTCCCAAAGCTACTTTGGCTGCTCCGATGGTCATGGAGATTTGAAAAAACGAAAGACCGGTGCGCGTTGTTTTCGTGGGCGTACCCAGTGCGGAGTCGATAGCGGTAGTATCGAGGTAGGTCGGTAACGCGATAAGTAACATAAAGAGTGCTGCGAGGAAAAGAAATATCAGCAGCGAGGGCGAGTAAGCGAGCTGAAACCAGTCGCGTAGAAAACCTGGCTTTGTTCGCCAGAGAGCGAGCCCAGTAACTCCTAGGATACCCAAGAGGATACCAGCGAGTACCAGCGTCGAAAGGTGATGTGTATAAGCGAGTATGAAGGAGAAAAAAAATCCAGCGGTCAGTAGAGGTGCTTGTTTTTCATTGAGGCCTCGGTAGAAGAGAAGTAAAATAACTGGAATGAAGAAGTTGCCAAAAATATTTCCCACGACTCCGCCGGTTACGAATTTTTCTTGGGGTGAGGCGAGCGCAAAGAGCGGCCCGAGGACAAAGAAGACGCAGAGTGCAATAAGTTCGGGTTTAAGGTTTTCTCTGAATGGCTCGGCAAGACGATAGGCCAAAACCATGACTGCTATGACTGAGAGGAGATTAATGAGATGGAGAAATAGAATAGGAAAAGCACTAAAAAATGATAATCCGCTCACACTTGAAAAAAATGCCAGTGGCAAATGTTCGCCAATGATGAAGTCAGCGATTTTGCGCGGTACCGCTATAGTAGACGCACCGGTTGTTGGGTCGGTAACAACTTCAATTTTCTGATATGTTGGCAGGGATTCAGTGTGCTTGATACTGTCGGCCCAGTAGATGTGATGACCGAGATCAGTTGCAGTCGGTAGAATATTGGGTGCGAGATAGAGAGTCCGGATAAAGATGGTGAGGGCACAAAGACTGAAAAAGATGTATCGGCCGCGGAGAGAAAAATGTAGACCGGAGGATACGTGGGGCTGGTTGGTTGATTGACTTCTGATCCAGGCGATTGCCGCCCCGAGAAGAGTGAGACCAAGGAGAGATCCAGCGAGAGTACTGGCTGCGAGTGGGAGACCAATTCGATCCAGGATGAGCATCAGGATATCAATGATCGCGAGGCTGCCGGCCAGTGCCAGGACGAGCTCTTCCCAGATTGAACACCCGCGACCAAAGAGTGCACGCCACCACACAAAACCCGGGAGAAAAAAACCGAGTAGTAGGACACCGCAGAAAATAATTGTGGAGAAAATAGCAAGCATAGAATTTTTCTTCAGTGCGTATCGAGCATGCTTTTTCGAAAGTCTTCAATGAGGGCGATATAGCGTCTCGCAATTTTGGTCCATTCGAAGTGTTCAATAGTAAAATGTTGCCCCCGTTCGCCTTGTTGCTTTCTCCTAGTGGGATCATCCATCTGTTTGAGCGTCTGTGCGAATTCAGATGGCTGTTCTGGTGTAACCAGTCGTCCGTTTTCGCCATCCACAATGGCATCTTGTAGTCCTTCGAGACGGCTCGCAACGACGGGGAGTCCGGCAGCACTGGCTTCAATGACGGCAATGCCGAAGCCCTCCATATCACCGGTAACTGGAATATTTGGCTGGATGAAAATATCAGCATTCGCAAGAAGTGTCTCCCTCGTGGCATCGTCCACCCTGCCGAGGAGCTTGACACGCTCTGTGGTTCCGGAACGAGCGATCGCTTCGTGGATGGCAGTTTCCTCTGGTCCAGTACCTGCGACTGCATAGCAGAATTCTGGTGGGAGGATTGGCAGGACATTTTGGATGAACCAGGCGACACCTTTGCGTTTCACGAGTCGTCCGATAGTGAGGAGGATGATATGTTGGGTCGTGTCGAATCCGAAGAGCTGAGAAAGTTTGGCCCGGTCTTTTGGAAAGTGGAAACGGCTCGATTCGATCCCATTCGGGATAACGAAAATTTTTGATGCATCGAAACCGCGTTTCACTGCCTCCATTTTAGTCGCATGACTGACCGCGATCGCGCCATCGAGTGTGCGGAAAAACATTCCGACCCACAGTTTTTGATAAAACCTATTTGTATAAGTAATGTCGAGGCCATGCAGTACCGTTACGACTGTTTTGTGGGGATTGAAATATTTGGCGACTGCTCCGAGCAGAGCGAGAACACCGTCACCGAGGAGGAGGACATCATGCCGCGGCAAGAGAAAGAGCGTTCGGATCATCGCCCAGAGAAAAAAGAGTGGGAGAAAGCGTTTACCGCGACGGTTGGCGATGAGGGTCAACTCGCATTCTTTCCCCAAGAATCGGGCGAGATCGGCATTTTGTTGCTCGATGCCACCAATGGTCGGAGGGAAAGCCCGGGAGACAAAAAGTATACGCATACAATCACAGACTTTGTTTGGCTGAAGAAATTTCCCGACACTACTGCCGATACTTTTCCTTCTTAATGAGATAAGCGAGATCCTCGGTAATCCGTCGGTTGGATTTGATCATATCAGCGATGAAGGCAAAAATAAGAAGCTGGATGCCGATAATGAAGAGGATACTAGAGGAAAGAAGGTAGTTCAGATATGGCGTAACCTTCAGACCGCTCGCAAAGTACTGGACGAGAAATGCAACGAAGCCGAAGAATGCAATAGTGATGAGAAGGAGGCCAGGGAAGCCGAAGAATTTCATCGGACGGACATCGCGGACAGCTTTCAGGATAATCCGTATGCTGTTGTTGATATAGCTCCAAATGGTCTTCACAACGCGCGACTGACGTCCCTCAAAATAAGTTACCTGGACTGGTAGCCAGACTATTTTCAATCCTTTCCCCAAAGCGTCAATAATAGTTTCCTGGGTATAGGTGAATTCTCCAGGGAGATTGAGACGGAGCAGGGTCTCGCGGCTATAGGCTCGGAAACCACAAGTGAGATCCTTGATTGTTGTATTCATGAAACTGCCGATGAGGTGGGCGGCAAAGCGGTTGAGTTTATCTTTTATCCAAGGGATATTTTTGGCGGCCAAACGATCAAAACGATCAGCCGAGACCAGATCCGCTTCATTTTTCAGGATGGGCTCAATCAGTTTTGCAATATCAGCTGGATCGAATTGACCATCGGCGTCGATATTGACCATAATGTCGGCACCGTTCTCGAGTGCCCGCTCGGCAGCGTGACGGAAGGTTTTTCCGATACCGCGATTGACACCATTTGTATAGACCAAATCTGCTCCCGCTGCTTTCGCGATTGCGACGGTCTGATCACTTGATCCATCGTCGATGACTTGGACGAGAATAGTCTCGATACCCGCGAGTGTTCGTGGGATGCGTTGTATGGTTGATGCAATTTTTTCTTCTTCGTTATATGCCGGAAGATTGACGATGAGTCGCATAGCTATTTTTTATGGATGAGAA
The DNA here is from genome assembly GCA_964530135.1 of uncultured Bdellovibrionales bacterium. Lineage (GTDB taxonomy): Bacteria > Patescibacteriota > Minisyncoccia > Moranbacterales > UBA1568 > SSEF01. The sequence continues at coordinate 2,299 of CAZGXN010000002.1, read as the reverse complement.
GTTTCGGATCAAAACACTGCCAGGCACACTTTTCTTTGACTCCTTCAAGACCAGTTTTGAAGAAATCACTCTGGCATTGGCGGAGCACCGCTTCACAAACCCTCTTTCGGTCAGAGAAATATTCCCAGTCGACGCTATATCCCATCAGCGCGAGAGCGAGGGCGGCGATGACGGCGACTCCTGCGAGCCAGATGGCGAGTCGAATGAGGCCGAAAATCATAGGGTTTTAGGCGCGGCCGATGCCATGATAGCGGATCCCTTGGCTGGCGAAATCAGTTTTACTGAAGGCGTTTTTTCCGTCGATAAAAATTTTTACACCGTACTTCTTGAGCAGTTTTGGCGTGATTGTTTCCCGAAATTCTCGATGATCAGTTGTCAGGATAACCGCGGTTGACTTCTGAAGAAATCCAGCGAGCGTCTTTTCGGTGGAGTGGGTGGGTACATGGGGATCGTGTGTGATGACCGTTGCTTTGTGCTGTTTCAGCGCCTCAATGACCTTGAGCGCGGGGGATTCACGGAGATCATCAATGTTGGCTTTGTAGGCGACACCGAGGACACCTACAGTTGTTCCGTTGAGCGCGAGCTTTTCATCATTGAGTGCGTCTTGCAGGAGTTCGACCGTATATACCGGCATGCTGTTATTGATTTCTCGGGCGATTTTCAAGAAACGGTGATCAAAGCCGGATTTCTTGGCCCGCTCGATGAGATAGTAGGGGTCGACCGGTATGCAGTGGCCACCGACGCCACAGGACGGATAGTGAGCCATGAAGGCAAAGGGCTTGGTGGCGGCACCATCAATGACATCTTTAGTGTCAATCCCAAGCACATCAAAGGATTTGGCGAGCTCATTAACGAACGCGATGTTGATATCTCGGAATGAATTTTCGACGATCTTGACGGCTTCGGCTTCGCGGATGGATTTCATCGGGCGGATCTCAGCGTCAACGATGGATTGGTAGAAATCAAGTGCTCGAGCCAGGCCGGTCGCGTCGAAGGATCCGACAACACGGGGGATATTGGTTACATTCCATTTTGCATCACCAGGATTGATCCGCTCTGGACAGTGAGCGATAAAGATATCCTTACCGACCTTCTTGCCATGTTCTTCAAAGATGGGTCTGACGATTTCTTCTGAGACACCCGGATTGACGGTTGATTCCAGGACGACGAGTGCGCCTTTTTTCGCATGCTGCGCGACGAGTTCCGATGCGTGCATTACGGGTACGAGATCTGGGTAGAACGATTCATCGACCGGTGTCGGGACACAGATGAGGAAGATATCTGCCTTACGGAGGTCGGCCTCATCAGAAGTCGGATGGAACTTGTAGCGCTGGATATTTTCTTTCAGAAAGGGGTCCTCGATCGGGGAGATACCTTTCTTGAGGAGAGCGATCTTTTCCTTGTGGGTATCGAAGCCGATCACATCGTAGCCGCGTTCACTGGCCCGGAGTGCGAGGGGGAGACCGACATAACCGAGACCGATAATAGCTACGGTTGTATTTTGTTCCATATATTTTCAGGATCGCTATTGGATATAAAAGAGTATCAGAATACCTCCTTATTTTACGGAAAATGGTTTGTTTTGGCAATTTATCGCTTCTTTTACTGGATCAATAAACGGTTGACTATTATAGAATATAATGCTATTATGTTACGTTGAGTAGTTTAGAACTCAACTCATCAGTTCCTCCGTCAGCTTTGACGGGGTTTTCCAACCAAAGTGTTTTAGGGGTTTATATGCCGACACTGAACTTTTTAAAAGGTATCCGCCATCTGCATCCCCGGGATTCGATCTTGGCCGTTTCTTATGTCGATGGCATCATTGAAAAAATGGAGACGTCCAAGGCCTATCCCAAGGAGATGAAAATCACCGTGGGGACTGAATCTTGGATGGTCTCCAGTGATGTGCCCACCACGAAAGATCTGCGAGTTGGTCAGATGATCCGTGGCTTCTTCGTCGAGTACGCGATGCCGGATGATGGTGCCACGATTTTCTACATCACGGATTTCCATCCGGTGGTGGAAGAAAAGATCCCTGCCTGAAGTCCGGAGCACTCACCTCACAAGACCCTATTTCGCAATGCGGAGTAGGGCTTTTCTTTTTAAGAGGTTTTTTGTATATAAATCAGGAAATGAGTCTAATTTACCCCTTGGAAAAGCCCTTATTTTACGGAAAATGGTTTGTTTTGACAATTTATCGCTTCTTTTACTGGATCAATAAACGGTTGACTTTTATAGAATATAATGCTATCATATGCAGTCAGTATAGATTTTACTGATATAGGTACGTAGTCCTTGA
>CAZGXN010000001.1:0-136054 GCA_964530135.1 uncultured Bdellovibrionales bacterium | reverse complement strand
TCGTCAGCTCGTGTCGTAAGATGTTCCGTTCAGTCGGGAAACGAGCGCAACCCCTATCAAGTGTTACATGTGTCACTTGAGACTGCCCAGCCCATTGCATATTAGTTGTTATAGATTTTTGTGAGCGAGAGTTGAGAGGTTAGATCGTGTGGGGTCGTTCCCAAAGCGTTCACTTGAGAGACGAGCGTCACTTTCCGCAAGCCAGGTGCCGACGGCAACGCCCGCCCTGGACATATATCTCTCCTCTCTCGCTCTTCACAAAAGTCTATAATAAAAAACTAGTATTCAACGGGCTGGGAGGAAGGCGGGGATGACGTCAAATCAGCATGGCCCTCTGACACCTTGGGCGACACACGTGCTACAATGGCCGACATAATGGGCTGCCAACCCGCGAGGGGGAGCCAATCCCAAAAATTCGGTCTCAGTTCGGATTGCAGGCTGCAACTCGCCTGCATGAAGCTGGAATCACTAGTAATCGGGAATCAGCCACGTCCCGGTGAATACGTTCTCGGATCTTGTACTCACCGCCCGTCACACCAAGAGAGCTGGCAATACCAGAAGGTCCCCTGTCAAACGGGGAACTACGGTAGGGTTAGTAATAAGGGTGAAGTCGTAACAAGGCATCCGTAGCGGAAGCTGTGGATGAATCACCTCCTTTCTAGGGAGTAATCGGTGTACCTGCCAGGAGACCTCTCACATCGGGAGCATCTCTGAAGCGGGGAGAGTTGATGGTCAACATCAAGTTCTCAACCAGATATCTGGTCGATATGCTTTTCTCAAGGCATATTACAAGTAGTAGAAGAATTAGGACTAACCGCAGAAGAAAATGATCGCTGACTCACAGCAACAATAACGCAGGTCTTCCGGAGCTTTACGCGAAGGAGACCAAAAGACTCGTGATAGCGATTCTCTTCCCTCTGACGGGGGAGTTCTTTGTATCAATATTCTTGAGAGAGCAGTTTCAATGTGCGCCTTCCAGTGTGTCCGGCTGTCACCGGATGGACGCTTTGGTTGATACCGAGGCGGGCCGTAGCGAGCCCTTCACCATGTGCAATACTGGTCAAACTGCGTTTCATCGACGCAGGGAAGTGTCCCTTATAGGGTATCCTCACTGTAGGGTATGCTCGCGTAGTACGGGAAATAATCGAGGGTTAGCAACCAGGGGCGACATCCCCAACGGTAATCACCTCGAAAAAGTCCCGGGCAAAGCACTGGAGGAAATGGGGTCGGGTGCCAACGTCCGATTCCCACCTATTCGAGAAGGAGTTGTTGCAACCGCTTCGACTCCTTCTCTCTCAAGAGTATTGATGATTGTCGGTGGGACAGCCCTTTGGTGGGCGACTCCGTGAAGAGGTTCCGCTTTATATTTTCAGCGCTCTCCGCACGAATATCCAAGGATCAAGGAATTTCCTTCTGATACCGTGTAAGGCACGAAACCAGTCGCAAGACTGGTTTTTTGTTGACTTATCTGACTAAAAGGAGTTTATTTAAGCCACTCATATGGAAAGTCCTGTCATAAAAATCGCGACAACTTCTAATAGAACAGCGACGGTCACCCCCTTTCCGCTGAGGGAGAATTCCGTAACCCGGCTTCTTTTTTGTCCTGAGCTTGTTGATAATGAGCATGATAAGGATGCTGCCGTGAAGGGAACATTTGTCTTCCAGAGAAAAAGCCCTAAGGGAGAGTGGGAAACATGGAACGAAAAGAAATTATCGGAACTGAAAGCTGGCGAAGGATTTGCTCTTTCCCTTAATACTTCCGAGTTGAAAAAACTCCAGCAGCTTATTGAGGAGCTTTTGAAGCTTCATAGAGAGCGTGGTGGGGTAATCAAAGATGGCGAGTTTGAGCTTACTCCTGGCAATGCTGGTTCTGCAATAAAACAAATCCTAAAAGCGGAGAGTCTTGATATGATTCTGAAAAAACTTCAGGAGCTCCAGGTTGATGATTTGCAGCGACTTAACTCGATTACGGGGATTGCAAACCTCAAAAAGGCACTCGCAATTTGGGAGGAGAATAGAGGAAATGGAGAGGAAGAGTTTTGGCAGACAGCCCTCTCTGAGAATTCTTGGGTACTCTCGCAACTTTTTTCTTACCCCGTTATTGTTTTTGAGGAGAAGGCATATGTTGGTGGAAAAAAAATTAGAAATACTGGGGGAGGAGTCATTGATTTTATCCTTCAGAACAACTTGACCAAGAACACTGCTCTCTTGGAAATAAAAACACCCAAAACCCCTTTGCTCTCGTCTAGCGAGTATAGGGTAGGTGTTTACGCACTTTCTTCTGAGCTCTCAGGCGCCCTTTCTCAGGCTTTGAGCTATAGACATCGCTACCTAACACAATTCAACTCCATTGTTTCGGAAGACGAGCGAGAATCGCACGCATTCAATCCAAAAACTTTCGTAGTGGCGGGGGATATGGAATCGCAGCGATTGGGTGGAGACAAGAAGAAGTCCTTTGAGCTGCACAGATGTCAATTGAAGGATGTTGAAATTATTACATTTGATGAGCTTTTCCAAAAAGCAAAATACCTTGTGGATTTGATGGAGACTCCTACTGAGAGGCAAGCCCCAGTAGCCCCAGTAGCCCTGGTTGATGTTCCTTTTTGATCTTTTTGTCGCAAAGGAAAAATTGAAAGCCGCCTCGGAGTGATCCTGGGCGGCTTTGTGGTTGATGAGGAAAGAAGTCAGCCGCGGTCGTGATCAAGTGTTTTACTGATGGAGTTGTATATGCCGACAGCACGGGAGAGGCGGAGGTAACGTGCGTCTATTTCAGGAGTCACTTTGACCAAACCCATTGCCTTGCGGATATGAACGAGAGCGATGTTAGCTGGTTTCCTCACGGGGTGCTCCACGACCTCGGCCAATGAAACAGCAGTAATCGCATAGAGCTCCTGCAGGGGATACTTCAGTTCGAACTCATCCATGAGCTCGACGACTTTCTTTAGGTTTTCCAACACTTCTTTTTCTTTTTGGGTCTCTTCATCAGAACTGAGTGGGACAGTCTCAGGCTCGACATAGTCAGTATCCAGTCTTTTTTTGGCCGCCGCCATTTCTTCCGGAGTATAGGGAACGGGGACAGATATGGTCCGCATCACTTCCGCATCAGTGGGTAGTTCGGGTGATCGCTCGGGTGCTACGGCAGCATCTGGCTTCAGCAGTTCCGGCGACGGAATTTCGGCCACTGGCTTAGACGGCTCTTTGGGCAGGTTTTCGAATGGATTGCTCATACAGAAACTATAGCATGGGGTAATTCCGGCGAATGGAAAATTGAAAGCCGCCTTGGAGTGATCACCGGAGGTTTTTGTTGACAAGTTTATTTAAAAATTGTAGAATTATAGTACTCATACGCTATCCTTCAGGCAGTGCAGGGTTTCAGTTCTTCACAAATGAAACAATCGTGAAACACTCCGAATATTCTCTGGCTAATAAAACGGCCAGCATCTATCGCTCGATTGCCCATGATTCCATGGATGGGTTTTTGATTGTGGATATGACTGGCCAGATACAGGATGTGAATAGTACCTATTGCAAGATGAGTGGGTACAGTCGTCGGGAGCTTTTGAAAATGAACATTGCTGATTTCGAGACGAGAGGAAAACCGACACATATTCTGAAGCGTCTCCGTGAGCTCAAGCGTTCGGGCAAAGGTCGATTTTTGAGTGAGCAGCAGAAGAAAGACGGAACGACAGTCAATATCGAAATCAGTGCTAATTATGCCGATCACCTTGGGGGATTGGTGTTTTTTTTTCTCCGCGATGTCACGGGCATCATGCAGACGGAGAACGATCAGTTCCGCCGCCGGGCTGAATCGAGGAAGGCGATCGAGGGACAGCTTGCGGATTCTTACAAGCATCTTGGGATGATCAATCGGAAGATTTCCATGCTTCTCGAACTCGAAAAATTTCCAACCTCAAAAAAGCGCCGGCAGGAAGTACTTGATCATGTGCTGAGCTTGGCGATGAGTATCTCCAGCGCTCCGATGGGGTACCTCTACGGAGCGAAAGGGAGAGGGAAATTTAATCTGCTCTCGTACAAAGGGTGTAAAGAAGAGGAGAAAGAAAAGATCAAAGTCATCACGAGTCGCAAGATCGGGCTCCTCAAACACCTGCTCAAGGAAAAAAGTACTATCAGTGGTGATATCAAGCAATTTGAAGCAGAACTCTTGGCGCTCGATAACAAATTAGAGTATTTCGTGACCCTTCCATTATCCAAGGGATCGCTCCTCGGTGGGTTTATTTTTCTCGGATTCAATAAAAAGCACAACATCGCGACACAGGATTTGGAATTTCTGGATATTTTCGCCATGCATGCTTCGAATGCTCTCGCCAAGGCGGGTATTTTGGAGTAGCGAGGGGAGAAGCGATCTCAAGCACAGATGTTTCTAAAAGGTAATTATTAAGGTCCAAGCCTATGTTTGCTCCGATACAAATGTTGGTGAATATCGTCCTGGGGGCGATAGAGTTCTTTTTGGGAATTCGTTTCCTGCTTCGGCTCTTTGGTACCAATCCGAATGCTCCATTTGCTGATTGGATATATGACATGTCAGCGCCGCTCGTAGCTCCTTTTAGCGGTATTTTCCCCAATCCTCGGGTGGAAGGGCTTATTTTTGACTTTACCACGCTCTTTGCCCTGTTCGTTTATGTCTTTATCGGGTACCTCATTATGGAGCTTATAGCCTTTCTCAATTTCTCTGGACGGAGGCGAAGAGACAATGTAGGGAACTCGGGCTCAAATGATTCAGCGTACTGAAAGTGTCGCGATACTGAAGGCAGCGCAAACAGACTTCTTTGTTACGGAACAGAGGCACTGAAGGTGCTATACTTACACTACTATGACCTTGGTCTTCCACATTGTTGGTGGGAGCGGTTGAACCAGGTTTCTTTATTCTCTAAATACATGGTTATGAAGAAAATAGCAGCAGTGAGTGTGGCAGCATTTGTAGCACTTGTTTCCAGTGCAGTTGCGAGTAGTACGGGCGTACAATTTGAGTCGCCAACCTATGCACTCGGTCCGATACACAATCAAGATGGGTGGAGTAGTGCGGGAGCGGCTGGTGCTGGCTGTGCAGTCTATGATCACGCGGTCGTATCAAATACCTATGGATACGCATCCTTCGGCGCTCAATCACTCCGGATGTCAAATGCGGTAACGAGCGGCTGTTTTGGTGACCAGACATTTTCGAAGTCGCTTACTGATGAAGCAGGCGAAGCGGCTGCACAGGCCGATGGGATGTCTGGGGGCACGCGCCAAGGACATTTTGAAGCACAGTGGGATTTCGCTTCGACAGTCCCGGGTTCTGAGCAGCCAGGGCTTACGGTTACGGCCAGTCCGGATCGGGGCGACGGGGCGCGCATGAGTTGGATCCAGATGGCCGATACACCGACAGGGCTTGCGGTAAACTTCTATGATTACCAGGACGGAGCTGTTGAGCCGGCGGGAACCTGCGTGACGGGTGATAATTTTGTTTTCACCAATGTCGCAAGCGGATTAGATCGGACCGTGCCACATACTATTAAGGTTACTATGGACCTCGTGGATGGAGTGAACAATGATGTCGTCAAGGTGTATGTCGATGGTGTTTTGCGGCATACGGGGACGAGTTGGGAGGGTTACTTCAATTATTGTGAAAGCAATCCGACCCGAACTGTTGACTCGATTCTCTTCCGTACTGGCGGGGCGGCCGTACCAGCGACAGTCGGGAATGGATTCGTCATTGATAACCTCAACTTGACTTCAGGGCCAGTGCTGAAGGCACCTGCAAACAAGAATGAATGCAAGAATGTCGGATGGAAGAGTTTCAACAACCCAGTCTTCAAGAATCAAGGAGATTGTGTGAGCTATGTGGAGAGTAGTACGAAAGCCTTTGGTAATAAGACCAAGTAGCACAAGAGAAGTCGTACTCAGTCAAACTAGCCCGCTCGGGCTAGTTTGCTTTTGAATTGAAGGGAAATGCCATTCTTGGCTTGGAAATAAGTATTCTCTGTGTATTTGTTGACCATTAATAATCTTGGTGTATACTCTATGATGTAAGTAGAGTAAACATAAACATGTATGGAGATCCTGACTCAGAAGCAGCGGATTGTTCTTCAGGCGATCAAGCAGTTTTTCACCGAGCATGGCGAAATGCCGACGGTGCGCGAGATCAAGGAGGAGAGTGGTAAACTGGGTCTTCATCTCAAGAGTTTGCGCAGTTTTTTTCTCTACTTGAATGCTCTCGAAGACAAGGGCTATATCGAACGCACGAGTGAAGATCGCGGTATTCTCCTCAAAGGAGTAAGCTCAGAAAATTTTGTGCAGATACCAGTGTTTGGTGCGGCGAGTGCCGGCGCGGCAATGATGTTTGCCGACCAATATGTCGAAGGCTATCTCCGTGTTTCCAAGCGTCTTGTAAAGGATCACAATGTCTTTGCGGTGCAGGTCTCAGGGACATCGATGAATCGGGCCAAGGTCAACGGTAAGACAATACAAAACGGTGATTTTATTCTCGTGGATGCTGATGTCAAGGAATACCAAAATGGTGATCGGGTACTCGTGGTTATCGATGGACTGGCGACCGTCAAGACCTATCGTTCAATTGACGGGAAGACCATTGCTCTCCTTCCAGAGTCAACCGATGATCGACACCAACCGATTTTTCTCACGTCTGCAGACAATTTCGTCATCAATGGTCGAGTGGTCGATGTTTTGAAAATGCCAAAATAAATCCTTGCTTCAAACCCTTCTGTACCGTTTGACAGGGTGATATGTCATTCGGTAGAGTAGCCCAAGCGTAGCTTCACAATCGAAAGGGGTGATCATGGAATCAATCGAGATACTTCGAGCCGTGGGTTTGGTCATGCTGTGTTCTTCTCTCGCGCTTGTCGAAACATTACTCTTGCACCAGACTGTCTGGGGTCGGATGACTGCGTCGATGGATACCAACCGGAAAAGTTCTTTGAGTACGGCAATGATCGTACTGATCGAGTTTGTTGGTGGGATGAGTGCAGTACTGTTTGCCTGGATGGTGTGGCGTGCCATTGCACCACCCGTACTTGGACCAGCGCTTATCAGCGTGTTGGTTTTTAACGGACTTTTCACCCATATCGGGATCAGCGCCTATCGGCGTTATCGAAATCGGGATAGAGTGTGCTACTAACACCGATTGTGCCGCTGGTTTGTGTCACCACATACTTCTGCGACTATGAACGGGCCCCTATATGCTTATGGGATCCCGTTTTTTTTGTCGTGAACAGTGTATATTGGCTCGGCTGCTATACTAAAGATAGGTATATATCACAAATTTTATATATTTCTATGACAGCTCTTTTTTCGAAATTGTACCGTTTCTTTCGCTCGCCGCATCAACTATTGTTGGGGGTCGTGATATTTTGCGGATCCCTACTCGTGTTTGCATTCGCGCTGGTTCGGGTAGCGGATCTTGTGCCATGTCCGCTGTGCATTGTTCAACGATTCTTTTATGCCCTCGTCGGATTGGCCGCTCTTATCGGGTATATGGGTTGGTGGCCGCGTTTTACTATACGAGTGGCTAGTACCGTGGTTACACTCCTTGCCTGTATTGGATGGCTCGTGGCAGCGCGGCATGTGTACCTGCAGCGTTTCCAGGAGATCGACTCTTCATCGGCTGGTTGTATTGTCTCTTTCGGTTCTTTCTTTGATGATGTCATTTTTGCGCTCGGCGGGACAGGGAATTGCGCTATCGTTGACTGGAGCTTCTTGGGATTGTCCATCGCGGATTGGTCACTCATCGCGTTCACGGGTCTTGTCGCGGCCGGCATCTGGATTTATCTGAAGGCCCAGACATCCATCGAAGCATCAGCCAATACAGTATCTCGAGACTAACCCATTCAGGACTGAAATTTTTTTAAAAAAAAGAACACCGCCCGAACATTGTCGGTTGGTGTCTTTGAAGTGGCGTACGCAATCACGCCGAAAGGATTCAGATGCGGAGTTCTGCGTGTGGCTTGGTGCTTCCGATGCGAGCAGAGTGAGACATATCGCTCTGGGAATGCTGCACATGCTTGTGCTGATGTGACCCCAAGATATCAAGTGCTTCCGTCAAACTGATGAAACGTTTCTCTTGGGTCCAGATGATGTGTCCGATAATGCTGATGTGTTGCTCGGGAAATTTGTGGTTGATGTGGGCCGCCGCGCCACTGCAAGACTTTTTCAACATATCGATTTGGAAACCGAGATCTTGTTCAAATGTCTCGCCCACTTTATCCCGTACCTTGAGCCAGCCGTACTGGCAGTTGGTATGAGGAAAAATATGGATATGCGTGGCTTGGCCGACGAGAATCAGTCCATCAAGCTGATCATAGAAGAAATGTCGACAGGCGCTGCGAGTCATGGCGTGCAGTCCGCCAATGGGACGAATGGGATTGAGCACGGCGTGTCCATCGAGCACGAGTTGTTGTCGGTAGATCTCAACCATAGGGTCGAGCCGTGTGTCGTAGCATGTCAAAATCGCATGTGTTTCCGTGATGCGTTGTGTGGTAGGCACAGTTTCTCCTAGCGCTGTTGTGTGGGTTGTAAGAAAATTGGGAAAGAGCCAAAAAACAAGTTGATCGTGCCACGAAATCTTTCCTTGAGTCCCTTTTTTGTAGACCAAGCGTCAGATTGGGTAACAGGACCAACCAAACGATTATGCTACTCGTGTCGAACATTGTCAAGAATCATGAAAAAATCCGCCGGAGCGGATCAGTTCTTGAATTCGAACGCAGCGCATTTACGCGGCAGATTTTGCCAGGGTGCGGATGGCACGAGTCGAGAGACGAAGCTTCATGCCGCCAATACGCTTTGTTTGCAAATTAATCGCAAATGTCCGGCGTGTGTGGCGCTTGGAATGACTGATTTTGTTACCGGTTTGGGTTCCCCGGCCGGAAAGTTGGCAGACGCGACTCATAGGTGTTGAAAAAAGTTTCTTGATACTGAAAAATGCCTGAGAAACATACAGAGCGCCGGAAAAGCGCTTAGCAAGGACCAGTCTAACATGCTATTATAGCTCTGGCAAGAGGGGAGTCTCGTCCAGTATTCTGGATATAGTCTCCCTGCACATTGCCGTGTATTTTAGCTTAACACCGCCCATCCCTCCCATATGTCCAGCGAAATTGTCCTCGTCGCATTCTATCTCTTCATGCTCGTCTACTCGGTCATCCTGCACGAGGTGGCACATGGTGTCATGGCGTACTGGCTCGGGGACCTGACAGCCAAATATGCCGGTCGGATCACGCTTTCTCCTTGGAGTCATGTCGATCCACTCGGCTCCTTCATCATTCCAATTGCACTGTTTGTTACAACGGGATTTGCGTTTGGTTATGCCAAGCCGGTACCGTATAACCCATACAACCTGCGTGACCAGAAATGGGGCCCCCTCATGGTTGCACTTGCCGGACCGGCGACAAATTTTATTCTTGCTTTCATTGGAGCTTTTCTTGCCTCCATCCTGCCGCTCTCGCTTCTCGCCAAACAAGATATCCTTGGGCGTTTCCTCGGCATCATCAGTGGCCGAGGCGAATTTCTTGAGCGCTTCGAACTTCTCGCGACAGCGATGACCGGGTCGTTTTCGAGCATCTTTTTCGGGCTGCTCCTATTCCTCATCTTCTGGAATGTCGTGCTTGGTTGTTTCAATCTGCTACCCATCCCGCCATTGGATGGATCCAAGGTGTTGTTTGCTCTTTTTCCCATCAGGGAGAAAACTCAATTTCAGCTCGAACAGTATGGATTCTTCCTACTTCTCATTATTATTCTTTTCTTCTCTGGACCGCTCGGTGCCTTTATTTCGACATTTCTCCGTTTCTTTCTTAGTCTGACAATATAAGTTTTGGCTGGAGTTGGCTTTTGTTATCAGGTTGCATATGGTTTGAGATTGCTTTACACCAGACCCCTTTCCTTTGATCAGGGAAAGAATAGAGCATTTCAAAAGCATTTGGAAAATATCCCCAGGGTAGTCTGATAGCGAGGGTGGTTGACAAGCCCTTTCCTGTCCGGTACACTGGCTCCACATCGACACAGCGTCTTTTTTTGTTTGTCTAAAGAAATTTCATCAAATTCATACTTGTGGCTACTATCAACCAGCTCATCAAACACCCTCGTAAAGTTGCGCGGAAGAAATCGAAGTCTCCCGCAATGACCTTCGTCATCAATACCGTCAAAAACCGTATCACCAAGACGGATAGCCCGTATAAGCGGGGCGTCTGTCTCAAGGTAACAACGATGACGCCGAAGAAGCCGAACTCAGCCCTTCGCAAGATCGCGCGTGTTCGTCTCACAAACGGTATGGAAGTAACCGCCTATATCGGGGGCGAAGGGCACAACCTCCAGGAGCACTCAATCGTCATGATTCGCGGTGGACGCGTGAAGGATCTCCCAGGGGTGCGTTATCATGTTGTCCGTGGGATCTTTGATGCGGCTGGTGTGAACACACGGAAACAGAGTCGTTCTAAATATGGAGCTAAGAAGGAGAAGAAAAAAGACTAAGTAAGCGCGAACGAGATTTATGCCACGGAGAAAGCGACAATTTGATAAAGAATGGAAGGCGGACGCTCGTTTTGGGAATCCGTTGGTTGGTCATTTCGTCGGGATGATTATGTGGGCGGGAAAGAAAAGCATCGCTGAGCGCATCATTTACGATGCATTTGATATCATTTACGAGCGTACCAAGAAAGCGGGCTTGAATACTTTTGAACAGGCGATCAAAAATGTCGCCCCACTGCTTCAGCTCAAGAGCCGGCGTGTCGGCGGTGCCAACTATCAAGTCCCAGTTCCGGTTTCGAGTGAACGCCGCCAAGTGCTCGCCATGCGCTGGATTCGTGATAGCTGTCGCAACCGCAAGGGGAAGTCGATGGCTGAGAAGCTCGCTGACGAGCTCATCGATGCTTCAAACAAAGTTGGTTCAGCCATGAAGAAGCGTGATGAGACGCATCGGATGGCGGAAGCCAACAAGGCCTTTGCTCACTTTGCCTAAGTTTTCATAAAATCAGGCTCATAAAACATGCAATAGACTGTATAAGGGCCCGAGCCCTCACCCTCTCTATTCATGCCTCAATAATAAAATGTATGCCCCGCAAAATCGCCATTGAAAAGTATCGCAATATCGGTATTATCGCGCATATCGATGCCGGAAAAACAACGACAACCGAGCGCATCTTGTTCTACACGGGTATCACCCACAAGATTGGCGAGGTGCATGAGGGTGAGGCGACTATGGATTGGATGGAGCAGGAACGCGAGCGCGGTATTACGATTACTTCGGCTGCAACGACTTGTTATTGGAAAGATCACCACATCAATATCATCGATACCCCTGGGCATGTGGACTTTACGGTTGAGGTAGAGCGCTCGCTGCGCGTCCTTGACGGAGGCGTTGTCGTGTTTGATGGTAAGGAGGGTGTCGAGCCGCAATCTGAAACCGTTTGGCGTCAGGCAGAGAAATACAAGGTGCCGCGCATGTGCTTTATTAACAAGATCGACAAGGAAGGCGCGGTCTTTGAAGACGCCCTCTCTTCTATTTGGAATCGTCTCACGCCGAACGCGGTCGCCATCCAGTATCCTTTGGGTTTGCGTGGAGACTTCTATGGCCTCATCGATCTCATGAAGATGAAAGCCTACACCTTTGACGGTGATATGGGCGAGATTATCATCGAGAGCGAAATTCCGGCCGAATACCTTGAAAAGGCTAAAGAGTGGCGCGAGAAGATGGTCGAGAAAATTGCTGAGAGTGATGATGCATTGACCGAGAAGTTTTTGGCGGGTGAAGAAATTTCCGTTGAAGAGCTCAAGGCAGCGTTGCGTAAGGCAACGATCGAGGTTCGTCTTCATCCGGTTATGACGGGCACCGCTCTGCGGAATAAGGGTGTGCAGCTCGTCCTGGATGCTGTCGTTGACTACCTCCCATCACCTATCGATATCCCCCCCGTTACTGGCATTGATGTCAAGACTGAACAGGATGTCATTCGTAAGACGGACGACAATGAAAAATTTTCGGCGCTGGCGTTCAAAGTGGCGACCGACCCTTTTGTTGGCCAACTGACATTTTTCCGTGTTTATTCTGGCACGGTGAAGGCTGGATCGTATGTTTTAAACTCTACCAAAAATGAAAAAGAGCGTGTTGGCCGTATCGTCCGGATGCACGCCAATCATCGCGAGGAAATTGAAGATTTGACTGCGGGTGATATTGGCGCGCTCGTCGGTATGAAAGTAACGATGACTGGCGATACGCTTTGCGATCCGGAAGCGCCAATTATTTTGGAAAATATCGTTTTTCCGGAACCAGTCATCGATATTGCCGTTGAACCAAAGACCAAAGCCGATCAAGAAAAGATGGGTGTCGCCCTGAAGAAACTTTCCGAAGAAGATCCAACCTTCCGTGTCCATACAGACGAAGACAGTGGTCAGACAATTCTCTCTGGTATGGGCGAACTTCACCTCGATATCATTGTCGACCGTATGCGCCGTGAATTCAAAGTCGAAGTGAATGTCGGTCGTCCGCAGGTCGCCTATCGTGAAACGATTCGCGAGATGGCGCAGGCTGAAGGCAAGTATGTCCGTCAGTCGGGTGGTCGTGGTCAGTATGGTCATTGTTGGATCCGTCTTGAGCCGAATGAGCAGGGCAAAGGTTATGAATTCTTCGACGAGACCAAGGGTGGTGTCATTCCACAAGAATTCATCAAACCGATCAACAAAGGTATCGAAGAAGCGACGAATACTGGTGTCCTTGCTGGTTATCCCGTCGTGGATGTGAAAGCAACGGTGTATGATGGATCCTTCCACGATGTCGACTCATCAGAAGCCGCCTTCAAGATTGCGGGCTCGCTCGCCTTCAAGGAAGCGATGCGTCGCGCCAAACCGATCATCCTTGAGCCGATCATGAAAGTTTCCGTCATCATGCCGGAAAGCTTCATGGGCGATATCGTCGGTGATCTCAACGCCAAGCGTGGCATCATCAAGGAGATGACGGACCGTGGCGAAGGCAATGCACGGGTGAAGGAAGTGACAGCCGAGGTTCCACTTGCCAGTATGTTTGGTTATGCGACCCAGATGCGTTCGATGAGTCAGGGCCGTGCTAGTTACTCCATGGAATTCTCACACTATGCGGAAGTGCCGCGTAATGTAGCCGAAGAGATTATGGGAGCCAAGGCAGGTACGACCGCGAAGGAATAAGAACTTTGAATGCGGAATGAGAAACCGGCTCGAAAGAGCCGGTTTTATCATAGAGATGTATAATGGGAATAGATAGATAATCTTAACGATATGCGTATGTCAGGCTTTGAGAGCGTTCCTCCAGCCGTAAGTAATCAGCCAGAACTTTCTCCGGAAGATCAAAAAGTGATGAGTCGGCGGAATTTCTTGAAAGCTGCTGGGGCAGTAGCTAGTGCCGCTGCGTTTGGCGCCGTATCTCCGGAAGTGATGGCCGCGCCAGAGCGTGGGAAGGAGAGTATTTCACTCAATTTTGAACTGACACCGTTTCAACGAGAGTCATTGGTAAAAAATCTTGAACAGCAAGCACCGGGAGCGCGGGCTGAGTTTACCCTGAGTGGTCCGCAGGATTTTGAAGGGGAAAAACTCATGCGTATCGATGTGATTGTTCGCTTGAAGGATGGTACCGAAAAGCGCGGTAAGGGAGTCGGTTTTCACGGACTGACCGCCAATGAAAAGATGGCCCGGCAAGCGTTGGAGGATGCTTTCGGACGCTGATTACTCGTGAAAAAAATAGTCCGGATACTCGCGTGGAGAATCCGGGTGAGGGGAGGGGGTGGAATGCTGATTCGCCGCAAGGGCTATGAGGAGGCGAATGTAAGCGGTACCCGGCCGTAGAGATGGCGGGCGAGAAAGTCACGGCTGAGCGGGGCGAATGTGATTTCGGGGATGAGCCACCGATACTCAGGCTGTCCGCTCGTTGCGAATCGTCGCTTCTCATCTTCGATGGTCTGGAGGTGCATTTCGCAGAGCCGGTCGATGATATAGGCAGCGTTTTGCTGGAGGAGGTGCAAAACCGTCTCGCACGGATCGCCACAGAGCTCACTGAACAATGCAGCACGGAGGATGAGCTCATCACCAAGCCCGTAACCATTTGTGGTTGGTGCTGTTGTAAAGATAAATTGTTCGATTCTGTTTTGTTTGGATTGGTTCGAGATATTTCCTCGGCCGACGAAGTTTTCTTGGCCGGTCTCTTCAAGGAGTTCAGCATCACTCCAAAGGGGATTGGTAGCTCTTCTGCGCTCGCCGTTGAGGTAGAGCCGATATTTCTTGCCTAGCAGTTCCAGTGAGGCCATGTTTTGCTCCAGTTGGTAAGATACGGTTGAATACGCCGCCACTGTACAGTGCTCGAACAGGCCTGTCAATGGGATATTCGACAATTTTTTGGAAAATATAGATTGAAAATGGTCCAAGAATAAGCCGTTTTTCTCGGTGGCAGCATGGCAAAGTCGGCTGGAGTTGACAGAATTTTCCCTGGTTGCTATTATCCTGATTGACGCTTTCCTGAGCCGTTTTTGTCTGTTGGTAAGGACGGAACAGGAAAATGAAAATTTTTCGTAATAAATTATTCACTTAAGGTGGGCACCGAAAATTCGTCAAAGACGGATCAGGGTGTCAGTCAACAGTATGGCAGTAGAGCAATTTAACCGTTCTAAACCGCATGTCAACGTCGGTACTATCGGCCACGTCGACCATGGCAAGACGACCACTACGGCCGCTCTTCTTCATGTCCTCTCGATGAAGGGTTTTGCTAAGGAAAAGGGTGTTGATGAGATCGACAAGGCTCCGGAAGAAAAGGAGCGTGGTATCACCATCTCGACTTCCCACTGTGAATACGAATCCGACAAGCGCCACTACGCGCATGTCGACTGTCCAGGGCACGCCGACTATATCAAGAACATGATTACCGGTGCCGCCCAGATGGACGGTGCAATCCTCGTTGTGTCCGCGACTGATGGCCCGATGCCACAGACTCGTGAGCACATTCTCTTGGCCAAGCAGGTGGGTGTCCCGTCGATTGTTGTATTTCTCAACAAAGTAGACATGGTGGACGATGCTGAGCTTGTTGACCTCGTTGAGGCTGAAGTTCGTGAGCTTCTCTCCAAGTACGAATTTGATGGTGATAATGCGGCAGTGATCCGGGGAAGCGCTTTGAAGGCACTCGAATCGAAGTCAGTTGATGATGCTGATGCCAAGCCGATCCTTGACCTTGTTGCAGCCCTCGACGAGCACATTCCGGAGCCGGTGCGTGACACTGACAAACCGTTCCTTATGCCGATTGAAGACATCTTCTCTATCGAAGGTCGCGGAACGGTCGTAACAGGTCGCATCGAGCGCGGTGTAGTCAATATCAACGAAGAGGTTGAAATCGTCGGCCTCCGCCCACTCGCGAAGACGGTTGTAACGGGTATCGAGATGTTCAATAAGCAGCTCGATCGGGGTCAGGCTGGTGACAATGCTGGTCTCCTCATCCGCGGCATCAAAAAGGAAGATGTCGAGCGTGGTCAGGTTTTGGCCAAGCCAGGATCGATCACTCCGCACACCGAATTCGAAGGTGAGGTGTATATCCTCTCCAAAGAAGAAGGTGGTCGTCACACCCCATTCTTCAAGGGTTACAAGCCACAGTTCTACATCCGAACGACCGATGTGACGGGTGAAGTGATTCTGCCGGAAGGGACTGAAATGGTCATGCCTGGGGACACCGTCAAACTCAAGATCGTGCTTATCGCACCGGTCGCCATGGAAGAAGGTATGCGCTTTGCGATCCGTGAGGGTGGCCGTACCGTCGGTGCTGGTGTTGCGACGAAGATTCTCAAATAAATTATTTTGATAGAATTGAGCCCCGCCTTTCGCGAAAAGCGGGGTAACTGTTCTCTCAAAAGAACTCATTCACAATCATGGCTATCAAGAAAAAAGAAGAAGTAGCGACGCGGGTTCGAATCAAGATCAAGGCCTATGACCACAAGGTCATCGACCAGTCAGCTCGAAAGATTGTCGAAACGGCTGAGCGTACCGGTGCTGAGATCACAGGCCCCGTCCCGCTCCCAACCGAGATTCACAAGGTGACGGTCAATCGCTCGACCTTCGTCCATAAGAACTCGCGCGATCAGTATGAGATGCGGGTCCACAAGCGTCTCATCGACATCCTGAATCCCAACGCGAAAACTATCGAAAATCTCACGAATCTCGATTTGCCAGCGGGTGTGGATATCGAAATTAAAATGTAGATTCCTTGGTTCGGAACACTTCATGTCTGTGGTCACGAGTGTCCCATATCGTACTCCGAGAGGTATATCTCCCACTTCTCGAGTATGCGCCGTGAATTGTCCTCGAACCAAGGAATCATACAAAGAGCATACTCGTTCAAGTCCCTTCTTCCTACCGGAATGTGTGTCGAAGAAAGGATACTAAGCGAGCCAGAAAAAAACTGGCACGCAGGACGCTGACCCAGTTTTTTTGTTGAAATCAGAAAGTTAAAGTACGAATAGATATGAAGTGTCTTTTGGGAAAAAAACTTGGTATGACAACACTCTTCGATGAGACGAAGGGTGCTTTGAATGTAACGCTTATTGAGTGTGAACCCAATACAGTTTCTCTTCACCGAACGACTGAAAAGGACGGCTATGTTGCGGTTCAACTCGCACACCCCAAGACGAAAAAGTCGGTAGTGGCACGTGAGTTTCGTCTCGATCGGCATAATGCTAGTCAGGAAGATGGCACGAAAACTCTCGAGACATTGGTGCTCGCATCGACGGTAACGGTGGCCCAGTTTGCGATTGGCGACAAGGTTCATGTTTCGGGCATTACCAAAGCCAAAGGTTTTCAGGGTGTTGTGAAGCGGCATGGCTTTGCTGGCGGTCGGGCGAGTCATGGTGGCAAGCATGATTTGCGCAAGCCGGGTTCCATCGGGGCCACTTTCCCAGAGCATGTTATCAAGGGTCGGCGTATGGCTGGTCGCATGGGCGCCGATCGTTTTACTGTAAAGAATCTCATCGTTGATTTCGTTGATGCTGAGAAAGGGATTCTTGGTGTCCGTGGGGCCGTTCCGGGTGTTACCGGTCGGATTGTCGAGATCAGAAGCGCTCAGTAAACGGATCGTAGATCACATATGTCAAAGATCACTATCAAAAATCTGGCCGGAAAAGACATCGAAACGATCGAGCTCGATGATCGGATTTTCAATGTCGAACGAAATGATGCACTCGTGCACCAAGTCTTTACAGTTTTGATGGGCAATCTCCGGAGTCCTATCGCACACACGAAAGATCGAGGTGAACGCGCTGGTACTGGAAAAAAACCATGGAAACAGAAGGGGACAGGTCGCGCTCGAGCTGGTTCGGTTCGGAGTCCACTGTGGCGGAAGGGTGGTGTTACGCATGGACCAACCAAAGATCGAAATTTTTATCGTGAGGTGAGTCAAAAGATGCGTCAGAAAGCCGTCATGATTGTGCTTTCTGAAAAAATTCGAACGGGTAAGCTGGTTGTGGCGGATGCATTGGCAGTTTCAGACAAGAAGACGAAGTCTTTTCACACAGCACTTGAGGCGCTCGCTATTAGCCCTCGAAAGGTAGCTGTGAGCCTTATGACTGTTGAACAGTCTGAGGGACAAGCGATGCGCAATATTCCGACAGTAACGGTAGTCCATAATCCAGATCTCAATGTTATGCACTTGTTGCAGTCAGAATATATTTTGATGAGTAAGTCAGCACTTTTGGAGATAGACACTCGTTTTAAGAGTTGGAAAAAGTAATTGTATGGCACCACAGAAAACGACATCCCAGAAAGTGAAAGTAGAGAAACAACTCTCTTCTTTGGCGACGCGCGTGCTTATCCGTCCCCGAATCACTGAGAAGGCGTATGCAGTGAATGCTCTTGACCAGTATGTTTTTCAGGTGGCGGCGACAGCGACAAAGACTGAGGTGAAACGAGCAGTGGAGGAAGCGTACGGCGTTTCAGTGATCGCAGTCAATATGGTGCGTCTCCCAGGAAAGCAGAAGCGGCATGGTCAGACTGCGGGTAAGCGCAGCATGATAAAGAAAGCGCTTGTGCGTATCGAAAAAGGAGAAACAATTCAGTTATTCCAAGCGGGTATCTAAAGCTTATGGCCATCAAGATCTACAAAAAGAATACGGCTGGTCGGCGTTTTATGTCAGTCGTAAAACCAGATGCTTTGACGGACAAGAAGCCGGAAAAAGCATTGCTTGCTCCATTACCGAAAAAGGCCGGTCGTTCACTCGGCAAGATCTCGGTCCGTCACCAGGGTGGCGGCGCCAAGCGACGCTATCGGATTATTGATTTCAAGCAGGATAAGCATGGTATCCCAGCGAATATCGTTGCCATTGAGAAGGATCCGAATCGCTCGGCATTGATCGCTCTGCTGACTTATGCTGACGGCGAGAAGCGCTATGTGCTGGCGACGCATGATATGCGCGTCGGGCAAACTATCGTTTCCGGCCCCGAAGCACCTGTCGCTCTCGGAAATCGCTTACTCCTTTCCAATATTCCCGCTGGAACTATTATCTGCAATATCGAAATGCAGCGGGGTAAGGGCGGTCAGATCGTTCGGAGTGCTGGATCTCAAGCGACCCTTATGGCTCTGGATGGTCCGATGGCTCAGGTGAAGCTTTCTTCGAGTGAGGTTCGACTCATCCCGAAAGACTGTTATGCGACACTCGGTCAGATGAGTAATTTTGAACACAGTGCCGAACGAATCGGTAAAGCTGGTCGGGCACGACATATGAATCGTCGACCAGCCGTGCGCGGTACAGCTATGAATCCAGTTGACCATCCGCACGGTGGTGGTGAAGGGCGACAGCCGATCGGTATGCATCCGAAGACCCCTTGGGGGAAGCCCGCACTTGGCAAAAAGACCCGCAAGCGCAAGCATCGCACGAATCAGTACATCATCCGCCGCCGTAATAAGAAGTAATCTATTATGTCACGCAGTCTCAAAAAAGGACCATATGTTGACCCACGGGTTTTGAAAAAGCTCGAAGGTCGGAAGCATGGAGATCGCACCGTCATCAAGACCTGGTCGCGCCCTTGCGTCATCGCTCCCGAGATGGTAGGCTTTACCTTTGGTGTGCATAATGGCAAGGATTTTGTACCGGTGCTCGTAACAGAAGAAATGGTGGGTCATCGCTTGGGTGAATTTTCACTCACTCGGAAATTTACCCGCCACGGTGGCAAGATGCAGAAGGAAATTGAATTGGCAAGCAAACAGCGTGAACTCGATGCTGCCAAGGCCGCCAAAACTTCCTCAACCAAGAAATAATACCCCCGTCTATGCGTGTTGAAGCCCGTTTGAACAATCTCCGTATCGCCCCTCGGAAGGTGCGATTGGTAACTCACAGTATTGTGGGCTTGTCCGTGGCGGCAGCACTCGTTCAGTTGCGTCGTCAAGTGAAACGGAGCTCTCAACCAATCACCGTTCTTTTGAAGAGTGCCATCGCTAATGCGAAAAATAATTTCAAATTGGTAGAGGAAACACTGTATGTGAAAGAAGTGCGCGTTGGTGATGGGGCTCGGTTGAAACGATTCACCCCGAAAGCTTTTGGTCAGGCAACGCCGATTCTCCGGCGGACATCGAAGATCCAGATTATTTTGGATGAACGGATTCCAAAAGCAGCTAGTCAGCCAGCATCTCAGAAAGTTACTCAGCCAGCGGTTGTGAAAACTCCGACGATCGATAAAAAATCTGAACCACAAAAGCACGCTCAATAGTATGGGAAATAAGACCAATCCAATTGGAATCCGGCTGGGTATCACCGCTGACTGGCAGTCACGCTGGTTTGCTGATAGCAAAAAGAGCTTGCGGCTCAACCTCCGCAAAGATGTTGAAATGCGAAGTTTTATCCAAAAACAATGGAAGAGTGCTGCTATTGCGAGCGTCGAGATTGAACGCTCTACGGGTATGATGAAGCTCATTATCCGGACTTCTCGCCCAGGTGTTCTTATCGGTCGAGGAGGTACAGGTATTGAGGACCTCACTCGAGTACTCCGCAAGCGTTTCTTCGCCGGAAAGAAAGTTGATCTCAAGGTGGAGGTTCAAGAAGTGAAACACATGGAAGAGAGTGCGATGCTTGTCGCACAGCAAGTGGCAGAGCAGCTCGAGAAACGCACCCCGTTTCGGCGAGTACTCAAGGGTACGCTTGATCAGGTTGAGGCAAACAAGGCAATTCTCGGTGTGAAGATTGAGATCGCTGGCCGTTTAGGTGGTGCAGAGATGTCGCGGCGTGAATGGCTGTCTCGAGGGAAGATCCCGCTCCATACGCTTCGGTCAGATGTTGATTTTGCGCGATATGAGGCGCGAACAACCTATGGCGTGATTGGTGTGAAGGTGTGGATATACAAGGGAGAAAAGTTTGAAGAAGTTGTTGAAGCCTAATGTAAACATACGAAGGAGACGCTATGAATCTCATGCCCCGAAAAGTAAAGCACCGTAAAGTCCAGCGTGGATACAATCCCGTCGGTACTATTGCGTCGCGTGGCGACAAGATCAGCTTTGGTGCCTTTGGACTGAAGGCGACCGAGGGGGGCATCATTTCAGCCCGCCAGATCGAAGCGGCCCGTCGGGCTATGACTCGATTCATCGCGCGCGGTGGCAAAGTCTGGATTCGTATTTTTCCAGATACACCTATCACCAAAAAGGGTGAGCAGGTCCCAATGGGTAAAGGTAAGGGGACACCAGACCATTTTGCTGCCAAGGTTTCGGCCGGCCGGATGTTGTTTGAACTCGATGGTGTTCCGAAAGCGACGGCGGCGGAGGCAATGCGGCTTGCATCCCATAAACTGTCTGTAAAAAGCCGATTTGTCGTCAAGGAATAAGCGTATGAAAGCGAAAGAATGGCGGGAAAAAACAGGGGGTGAGCGAGAAAAGGCTCTTTTGGAGTTGCGTGATCGATTGCGGGGGCTACGCTTTGATCTCGCGACGCGCGCTTCAAAGCAGCACAGTGAGCACCGGAAGACCAGGCGTGATATCGCACGTCTCATGACTCTGGAGCGTGAAGCTGGTATGAAGAACGAATAATCTCACACGCGTATGACTGCAACAACGAACATCGGAAAAAAATCGAATGTCCCAACCTGGAAGGGTACGGTGGTTTCAAATCGCATGAAAAACACCGTTGTGGTTGCTGTTGAGACACTCAAAACGCATCCAAAATACAAGAAACAGTATCAGGCGACAAAGCGGTACAAGGTTGAAACAGAGGGTCAAGAATATGCACTCGGTCAAGTCGTAACCTTTCGTGAGTGTCGTCCACTGTCCAAACAAAAGCACCATATTATCGTCGTCGAATAAATAGCTGAAAAGCCCCACGGGAGAAGTATATGATCCAAGCAGAATCCAGACTCATTGTTGCAGATAACTCGGGTGCCCGAGTCATTGAGTGCTTCAAGGTGCTCGGTGGAACACGCCGTCGTTATGCTGGCTTGGGTGATATCGTCGTCGCTTCGGTCAAGGTTGCTGAACCGCGTGGTCTCGTGAAAAAGGGTGATAAAGTCAAAGCAGTGATTGTCCGTCAGAAGCAAGCACATCGCCGAAAGGACAATTCCTATATTCGTTTCGATGAAAATGCGGCCGTTATTCTCGAAGGGACAACTCAGGACCCAAAGGGGTCGCGCATCTTTGGACCGATTGCTCGTGAATTGCGGGAAAAGGGATTCGCGAAAATTGTTTCACTCGCTCCAGAAGTACTCTAAAGATTATGAAAATCAAGAAAGGTGACCAAGTAGAAGTAGTAACCGGTAAGGACCGAGGAAAGCGCGGGGCTGTAACGCGCGTGTTTCCAGCGCTCGGAAAAGTGATCGTTGAAGGTGCGAATATCGGTACGCGTCACCGCAAAGCAAAGACAGCGGGTGAAAAGGGCGAACGAGTAGAAATGCCAATGCCGATCCATGTCTCAAATGTTATGCTCATTGATCCAGAGACAGGTACACCATCGCGCGTCGGGTATCGGGTGAGTGGTACTGAAAAGGTCCGTGTCAGTAAAAAATCGGGTAAAGACCTGAACTAGAGATATGTCATCCCTCACCAAGAAAAATTACGAAGCCAAGGCTCTTCCGGCATTGAAGAAACTCCTGAAAACGGAGAATCCGAACGCGCTCCCCAAGCTCGACCGAGTGGTTGTGAATGTTGGCGTGGGGAAATTCCTCAAGGAGAATAACCGGATCGAAGAAATTCGGACGGCGCTTGAAATGATCACTGGTCAGAAAGTCGTCGCGACCAAGGCACGTAAAGCCATCGCCGGATTTAAGATCCGTGAAGAGCTCGAGGTTGGGATGCGTGTTACATTGCGAGGCAGGCGTATGCTGGACTTTCTCGACCGGCTCATCCATGTGGCTCTCCCGCGTGTGCGTGACTTTCAGGGGGTTACACTGCGTTCGGTCGATACCTATGGCAACTGCAATATCGGTCTCAAAGAGCATATGGTGTTTCCAGAAATCATTCCAGAAAAAGTCCAGACGGTATTTAGCTTCCAGGTTACGATTGTTACGACCGCGAAAGACAAAGCCGCTGGCGAATGCTTGTTCCGCGCCATCGGTCTCCCACTCCAAACCGAGGCATCAGAAGAATCACGCTAAACACGAAGTATATGGCAAAGACATCGACCTACGCTCGCTCTCAGAAGACCCCGAAGTTTTCCACTCGGATTGTGCACCGTTGCTGGCGCTGTGGCCGCAAACATGGCTATCTCCGAGCGTATGACATCTGTCGTATCTGCTTCCGTGAGCTTGCCAGCAAGGGCGAGATCCCTGGAGTTCGCAAGTCTTCGTGGTAATTACGAGAATCCCTATTAATCATCAGGTATGTTAGACCCAATAGCAGAAATGCTCACTCGAATCAGGAATGCTCAGCGCGCCGGCCACGGCAGTGTGCGTGTTCCAGCTTCTCGAATGAAGTGTGCCATCGCCGAGATCCTCAAACGCGAGGGCTTTGTCGGTGATATCACCGTGATTGAAGAGGGTGTCCGAAAAGAGATTGAGATCACTCTGAAGTATCGTCAAATCTCCCTTACGAAGCGCGAGCCGGTCATTCAGGAAATTGATCGTATCAGTAAAGAGGGGCGTCGCGTGTATGTAAAGAAAAACGAGATCATCAAGGTAAAAAATGGTTTCGGTATCTCAATTATTTCGACATCGCAGGGCCTTATGACTGGACTTGAGGCTCACAAGCGCCACCTCGGAGGGGAATATATTTGTCAGGCTTGGTAATGCACATATATGAGTAGAATTGGAAAAAAACCATTTCAGATACCGGCCGCCTGTGAGGCCTCGTTGCACGCGAATGTACTCACAGTCAAGGGTCCAAAGGGGACGCTGTCGCTGACACATACGCTGGATGTAACTCTGACGCTTGCCGGTGGTCAAATCCTCGTTGAGAAAAAAGGAAATTCTCTTCAGGCGCGGGCAATGTGGGGGACTGTTTCCAAGTTGGTGAAAAATCTTTTTGAGGGAGTAACCACCGGATTTTCTCGAGCTCTCGAGCTCAATGGTGTCGGATATCGGATGAATATCGCCGGCAAAAAACTCACGCTGGCACTGGGTTTTTCACATCCCGTTGTCATGGAAGTGCCTGAGGGTATTGATGCAAAAATTGAAAACAATGTGCTGACCCTCTCTGGTCTTGATAAGCAAAAGGTCGGTCAATTTGCTGCGGTGGTGAGAAAACAAAAGCCCGTCGAGCCGTACAAGGGAAAAGGTTTCCGGTATGTCGGTGAACAGGTGCGGCGTAAGGAAGGCAAGAAGGCGGCGGCCTAATTGAACACGAATGAGAATTGTATGAAGAAACTCTATAATAGGACTGAACAGCGCACCCGTCGGCACAACCGTGTCCGGTCTAAAGTGGCCGGTACGGCACTGTGTCCGCGTATTGCAGTCTACCGTAGCCTGCAGGGTGTCTCGGTTCAGGCGATTGATGATCTCACGGGAAAGACCCTCGCCCAGGCCAATTATCAGGAACTCGGAAAGAAAGCCAAGAATACGGTCGTTGAGGCTGGTGCCATTGGAAAGTTGCTCGGTGAGCGTCTGGGAAAGCTTGGAGTAAAAACTGCCGTGTTTGATCGGGCGGGATATCTATTCCATGGCAAGGTAAAAGCGGTTGCTGAAGCGGTCCGTGGAATGGGAATTATAATGTAAGCTTTGAATACATAAGGCTCTATGGCGACGAATGAACAAATGAAGGGTGGTGGACGACCGCGGCGAGGTGGACCACGCGGCCAGCGCCGTGAACGGCCAGAGTACGACCAGAAGATGCTCAATCTGGCGCGTGTTACTCGTGTCGTTAAAGGCGGTCGTCGCTTCCGTTTCCGCGCGACGCTCGTCATCGGCAATCGTAAGGGTAAAGTCGGTGTCGGTGTCGCCAAAGGCAGCGATGTTTCGGATGCGATCCAGAAGGCTTTCCAAGCGGCGAAGAAGAATATGATTACAGTAGTGCTCACAGGGAGTTCGATCGCTCACGATGTGACGGCGAAGTATGGGAGTGCCAAGGTATTGTTGAAACCGGCGACAACTGGCCGTGGACTCATCGCTGGTGGTGCTGTGCGCGCGGTCATGGACCTCCTCGGCGCGAAAGACATCATTGCTAAGTCCCTCGGTAGCTCCAACAACCTCAATGTGGCTCAAGCGACCTTGCTCGCGCTGCAGAAACTTCGGACCAGTATTGAAACAGATGGGGGAACGGAGAACCCGGCAGCAGTGAAGATCGAGGATAAGACAGAAGATAAGCAAACAGCCGTTTCCGTCTAAGATACTCAATATGCAGATTCACGAACTCAAACTCGCTCCCCGCAAGAAGACGCAGCGCATCGGTCGGGGTGGCAAACGTGGCACAACGGCTGGTCGTGGTACCAAGGGCCAGGGTGCACATGGCAAGAAGAAAGATCCGTTGTTTGAAGGTGGGCGTTCATCACTCGTCGAACGGATGAAGAAGCTGCGCGGGTTCAAGTCCGTCTATCAGAAGCTCTTTACGGTAACTCTTGACCGTCTCGAAAAGCATTTCCAGGATGGTGAGAAAGTAACCCGCGATGCGTTTGTCGAGAAGAAGATTTTGGGCAAAGTTGTCCGCCGAGCGGGTGTCAAAATCGTCAATACCGGTAAACTCACGAAGAAGCTCGTCATCGGCAAGGATATCGACATGACGGCGAGCGCCGCCGAGACTTTGAAGAAGGGCGGTTCGATCATCGAGGAGTAGCCCTCATTCAAATTTTTAGATTAAAAGAGGCTCATGGGAGCCTCTTTTATGTATTGACACCAAGCCTAAAAAGGTGTATAATTATGGGTTGTAAGTGAAAACTTGCGACTGCCTCGATTCCCGGCATTCAGGGGATTTTCTTTGACAAAGGAGACGATGATGGCTCAGCCAATCACGTCAGAAGTAACGTCAGGACAGGACAAGCAAATCGTGCGTTTCGTCGCGGATGCCGCTGAAAGCGCTGCCAAAACGGCAGTCGCTCAAGCGACTTTTCTCGACAAGGACGGTGCCCAGTTGGTCATCGTGCGCGGCGACGAGCTCAAGGTTGCCATCGAACGCGCAACCATCAATGCCCTGAAGCAGCTCAGCTCGCGTTACCCGCAACTCGCTGAAACCCGGCTCCTCAAGCCTGTCGGCAAGTCAACCGTTCCGGCGAGAACCAAGCCCTTCAATGCGGCGGCGTTCTACCAGACCGGCACCGGCCTCTACATCCACGACACCTTCGCCGATCGCCTCGACATCCACGCCAGGCAGACGGTGGATTCGACCCCGGCATGTCCCTATGTAGCCTCGCTCCTCAAAGCGAACGCCTACGACCGAGACATCAGGGAGGAACTGCCGGAAAACCACCTCTCCACGCTGGAAGACATCGCAGCCTTGATCGAGGCACAGCCGGGCGGCCAGTCGGGTTTGCTCCTCAACAACGGCTACGCGAATATCTTCTACGTCGAGGGCAAAAACGGTGAAATTTTCACCGTGAGTGTCGGCTGGGACTTTAACGACCGCCAGTGGTTCGTCGACGACTGGGGGCTCGGCGAGCTTGGCGATTGGCTCGCTGACCGCCAGGTTCTCTGCCCCGGCAACGCGGCGCTCTGACGCTTTCGTCTCTTGGAGTCCATTGGGCAAAAGACCCTTGGACACCTAGACCCTCGGACCCTTGGAAACTGCATCGCAGATTCCTCGGGTCTTTTTGTTTATATCTGTGAGATTATTTTTTTGAACATTCCCTACTCGGTCGTTATTTCTCGTCTAGTGAAGGGAGGAGAAATTGGTGGTTGTTCCCAAGGATTTGGCATAAGGAAAGTGGAAATAATTTGATTTTCATTGGAGCACTTTTGGAGCATTGCCATTTCCTCGGTTTTGGCCTAAAATGAGGATGTTTTTGACTCATGACTGAAATTTTCTCCCAAATCCTTCGCACCCCCGATCTTCGCAAGAAGATTCTCTTTATCGTGGGGCTTCTGGTGGTGTATCGCCTGGTAGCCAATATCCCACTCCCAGGCGTGGATGTATTTCAGCTCAAACGGTTGTTTGAAGACAATGCGCTCTTGGGGCTCTTGAATATTTTTTCGGGCGGCGGACTCTCAAACATCTCGGTCGTGCTCCTCGGTGTGGCACCGTATATCACGGCATCGATCATCATGCAGCTCATGCAGACAATTTTTCCAGCGCTTGAAAAGATGTACAAAGAAGAGGGTGAGCAGGGTCGGCAGAAATTCAATATGTGGACGCGCTGGCTCACTGTGCCTTTGGCAGCACTGCAGTCATTCAGTATGATCTCGTTGCTGCGTTCACAGAACATCCTGGCAGATATTACCCCGTTTACGATCGTTGTGATCATTCTCTCGGCGACGGCGGGGACGGTTTTTCTCATGTGGCTCGGTGAACTCATCACAGAGAAGGGGTTGGGGAACGGCGTTTCGATGCTTATTTTTGCGGGTATTGTAGCCGCACTGCCGACGGGGGCCTCGCGCCTCTTTGCAACCTGGGACCCATCTCAATTTTTTACCTATCTTGTCTTTTTCGCTCTCGGACTGATTACCGTGGCGGGAGTTATCTTTATCAATGAGGGTCAGCGCACGATCCCGATTGCCTATGCAAAGCGGGTGCGTGGTTCGAGCGTCTATGGCGGATCAGCGACACATCTGCCGCTTCGAGTGAATCAAGCCGGTGTGATCCCTATCATTTTTGCGGTCTCGTTGATCTTGATCCCGACCATGGTCGCAAATTTCTTCACCTCGTCGCCAAATGCCCGCATTGCGGAGATGGCTATTTCGGTGGCCACCTTTCTCCAGAACCAGTGGGTATATGGGATTGCCTACTTTACACTTGTTGTACTCTTTACATACTTTTATACAGCAGTGGTGTTTGATCCGATGAAGATTTCTGAGAATTTGCAGAAGCAGGGCGGGTATGTGCCAGGTATTCGCCCTGGTATATCAACGGCTGAGTACCTCCACCATATCATCACCCGTATTACCTTTACCGGCGCGCTCTTTCTCGGTGTTATCGCTATACTCCCGATCATCGTGCAGGGGATGACGGGTATCCAGGCGCTTTCGATTGGTGGTGTCAGTATTTTGATCGTTGTCTCGGTTGTACTTGAGCTCGTGAAGCATATTCAGAGCCAGCTCATGATGCGGAGTTACGAGGGACTTTAATTATTTATTTTTGATCTATTTCTTTTTCATGAGCTTTGATACCTGACACGCCGCTTGAAATACAGTGTTCTCCATTTTTCTCAAATTCTTCGAAATGTTCAAAGAAAATGAATAATGACGCGTATATTGTAGTGGTATATTCAGATCATTCTCGTGTCAGTCTGAACTAAAAAATCAACACACTGTTTAACAGAGAGAACTATGCCTTTGAAAGACACCTATATCCTCCTCGGTTCGGCGGGGAGCGGAAAAAGTACTCAAGCAGAACTCCTCAAGAGCTCGCTCCATTTGGTGCACATTGATATTGGCGCAGAGCTTCGAGCGGTCGCTGCCCATAGTACGCCACTCGGTCGTCAGGTGAACGAATCCATAAATGTGAAACATGAGTTTGCTCCGGATGATATCGTGTTTTCTGTACTTGTGGATGCAGTCCAATCCGTCCCACCGACCGTTGGTCTTCTCATTGACGGGATCCCGCGCCGCGAAAGTCAAATTGAAAAGGTTCTCCATGTCCTGGAGGAATCGGGCCGGACTCTGAACAAAGTCATCTTTATCGATGTACCGGAAGCAGTTTCGGTTGATCGGATTTCCAAGCGCTATGCGTGCGAGGGGTGCAAGCGGACCTATATTCTTGGCAAGAACTTGATCGATAGCACTAAACCGTGCCGGTATTGTGGTGGCCGTATTTCTCAGCGGCCCGATGATACCGAAGACGGAGTGCGCAAGCGACATCAGATATTCCATCAACAGACATTGCCAGTAGTGAGGTATTTCGAGTCGACCGGCCAGCTGTTGCATGTCGATGGCAATCAGGAAACATACAAAGTCTTCAAGTTTATTTTGGAGCATGTCCGTCCCGATTAGTATGGCTAAACAATGGATAAAGACAGAAGAAGAAATCCGAGCGCTCCGTGAATCGGGGAAGCGCTTGGCACAGATTGTTGAGGAACTCCTCGAATCCGCAATGCCGGGAGTTTCGACGGGCGCTCTAGGCCGTTTGGCTGAAGCCCGCATTCAGACTGTAGGGGGTGAGCCGATTTTTAAAGGGTATGGAAAGGCCTGGGGTGCACCGCCGTTTCCGGCAGCAGTTTGTCTGTCGCTCAACGAAGAGGTAGTGCATGGCATTCCTCGCGAGGAGCGGGTTTTGGCGGACGGAGATCTCTTGAAAATTGATATCGGGATGCGGTATCGGGGTATGGTTTCTGATATGGCGCGTATGAAAATTATCGGCACGGAGCGTCCGGAAGCAAAACGCATCAAAGCGGTTACAGAAGCCGCTCTCGAGGCGGGGATGGTGACACTTGCTGCTGGATCCTCGTTGGAGCTCTACGCTCGGGCAGTGGAGGGGGTTGTGAAGGCCGCTGGATTTTCCTGTGTGCGTGATTTGGTTGGACATGGTGTCGGTCGCGAGCTGCATGAGGATCCGCAAATTCCAAATTATCAGGGTTCAGGATTACCGCAGTTTCATTTCTTGGCTGGTATGACGGTGGCGCTTGAGCCGATGGTGAATCAAGGGAGTCATCAGGTGCGGCTTGGACCCGATGGCTGGACTTTTCTGACCCAGGACGGGACATTGTCCGGACATGTTGAAAATACGGTTTTGATTACGGAGCATGGATACGAGATCTTGACGGCACTATGATAGACCAGCCTGAACGACTGAACTTTTTGGGTATTGACTGGGGGAAACGGAATATCGGTATCGCTCTCGCGCACGGAGAAACCCGCATCGCCATCCCACTACTGACGGAGCGCAATGATACTGGCGTGTTTGAGCGTCTCGGGAAACTCATCATCGACGAGCGCATCGCGACAGTCATCATTGGTATACCATCCTATATCAATCGTCCAGAGACCGAACACCCTGGTGAAGCATTTGGCCGGAAACTCAGGGAAAAATTTGGTGTCCAGATAGCGTATCAAGATGAGATGTTTACAACCAAACTGGCCCAGCAGCAACTCATCCAGCGAGGTGAAAAACATGTTGGCCAGAGGGACGATGCTGAGGCCGCCTGTATCATTCTGCAGCAGTGGTTGGATCAAAGTGATCCGACCGACGGAGAGTTGTCGGAACAGCACACACAGGCACAATAGTTTATACTGGGGATGGTAATAGGTATTTTTTATGGTGCAATCATTGATTTTTTTTCTCGTGTTGAGTGGGGGGATCCTCATGGGTTGGTTATTTCCCTGGGCGTCAGTTCATGGTGCGAGTGCGCTCGAAACAGTCATCGCTCAGTGTCGGCAGCGCACTGGCTTTGGCGAGAGCACTTGCAAAACACTGGTGAAAAAATATATGAATGTGGAGCGCTGCAGAGAGTACACGGGGTATTCGGTTGCCGAATGCACACAGAAGATCGAAGAAATACAACGGGATCCGGACTTCTCGTCGGGTGAAGTACCTTCATCCCCAAAGCCTTCTCCAGTTACTCATACATCGGAACCAGCACTCTCGAATCTCCCTCCCATTTTGCCGCGAGCCAATGCAACACTAGCTGGACTGCGTGAAAAAAAGGAGCGTGATATGTCAGTGCTTTGGCAACGGACAGAAGCAATGATAGCTCTCCTGAAAGATCGGGGTATCGAGACACAGCTGATCGAGGCAGCATTACCAGAATTAAAAAATCGATCGGCGGAATTGCTCTCGGCCTATGATACCTATCGGGCTGCGTATGAGGGGACGGTACAGGATTCAGCGGCGACCCAAAAGCCCGTCCGCCGAGCGGCACGGGAGAGAGTGGTTCAATCATCACGCCGCTTGGTTGAGTACTATCAACAGAGTATCCTTCAGCCGCTTCGGGTGGCTTATGAAAAATCGTTATGAAAGAGAGGCTTATTCATATTGGTGCAATGTCCTTTTCGGTGCTCTTGCTCAGCGCGTCGATCGGGGTGATATTGTGGATCGTTCGGGATGAACATTCGAGGCTCGCCGATCGGGAACGCGCGGCTATCGAGGCTGCGCAGGAGGCGACCCGTCAAGAGGCACTGTTGGTGGGCGGGGACCATTCGGCCAGTACGACCGGCGCTGAAAATATATTTCGCGATATTGATACGCTTCTCTCGGGGTTGTCAAATGATGATCTTCCAGTTGATGATTGATGGGCTGATTGAATCGAGATGCCTCGAGGTGGTATACTCAAAATGTCTTTTGTGTTCAAAAATAATCCAAAGTATATGCTCGAAGAATCAACACGGCATTCTCTAAAATCGTTGGCGTGGCTGTTCATCGCGATCGCAGCGCTCCTCTATGCGGTCGAATTTGGTCGATCAGTCGACAAGACCTATCCGACACGAATCTTTTCGGTTGAGGGTGAAGGCGAAGTGGAAAGTGCACCAGATGTTGCCAAGTTTTCGGTCGCAGTTGTAACCGAGGGTGCAACCAATGTCGCCGATGTTCAGACAAAAAATACTGAAAAGATGAATGCGATTACCGCTTTCCTTAAAGAGTCAGGTGTCGCTGAGAAGGATCTCAAGACAGAGGAGTACACGCTTTCGCCACGCTATGAGTATCCGAATTGCACCGGTCTTTCTTCGTTTTGTCCGCAACCGAGTATCAGTGGGTATACCTTGACGCAGACACTCCGAGTTACCGTGCGTAACTGGGATACACTTGGTGATCTCCTCGCAGGTGTCGTCGCCAAGGGGGGTAACAGTGTCTCGCAAGTTTCCTTTACAGTGGATGATGAAGAGGCTGTCAAAGCCGAGGCAAGGAAAGAGGCGATCGCAAAGGCACAGGCCACGGCGGCGCGGATCGCGCGTGAGACGGGGTTTGAAATCGGTCGTATCGTCTCTATTGACGAGACGACACCAGAAGTCGGATACGGATACGGTGGAGAGGGAGATGTGCGTATGGCCAAGTCTCTCACAGGGAGTTCGGACGGTCAGGTAGCACCGAGTTTGGAACCAGGGATCAATACAACGAAAGTGACCATGACGCTCACCTACGAGATTCGCTAGGGTTGTATCTTGGTCATTCTAGTGTCGGGGGCTATAGATTTTGGTTTTTCCAAGTGTTTCCTTTTATTGCGGGTATTTGATTCTGGAGCGCCGGAACGACTGTTGTCTTGATAGATGTGAGCAGCCCCTTTGCCCCCACCAACCAATCAGTGATAAAATACCAACAGACGGCTCTTTGTCTTCACTCTGTCTGACACCCAAACACAAACACCCATGTCCTGGACTGCCCACAAAAGAGAATGGATCATCCTCAGCCTCCTCGCTGTGAGTGTGCTTGTATTCGCGACTGTGCTCATCACCTCTCGCCAACGCGCCCTTGATCCTGGTGCACAACAGGGTATTGCCCTGGATCCCTCTCCCACTAATACACCAGAAAAGACAGAATTTGGGAGTGTGGTCGCCCCTGACTTTCCAACAGACATCCCCCTTGAAGCAGGCGCCCAGATCAGTCAGAGCTATAGCGTAAACTACGCTGAACAGAAACAGCTCACGCTTGTTTTTTTGTCGACCAAGACTATACAGGAGAACTACACCCTCTATGCGGAGTTCCTGAAACAACAAAACTGGAATGTCTCCAACCAGTATGAGAGTGAAACCCTCTCCTCCCTCTACGGCACAAAGGATCAGTATTCCATCAATATCACTATGAGTGCAGACACATCCGCGTCTTCCACTCAGTCGCAGGTGAGTATTAGTGTTTTAAAGAAGTAACATGATAAGGAAATACCTATCTATATCTAATAGACGGACACTTCCAAGCGTGTTTGTTTTGGTGGGGTGTTTGAGTTTGTTTTTGATGCTGCCGTCTTTTGCAGCGGCTTCGGTAAGCATGACAACCTACTACTCAACCGGCGATCGTCCTCAGGCTATCGCTTTCGACGGCACAAATATGTGGACTGGTGGTTATGGTGGTGCAGACAAAATATCCCCCATTGGTCTTATAACCAATTACAACACGATTCCCGCGATTCTCGACATCGCCTTCGACGGCACAAATATGTGGGCAACACATTGGGGTCCAATTGGTAGCAATAGAATAACCAAAATATCTCCCACTGGTGCCATGACCATTTACTACAGTCCAGGTGTTAACCAGAATATCGCTTTTGACGGTATAAATATGTGGACGACAAACCCCAATGATAACAGCGTAACCAAAATCACCCCAACTGGTGTCATGACCACTTACCCAGGAACAGGTTCTCTTCCCTACGGTATCGCCTTCGACGGCACAAATATGTGGATAACGTATTGGGGTAGTTATAGCGTAACCAAAATCACCCCAACTGGTGTCATGACCACTTATACTGGAACAACAATACTTGGTCCTTATGGATTAGCTTTCGACGGTACAAACATGTGGACGACAACTCCTTGGGGAGATAGCGTAACCAAAATCACCCCAACTGGTGTCATGACCACTTATACTGGAACAGGCAATTTTCCCTTCGATATTTCCTTTGACGGCACAAATATGTGGACGGCAAACTTTCTTGATAATAGCGTAACCAAAATCACCCCAACTGGTGCCATGACCACTTATGCTGGAACAGGAATAAACCCACAGCATATCGCCTTTGACGGCACAAATATGTGGACGGCAAATTATGGTGACGACAGCGTAACCAAAATTTCTCCCTCCGTCACCATCACCGTTTCCTCCAACAACCCATCCGCCTCATGGACCATCACCGGTCCTAGTGGCCCACCAATCACCGGAACTGGCCTCAGTGCAACCTATCCCGCCCAACCCCCCGGCTCCTACACAATCATATGGGGGGCAGTACCTGGATACGTCACTCCTCCCCCTGGGGCCTCGGATGGAACCCTCCCATTTTTCGGGAATTATACTGTTGCTCCCACTATCACTGCAAACATCACCTACCCATCCACTTCACTTACCATCCCAGTTGGTACCCTCGTGAGCTTTGCGGGGGCGGGGAGTCCTTTCACCGGAAGCCCCTCAGTTGTGGGTAATTACTCAGCCGGTAGTGCCCCTTATGGTATTGCTTTTGACCCTTCTACTGGCTCTATCTGGGTGACGACGAATGATATGTCCTCTTTAAATAAATCCACCAAACTTAGTGTTACAACTGGTGGTATTACCGGGACTAATGTTGGCAATTTCCATGCAAATATTGCTTTTGACCCCACTACAAACTCTATGTGGGCAGCAGATCCCTATCAGGATACTGTTACTAAATTTAGTGCAGCAACGGGGGCGGTTATTGGTACTTACTCAACCGGATTGTGGCCCTGGGGTGTTGCTTTCGATGCTTTCACAAACTCTATCTGGGTGACGAATACTAATTCCGGCAATATTACTAAGCTAAGAACTTCAGATGGGTTTTCGCTAGGAACCTACGGGTATTCTGCTGTTGGTCAACCCTATGGTGTTGCTTTTGATTCATCCACGAACTCTATGTGGATGACAATTCCCGTGCTTTTTTCTGCAGTCGTTAAATTCAATGCGGCAAATGGTGCTGAGGTGGGAACATACTCAGGGGGCTCACCTTCCTCGCCGTTCTACATTGCCTTTGACCCATCCACAAACTCTATCTGGGTGACAAATGGGAATTATAATAATGTTGCGAAATTAAGTGCAGCAACGGGGGCAATTCTCGGAACCTACACAGTCGGCACACAGCCTCTTGGTGTTACCTTTGATCCTTCTACAAACTCAATTTGGGTAGCAAATAACGCTTCGGATTCCGTCACTCAGTTGAGCGCAGCAAATGGGACAGTTTTGGGCACTTATCCCACTGAAGCAGATCCCAGAACCCTCGTCTTTGATTCACAAACAAACTCTATCTGGGTGACAAATAGAGGTTCTAATTCTGTCACCAAAATAAGTACCGGCGTCGATCCTGCTACTGCCTACGAATGGCGCGACGGGAACTGCACCACCGGAACTCTGCTCTCCACCTCAGCGTCATTTAGCACCACGCTCTCCGCAGGGTCGCACACCGTCTATCTCCGCGTCCAAGATTCTAGTGGTACATGGTCCACCAACTGCCCCTCGCGAGTGATCACGGTCTCCGGCGCCTCTCCCTCCGACCTCAAAATCTGCCCCGCTTCCTCAGCCGTCGGCAATGGCTTCACGACACAACTCCGCGCTTACTATGTCGCCACCGGCACCGTCAACTGTGCTGATACCAGTACCGCGACTGAAGTAACCGACCTCCTCAATTGGACCAGCTCGAACCCGGGTGTCGCCACCGTCAACAACACCACCCAAAAAGGCCTCATAACCGGTAACTCCATCGGCGTCTCCACCATCTCCACGGATACCCATCTTGGCTCTCCCTCAACCCCAATCGTAATCACCGTTCTCTGTGTCCCTACCGGAACCTGTTCTGACCCAGGCCCCTCAGCCACCGCCGCCGTCCTCTGCCCAGCTACGAGCTTTGGCATCCCTGATGGCTGTGGCGGTACAGTTACCTGCTTTGGCACACGGAGTTGTGACTTCAACTGGAAGGAAGTCGGACAGTAGGAGGACATCTATGAATCGGTTTTCCACCTCTGATTTTTAGGCTTCGTTTCTACTTGGGGATTTATAGGTAGGAAGTAGAACACAAGAGCAGATGGTGCAATTCGGTGCAGTCTGAGTGTATTCGTGTGCCTGGTACCACATGGTATGATGGGGGAGTCTTATCAATTGTTCGGGTCGCTCTGATTGCCAAATTTTTTCTTGTGTTCAATAACTATTCGAAACATTTGGTGCGGTTCGTGCTGGATCGGCCACTGATTCTATCTGTATGATTTCTGCACTTTCTATCAAACAGTTGAAAAAAACCTATGAGCATGGACCAACCGCGCTCAAGGGGGTGAGTCTTGAAGTTGCGACGGGAGACTTCTTTGCATTACTTGGTCCCAATGGTGCTGGCAAGACGACGCTTATCGGGATCGTTTCTGGTCTCATTAATAAAGATGCTGGGACAGTCAGTATTGGCGGTCTGTCGCTTGATAGCGATCCGGCTCGGGCAAAACTCCATGTCGGAGTTGTGCCACAGGAATTTAATTTTGGTATTTTTGAAAAAGTTGAAGACATTATTATGGATCAGGCGGGCTACTATGGTATCCCCCGCCGGAAAGCCAGGATCGCTGCAGAAAAGTATTTGAAACTCTTGGGTTTGTGGGAAAAGCGACATGTTCAGGCGCGTTCACTTTCTGGTGGTATGAAACGGCGCCTGATGATCGCACGCGGTTTAGTTCACGAACCGAAGCTGCTCATCCTCGATGAGCCGACGGCGGGAGTGGACATTGAACTCCGACGGGGGATGTGGGACTTTTTGCGTACGCTGAATGCGTCTGGCGTCACGATCATCCTCACGACGCATTATCTGGAGGAAGCTGAGCAACTTTGTCGACATGTGGCCATTATCAATCAGGGCGAGATCATCGAACAAGGAGAAATCAAAACGCTCCTCGCTTCGATGGAAGAAGAGGTGTTCGTTTTTGATCTTGACCGCCCGCTTTCGGCGGATCTGCAGCAAGCTTTACAGTCTTTTCGAGCGATGGCTGATGATCATGTCGTAGAGCTCACGCTCACCCGTGAACATACACTCGACAAGGCACTGCGTGCCCTCCATGATTTAGGACTTGAAGTGAAGAGTCTTCGGAATAAAACGAATCGACTCGAGGCGTTTTTCGTCCAAAAAACTCGTCCCATTAGTAAAGTCTGATATATTATGAACGCTGCCGAACTCTGGGTTGCCTACTGTACTATCGTTCGCAAAGAAGCACTCCGGTATCTGCGTGTCTGGTCACAGACGCTTTTGCCGCCAGTCGTTACGATGTCGCTCTATTTTATTATTTTTGGTGGCTTTATCGGTTCGCAGATTGCCCCGATTCAAGGTTACTCATACATGGAGTTCATCGTTCCGGGCCTCATTATGATGTCAGTGATTATGAGCTCGTTCATGCATACGGTGTCATCTTTTTACTTTGCTAAGTTTCAAAAGACGCTTGAAGAAATTATGGTCTCGCCAACACCGTATCCGGTTGTGATCGCGGGCTATGTGACAGGTGGTGTACTCCGAGGGATGACGGTTGCAATGCTTGTGATGTTTGTCGCGACCGCCTTTACCGATGTCTCGATGGCGCATCCGGGCATCATGCTTCTCTTTGCGCTTCTCACCGCGATACTCTTTTCTCTTATTGGTCTGTTGAACGGCGTGTTTGCCAATAGTTTTGATGGTATTTCGATTGTACCGAATTTTGTCCTGACACCGCTGACCTATCTTGGAGGCGTATTTTATTCGATCTCGGCACTTTCTCCTTTGTGGCAAACAGTGTCTCGATGGAACCCGATCCTTTATATGGTAAACGGATTTCGCTACGGTTTCCTCGGCGTTTCAGATGTTTCGGTGATCGGAGCCGCTGGACTCCTCGTGATGCTCACAATCAGCCTCTTTGGTTATACCTGGTATCTTTTCAAAACGGGCCGTGGATTGCGGGCGTAGACATTGTATGTTCAGAAATGTTTGATGATGATGGCTCTTCCGACGGGACTACGCTACTGCATGAATGGCACAGCACCTCGATTTATTTCGGATGAAAAGTAAACGATCATATGCAGCAGAAAGTCATTATTGGCGTGTTTGGAATCCTGCTCGTTGGGCTCGGCTGGTATTTCTGGTCTGGCGATATTGCGGTAAAGAATGTACCTGTGCAAGGGACGGGGTCAATACTGTTTTTCGGGGATAGTCTTGTGGAGGGGGTGGGGGCGACCGCTGGTCATGATCTGCCATCGCTTCTCTCAAAAGCACTGGGCGAGCCAGTTCTCAATTATGGCGTTTCGGGTGATACGACTCGCCAGGGACTTGACCGGATTTCTCAAGCTCGGTCCGAAAATCCGCGGCTCGTACTGATACTGCTCGGTGGTAATGATTTCCTACAGAAGGTGCCGCGTGAAGAGACTTTTGCAAATCTCAAGCAGATCATCGAGCAGTTCCAATCAGATGGTGCGGCGGTGGTGCTTATCGGAGTTCGGAGTGGGATTATCAGCGGGGGCGCAGATGAGCAGTATGCCGCATTGGCCGAAGAAACTGAAGCACTCTACATTGAGGATATCTTTCAGGGAGTGTTCGGTGATCCAGCGCTCATGAGCGACACTCTCCATCCCAACGACCGTGGGTATGAGAAAATGGCACATAGAATATTGTCTGCAGTAACGCCACTGCTCAAACAGTAACGCTATTATATTTATGATTGGTTCACACCGGAGACTGGATGATATACCGTTTGTGGGATTGGCAGTGGCTTTGGTCGGAGGCCTCTTCTTTCCTCAGTGGTTCACTCCATACCATGCACTGACGGGTATGCTTTTACAATTTATTTTTTTTACGAGTGGCTTGCGCATTGATGGGCGGGCAATTTTTTCAGAGTTTGGTGATCTGAAGCTTTTGTTTGTTGTAGCAAGTTTGCGTTTGGTAGCCTTTCCAATTTTTGTATACTTTGTGGCGGATCAATTTTTCCCGAGTCTGGTTGTTCCACTCGTGCTTTTGGCAGCGATGCCAGCGGGTATGACTTCTCCACTCTTTGTTGATATGGTAAAGGGTAATGTGCCACTCTCGCTCCTCTTGACAGCGGGGACATCACTCTTGTCGGTGATATCGATTCCGCTGGTGCTGGCTCTCCTTGGCGGGGATGCGACGGTGTATGAACCACTCACCATGTTTCGTACTCTATTCTTCATCATGGTGGTGCCATTGCTTGTCGCCCAGATATTTCGAAGATTCTCCTTCGGCCGCCTGGCTATCCATCAAGGACAAACACTTATCAGAGTCAGTTCCATTCTTGCGCTCTGGTTGTTGATCGCAGCTATCACTTCAAAACACAGCGATGCAATTCGAGGCAGTTTTTCCAGCTATGAGGCGTTTCTCACCCTCCTTATCATGGGAGTGTTCCTTGTACTGTTTCAATGGGTGGCCTATAAAGCTTGTTTTTGGCGGTCGATGAGGGATCGTATCACTGTAACGCTTTCCCTTTCCTATATGAATTTTACGCTAGCGATTTTTCTGGCCGAAATGTTTTTTAGGGACTCAACTATCCTTCTCGTAGTCATTCTTTCCTTGTTGCCCTGGAATATCGGACTCTTATTATTTCAGTGGCTTGTCCGTTATAAACATTGGACGCTCCATTCGGAACAAGAAGACAGAGAAAAACCCGCTTTCGCGGGTTAGGGCTTTGCAAGAGTTTTTTTCGAAACCGGCCTCTTTTTTACTTCTTCGACTCGATCAGTCGCAGCCCAGAGGCGGAGATTTTTCACCGCATTCATCACTGCTCGGCGGGTCTTGTAACTCTCACCGGTCGCGACTGGCTCGCCATTCGCACCGATCAATTTCCACCGATAACCGCCGTTCTTATCCCGAGAGACCGCAAAATGCGTGGTTTTTTGCATACAATAAAAATTTATAACTTACCTATTCTGTCCGTATTGTAGCATACGCTGAGACTTGCCTTGAGAGCTTGTTTGTGCTATGGTCTAAATGCAACTGTAAGGTTTCTCGGTCGGAATTTCGGCGTGTACGGTGTCGGTCACTTTCGGGTGCTGCCTGGTTACGTGAATGAAGCCAGAAGGTCGTCTTACATAGTTCGCATAACTCTAGAGTTTATACTATGTCGACACGTTTGTATATCGGTGGCATCCCGTATCGCTCGACGGAAGAGGACCTCAAGGTCGCTTTCTCGCAGGCGGGTACGGTTGTCTCGACGAAGATCATCATCGACCGAGCCACTGGCCGTTCACGCGGTTTTGGGTTCGTCGAGATGTCCACTCCGGAAGAGGCGGCAAAAGCTATCGAGCTGTGGCACGGTAAAGAGATGGATGGCCGAACATTGACTGTCAATGAGGCTCGTCCGCTCGAGAATCGTGATCAGGCCTAAAGCCCCAAGAAAAAAACCGTCCGAGAATCGGGCGGTTTTTTTTGTGTTCAGAGAGAGTGCATACTTTTGTTGGGCACAGGGGGAATCTCGATGACCATAAGTTCACCGCCCTTGTCCATAGTGCCGTCGAATTTTTCAATGCCGCTGATACCGAGCGCGTCGCGACGGCCGAGCGGCTGGCCCGCAATTGTGGCCTGACCCTCGACGATCATGATGAAGGCGACATTTTCTGTTTTTCGGAGTGTGTAATCGAATGACATACCGGTCTTGAAGCGTCCGAGTGAGATGAAGGCATCTTGGTGGATCGCAAGCGAACCGTCGTGGCCATCGCTCGAAACGAGGAGTTGCCACTGTCCTTCGCGTTCCATTGGATTGAAAGCTTTTTCGGCGTAGCGCGGATCGATACCATAGCTTTTGGGCTCGATCCAGATTTGGAAGAGTGATAGCGGTTCAGTTGC
Source organism: uncultured Bdellovibrionales bacterium (assembly GCA_964530135.1). Classification (GTDB taxonomy): domain Bacteria; phylum Patescibacteriota; class Minisyncoccia; order Moranbacterales; family UBA1568; genus SSEF01. Next base: position 96,140 of record CAZGXN010000001.1, on the reverse strand, counting down.
CGAGGCGTTTCTCTCTGAGTGGGAGACATGTCGGCCAGCCGACATTACTTGAACAGAGCCGGCAGGGGTGATGCCATGAGCACCTGTATTATCCTGATGTTCTACGGCACCGGATATGGGGATAGTAATAATCTCCATATCGCTGTGTGGGTGCTGACCGAAACCCTGACCAGGTGCGATAGTATCATCATTGATGACGCGGAGTGCTCCAAAACCCATCAGTGCGGGATCGTAGAAATGACCAAAACTAAAGGAATGATAGGTATCGAGCCAATCGAAACTGATATGGCCACGCTTGGCCGCTGGAAAGAATCGAATATTCATAGTGATGGGATCAGCCGCGGATGAGGTGGTAAAAGTAGTATCCGGCTACGGTGATGGCGAAGATAGTTTGGAGGAAGATGATCATAATGGAACCGAGGAGTGTCCCAATGCCGGCTTTCAAGGCACTACCCATATCTTTGCCCATTGAGAGTTCTCCGATGACTGCTCCGAGGAAAGCTCCGAGGAAGATCCCGAGGGGAGGGAAAAAGAGAAGGCCGATGACAGCCCCTGTCATGGCGCCCCAGATGCTCCGTTTTGATGCACCGGAAAATTGTGCCCCCCAGATTGGTGCGACATAACTGAGGATCGTGACGAGGATGAGAATAATTCCAAAGATACCAAGCGAAACAGGGGAGATGCTCGCGGGCCCTTTGGCGAGATAGAGCAACACGAGCGCGCCATAACTGAGGATGGGTCCTGGGAGTGCGGGGATGATGCTGCCAATAATTCCGACGATGGCGAGAATGGAGCCGATGATGAGGAGAGTATCCATGATGTTGGGAGATTAGGTTAAATATTTTTTCTTATACCGGAAACAGTCGGAAGCATGATCATCGATGAGGCCGGTTGCTTGCAGGAACGCATAGGCGATGGTCGGACCGAAGCATTTGAAGCCGCGGCGTTTGAGATCAGTGGCGAGTGCTGTCGCTTCAGAACTGGTTACGCGTGGACCTCCCGATGACCGGAGGACTTTTCCACCGACAAAGCCCCAAACATATTTCGAGAAACTGCCGAATTCCTCCTGAATTGCGAGAAAGATCTGGGCATTGTTGATGGCTGAATTAATCTTCAGGCGATTCCGGATGATGCCGGCATCCCGCATGAGGCGGGCAATATCGCGAGCAGTGAAGTGCGCGACTTTTTTGGCGTCGAAACCAGCGAAGGCTTTTCGATATCCTTCACGCCGCTGCAGTATTGTCTTCCAAGACAGTCCCGCCTGGGCACTTTCGAGAATGAGAAATTCAAAAAATATCTGATCATCGTGTACGGGCACACCCCATTCAGTATCATGATAGTGCTCATAGAGTGTATGACCCATCGGCACCCAATGGCAGCGGGGGAGTGTTTTAATTCTGGATGATGTTTGGATCATAAAGTCGGCGCCGTCAAATGCTTTTTGGCGAAGGTTTTGATACTGCGAAGGACGGGGAGCATCTGCTTGCCCTTGGTTTTGAGTCGATAACTGACAGAGAGTTTATCCATCATTGCTTCTCGGCGTTCGAGGATATTTTCACGCTCTAACTTTCGGAGTCTTCGGGCGAGTGTGACGGGGTTCATATTCCCGAGTGCCCGTTGGAGCTCGCAGTACCGCATTTCGCCCTCCGCAAGCGTGTCGATGATTGAGAGTATCTGGACATCACCAAATATCTCCAACGCTTGTCTGGGGCAATCAGTCGAGGCTGATTTGTTCGTGTGGCCTTGACGCATACAAAGACAGAGATTGTACTATACTTTATATAGTGCTATACTATGTAAAGTATTAAGCATTCTAATCATATTCTACACTATATGCAAGAGAAAATCATACAGGCTCTCCGGTGGCGCTATGCCGTGCAGGCCTTTGATCCGACCAAGCGGGTCACAGCGACAGATCTTCGAACTATCCTCGAGAGTGGTCGTTTGGCTCCAAGCTCATTTGGACTCGAACCGTGGAAGTTCATCGTCGTCGAAAATCCTGAATTGCGCGAAAAATTGAAAACGGCCAGCTATGGTCAGTCAAAGGTAACTGAGGCTTCACATCTCATCGTCCTCGCACGGCGAACGGATGCGCGTGAAAGTCTTGTTCGCGAGCGTCTCGAACGGACCGCACAGATCCGAAATCAAGAGATTGACTCATTGGCTGGCTTCAAAGAGATGCTCGAAGGTGTTATTGCTGGTCAGGATGATGCGAGTCTCGAGAATTGGAATGCACGCCAGGCATATATCGCACTCGGCATGATGATGGAAACAGCCTCGCTTCTTGGCATCGACAATGCAGCTATGGAAGGCTTTGATGCAAAGGGTGTCGATGAAGTTCTTGGTCTAGCTGATAAACACCTCGCTTCGGTGAGCTTGCTCGCGCTCGGGTATCGCGGTGCCGATCCAGCCGCAGAGTACCCAAAAGTTCGTCGCGACTTTGATGCAGTCGTGGAATTCGTGAAGTAAACTTCTTTACACATCACACACCCTCTCTGAGAGGGGGTGTTTGCGTGTACCCCCTGGCATATCTTTGGAAAACGCTTATAATGGGTTCAGCTTTTTAACAATGCGGCAATCTTCCTCAATTTCAGAAAGGACGAAGTGTCATGGATACACTGATTCATTATGGGCTCTTTGGTGAGCTCTCCCTCAGAGCATATGGGTTCAGCAGTCTTGCATCGGTACAGCTCACTATCATGGCGGTAACGCTTTACCTGCACCGCTCCCAGGCGCACAGCGCGGTTGTTTTCCATCCGGCAGTGGAGCACGTCTTCCGCTTCTGGCTTTGGTTCACGACCGGTATGGTGACCCGCGAGTGGGTCGCCATCCACCGCAAGCACCATGCGTTTTCGGACCGCCCCGGCGATCCCCACAGCCCCGTCACGAAGGGGATCTGGCGAATCTTCCCGTTCGGCGTCATCGAATATGTCCGGGAAGCAGCCCGCATGAAAAAAACGACTGCGCGGTTGGACGCGAAAGTGACTGAACTCACGTACTACAGCCGCGGTACGCCAGACGACTGGCTCGAGCGCCAGGTGTACGCGGCGCATCCGATCTCGGGCGTCGTCCTCGGGTTCTTCACGGCCTGCGGGCTCTTCGGCGTCATTCCGGGACTCGTCATTGCGCTCGCTCATGTGCTCTGGATTCCGTTCTGGGCGGCCGCGGTCATCAACGGCCTCGGCCATTGGTTTGGATACCGCAATTATTCGACACCTGACAATAGTCGAAACACGGTGCCATTCTTTGCCTTGGCTGTCTGGATCGGTGGGGAAGAGCTTCATAACAATCACCATGCCTATGCTACATCGGCCAAGTTTTCGCACCGCTGGTTCGAGTTCGACATCGGCTGGGGCGTGATCACTCTTCTTGGTTGGCTCGGTCTCGCGACCGTGAAGCATCGGGCGCCGCGGGCAGCCTATGATTCGTCGAAAGTGGCCTGCGATGCCGAAACGCTTCGAGCCATCCAGACGCTTCGTTTTGAAGTGCTCTCACGATTCAATCTTCTCGCGGATCGATATGCTACCGAACCCATTGATTGGAAGGGGCTCCGTGCGCGGCTCATCGCCCTCTGGGAAGAGCGGCAATCAGAAAGTGAACTCCTCGCGAGTCTGCGTACCTGGCACGCTGAAGCTCAACGAAGTACATCCGTGGCGCTTCAAGGTTTTGCTCGGCGTCTCGCGCAGCTTCGAGTGGTGAGTGTCTGAAGCGTGACAATCGGATTCGGATAAAAAAGCGGTGCAATAGCACTCCACAGCAGCGGACTCAGTCTCTCGGACTTTGCCCGCTGTTTTTCTTTTATCCGCTGGTGCCCGCAGTCTTTGATATAAGTAGCCGGCAGGGGAGAACAGTAAGTTTTTACAGGCTCGGGGCGGGGTTTTCCTCAGCTGGAACGGTTTGCGGGGCCTTGCCATATCCGACAGAGTAGCGAATGTCTGCTTTTTGGCGGGCCTCTGTAATCCATCGATCAGCCGCTGATCCAAATTTTTGACTCGCGAGTTGTTCCGAAATCTTGCTTCGGAAGTCTGCCTCACTCATGTTTTTCGGTGTCGAGAGTTTTGCCTGCTTCAGGTATTCATCAATATCAGCATCGGTAACCACGGTGGCATCGCCGAGCAGTTTCTCAAGCTGTTTACGGGTCATTAATTGCTGACGGACATCCTCGAGTGTCAAGCCTTGTTCTGCGAGTATGTTTTCAAAGGGTACGCCTTGCGTCGCTACTTGCGCCTTGATGGTCTCGAGGGCTGCATCGATATCAGCATCGGTGATGGTGATATTGGCCTGGGCAGCCGCCGTCGCGATCAATCGTTCGGTGATGATAGTGTTGAGTACTCGCTCACCACCCTCCTTTTCCAAACGCTGGATGACAGCGAGTCGACTCACCGGCTGCCCGTCGATAGTCGCGGCGACAAACAGGCTTCGGTAGCCGTAGGCACTTCCGAGTATGAACAGGGCGAGAAATATAAAGAAGAGCGTTCGGTGACTGATCCGAATCGTCGGCCGTTCGATTTTGACAGGTGGGGTGGTTTCAGTCGGCAGTGATACGGCTTTGGCTCCGGAGGTTTCCATAGGGAATATCATTAAAGCTTACTGTTCAGTAGTGTAAAGGAAAGAACCCGGACTGTCGAAGGGTGCGAGTATCACTGGTCGAGGCCTTTGCTTGAGCGCTCATCCAGGATATGCTACAGTAAGCGCAATTTTGGAGAGGTGGCCGAGTGGCTTAAGGCACCACACTGCTAACGTGGCGGGGATTAATCTCCCTCGAGGGTTCGAATCCCTCCCTCTCCGCATCAAGCCCGCAGTATCGATGGTGACCCGAGTACCCGTAATGATTCTGTTAAGAAGAAAGTAGCCAGTCCATCCATTATTTATCCCTAACTTTTAATGTGATAGGTATGGAACAAGGATCTTTAAGGTACAAGCTAGTGGTATATGTACCTAGCGAAAACGCCGATGCTGTTCGTCAAGCTATCGGTGAGGCGGGTGGAGGAAAGCTTGGGAAATATACATTTTGTAGCTTTACTTCTAAGGGTATTGGGCGTTTTAAGCCAGAACAAGGTGCTAGTCCTCACATTGGAGAAGTAGGAAAGTTTGAATCAGTAGAGGAAGAAAGAATTGAGGTAACTCTGGATGCTCGGATAGTTGGAAATGTTATCGCTGCTATGAAGCGTGTTCATCCTTATGAAGAGATAGCTTATGATCTTTATCCTCTCGAAGTTTGGGAAAGATGAGCTCAAAACTAGTTAACTAGAGATTTCAGCTTTTTCTAAAGAAAGATTAGATATATAAAAGAAGTTAGAGGATATACTCCAATAGGTTCTAATGTCATCTACTACCCACCGCATCAAGCACATAGTATCGAGGGTGACCCGAGAGCCTAAATGAATTGGCTCTAGACCTCTCAAGAAGCCCTAAATAGCCACTTGTTCACCATTGGAGGTCCTGCGTTATGAGTAATATGTCAGTGTGGATAGAAATGCTTCAGTAAGAAAAAAATATGAGTAACAAGCATAGTGGTATTCGTGACGAGTATTGAGATATGAAAAAAAGTGGCATCATTCTACTCTTAGTCATCACCCTCGTTTCTTTTGGGATGTATAGTCTGCTGTTCAAGGATCGAGTAAATCGCATGCAAGAAATATCTCCTGAATCATTGCCAAGAACTGCTAACGACGCGAGCGAAAAGCCCAACGAAGACGCAGCTGGTTCAATAAGAAATGAAAATCATCGGAATTCAGTTTTTAACTTGATACATAAGGAATTTGATGGGAGTGAATTTACTGTGGGCAATGTTCTCGCTCGCGATACCTCCTACACGAGATATTTCATATCCTATAAAAGCGACGGACTTACTATTTCTGGGATAATGAATGTTCCTGTTGGTGAGGGGCCGTTTCCCGTTCTCATTCTGAATCATGGATATATTGATCCGGCTGTCTACACCAATGGCCGGGGACTGAAGAGAGAGCAAGACTATTTCGCAAGAAATGGATATATCGTTATTCACCCTGATTATCGGGGACATGCCCAGTCAGATCTCGACCCCGAAGCTTCCGATGAACGAGGACTAGCGTATTCCGGATACACCACTGATGTCGTGAATGCGATCGTCGCGCTCAAAAAATCTCAGCTTTCCTTTGTGAATATTGAGAAGGTTGGGATGTTGGGACATTCGATGGGGGGTGGTGTCACCATGAATGCGCTCATTGCCCGTCCCGAACTCATAGATGCTGCGGTGTTATTTGCCCCAGTCAGCTCTGATTATCAAAAGAACTTTTTGCGTTGGAGAAAAGACGATATATCGCCAGCAGATCATTCAGCCATCGAAAGTGAAATAGGCATTGTGAACGATATGAATAATTTTCGTGCTTTTTCCTCAGCGACTTACTTTGACAACATTGATGATCCGATACTGATTCATCATGGGACTGGTGATACTGATGTGCCTGTTGCATGGTCGTATGAAACGAGGGATGCATTGCAGTCAGCCGGCAAAGCAGTAACTTTCTTTGCATATCCAGGCGAGCCTCATGAATTTGCTGTGGCGTGGCCACTGGTGATGCGTCGCTCACTTGATTTTTTCAATGAAAATCTGAGATAAGCCCGCATATCTTTTTGTGCTCTGAAAGAAGCCTATCCCCATATCCTGACTACCGCATTGAATTTGATGGGTTTTTGCTTCATTGTGGCCGTGTCTGATTAGCGGAATATTTTTTGGTTTTTTAAATTGGTATGAATTCAGGGATGTATCAGCCCTATGCTCTCGAGTAATCTTCAGATTTTACGAAGTGTTTCGTGTTACAATAAGACACTCATTTTTTCCAGACTTCTTCCTAGAGTATACTGATAGGGACCTATGCCCGGAACCGGAACATCAAAAAAAGTCCTCATGATCGCGCCAACTCCGTTTTTTTCGGATCGGGGGACGCATATTCGTATTTTAGAGGAGGCTTTGGCGCTCACTCGGCGCGGTTTTTCCGTAACGATTGCGACCTATCATATTGGCCAGGATCTTCCCACATCGCTCGCTGCCAAGGTTGAGGTACGGCGTATCCGGCGCCTGCTTTTTTGGTACAAAAAGCTTGAAGCTGGTCCTGACTGGCAAAAGATCATTCTCGATCTGATGCTGATCCGGAAAGTTTTTTTTCTGGCACGGACAACGCGGCCAGATATTTTGCATGGGCATTTGCATGAAGGCGTACTCATTGGGTGGATTGTGCAGAAAGCTTTGTTTTGGCGGAACATATCGCTCATTGCGGATTTTCACGGCAGCCTGACGAAAGAGATGGTCTCGCATGCGTATCTCAGGACGGGGCCGCTCCGTCACATCTTTGAGCGGATAGAACGAGTCATTGATAATCTCGGTGATCGAGCGGTAACGAGTTCATGGAAAAATACGAAAGAGATTGCTGCGCTTCGACAGAAGAATGCGCCTGTAACGGTACTGGATGGTGTCGGAACGGACCAGGATGACATAGTCAATATTCCCCGGGCGGCGTTGCGGAAAAAATACGGAATTTCCGAGACAGCACTCGTTGTTACCTATACGGGTGCGCTCGTCGCTAATAAAGGTATTCGTCACTTTGTGCATGCGATTCCACGTATCCTCGCGGGTGATCCGCGTGCACATGTTGTGGTCGCAGGTTTTCCCTGGAATGAAGTCGCCCCGTATTTCGAGGGGAAAAGCTGGATGGATCGGGTAACACCGATCACGCCCTTGCCGTATTTTTCACTCCGCGAAATTCTCGCGATGAGCGATGTCGGGATTGATCCGAAGGAGGAGGGTGTCGGTCAGGCGAGTGGGAAAATGCTTCAGTACATGGGGGCGGGTTTGCCAGTCGCTTGTTTTGATACTGAAAATAATCGCGAATATCTCGCTGATGGTGGCGAATACGCACGCGAAATATCGGGGACTGGATTGGCGGATGCAGTCCTACGACTGTTGCGTGATCCGGAATTGCGTCGGCGCAAGGGCGAAGCAAATCGCACGCGAGCGAAAGAAAAATTTTCTTGGGACAGAACTGGTGAAATCCTCGAAAGTGTCTATCGGGAAATGCTTGCCTTATGAAAACTCTGCTGATTAAAATTGGAAAAGCATGGAGTGTCATTCGGCGCGAGGGTATCATGCGTGGCGGACGACGCGTCGGGGGGGCGTTGGGAGCACTGTTTGCACGCATCGAACCAGGGGATATCCTCTTTATTTCAGGCGGCGTGGGGGATAGTGCCCGTTACCGTACGACACATGTCGCCGAAGAGCTCCGAATGAAGGGCTTCCAAGCATCGGTTACAGTTCAGGATAATCCTCGGCTCATTCGTTCAGCAGAAGACTTCCAGGTTTTTGTCTGGCATCGGGTATTGATGACTCCAACAGTCGCGCGACTTATTGAACGGCTGAAGGCGCTGGGAAAGATCATGATCTTTGAAACGGATGACCTGGTCTATGACCCAGCCTTTCTCATCCACATGGATTATTGGCATCAGATGAATCCGCTCGAACGCAAGTTGTATGAGCATGGCGTTGGCGGTGAGATCCTCGCTGATCCGTCTGTAACCGTTGCGACGACAACGACCAGCTTCCTCGCCGACAAGCTTCGGGAAAGAGGGAAGACTGTCTATCTCGTCCCAAATCGGCTGTCGAAACAGGATGTTCTTTGGGCGAATGCTGTGAAACATCGGGAAGCACACGATACCATTCGGGTGGGCTATCTCTCTGGTACACCGAGTCATAACAAGGATTTTGCGACTCTTTCCGATGCGCTCATTGTACTTTTTGAAAAGTATCCTCAGATGCGACTGGTCCTCGCTGGTCCGCTCGATACTGATGACCGATTGCAGTCTTATGCGGACCGGATCGAGCGACTCCCTTTTGTTCCGCGGCGTGAGTTGTTTCAAAATATCGCTGCACTCGACATCAACCTTGCACCGCTTGAGATCGGCAATCCGTTCTGTGAATCGAAATCTGAGCTGAAGTTTTTTGAGGCTGGTATCGTCGGGGTTCCGACTGTCGCAGCTGCTACACGTACTTTCCGCGAGGCGATCACTGATGGTGTGGATGGTTTTGTTGCAGCACAGACGGAGGAATGGGTCGCTCGGATCGGCCAGCTCATCACGGATGCCGAATTGCGGAAACGGATGGGTCAGGCGGCGCAGGAGACTGCTCTCGGCCGTTATACAACTGCCCAGGCAAAAAATGAAGCGTACTATGAGTACCTTCGTTCGCTCCTCAAGAAACGTGCGTAGCTATGGTTCAGCGTATTTTTCCGGAAAGTGCACTCGCTCACCAGTACCTCGACGGACTCGTCGGTCTCGAGATTGGTGCTTCGGCGCATAATCCCTTCGGACTGGTTACGAAAAATGTCGATATCGCTGATGAATTTAACCGACGTACATACAAGGCAGGTGAGCTGCGTATTTCAGGTGAAGTCGCTCCGATTGATATTGTGGCACCCGGGGACAAGCTGCCCGTGCCTGATGCATCCGTTGATTTTGTCGTTTCGTCGCATGTGCTCGAGCATTTTGCTGATCCAATTGCCGCGTTGTTTGAATGGTATCGCGTCGTGAAACCCGATGGCTATGTCTATCTAATTGTGCCGCATCGCGAACGGACTTTTGATCGGGGTCGATCCGCGACAACACGAGCCGAACTGTGGGCGCGGCATGCGGGGACTGAGAGCGTGATACCGGATCCGGAGACCGGACACTGCAGTTATTGGGTGACAGAAGATCTTGTTGAGCTCGTGCGTTCCATCGGGCTTGACTGGGAGTTGGTTGACTTTCAGGATACAGATGATAAAATCGGGAACGGCTTTGCACTCGTGCTACGCAAGGGTCTACTCAGTGCCGCCGAGCGCAAACGCATCGATCAGCAATGGGCAGCGCATCTCACAAAGCGTCAAGCGCAAAGCCAATCATTTTTTCGCCCTGGATCGCGGGCAGCGCGGCTGAGGGAGCTTGCTGGAAATGGATATCGTGAATTTCAACGAAGTGGTCTGAGGGGGCTTTGGAAACGCGTGAGCGATATGTTTCATAAATAACTGTATAAACAGATATATGCCAGTCAAAAAATCGGTTCAGACGGTCCGCCCGAGCGCGAAGAAAATGAAGCCCCCAAAGAAGGGTATGAAAGTCCTCATTACTGGCGGCGCTGGGTTTATCGGCAGCGCAACAGCACGGGCCCTCATGGAGCGTGGAGATTGGCCTATCCTCATCGACAATTTTAATGATTACTATGATCCGCAGATCAAGGAGGATCGGATCAAGAAGTTTTTGAAGGGCTACAAGGGGAAGTTCACACTCTATCGCGGTGATATCCGCGACCGGGCGTTTTTGGAGAAGATCTTCAAGAAAGAGCGGCCCGAAAAAGTTATTCATCTCGCAGCGATGGCAGGGGTGCGGAATAGTCTCCGTAATCCGGCCATCTATGCTGATGTAAATGTGATGGGGACCACCTATCTCCTCGACCTCGCCGTTAAGTACGGCGTGAAAAACTTCCTCTATGCCTCGTCATCGAGTGTCTATGGTAATAATAAAAAGTTGCCATTCGCCGAGAGTGATCCGGTTGATACGCCGATCTCGCCCTATGCAGCGACGAAGAAAGCGACCGAGCTCATGGCACATGTCTATAGCCACATTCACGGATTGCCGACGACGGGCCTGCGCTTCTTCACGGTCTACGGTCCATGGAGTCGACCGGATATGGCACTCTTTACTTTCACTCGGGACATCTTGGCAGGCAAAACGATCAGTGTCTACAATTACGGCAATATGACTCGCAACTTCACGTATATTGATGATATTGTCTCAGGCGTTCTGACCTGTCTCGATGCAAATCTCGTTTGCACTATCATGAACATTGGTGGCGACAAGGAAGAAAAACTTACCCGTTTTATCGAGGTCATCGAGGAGCATGTAGGCCGGAAAGCGAAGCAGAAAATGATGCCCATCCAGCCTGGCGACGTGCCGAGTACCATCGCAGATATCCGCAAGCTCAGGAAACTCGGCTGGAAGCCGACCACTCGTATTGAAGCCGGTATCAAGAACTTTGTTGATTGGTACAAAGAGTACTTCGGAGTGTAGTCATTGAGCAGCAATCAGAAAAAAAAGCGAGACGGCCGGGGTGGGTCGTCTCTTTTTTATTGTGCGCGTTGCGCAGTGGCGCAGTGGAGTGATGCATTCAGAACATCACGACACGGCCGAGGTAATGCCCGCAACGAACCTGGCAGTGGGTGACGGCAGTTCCGCCGGCAGTTCTAGCGAAGGGGCCGTCGTTCACGATTGCCTCAGCGAGGCTATCAGTGAATTCGCTGATGGATTCTTCATCTTGTGGAGGGAGGTCCGATTCGGCGAGCTCGAGTGAGACCGAGACATCGCCGGCATTCAGCGTGTACACCGGACAGTCAGGCGAGAGAAAAAGCCGGATCACGACATCTCCCGGACGGCAGGGTTTGCCCGTGTCGTGCTGGAAGTTGATGCACTGCGCGGTGAGGGTCGCCAGTTTCCGCAAGGCGCGGTTGGTGGTACCTTTCCGTACATCGATTTTGGCAGTCGGACCGACCAATACAGTGAGTAGGGGAAGCATGTGAGTCTCCTTCAGGTTTCGATGAGCCGGGCACAGTCGATGGGGAATCGAATGAGATGGGGCTTGCAGCGGAGGCTTCTGAGATAGTCAGCACATTCATACTGGCAACCGGCGATGAGGCCAGTCAGGGTTTCGGCAAAGGTGACTTCATAGGTGCGTGGCAATTCGATAGCCAAGTCGGCAAAGTATTTCTGTCGGATGAGTTCTGTGATTGACGGATCAGCGAGTTTGAATTCGCAGCCGACAAAACTTGATCGGACAGTTTCTAACCCGTCGCCGGACGGGACTTTGATGATGCGGATTTTTTTCGGCATGAGAGCTCCTGTGGGGTTAGGTTTCGTTGAGCGTACAACTCGTAATGGGGATAGCGAGGTAATACGGCCGGATGACATCGCGCCAGTAGATCATGGCCTCGATGCGGTTGTGCGCGCCGAGTGCCTCCACGATGTCCATGATGAGGACGGGGAGATAGGCGGTCGAGGGTAATCGGAGTTTCGGCTGATTCATGATCTGGGTATAGGCGCGTTGCAGGTCAAACGGAATCGGAATGCCATTGAGTGCCCGGATCATGGTCTGGGGGTGAACTGTTTCACCTGGGAGCGCGGTGATGTTTTTCACGATGATAGTCTGCATGGGGATCTCCTGACATGTTGGGAAGGAACGACACCTGTTTCTGTGTCCGAGATATTAGCAAGAGCATCACCAGTTTGTCAAAGTGAAAAATGCTACCATAGGAGCATCTCTGAAGATACGGATTTTTACCTGGATGATCTTAATCGGATGGGTATCGGGATACTCTTTACATCTGAGCCAGTGCGTGTTCCATGCCCAGGTGCACGATCTGATTCGGTCGCGTTCGGAGAAAGGGGTGGGATGGTGTGGTCAAGAGGGGTGTGTGAGAGGGCGTAGGGTACAATAAATACATCTGTAGTTTCCCGATATGAAAATTGCGCTGGTCCACGACTATTTGGTGCAGTATGGCGGAGCGGAGCGCGTCCTTGAGGCGTTCACCGAAATTTGGCCGTACGCACCGATTTATACACTCCTCCATGATCCTGAAGCGATGCATGGAAAGTTTTCCGGCAAGCGAATCGTTACCTCATTCCTGCAGCGTTCGCGGTTTGCTCGCAAACATCACCGGCTTTTCCCGCCACTCATGCCTGCAGCGATTGAGAGTTTTGATTTTTCCCAGTACGATGTTGTTTTGTCGGATTCCTCGAGTTATGCGAAAGGCATCATTACTCGGCCGGAGACATTGCATATCTCATATGTGCACACACCGATGCGTTATGCTTGGGATGACTGTCAAAAGTATACGCAGGATTTTGGCTTCCCGCGTTTCATCAAACAGCTCGTACCATTTTTCATGAATCCCATCCGTCTCTGGGACAAAGTTTCGGCCGATCGGGTTGATCATTTTATTGCCAATTCCGAATTCGTTCGGGCGCGCATCGCGAAGTATTATCGCAAAGACTCAATTGTTATTCATCCACCTGTCGATGTCAGTGCCTTTTCTGTGGTGCCGGACTCTGCTCGTCAGGACTACTTCCTCATGGTTGGACGGCTCATCGCGTACAAGCGGCACGATATTGCGATTGAAGCATTCAATCGGCTGAAGCTTCCACTCAAAATCATCGGGCGTGGTCCGGAACTCGAACGGCTTAAAAAAATCGCTGGTCCGACTATTGAATTCCTTGGTCGCGTGCCGGATGAGGCGTTGCCAAAATACTATGCTGAGTGTCGGGCATTTATCTTTCCTCAAGAGGAGGACTTTGGGATCGTTGCCGAAGAAGCCTTTGCTTCGGGTCGTCCGGTCATTGCATATCGTGGAGGTGATATCATCGAACATCTGGATGCCGGCCGGATGGGGGAGTTTTTTGATGAACAATCACCTGAGGCTTTGATTGGCGCCGTTGAGGCATTTTTGACTCGTCGTTATGATAGCGCCTATATTCGACAGCAGGCGCAGCGGTTTGACAAAGTGCTTTTTCAGGCTAAAATACAAAACTCGGTTGAGCGTCTCGTGGCCGAACATCTCGTGCGTCGCCGGAGAGGATTCTCAGGATCGGCCCAAGACGGATATCTTTGAGTGAAATACCTATGGAATTGCGCGCCTTCCTCACCCTTTTTGTCCAGCAAAGAAACCTCATTGCCGGTGTAGTCGGCGTTGCGCTTGTTTGTGGCATACTCGGTTATCGCTTGCAGGGGCAGTGGTATCAGGGCGAGGTACTCCTCTCAGTCACGCGTCAGGGGACAGAGGCAACAACGAGCTATCAATATGACCAATTCTATCGTCTGCAAGCAGATGAGCGGATGGCCGAGACACTTGCGCGGTATCTCGAGACTGAAATTGGCCGGCGTGAGACGGCACGGCGAGTGTCGTTCTCTGCGGACCGTGAGCGGGAATTTGTTCGAAATCCACTCACAGCGCTTCGTCTTTCCTCAAATCTCATTCAGGTTTCATATCAGGCTGCTACACCAGTGGAGGCCGATCGAATCGCTGCTGCATTACTTGAAGTGGGGGAGCAGTATGTCGCGCGTCTCAATGAATCAGCCAGGGATAAAAATTGGTTTACACTCGTCTCAAGTGAGGTGCTGGCTCGTGACGGCCGATTCACACTGCCGTTCGCTCTCGGTATGAGTTTTTTGGCTGGATTCTTCATCGCATTTTGGGTTGTCATCGGCCGGTGGTACTGGTCCGGCAAGCCTTCAGCCAAGCAGACAGAAAAATAAGATAAAAGCGGACTGAGCATATAGAGGGAGAGACGGGGTTGGCTTAACGGTACAAGCAATGAAAATCGGCATCGATATCCGCTCGCTCGCCGCTGGCCGGCGGACAGGGGTGGAAGAATACACGATCGGACTTCTCCGTGCGCTTTTTCAGCTCGGAGGGGAGCATGAATATGTGCTTTTTTTTAATGCCTGGGGAAATGAGGAGCCCAATCTCGCTTGGACTGAAGGCTTTCCTCAGGTAACGGTTCGCCGTTTCCGAATCCCGAACAAATTGCTCAATCTATCACTGTGGTACTGGCGTTATCCGAAATTGGATCGCCTTATTGGTGGGGTCGATGTATTTTTCATGCCCAATCTGAACTTTGCCGCTTTCTCTCAAGAAGTGAAACTTATTGTTACGGCTCACGACCTATCATTTGAATTTTTTCCTCAGATGTTTTCGTGGAAGCAGCGATTGTGGCACTATGCCGTCAATTTTCGAGCGTTGCTCCGGCGTGCCGATGCGATTGTAGCGGTTTCCAAGTCGACCAAGGACGACCTCATCACACGATACCATGTGCCCGAGACGAAAGTTCAAGTGATTCATAGTGGTATCGACGAGCGATTTGCCCCGATGGATCGGAACACGCTCGCTCTCCTTGGTGTTCAGAAGAAGTACCACCTTCCTTATAAATATATACTTTATCTCGGGACAATTGAGCCGAGAAAAAACCTCGGTGCTTTACTTGCGGCGTTTGAAGCTTTTCAGGGTGCGGCGATAAATCCGGAGATGGCCAGGTATGAGCTGGTGTTGGCGGGCTGCCCGGGGTGGAAATACGAAGAGTTTTTTCGGGCGATTCATACTTCACCTGTGCGGGACAAGATTCACCTCATCGGATTTGTTGACGATGCGGACAAGCCCGCTCTCTACAATTTGGCGAGTGTTTTCGTCTACCCCTCTTTTTACGAGGGATTTGGTTTCCCGCCGTTGGAGGCATTAGCATGTGGGGTCCCAGTGATTGCCTCGCATTCAGCCTCCTTGCCAGAAGTGATCGATGAGGCGGGGGTGCTTGTTGATCCGTACCGGCCGGATGAGATTTTTCAGGCATTGCAAGGCATATTGAGTGATAAGGGGTATCAGGCTCGACTGCGCGAGCGAGCCTTAGCCCAGCGTTGCCATTTCACCTGGTCTCAGGCCGCCCAGTCGTTTCTAGAGATCCTCCATAAGATTTGAAGCGGGTCTTGTGCCTCACAGGCAATGGGCTATAATGAAGCTAGGTAAAAATTCAAAGAAAAACTCTATGCGTACAGAAGGGTCTCGTAAGGCAGTAGTGTTTTCTGCCATTACTTTTCTATTATTGGGGGGGTATTTTGCGTATGCGGCGTTTCTGACGGGCCGGCCGTCAAGCGTGCCGGGTATCCAGCCGATCTCCGCTGAGTCGGGGAGCGACGATGATGATAGTGATAGCGATGAGGATGAGGATGATAGTGACGAAGACAAAGATGACAATGAGGATGACGACAAGGATGATTCCAAGTCTGAAAAGCAGAAGAAAGAGGACGAGCGAAAGCGTGAAGAAGCTAAAAAGGCATCTGAGCGAGCTCGTGAAGCAGCCAAGGATTCTTCTGACGATGATATGGATGACGAATCAGACTCAGACTCAGATGAAAATGAGGTAGAGGATGAATCTGGAGATGAAATGGACGATGACTCGGATGATGATCGTGAGGCGATGTTCAAGGATCGGGATAAGACGATCGAAAAGTTGAATGAAAAGATCGCTAAAGCAGAAAAGGAAATCCTCGAAAAGCAGGCTGAGGGGGTTGATGTTTCGGCCGCACTGGCTCAGTTGGCACTGGCCAAAGCTGGGCTCGGATCTGTCGATGCAGCCTTTACTGCCAATGAGCTTGATCGGATAAAGACGCTTGCCAAGGCGACGGAGAGATTGGCGCATTTCGCGCGTGGCAAGACGCTCCATGACTCGGAGAAAGTCGCCAAGAGTATCGCCAAGGTGGAGAAGCGGATTCGTCAGACCAAGGAGAAAATCGCACTTTTGGCACAGTTTGGTGGTAATACAGCGGCCTATGCAGCCAGTTTGGCCGAGGCGGAATCGGCTTTGACGGATGCCAAGGCTCAGATCGCCGCAGGAGGTACAAGTCTACTCGCCGGACTTTCTGCTCTTGAAACTATCGAACGGCGGGTGAAGTCAATCAAAAATTCGGTGGAAGGTGCACTCTTTGCTCTCGGTGTCTCGGATGATGATGAGTTTGAAAATGAGCATGGAGTCGAGGTGGAGGATACCTCAGACGATCTCTCTGAGCTCGCCGATGCTGATGAAGATCATTCCGCGCTTCGTACCCTCGCTGCCAATCACAAGAAAGAAGCGGCCAAGGTGGTCTCGCTCGTGCGAGATCTGGAGGATCGGAACAGGATCGCCAAAGGACTGTTTGGAAACGACCAAGATGTCTTGGATGCTCTGGAAAATGAAGTGGCTATCAATGAGAGTCAGATCGCAGCAATGCAGTCAATTGCTGATAAAGTTACGGACAATGAACTCAACCTCCTGATGAACGAGAAGTTGAACGAATTGAAATCCGAAAACGCAAAACTCGCGAATTTCATCGCGGCTCAGTCTACCAAGACAGGGGTGTTCGGTTGGCTCTTCCGTTTGTTCTAGATTCAGTTGAACACAACGCTTCAAGCACCCGGGATATCTCGGGTGTTTGTTTTGTACAATGGGATCGGGTTTACCTTGGGAAATTTTATGGTATACTTAGTAGAGGAAATTTTCCGGTAGTTTTTCGGTATGTAACAATTATTCCTTTTCGGTATGAGTCATTTTGGAGAGCATCTGATGATCGATGGGTACGGCGGGAGTTATGAAAAATTGAATGATAGAGATATTGTCTTTCGCTGCTTGGATGAATTACCGGCCGATCTCGGGATGACAAAATTGGCGCCACCGGTCGTGTATGAAGCGCACGGCAACGATGGCAAGGATCCAGGTGGTTGGAGTGGTTTTGTGGTCATTGCAGAGAGCCACATCAGTATTCATACTTTCCCAGCTCGCGGCTTTGTCAGTATCGATGTCTATACCTGTCGCAATGGTCTCGACAATCGTTATACCGTGAAGTACTTCACGGATGCGTTTGGTCTCCAGGACACTGAGGAAAACTTTGTCGAACGGGGACATCGATATCCAGAGGGAAATATCTACAATACATAACAGTGAAAGTTCACAGCGTAGACATATAGGGAGAATGAATATGCGCGAAGTGTGTTTTGGGTAGATGGGTGTGTTCCATTCAAAAAGATCACTCAACGCATCTGGGAGTGAAACTCAGTTTGGTGCCCATTTCTTTTTTCTTGACAATTACAGATTCTTGTAGTACAATACTGGGTCCAATGATTTTTTCTAAGGACAGGTTTTGTGTCTTGTACAGTTTTTATGGACCTTAAAAATTTGGGAGTATAGAGCATGAGTGAATGGATGAAAATAGCCATAAATGCCACTACCGTTGTGGCTTGGGTATTGGGTATCGTTATCAGTGTTGTGGCAGTGGCCAAGGGAACAAAAATGAAAAGTGAGATGGGGGTATCACTAAGAACCTATCTCTCCCTCGTGGCTGTTACGGAGGTATTCTATATTATTGGGGCCCTCATGATTCTCGCAGCAATGGGCATGAATGTTGCTCAGCATTTGGCTCGCCTGGAGTTTCGTGCAGTTTATGAAATTGTGAATCAGTTTGATGTAACGACTATCAAAATTGTTGGGATAGTGGGTTGGGTGGGATTTGTGATCAATCGGGGAGTATCGTTTCTCTCACCTGGCTATCTCATTCTGGCCGGCGGTAAACGACTACATCCATATTTCCAAGCGTCTGCCTGGACTGAGATTGGTCTCGAAATCATCACTACCGTGCTGGTCTTTGTGTCTCTCAAAGTTGGATAAGTTGGATAAATTGAAAAGCGGGAGAATATCTATTGGATATCTCCCGCTCTTGTTTTTTATTTTTTCTAAACCCACTTTTCCAGCAAGCGTGCTAATGTACTGGTGATCAATCTTGGTATGAATCGGGTAAACCAGTAGTAGGGGTTTTCCCAGAACATGAGAACCCCATAGTTGAGACTCTCTGGGTCCTCCATGTAACCAGGGATGATTTTCACAATCCGGAATCCTGCCGATTGATACAGTCGTACTTCTGGGTCACGGGTCCGTCCATTTTTCCCAAACACATGCTCTTCAATCGAAGTTTTTGAAGCTCGTTTGGCATAGCCTGGTACTCGCGATCCAAGAAATACCCCCTTTTTGTTATCGAGTACAACACAGCAGAGGATACCCTTTTCAATGAGGACATCACCAACTTTTTCGCCAGCATCTGGACGGACTGACAGATCGAGCCCGAAAGCACAGTTACCTGTTGGTTGATGTGTCGAAAGTGTCCCGCGAGCACTCACATCTTCCCAATCAGTAGTTTTCTCAGCGTCTTGCTGGTTGATGTGTATAACACTAAGTGTGCCGATAATTCTGCCATTGATGATGGCAACAAATAGGAGATGTGGGCAGTGCTCGAATTGAGCCCGCACCTTTTCTCGAGTCCAGAGGTATCGTGATGGAACAGGTGGGGGCCAGGCGGCCTGATTGACATCTACAAAGCCATCGATGAGCCATTCCTGGTCATATCCTGCTTGCAAAAGCCCCAAAACACTTCTCACTTGTACGGTTGCCATGAGGTCTCTCTCCTTGAGTGTGTACAGTAAATTGGTAAAAAACTTTACAAAACAGTCTAGCATAAAAACTGGTACATGTCAATGTTTTGAGATGAGCAAGAATATCATTGATTGAAATTTTAATAGGAAATAGCTACACTAGTAGTATTGTATGCAAACGTTTTAATATGTATTTTTTTCTTGACATTGGGTTTTTGTGGATGGTGGTATTTTTATTATTAATAATGGGGCTGCTTGTGCTCCACAAAGACCAAAAGAGTCAAGCCAGCCGAAGCTTCTTATATCTGACCGTTTCAATTGCACTGTGGATTATCGTCGCTTTTTTTGAGGACGAAGCAACAAGTGCCACTTTAAGATTCAATTTTCTTCGAGCTGACTTTGCCTTTGGTTCTTTTTATGCATACGCATTTCTACTGTTTTGCAGTGATGTTATACATTTTAGACATTCGAAGAGCCGTTGGTTTAGGTACTCACTTGTTCTAATACCGACTATCCTCACAGGATTTATTTTTCTGACAAATGTAATTATTTCAGGGTATGAAATTACTCAATCAGATGTCATCAATCCGATATTTGGTCCGGGTGAGATATTCTATAATATCCTTATTTCTTTGGCACCATTGCTTGGCGCAGCTGTTCTTATCTGGAATTATCGGAAAGTCGATCCGCTTGAAAAGACACGTTATATCTATCTCATCATTGGATTGATTTTGTCGATCGGTATCGCTCTTATTACCAATGTTTTCATTACCAATTATATCGAATACGATCCACTCTATGCGTTCTATGCACGACTTGGGATGTATAGCTCTATTTTTATAGTGTTGTTGCCGGGATACGCAATTATAAAACATCGTCTTTTTAACATAAAAATTTTTGCGACAGAAATCTTGTCGTTTGTCATTCTGTTGTTTGTGTTTGTCCAGATTTTTCTGGCAAATGATATCTACCAACTGACATTGAGGATAGGAATATTTATTATATGTTTTCTCTTGTTTGTGATGCTTGTGCGGACGATGGACGGTGAGATCAAGCGGAAGGAAGAGCTCCAGAAAATCAGCGATAGCCTGGCGGTGGCAAATGCGGAACTGCATCGACTCGACACGGCCAAGAGTGAATTTATCTCGATTGCATCGCATCAATTGCGGACACCACTCACCGCGATTCGAGGTTTCGTCTCACTGCTGCTCGAGGGTGCCTATGGTTCGCTCGAACCGACGGTGGCGGACACCCTCAACAAGGTGTATCTCGCCAATGCCCGGCTTATGGGTCTCGTGGAAAACCTGCTGAATATCTCGCGAATTGAAGCCGGACGGATCCAGTACCAGTTTGGCCTGGCAAAAATTGAAGACATTCTTGCGGAACTCAAGGACAATTTTATATTGGCAACCCATTCAAAAGGACTCGGATTTCGTGTGTTGTTGCCTCAAACTCCGTTGCCGCCTATCCGTATCGATGGGCCGAAGATCCGTGAAGCGCTTTCCAATATCATCGACAATTCCATCAAATACACTGAAAAGGGTGAGGTGGTTGTTACGCTCGAACAGCGCGGAGAGCGGGCAGTCATCAGTGTGGCGGATACTGGTATCGGTATCGATCCGGTAGATCTCCCGCATATCTTTAAGAAATTCGAGCGTGGCAAGGATTCGGCTCGAGTGAATGTTTCGAGTACGGGTCTCGGCCTGTATGTCTGCAAGAATTTCATTGAGGCACATGGCGGCAGTGTCCGAGTAGAGTCTGCCGGCAAGTCGCGCGGGACGGTATTTATCGTGGAACTGCCATTTGCTGGACCACCTGAACCACCTGAAACACCCGCGCCAGCGACGCTTGAAAAGAAGCGTAAAGATTGATAATTTGCAGTAACAACACTGTCGTATGCCTAGAATACTCCTTGTCGAAGATGATCCATTCATTTCGGAAATCTACACCAAAAAATTAGAGTCGTCAGGTTTCGAAGTGGTACCGGCTTTGACGGGCCGAGAAGGTTTGAAAAAGGCGCGGGATGGAGTCTATGATCTCGTACTGCTCGATTTGGTGATCCCCGAGGTTTCTGGCATGGATGTCTTGCGCGAGTTCCGAAACAGCCGAGAATTTGATCCGAATTTGAAGGTGGTTATTTTCAGTAATCTCTCTGGCCCACAGGAGCGTCAGGAAGCTCTCTCTATCGGCGCCAATGGATTTATCTTGAAAACGGATTTTTCTCCCGCTGAAGTCGTTACTGAGATCAAGCGATACCTCAACCAGTTTTCCGCTCAGGGAGCGCATGCCGAGCGACGGGCTGATGCGACAACTAGCACCGAGACACCGAGCACTCCCGGGTTGTCAGCAACACCTGCAGCATCAGAAACAGCCGGTGCTCCACACATTCTCTTTATCGAAGACGAGCCGGTATTCATCGAAATGTTTAGCAAGGCACTTCAGAATCTCGGCTATACTGTCGTAACTGAACGCAATGGTCGCAGTGGGTTGGAACGGGCTCGGGCCGAGCAGTTCGATCTCATTATCACCGACCATCTCCTCCCATCGATGAGTGGCAAAGAAGTCATCATGGCGCTGCGTGCCGATGAACGCATGAAGTCGGTGCCGATATTTCTCCTTACCGCTTCGCTCGATGAGGAGGAAGTCAAATCCTTGGAGACTTCGGGCGCAGTTAATCGCTCATTTTTGAAGATCCGCGTGGTCCCAAGTGAGCTTGCAGATATCGTCCAAGAGTTTTTTTCGAACCGGTAATTTTTCATTCCTCACCTGAGAACGATACCTATATTGGAACGGATATTGATACGCGCGGCGGCAGAGAATATAGGCACACATGTCCGGCTCGCGGGTTGGATCGCGGCTCGCCGTGACCATGGCAAACTCGTGTTTTTTGAGCTCCGTGATCGCAGCGGTCGGGTCCAGTTGGTCGTAACGCCAGAGAAGGCTGCATTGATCGAGAGTGCACGCGATGTTCGGCCGGAATACATTGTTGCGGTCGAGGGGCTTGTGAAGGCTCGGCCGAAGAAGGCGGAGAGTTCGGTGGTCGCGGACATCATGGAAGGGGTTGAGATTGAGGTTATGGCACTTTCGGTGATCGGGAAACCGACCGAAGAGCTACCGATTGATGTCTCACAACCTGAGATGCATCTCCAGCTTGAGACACTGCTCAATCATCGGACGGTCGCTCTCCGAAATCCGAAAATTCAGGCGATTTTTGCGGTGTATGATGCGCTGCTTGAGTCGTATGAGCGTTTTATGCGAAGTGAAGGTTTTCGGGAGATCAAGACCCCAAAGATACTCTCTTCGGCGACTGAGGGTGGGGCGAATTTTTTCAAAATAAAATATTTTGACCGAGATGCCTATCTGGCTCAATCACCGCAATTCTATAAGCAAGCTGGCATGAGCGCGTTTGAGAGAGTCTTCGAAATCGGGAGTGTCTTTCGGGCGGAACCACACTATACGACACGCCATGTAAATGAGTACACCGGTCTCGATGCCGAACTGGGATTCATCGACAGTATGGAAGATGTGATGGGGTTGCTCGAGCGGACGATGCACGCTGCCTTTGCACATATCAACGCCTCTGCCTCAGCGGCCCTCGCACTCCATGGTGCCAGTGTGCCTCAAGCTACTGCTATCCCACGGATTCGCCTCTCGGATGCCGTTATGATTCTCGAAAAGGAATATGGAAAGAAAACCGAAAATGAAGATATCGATAGTGAAGGGGAGCGGCTTATTGCTGAGTATGTTGTGAAGAAGTATGGATCAGAATTGGTTTTTTTGACCCATTATCCAGCATCAATCCGTCCGTTTTACAGTCAGCCAAGTCCGGACAAGCCTGGATATACAGAGACATTTGATCTCCTCTTCCGTGGTCTCGAAATCGCGTCCGGTGGACAGCGTATCCATGACTACGCACTGCTCTCTGAAAATCTCAAACAGCGTGGTCTCGACCCAGCGACCTTCAAGGACTATTTGGATATCTTTAAATATGGTGCTCCGCCACATGGCGGCTGGGGACTTGGCTCTGAACGGATCGTCCAAAAACTCTTGGGATTGGCTTCAATCAAGGAAGCGATTCTCTATCCGCGTGATGTGAAACGCCTCACGCCGTAAGCGAATCGGGTGGCTGTCAACGAGCGATGACGATGCCCCAGACAGTCTTGGCACCAGCAGTTTTCAGTGTGCGGGCACATTCGTCGAGAGTGGTACCGGTGGTCGCCACATCATCGATAAGCCAGATGGATTGACCGACGAGTGGTCCAGCAGTTTCGAGCGGTACCATGAATGCGGCCGTGAGGTTGGCGAGGCGTTCGGATTTTGAATCAGTCTTCATTTGCGGTTTGGTGAAACGGATGCGCTGGAGGATATCGTTCCGGATACGGATGGGCGCGCCCGGGAGGAGTTGAGCCATGAGTTTTTGAGCGAGCACTTCGGCTTGATTGAAACCCCGAAAGCGCAGCCGACGAGGATGAAGTGGGACGGGTATGATGAGCGTGGGGAGGGGCAATGGATGGTGGGTAATACTCTCTGCGAGCAGTGTGGCAAGGGGATCGGCCGCGGTGGCGATGAAGCGATATTTCAGGGTAAAAAGAAGTTTTTTCAGGAGTCGATGATGGTATGATCGAGCGATGAAGAGTCCGTCCAAGGCTGTCATTTTTTGGCAACTGCGGCAGACAGCCCCGTTTTTTTGATAGGCTTTCCGGCATACTGGACATTCCTGGTACTCGCGTTCGGGAACTGTGGCGAGACAAGTGGCACAGGCGAGGGTGCCCGATCGTTCACAGCCGAAGCAGTACAGTGGAAAGAGACCATCCCTTACTATACTCCACAGTCGAGTACTGAGATTAGCGAGCGAGGACCGTGTTACGGTGAAGCGAGAGCGCAAGCCGTTTGGGGAGGCGCTTTCCAAGCATTTTTTCGGCGAGGACAGATTCGACATATTCCTGAACATTTTTGCGAACGAGGCGAGCACCTTGTTCGGGAGCAAAGCTTTTTTCGGCGATCCATCGGACAATGTTTTCGGGCACGGTGAGTGTGATGCCTTGCGTCGCGAGGCGAGCTTTCAGTCGATTGAGCTCGAGCGTGGCGATGGATTGAATCATTTTTTTATCGAGTGCATTGAAGACGATGACCTGGTCGAGTCGGCCGAGTAGTTCGGGCCGAAGCTCCTTTTTTAGTTCTTCGAGGACTTCGCGTTTGATGGCTTCGAATTCAGCGCGCAGCACGCGGCCAGGGACGGCTTCAGCGAAACCAACTTTGGCAGATTGGGTGAAGCTCGCCGTGCCGATATTGGAGGTCAGGATGATGAGCGTGTTTTTAAATGACACCCGCCGCCCCTCGGCATCCGTGAGGGTGCCCTCGTCGAGAATCTGGAGGAGGATATTGAAGACATCAGGGTGAGCCTTCTCAATTTCATCAAAGAGCACGACTGCATAGGGCCGTCGCCGAACGGCTTCGGTGAGTTTACCGCCATCACCATAGCCGACATAGCCTGCCGGTGCGCCGATGATCTGGGCGACGGAGTGCCGCTCCATAAACTCGCTCATATCGAGCCGGATAAGGGATTTTTCATCACCAAAGAATTCGGCCGCAAGGACTTTGGCGAGATGTGTTTTGCCGACACCGGTTGGGCCGAGGAAGAGGAAAGAGCCAAGCGGGCGATGGGGATCATTGACACCCGAGACGGAGCGCGTGAGTGTCGTGAGAATATTGTCTTTGGCTTCGTCTTGGCCGATGACTTTACTCCGGAGAGCATCTTGGACGCGCTTGAGACGGAGTGCGGGTGTGTCGGTAGAGAGTTGGGCGAACGGGATACCAGTAGTCCGAGAAACGATTTCGAGGATATCCACCGGTTTGACGATAATTTTTTTTGATTTTGGCGGAGCCGAAACTTGGACAGTCAATTCTTGGAGTCGTTTTTCAATGAGCTGAATAGATTGTTTCATTGTTTCAGCCTCGTCGTAGGCACCTTCGGTGATGAAGTTCTCTTTTGCCTCTTCGGCTTCGCTCAACTCGCGTTCCAGTGAAAGGAGGGTCGAGAAATTGCTCTTACGATGACCAGCTTTCCGATGTCGGACGAGGGAGGCAGCTTCATCGAGGAGGTCGAGGGCCTTGTCAGGGAGGAAACGATCAGGAATGTAGCGCACCGAGAGATCAACAGCGGCGTGGAGCGCGGTCGGATCGATGGAGAGTGCATGAAACTCCTCATAGGCTGGACGGGCCTGTTCGAGGATTTGAAGCGTTTCTTCGGCAGTGGGTTCGGTTAATTGGAGAGGTTGGAAACGCCGCTCCAAAGCAGCATCTTTTTCAAAATGTCGCTTATATTCAGAAAATGTTGTCGCACCGATGACCTGGATTTCGCCGCGCGCGAGGGCAGGTTTCAGGATATTGGCGGCATCGAGTCCACCCTGTGCATTGCCCGTGCCGATGAGGGTGTGGATTTCATCGATAAAGAGAATTGCGTCTGGTCGGTGCCGGACCTCGTGGATCAATTCCTTGATGCGGTTTTCGAATTCACCACGGAAACTCGTTCCAGCGACGAGCGCCGCGAGATCGAGGGAGTAGATGTGCTTTCCGGAAAGTATCGGTCCGGCGTGGCCGTCGTGCATGCGCAGGGCGAGCGCCGTGACGAGGGCCGTCTTGCCGACGCCCGGATCACCCACGAGGATGGCATTGTTTTTCTCTTTCCGTCCGAGGATGTGCGTGAGCCGATCGAGCTCGCGGCCACGGCCGACAAAACGGAATCCTGAACCAGCTGTTTCAGCGAGATCGACGGCGTATTGTTCGAGGAAAGAAGTATTGTGTACGGTCTCGCGTTCGCGAGGTTCTCCTCGAGAGAGAGAAAAGTCAGTGAGATCAAACATTTTTGCGAGTTCGGGAAAATGTTCGAATCGCAGATGTGCCTCGAGGGCCGCCCGAGTTTTCTCCTCACTTATTTGGAGGGTATTGATAATTGTCAGGAGCGTAGCGTCATCGGACTCGAGGAGTGCTGCAACGAGATGTTCCGTTCCGACATAGGGATACTGATGTTCCTTGGCGAGGACATAGGCGCGCTTCAATATCGTCTGGACGGTCGGAGAGAGCACGGGTGAAGAGTTAGCTCGGATGGGTTTTTTTTCGGGCGAGACTTTTTTGAGACAGAGCTTTCCGACCGCTTCCTTTTTGAGGCCGATGTTTTCGAGGAGGATACTCCCGAGACTGCCCGACTCGAGAGAGAGCGCGAGGAGGAGATGATGAGCCTCGATTTTTTGGGTGCGGGTATAACGAGCAATATCACGCGCTTCTTTCAGAACGTGCCGAGCATGCAGCGAGAGCTTTTCACTGAAGGCGGGAGTGAGCATAGACATAGAGTAGACCAAATTGTACGGCGTTTGCGGTAGTTTGTCAATCGGTTTTCCTGTCGTTTCATACTCACAGGCCGTCATCAGAGATTTTGCTAACGAGCCAGTGAGGCCGTATTGCATTGGAAGCTGCTCCAACCGGTTCGGATCAACCCGCTACCTGAGAAAATTGGCAGGGTGAGGATAAAGTTCACAATCAGCCATGCCAAGAGAATAATCACGAACCCGATGAGCGCAGCGACGATACCGCCTTTGGCGAAACGCATCCGGCCTTCATCACCGGCTGAGGTGATATAAACAAAAGCCATAGCGACGATGACAGCTATCGCTATCGCCGTCATGATATTGCGGAGGAGCACGATGATATTCTGAATCCCCACGACGAGGTGACAGAGGGTGCACTTGTCTTGGCCATTGTTGACCTGGGTGGGATCCGGATTTGTCAGTCCGCAGGGGATGATGCCGGCTTCGGCGGGCGTGGCTGGCAGTATGAAAAATACGGATGAGAGGAGTATGAGAATTGAAAAAAACACAAAAAGGCGAGTGGAGCGCATATATTTTTACTTTTTTTCAGTATACCACCATTCAAAAATCCGAATAGACTGAACAATTATTTTTTCTGATTGGCCGGTCGGTGTGGGGGAGTCTGATCTTCTTCCGAAATGAAGTGCGTCTGTGCTATAGTAGCAATGAAACAAACAGATACATGTTCGGATTCAACAAACCCACATTTCTCGGTATCGATTTTGGTACATCCTCCATTAAAGCGGTTGAGCTTTCGGTTGAGGGTGAAAAGATCCTGCTACGGAACTATGCAGAAATCAATCTCTCTACGATTGAGCGCGGAGAAAATGACACACAGGGAAACTATGACGCTCGAGTGACGGCCTATTTGCGGGCGCTCTTGGATCGATTGCAGCCGAAAACAAAAGAAGTGTATGTGGCGATGCCAGCCTTTATCGGTCTTGTGGCGCTTGTTGAGTTTCCCAAGATGAGTGAAAAGGAGCTCCAGGAAGCGATCCAGTTTGAGGCACATAAATACATTCCTTCACCCCTCGAAGAAGTAGCGCTCTCTTGGGAAATTGTCGGTGAAACGATCGTTACTCCGTCTGATGCTGAGGCACCCGCCAAATCGAGGATTGAAGTGCTGCTGGTGGCGGCTCTCAATAAGGAAGTCGAACGGTATGAGAGCTACGTGCGTTCGGTCGAGTTTGATATGCAGTTGCTCGAACTTGAGACATTTTCACTCGTGCGCTCCGTGGTGGATGGCGATCCCGGGGTCTTCCTCGTCGTGGATATTGGATCCCGTGCGACGAATTTGGTGCTTGTTGAGAATGGACTCGTGAAAGTGAGCCGCAACCTCGATGTGGGTGGTCGGGATGTTACGCGAACGCTCATCGAGGGGCTCAATATCGC
This sequence comes from uncultured Bdellovibrionales bacterium, assembly GCA_964530135.1. GTDB lineage: Bacteria > Patescibacteriota > Minisyncoccia > Moranbacterales > UBA1568 > SSEF01. The sequence continues at coordinate 68,383 of CAZGXN010000001.1, read as the reverse complement.
CGAGGATCGGGCCGAAGCATTGAAAAAAAGCACGAAGGACTATCTCAATGTATCCGGAGGACCACAACTTATTTTTCCAGCACTCGAAACAATTGGATCTGAAATCGAGCGAGTCATCACTATGCATCGGTCCAAGCATCCAGATCGGCCAGTCAGTGGTATAATACTTTCAGGTGGCACCGCTGGACTGACTGGTTTGACGACCTACTATCAGACACGCTGTAACCTACCGGTGACGGTTGGGAACCCCTGGATGCGTGTCGCGTACCCGACTGAGCTCGAGGAGGCAATTGGGCGTATGGGGACATCCTTTTCGGTCGCACTGGGGCTGGCGCTTCAGGGGGCCAATCGAGCGCTCAAGAAAAAATAACACATCAACACACATAGATACGGTCATGGCTGGTATCAATCTCTCGCAGTCAATTCAAGAAAAACAGGCGTACGCTCGTGGAAGTTTTTTCGATAAAGGGTTTTTCATTAACGCCGGTATTTTTTTGCTGGTTGCGGGGATATATGGCGGATCGGTATGGTATCTCGGAACCGTAGAGTCTGAACGCGATATGCTGAAACAGGGGTTGACTCAGAAGGCCACTGATCTCAAGGGTGGGGAAGCGAATCAGGTAGCGGATCTTCACCTCCGTCTGGAAGCTATCGAAAAGGGTCTGCAATCCAATCCATCTTCGAATGAAGCGCTGCAGGAACTGGAGCAGCGGACTCTCCAGACGATCTCCGTTACCAACTATAGCTGGTCGCAATCAGAAGACAGCATTACTATCGAAGGAGTTACCAGTAATTTGAAATATCTCGCGCAGCAGATGCTCGCGTATAAAAAATTACCCCGAGTGATTTCCGTACACGCAGAAACAGTTGAGTATAATCGTGCCGGTCAGGTTGAATTCGAATTATCTCTCCCGCTTGCGCCGGTGGTAGGCGGAGCCTCTCCCGAGCGTTAGTCATTCACTTCTCTATACCTATGAGCCTGAAAATCTTTATCCTTCCGACATTCATCATCCTCGATGTAATCATTGCTATCGGCTATATCAAACCCAATGTCGATGCTATTTTTGCAACACGCGATGAGATTGCAAAGGCTCAGGATGAGCTTTCTCGAGTCGACACGGTTATCGGAAACATTCAGTCACTCACCCAGTCAATCGAAAATCATTCGGAAACAAGAGAATTTGTCAGCCGGTATTACCCAAGTACACTAGATGAGGAGCGTGTCGTCGATATGTACAATTACCTGGCTCAGCAATCGGGGGTGATCGTAACAGAAATGAGTGTTGTGAAAAATTTGCCAGCGCGGACGGCGGACGCACTGTACAATGAAGCGATCAATAGTGGGATACCGCCCGATCAGGCATTGGCGCAGGCAGAGGCGACCGTCCATGCTTTGCCACAGACATACACTGCCGAGGTGAGCGTGCTCGGGGACTATTCAAATATCAAGGATTTTTTTAATCGGATTCGCCACGCTGACCGTCTCCAGGCCACACTGGAGTACTCTATCGCTTCGCGTGAACGGGACCCAAGCAAGGCCGAGGAGGAAGCGGCCAAGGGTATTCAGAGCAATTTTTTGGTGGGTACGCTGGCAATCAAATATCCCTATATCGCTGAGCAACAGGCGAATGATGTGCTCAATATGCCGCTCTTTCAATCACCTTTATTTGATTTTACAGCGGCCGAACGCGCGATTTCCTTTGTAACAAATCCGCTGCCGGCTCTCGAAAGCGGCTCAGCCGGCCGGACCAATCCTTTTGAATAAAACCTGATGTCTGAGAAGTCTCGCTCTACGATCGGAACTACCCCGAGTGCAGGAGTTGCTTCGGCGACGGATGTTCATGCGCTGGCTCAGCGTTTGGGGGTGCCTCTGCTTGAAGCAGCTCCGTCGACGATTGACAAGACGCTGTTTTCGATCATTCCAGAAGACACGGCCAAAAAATATCAGATGGTGATTTTCGGCCGGCAGGACGATATTTTGTCTGTCGCGATGGTGAATCCCCAGGACTTCGATGCACTCAATGTGTTGCGTTTTATCGCTGAAAAAGAACGCCTGGGCATCGAAGTTTCATTGGTGTCTGAAAATGTATTTGCAGAGATTTTGAAGGCGTACTCGGGGACAGACAAGGCCCTCGAAGACGCGATCACCTCGCTCAAAAAGGAACAGGATATCAGTCTTCAAGTACAGGAGAAAAAAAATGATAAGAATGTATCGCCGGAAGTTTTTCAGGATGCGCCGATTGCGAAGCTCGTCGATGTCATCGTGAAGCACGCGCTCGAGGGGCGGGCCAGTGATATTCACATCGAACCCGTGGATGGCAGTTATCGGGTGCGTTTTCGAGTGGATGGATTGCTTCGGGCGACGCTTGTATTTCCAAATGATGTCGGTCGGGCCGTACTTTCACGGATCAAGATTCTTGCCAATTTGAAAATCGATGAAAAGCGGAAGCCGCAAGATGGTCGGTTTCGAGTGGTTACAGATGACAAGACAGTCGACCTGCGCGTTTCGACGCTTCCAGTCATCGATGGGGAAAAGGTTGTCATGCGAATTCTCGACAAGAGTAATAACATGGCTGATTTGGATAAGCTGGGGCTCTGGGGCCGAAATCGAGAAGTGCTGTTGCGCAAAATCAAAGAGCCGTACGGCATCATCCTTATTACAGGTCCGACAGGTTCTGGAAAGTCGACGACACTGTATGCCTTTCTTCAGATTTTGAATCAAGAGGAACGCAATATCATCACGCTTGAGGATCCTGTGGAGTACTTTATGGAAGGGATCAATCAAAGCCAGATTCGTCCAGAGATCGGCTACAACTTTGCCGACGGGTTGCGTTCAATTCTCCGTCAGGACCCGAATATCATCATGGTGGGTGAGATCCGTGACAAAGAGACGAGCGAGCTGGCTATCCACACGGCTTTGACTGGCCACCTCGTCCTCTCGACGCTCCATACGAATGATGCGATCAAGGCACTTCCGCGACTTCTCGATATGGGGGCCGAACCGTTCTTGCTCGCTTCTTCAATTCAGGCACTCGCGGCCCAGCGTCTCGTGCGGCGTATCTGCGAGCATTGCAAAGAAGAAACGACACTCTCACCAGGTATGCTGAAGCAGCTAGAGGCGGCCCGCACAGCAATCCCGCTCACCGAGCTTCAAGCATATGATCTCGATCCGAAAGCGCCACTCAAGGTATATCAGGGCAAGGGGTGTGATATCTGTGGGAATTCTGGATACAAGGGTCGGATTGCGATCTATGAAGTGTTTGAGGTGACGGATGTCGCCAAGGTTATCATTACTGACAAATCTGCGAATGAGGCCGAGCTTTTGAAAGAAGCTGTCCAACAACATATGCTCATGATGAAGAGTGATGGCTTGCTAAAAGTTTTGAAAGGGATAACGACGATCGCTGAAGTCGAACGCGTAACCGAGGGTTCATTGGTTGATGAAGAATGAAAAATTCTTTGAGCATGGTAGAGTAGAAGGAGAACACTTACACCAATATTTTCTTATGGAGCAACTTGATGTCGAAGCGCGGTTGAAAAAGATCCTCATGCTGGTGGGACAGCAGGGTGCATCGGATGTCCACTTTGTCATCGGTCGGTATCCGACCCTGCGGATCAATGGGAAGCTGCACCAGCTGACCCAGGAAAAAATCCTGACGCCGGCTGATACAAAAGCACTGGCCGAAATTATTCTCACTGATGATAAGAAAGCCGAGCTCGCCGAAGACGGGCAGACGGACCTCTCATATAATTTTGAAGATCGCGCGCGTTTCCGCGTCAACATTTTCTATCAAAAGGGCTATGTCTCGATCGCGATGCGGTTCGTGATGAACAAAATTCGGCCGCTCGAAGAGCTCAATGTCCCAACCTCGCTGTATAACTTTACCAATGTGTCTCAGGGTCTCGTGCTCATGACGGGTCCTGTCGGCCACGGGAAATCGACAACCTTGGCGGCGCTCATCGACCACATCAACCACACTCAGGAGAAGCATATTGTAACGATCGAAGACCCCATCGAGTTCGTCTATGAGCAGGATCACTGCATCATCAATCAGCGTGAAATCGGTCGGGATGCCAAGAGTTTTGCTACCGCTCTACGCGCCGTCTTGCGCGAAGATGTAAATGTCGTACTGCTTGGCGAGTTGCGTGATCTCGACACGATCTCGACGGCAATGACTGCCGCCGAAACGGGCCACCTCATTTTTGCGACGCTCCATACGAATGACGCACCGCAGACGATTGACCGCGTCATCGATGTCTTTCCGGCACATCAGCAGAATCAGATTCGTCTCCAACTTGCCAATGTCTTATTGGGTGTCGTCTCACAACGGCTCCTGCCACAACTCTCGGGTGGTCGGGTACCAGCGATCGAAATCATGTTCAAGAATCACGCCGTTGAAAATCTCATCCGTGAGAACAAGGTGCATCAGCTGGATTCGGTGATTGAGACGAGTATGAAGGAGGGGATGGTCTCACTTGATCGATCACTCGCTGATCTCGTGCGGCGTGGTATCGTCTCGATCGATGATGCAACGGCGTATGCGAAAAATAAGGATTACTTTACAATGCTCGTTCGCAAGGATGATGTTTGAGTCAGTGGGTTGGGCGATGCGGGGAGATGAATATATGGATACAATATCCTGAGTATGAAATTTAATTTCAAAGCGAAGACTGAAGCCGGAGACCTCAAAGAAGGTTTGGTTGAGGCACTGTCGCGCGAGGTGGCGATCGAAATTCTCCAAAAGAATGGCCTCATTCCACTTCAGGTAACATCTGAAAAGAGTGGCGGACTCCAGGGCATGTTGCGCGATCTCCAAAAACTCTGGGAGGGTGTTTCCCAAAAAGAGTTGATGGTGATCTTTCGGCAGCTCGCGACGCTCATCGAGGCGCATGTTCCGGTCGTAACATCACTCAAGACGATTGGTGAACAGACGGATAACTTCTATCTCCGATCCATCTTGAATGAGATGAAAGATGATATCGAGGACGGTATGTCATTCTCTGAATCACTCGAAAAGCACTCAAAGGTGTTTGACATGATGACCATCAATATCATCCGCGCGGGAGAAATTTCTGGTAATCTCCAGCACGCCATTTTGTTTACGGCGGACAGCATCGAGAAAAACTATCATCTAACCTCAAAAATCAGGGGCGCACTTTTTTATCCAGCATTTGTGCTCTCGGTAGCGGGGGTGATCGGTTTTATTGTCATCACATTTATCCTCCCAAAAATCACCGTCCTCATCAAAGACCTGGGAGTCGCTGTCCCCTGGTATACCAGTGTCCTAATCCGCCTCAGTGATTTCATGAATGCCTACTGGTGGGCTGTAGCCATCGGACTTTTTGGAATGGCAGTCGGCCTCTTTTATTATCTCAAATCAGAGAGTGGCAAACGAGAATGGGATGTCATTGTGCTCCATATTCCGGTGATGAAGACTCTGGCAAAAAATGTGTTTATCACGCGTTTTTCCGAAAATCTCGCAGCGTTGATGGCGGGGGGAATTCCGGTCGTCCGCGCTCTCATGATCACGAGCGATGTTATCGGCAATACGGTCTATGCTCAGATCATGCTGAAGGCGGCAGAAGAAGTGAAGTCGGGTGGTGTGATGAGTGGCGTGTTTCAGCGCTACCCCAATGAAATCCCGCCGATCGTGTCACAGATGGTGCGTATCGGGGAGGAAACAGGAAGTATGGCACATGTGCTCGAAGGTATTGGAAAGTTTTATAATCAGGAAGTCGAAGTCATGACACGCAATCTGACATCGCTCATCGAGCCGATCCTCATCGTCGGTCTTGGGATCGGCGTTGGTATCCTCACGATTGGTATCCTTATGCCGGTGTACAATATCGCGGGGCAATTGTAATGCAAAGGAACACACAGCCGGGCCTGGGGACTGGTCAAGATATCACATTTGACACACAACTGAGGAGAGAGTGTTGAATGTGTGTTGTGTAGTCGCTTGACAGAAATCTACCGTATGAGTGAAAAATACGATACAATAAAAATGTGCGAACATAACAAAAACAAACAAGAAAGGAGGTGAGAATTATGAATAAAACATACAAAGGTTTCACCTTGATCGAACTCCTCATCGTCATCGCGATCATCGGCATTCTCGCCTCGGTGGTGCTCGTCTCGCTCTCGGGTGCTCGGGAAAAAGCGAAGGCCGCAGCCTACAAGGCGCAGGTGCATTCCATCCAGGCCAATGCGGTGCTTGTCTGCGACAGTGCGGATATCACCATCGGGACCAATGTGTCGGTTCCGGCGAGCAGCAACTGGGTAGGGACGCTCACATTGGTCGCTGGTTCGAGCTGTGGAGCCAACGGTGCTGGGACATTTCAGATCACGACAAACTCGCTTGATCTGGGTACCGGAACTGTGGCGACGGCTTGTGAAGGAGCCAACGGCACGACTATCGATCAGAATGGTGTTACATTTCCAGCAGGTTGCTAGTCTGATGGCAGTGTGAACAATAAAGGCAGGGCGGAAGCCTTGTCTTTTTTTTCCGGCGGTATATAATGAGGGTGTAGTGTAAATAAACATAAAGATGTATGAATACAGCATTTAAAAAGTGGTCTGTGGGGCAGCGGGGTTTCACCTTGATCGAACTCCTCATCGTCATCGCGATCATCGGCATTCTCGCCTCGGTGGTGCTCGTCTCGCTCTCGGGTGCTCGGGAAAAAGCGAAGGCCGCAGCCTACAAGGCGCAGGTGCATTCCATCCAGGCCAATGCGGTGCTTGTCTGCGACAGTGCGGATATCACCATCGGGACCAATGTGTCGGTTCCGGCGAGCAGCAACTGGGTAGGGACGCTCACATTGGTCGCTGGTTCGAGCTGTGGAGCCAACGGTGCTGGGACATTTCAGATCACGACAAACTCGCTTGATCTGGGTACCGGAACTGTGGCGACGGCTTGTGAAGGAGCCAACGGCACGACTATCGATCAGAATGGTGTTACATTTCCAGCAGGTTGCTAGTCTGATGGCAGTGTGAACAATAAAGGCAGGGCGGAAGCCTTGTCTTTTTTTTCCGGCGGTATATAATGAGGGTGTAGTGTAAATAAACATAAAGATGTATGAATACAGCATTTAAAAAGTGGTCTGTGGGGCAGCGGGGTTTCACCTTGATCGAACTCCTCATCGTCATCGCGATCATCGGCATTCTCGCCTCGGTGGTGCTCGTCTCGCTCTCGGGTGCTCGGGAAAAAGCGAAGGTGGGACGGTTTAAAGCAGTCGTTCATTCGATCCAGACACAGGCACTTGCAGCATGTGATGATGGTGCGATTGATTACACAGATGCTACGGGGTCATTTGGAACATTTCCGAGTGATGTCAATGCAGCTGGAATCACAAATGACGTCCAGGATTGCGGTCCTGCAGCAAGCCAGACATTTTCGGTCGATGTCCCGTCGGCGCTCTTGACTACACCGTGCATGGCGACGCTGGATGAAACGGGCATTACCGCATTCGTTGGTTGTTAAATAATCTTGCGAGCATTTGGCCGTGCGTGATGTTTTTTGAATACATATGTTTTTGATGGCACTTGCCTTTTTTCTCTCTGGTCTCATCATTGGGAGCTTTTTGAATGTCGTGGTTTTGCGCCTCGAGACCGGTCTGTCGCTTGGCGGCCGCTCAAAGTGCCCATCTTGTTATGCGATCATCCGTTGGTATGACAATATTCCAGTGCTATCCTTTCTGCTCCTCGGCCGGCACTGCCGGCACTGCCGTTTTCCCATCGCTTGGCAGTACCCGATGGTAGAGATTGCGACCGGATCCCTGTTCGCACTTTTTGGAACGCTATCATTTGGCGGGGGCACGAGTGCCGAGATAGCCCTCACGGTCTGGCATCTCTTTCTCGGAGCGCTCCTCCTTGCGATCGCGCTGTATGATACACGCAACATGGAGATCCCACTCGTCCTCCTTTTGGTTGGTGTCATCGGTGTTGTCATATATGCTGGGATCGCCACATACCTGGCGCCTTATCCCTGGTTTGACGCAGCCGCACCGTGGCGCGAGATGTTGTGGGGCGGGGGTATCGCCGCAGCCTTTTTTTATGCACTCGTGTATTTTTCCCGAGAAACCTGGATGGGGATGGGAGATGTCTGGTTGGCGGGCATGGTTGGTGCGGCTGTCGGACTCCCCACTCTCCTCTTGCTCTGCACCCTCTCATTCTTCTTTGGTGCGATCGCGGGTATCGGACTGTTGATGTCGGGAAAACGCGGTTTGAAAAGTCAGATTCCCTTCGCACCATTTCTTGCTCTTGGCACTCTGGTAACACTCTTTCTCCAGTTACTCGACCCATGGTGGCTGTCGCTGCTCCATTTCCCCCCTGTCTAGTTTCTCGAGTTGTGCGGTACAATAGAAGGGTATGTACAAGCACCCAAGAGACGCATCTGGCTTCACTCTCATCGAGCTCATCATAGTCCTCGCGATTATCGGTGTTGTGAGTGTCATCACGCTCGTCTCACTCTCGAGTGCGCGTGGAACACGCGATCTCGATCGATCATCACGCGAAATTGTCGCTGCACTACGGGAAGCCCAAAATTATGCACTGACGGGTCGGAGTACGAGTATCGGTGAAGATAATTGCGCGTTCAGTGTCCAAGTAGTTGGTGGCAGTACGGGCTACAGCCTCTCACACCTCTATCGTTCGGGAGGGAGTTGTTCGGCGACCGGTCCGCTGGCGAATTATAGTTTAACGACGGGGGTTACCTTCAGTGCTTCGGCGACAGTCTCATTTTCCCTGCCGCGTGGCGAGGTAACATCGGGCACGACGAGTATCGGGCTGACCAAGGGCGGCGCGACATACTTTGTTTGTGTGTACCCGAGTGGCCGAATCCTCGAAAATGGACCCAGTGCTTGTCCGTAAATTATGTATCCTATGAAACTCTCTTCTCAACCTCGCCATGTTCGGGCATTCACGATCGTTGAAGTGATCATTGCGAGTTTCTTGCTTTCGGCAGGGATTGCTGTGATTCTGAGTTTCTTTTCGGCTTCGCACCGGAATTCATTGGATTCACAACGCGTTATCATCGCGTCGGAACTTGCCCAGGAAGGAGTGGAAGTGGCGCGTAATATTCGGGATAATAATAGTGCCTATCGGCTTGAGAATTGGTCAACGGGTGATATGTGTCAGACTTCGACGAGCGGGAATTGCGATCCGTTTCGCTATTTCCCGGTCGGAGTCAATCGGAATTGCACAGCGAGCTATGACAGTACTGATTTTACATGTCCGCCCGTGTCCCTAGAATTGGTGCTGGACGGGTCAGGTTTGTACAAACATGCTGTTGGAACGAGCACCCGATACTATCGCTTGATAAAGATCGATCACACGGCGAGCGATACAGCGCGCGTGCAGAGCTTTGTCGCCTGGCAAAATCCTGGGTCAAATCTGAATGGTGGCGGTGCGATAAATTGGTGTACTGCGACGAATAAATGCGTATATACGGAACTTTTTCTTTCAGCTTGGAAATAAATTATGCGAAACAATGATCGAACAAAGGGTTTCACGCTCCTCGAGGTGGTTATCGCCCTAGCGGTTTTTTCCATCATCACATTGGGGACGATTCAAGTCCTAGCTCAAGGAACCAAATCCTATCGTAATACAAAGACGGTTCAGTCCAATCTCGAACGGGCTCAGTTTGTGCTCAACGCGATGGCCAAGGAACTCCGGACCTCGAGCGTCGTCCAGTCGAGTATCGGGGGTACCGTTTCCACTATCACTTTTTTTGATTATTCACAGGGCCGTTGCATTCAGTATCGGGCTGACGAAAGCGCTGGCACTGTCGCCAAGCGATCACATGCATTTTCAAGTTCGGATCCGGATACAGATCGGACGAGCTGTCTGGGCTATATATTTACCGAGACTTATGAAACCGTCGTGTCGGGACTTACCGATCAGATGTTTTCAGTTGATGTATCCACACCACCACCGACACCACATGTCGGTCGGGTGACTGCCGTCTTTGTCATCGGCACAAGTGGAGCAGCCACGGCAGTTCAAACGACCGTTTCACTCAGGGACTACAATTATAATGGTATTTGATCTCGGTCATGATGGATAGCCCTGATGTCAAAACGAGGATGGCCAAATTGATCCGTGAAATCGATGCTCACCGACATCGGTATCATGTGTTGGACGCACCCGAGATTTCAGATGAGGCGTATGACTCACTCTTCCGTGAGCTCGAAACGCTCGAGCAGATGCATCCCGAATTTCGCAGTAAGAATAGTCCCACGGCACGGGTCGGCGCTGAACCGCGGACTGAATTCCGCAAAGTAAAACACGCCGTGGCGCAGTGGTCGTTCGACGATGTCTTTGATCAGTCTGAATTGGTCGAGTGGGACGCTAAACTGCGACGATACCTGACCAAAGAAGTCGGGGACGAACGCTCGCAAATCGAATACCTGGCCGAGCTCAAGATCGACGGGTTGAAGATCATCCTGACCTATCAGCAGGGTGAATTTGTCCAGGGTGCGACGCGGGGAAATGGTACAGTTGGCGAAGATGTGACTGAGAATCTGCGCACTATCCGAAGTATCCCGCTTCGTCTCATGCGGCCGGTAGACATCGTCGTCGTGGGCGAGGCCTGGATGGCGAAATCGGAACTGGACCGAATCAATCTGGAGCGTGCACAGTTGAACGAAGCGCCCTTTGCCAATCCTCGCAATGCCGCAGCCGGAGCAATCCGCCAGCTTGATTCGCATATTACCGCTGACCGCCGGCTCGACTCTTTCATCTATGATATCGAAACGCTCCGTGGTGAACCGCTGCCTGTAACCCAGGAGCAGGAGCTCGAGTTGTTGCAAACACTCGGTTTCAAAGTCAATCCACATATTCGAAAATGTGCATCGATTCACGCGGTCGAAGACTTTTATACTGAGTGGAGTGAGCGGCGGTCGAGTCTGCCCTATGCGCTCGATGGTATCGTTGTGAAAGTCAATGATCGCGCATTGCAGGAAACTCTCGGTTATACAGGCAAAGCACCGCGCTTTGCTATCGCATTCAAATTTCCAGCCGAGGAAGCTACCAGCCTGATCGAGACGATCAGTATCCAAGTGGGTCGAACGGGTGTCCTCACGCCGGTGGCGCATCTCAGACCAGTGCGATTGGCGGGGACTGTTGTCTCGCGAGCTACACTCCATAATTGGGGCGAGATCGCGCGGCTCGGCATCCAGATCGGCGATACCGTTGTGGTGCGGAAAGCGGGGGATATCATTCCGGAAGTAGTTTCGGTTTTGGAAAAACTTCGTACGGGGAAGGAAGAAAAAATTGCGTTGCCGGTCGCGTGTCCTAAGTGTCATAGTCCGGTGGAGCACCGTGTCATTGGCGAAAAGAGCGGAGCAAAGGAGTACTCGGCGGCACTCTACTGCACCAATCCGCGCTGTTATGCAGTGGAGCGCGAAGGTATCATCCATGCTGTTTCGCGCAAGGGTTTCGATATCGTTGGGATGGGGGAAAAAATCGTCGAACAGTTTATGGAGTTGGGTCTCATCACAAATCTGGCAGATATTTTTGAACTCACTCCAGGCGACATCGCCCCTCTCGAACGCTTTGCCGAGAAATCCGCCGTGAAACTCACAACCGCGATCGGTCGGGCCAAGCAGGTGCCCCTTGAACATTTCCTCTATGCTCTCGGGATCCGGCATGTGGGGGAAGAAACGGCTGAGCTTATCGCGAAATTTTTTGCGTTGAGAACGAAGACAAAAACGCTCTTACCGATGCAGCTCTGTGCCCAGGCAGCAGACCTCTCGCTCTCAGATTGGATCGCGCTCGATGGCGTCGGCGAAAAATCCGCTGCGAGCCTCGTCGCATGGTTTGCGGATGAACACAATACCAAACTCCTCCAGGCGCTCGAAATAGCTGGTGTCATGATTATTTTGCCCGAACGGAGCATGACCGGAAACGCAGCGTTTACTGGTAAAACATTTGTCCTGACCGGAGAGCTCACACGCTTTACAAGGGATGAGGCCAAGCGTAAGATAAAGCAGTTAGGTGGCTCAGTTTCCTCATCAGTAAGCCGCAAAACGGACTTTGTGGTGGCGGGTACAGACCCTGGTAGTAAGTATGATCACGCGAGAGCATTGGGGGTGAAGATACTGAATGAAGAAGAATTTTTGAGTTTGTTGCTGGCTACACCTTAGTCTCTAAATCTGGATTTCAGACTATGCTTTCGACCGATGAAGTGAAACATATTGCCACCCTCGCCCGTATTGGCTTGACCAGCGCGGAGGTGGCACATTTTCAAAAAGACCTCTCCGCCGTACTCGAGTGGTTTGAGGAATTAAAAAATGTTGATATCTCTGATGCACCAGCCGAGACTTCGATGGCGTCTGGCCCACATCACGCCGCAGCGGATATCGAACAGCTTTCTGGTGAAGCAGCCCGTATCCTCGAGAATGCTCCAGACAAACAGGATGGTTCTTTCAAAGTGAAGTCAGTGTTTTAAGGTATAGAACATGGAACATACAGCATTGAACAGTGAACAGCGTATAGACAGCAAAACCGGATATTGTAGGTTGCTAGTATGATTCGAGAACTGCATCAGAAAATTCAAAGTGGAGAGAAAAAAGCGACCGAGCTTGCGGCCGAGTATTTTGCTCGTATCAGAGAACGCGATGATTCTCTGCATGCCTTTCTCACGGTGCGTGAAGCACAGGCACTCCGTGAAGCTGAAGCTGTTGATCGGGCGGTGAAAAATGGTGAAACAATCGATCTCTTGGCGGGGATTCCGGGTGCTGTGAAAGACAATATCGTGATGGCTGGAGAGCGGACTACCGCGGGCTCGAAAATCCTCGACAACTATGTTTCGCCGTATGATGCGAGTGTTATCACAAAGCTTCGTGGTAACCAAGCGGTCATCTTGGGCAAGACAAATCTGGATGAATTCGCCCTTGGTTCTTCGACCGAGCTCTCGGCCTATGGTCCGACGAGAAACCCGATCGATGAAACGCGCGTTGCGGGCGGTACTTCTGGTGGTTCGGCTGTTGCCGTGGCATCGGATATGGCGGTTTGGGCGCTCGGTTCGGATACAGGTGGTTCTATCCGCCAGCCAGCCGCTTTCTGTGGTGTGTATGGCCTGAAGCCAACCTATGGGCGTGTGTCTCGTTCAGGTCTTATTGCTTCGGCTTCCAGTCTCGATCAAATTGGCATTCTCGCTCATTCGGTTGAGGATGTCGCCCTTGTTTTGTCTCGTATCGCCGGACAAGACAGACTCGACAGCACTACCTCTGATCGTCCAGTTCCGGCATACGCAGATCAGCTCACTGGTAACATCACTGGCAAGAAAATCGGCGTTCCGAAGGAGTACTTTACAGATGATCTCGATCCGAAAATAAAATCAGCGGCGCTGGCTGCTCTCGATGTGTTTCAATCGCTCGGTGCCGAGATTATTCCTATCAGTCTGCCGCATTCACACCTTGCCCTCCCGATCTATTACATTGTGCAGCCATCTGAACTTTCGTCCAACCTGTCGCGCTTCGATGGGATTCGCTACGGTCTCTCGGTGAATGATCAAGAGGATTCACTGGAAAAAACCTCAACCCTCCTTGAAACCTATCTCGATACACGCAAAGTTGGGCTTGGTCCCGAAGTCAAACGCCGTATCATGCTGGGTACCTATGCTTTGTCGGCGGGGTATTATGAGGCCTACTATAAGAAAGCATTAGCAGTGCGGGCGTTATTGAGGCAGGATTTTCAGCGCGCCTTTGCAGCGGTGGATGTTATCTTCTCACCCACGACTCCGGAAGTGGCATTTACACTGGGTGCCAAGACGCAAGATCCGCTCAAAATGTATTTCTCGGACATCTATACGGTAACGGCGAATCTCGTCGGTGTTCCCGCCCTGTCGTTCCCGATTGGTACTATTGAGACTGAGGGTAAAGCCTTGCCGATTGGCGGCCAATTTATGGGAGACTGGTTTAAAGAAGAAATCATGCTACAAATGGCACATGCTTTCGAGTTGGCTGGCAAGCGAGTGAGTCTTTAGTCGTTCATTGGGTATACTATATACAATATGAGTACTGAATTTGACGCACTGGGTGTCATCGGCCTCGTTCCCGCATTGTGGAACATTATTAGCCAATCGGCTCTCTTTGCTGTGCTCAAAGCCTTTCTCATCATCTATTCACTTGTCATGCTCGCCAATGTTACTATGCTTCTTCTGATGCGGGGTATCACTGGTAATCTGAAAGTTCAACTCTATGGTACGACGCGCCCGCTGATAAAGAAGAACGAGGCCACGAAAAAGTGGGAATCTATTGAACATCGGTTGGAAAGTGAAAATCTCAGTCATTACAAGGTCGCGATATTAGAGGCTGATCATTTTGCCGATGAGCTTCTCAGGGAGTCTGGTTTTGACGGTGAAAATATGTCTGAGCGGCTTGCCAATATGCACCCGGGTCAGCTCCAGAGCTATGCTGGACTCGCCGAGGCTCATGCCATTCGCAATCGTATCGTGAATGAGCCAGCCTTTACGCTCGACCGCGAGCAAGCGCGGGACTACCTCGAAAAATACAAAGCCCTCCTGGTTGAGCTGGAGTTGTTTTCGTAAAGAGAAGCTATGATTTCAAAAAAAATAGAAGTAGCATTCGTACTGTTTGCTGTCGGAATCATTGCTTGGCTTGTTTATCTCAATCTTGAAATCTTAGAAAGTGGACGAGTAGAAAGATTAGTTCGGGAGCATAATATGGCATTCGCACTTCAAGAGCAGGCGTCTCGTCAGACACAGAAGCGTGAAGATGTAATCATTGAAAAAATTGCTCAGGGAATCAAAAATCAAGTCCGGTGTACGATAAATGACTGTCTTACTCCAGGAACATTTGAGAGTAATGAGCCCTATGGCATCGCTACTATATACGGTTATCATTCGACGACGAAACAGATAATGAGCAGCAAAGTTCTCATGTGTGACTCTCTCACGGTTACAAGCGGTTCGAGCAAACTAACAGATTTTTTCGCTGAAGCTGCCGACCAACGGAACGGTTATTCAAAAGACAATGATGGCCAGATGGTAGTGGCAATTGACTACTCAACTCTGGACGAGGCAAAGAAAAAATTACTCTTGAATTCAGACAAGGACACTCCGTTGGAAATTTTAGCCCTGAAAAAAACAAGTGATGGTGGTGTCGGAATCGATGGCTGCTATTCGCCGATGAGCGTGCTGGATGCCTGGGCAGAAGAAGAGAAAGAAGAAATGATGGGTGGTGACGGCGGCGGTATGGGTGGCTAATCATTTTTCCCAGATACAAGGCTCCCTTAGTCGAATTGGAATTGTTCTCTTGAAGTTAGCCGGGCCTTTTTTCTGAATCTCTGTGAAACACACGATAGTTACTACTGGCGGGGCGTTCGCCGATATCGATGCGGTGGCGTGCGTCATCGCCTATGCGGAACTCCTACGGCTCGAGGGCCGGACCGCCGAGGCGCTCCTCCCGGGCGCACTGAACAACAGCGTCACCCGTTCGGTCCGCGCGTGGGGCCTCGAGTACCGGACCGAGCCGAGCACGACAGCCGCGGAATTCGTCGTCATGGATGTCTCGGATCCGAACTACATCGCCACTGCAGCAACTACTGGCACCATCACGGAAGTCTATGACCATCACCCGGGCTTCGAAGCATACTGGCAGGAAAAAATCGGAGAGCGCTCGCATATCGAACCCATAGGCGCGTGCGCGACCCTTATCTGGGAGGAATTCGAAAAGCGAGGAAAGGGGAGTGAAATCAGTACAGTTTCCGCGCGGCTCCTTGCGGTGGCGATTCTCTCCAACACGCTGAATTTCGGTGCCATTATCACTCATGAGCGCGACCGGCGCGCGTTTGACACTCTCTGGCAGCGGAGCGACCTATCGGACACCTGGATACCCGAATACTTCGCCGAACAGGAAGCAGCGGTTACAGGGAATGTCGCGCAGGCGATTATCGATGACACAAAGGTCTTCGCTATTGCGGGTATCTCCTTTCCGTTCACGATCGGCCAGCTCGAGCTCTGGGATGGGAGTAGCTTTTTGAAACGCGAGAGCGCGGCGGTGAAATCAGCCCTCGAGACTTTTGGCCACCCACATTGGATCATGAGCATTCCGAGCTTGTCAGAGCGGCGCAATCATTTCTATACCGAGCACCCCGAAGTGAAAGCATTGTTCGAGCGCGGACTGGGGATAAAATTCGCAGGGGACTATGCTACCTCTGACCGCCTCTGGCTCCGCAAAGAAATATTGAAGAAGTTCGGGACATTATTACAATAAGAGTGAAAAACCGTCATTTTGGCCGGTGTATTGTTTTTGTTTGAGACATTAGGCTTTGGCGCGTTCGACATGGGTCCAGCCGCAGTTTTTAGCTGCGATGCTCGCTGGGATCTCCCAAAACTTTACATAGGTCTTTAAGAGAGCGAGGTATTCGACATAGCTCAAGATATAAAAGAAGAAATACATAAATGGTGCAAGCGCGGCGAAAGCAAGTTTCTGTTTCACAGGAAGCGTGTCTTCAGCCAGGATGTTTAGTGTGAGATAGCTTCCAACGATCGCGAAAGCGGAGAGAAGCGTGGCGAGATCGCCGTACGCGATGACGAGATAGGCGATGTACGACACCATGAACGGCTCGAAGAAGAACGCGAGATCGGAAAAGAGGGCGTAGGGGAGGTAGAGCCAGGTCAGCCACCGTGAGTGCTTCTCGTGTGTGGCGAAGAACAGTGTACGGTTCTTGATGAAGGTCTGAGCACGGCCGTATTTCCAGCGGAAGCGCTGGCGAATGAGGCCGGTCAAATCAAGAACAGATTCGGTGTAAGCGATGACATCTGCGCCGTAAATGACGCGATTGTCTTTTCCGCCGAGCCGGAGCAGTTTCATTGTCAGGTCAATGTCTTCGGTAATGGTATCGGTATCGTAGAAGCCGACATTGATCAAAGCCGAACGGCGGAAGGTAGAACCGATGCCACCAATGATGTATTCGATATTGAAGACGGTTTGGGCGCGCTTCATCTGGTAGCAGATGAGGTATTCGAAGACCTGGATCAGATTGAAGAGAGTGCCGGTCGGGCGGATTTTCACATTGGCGGAGAGTGCGACGACGCGCGGATCGACGAAGTAGCTGGCTGCATTGAGGAGCGCATCAGGGTCTAGACTTGAGTCGGCATCGAGGCACATCATGAGTTCGCCGGTTGCGTGATGGCGCATGCCGTTGTTGAGTGCGTGGGCTTTGCCGGCGTTCGTCTGGTGGATGAGTTTGAAATTGCCATCGACGAGTAGTCGATAGCGTTCGGCCATCTGGTAGGTGAGATCAGTCGAGCCATCGTCCACAACCACAACCTCAAGGAGTTCCGTAGGATAGCGTACATTTAGGACGGACTCGATAGTGCGGATGATGGTGTTTTCCTCATTGTGGGCGGGGATGATGACACTTATACTTGGCAGACCAAATGTAATATGCCTCTTTCGTTTTGTGCGAAGTGCCTGTTTTACCGTGTAGACATCTGATCCGATCATGAAAAATGCTATGCGAAGAATATTCGCAAGTCCGAAGAATACGATGAGTGAAGTAATGATATAGCCGTAGGTATCCATATTGACTGTTACTATCGATGTATCAGCCAGCTGAGGATTCGGCTTATCACAAAGCTGCTGAGAATGAGTGTACCGAATGCGAGCGCTGTTGCCGAGAGGATGGAAGCGGAGACAGGGGTATTGGGCGAGGTAAAAAGGCTTTCGGGGGTAATGATTCCGAAAGTAAAGAGGAGGGCTGAGACGATGATTTGGGCGGCGGGAGCCATGATGTGCCAGTTCGTGAGATAAAAGTTGTATGAACTTATTACAATAGATTATTATGACAAATTTGTCAAGGGGTAGCGGGGGTATTATCGTCTGACAGACTTTATATGGAGTTTAAAGATAATTGACATACATTTGAATTTGCTCTACAGTGGGTGCATAAGCCCTCGGGGCTTTTTTTAGACCAGAAAATAGCTTAAAAAAGCCATGAACAAGGTCATTCGCTTCTTCACAGAAGCCAAAGGTGAACTTTTGAAGGTGAACTGGCCAACGCAGAAGGAATTGGTTCGCTATACGCTCTTAGTTGTCGTGATCAGTCTCGTAGTGGCCATGTTTCTCGGACTCCTTGATACACTTTTCAGTTATCTCGTCGAGCGGTTTCTCTTGACGCAATAATCATCATTTTGTTTCAGATCTATGGCTAAACAGAGTCAACATCATGGGCGCGCTTGGTATGTGCTTCATACCTATTCAGGATATGAGGACAATGTATCTCGCAACCTCAAGCAGCGTATCGAATCGATGGATATGCAGAGCCTCATCTTCGATGTTCTTGTTCCTAAAGAAAAGAAAATCAAGATTAAGGCGGGTAAGCGAGTGGTCGTTGAGGAGCGCATCTACCCAGGGTATGTCCTGGTGGATATGGTGGTTACGGATGCGTCGTGGTATGTAGTGCGAAACACCCCAAATGTTACCGGTTTTATTGGTCTCGGTACCACGCCGACTCCGATTGATCCCGCCGAGATCGAAGGTCTGAAGAAGCGTATGGGTGTGGCCGAACCGAAGTACAAGATTGATGTGAAGATCGGCGAATCCGTCCGCATTGTGGATGGTCCATTTAAGAATTTCGAAGGCAAAATCCAGGAGGTGGATGATGAGAAGGGTAAGGTGAAGGTACTCGTATCGATCTTTGGTCGGGAGACGCCGGTAGAGCTCGACTTCCTCCAGATCAAAAAAGACTAATTTGAGAGAATCAGACGCATATGGCGAAAGCAATCAAGGCACTCGTGAAGTTGCAGATCCCAGCAGGCAAGGCAACCCCAGCTCCACCGGTCGGTACCGCTCTCGGACCGCACGGGTTAAATATTCAGGATTTTTGCAGCAAGTATAATGAAGCGACCCGCGAGATGATGGGCGACATTATTCCAGTGGAGATCACGGTTTTTGAGGATCGGTCGTTCACCTTTGTAATGAAGACTCCACCGGCTTCGGACCTCTTGAAAAAAGCTGCGAAAATTGAAAAGGCTGCGGCCAACCCATTGAAAGATAAGGCTGGTTCGATTACCGCAGCTCAGGTGCGTGAGATCGCTGAAAAAAAGCTTCCTGACCTCAACGCGAACGATGTGGAGGCAGCGATGAATATCATCAAAGGCACTGCCCGCTCGATGGGTATAAAGGTTGAGGGGTGAAAGCGAGAGTGACTTCATCATTAACATATGAGGCATATGTCGGGTTTTGAGTCATTGGTGGAAGGAGATGAAGACCGTGCTTGGGAAGTAGCGCTTGGAAAACTGAGAAGTTTCCTCCTCGCTGAGGCAACGCGGACCGAAATCGAGGGGCTCGCAGGATCGGAGCATGAGAGTTTCGATGGTACACATGAGGCGGCTCAGGCACTCGAAGCACTCGAAGTTGGTGATTTCGAAGCTGCAAGCGTCTATTTGGACCAAGAAATAGAAAAAGCCTATCGAGAGCAGAGTATTGAAACTGACCCAAAGAAACTGGTGGAGTGGGAAATTCGCAGCAGCCATTTGGAAACACTGAAAGACAGTTTAGACCGGCAATAATTTTATTCACATAATTTGTGGGACTTAATACTCGAAGCGAGGATTAAGGCTTGTACCACGAAACAGTATGACACACGGGAAGAAATATCGGGCAGCATTTGAACAGCTTGAGTTGGGTAAGGTCTATACGATAACGGAAGCGGTCGCATTTTTTCAGGCAAACAAAACGGCGAAGTTTGATGAGTCTGTCGAGATGCATTTCAAACTAGGTATTTCCGCTAAGAAATCAGATGAGAATGTTCGCGGTATTGTTATCCTGCCGCATGGTACTGGCCGGACGCAGAAAGTTGCGGTCGTTACATCGACCAAGCTCAAGGAGGCACAGGACGCAGGTGCCGCCCAAGCAGGGGGTGAGGAACTCATCGCTGACATAAAGAGTGGCAAGGTTAATCCTGGCACGCATTTCGACCTCGTGCTCGCGACACCGGAAATGATGCCAAAGCTTGCAACCGTCGCAAAGATCCTCGGACCAAAGGGTATGATGCCATCGCCAAAAAATGAAACCGTTACTCAAAAAATCGCTGAGGCGGTTGAAATGCTCCAAAAAGGGAAAAAAGCGAGTTACAAAAATGATGATACGGGGAATATTCATCAGGTCGTCGGTAAACTCTCGTTTGCTGCACAGGCGCTTGAAGAAAATATCCGGACCTTCATCGAGGCTATCGAAAAAGGGAAACCGGATGGTCTCAAGGGGCGTTTCATCCTCTCGATGACACTGAGCTCTACTATGGGCCCCGGTCTCCGTATCACGAAGTAAGTATTATGAGACCAGAAAAAGCCCTCAATCAGGGCTTTTTCTTTACCCGAGATTTCCGGTATACTAGCTAAAAGTGCATACTTTTTATCTCTCCTATGATTCTCTCAGACCGCGACATCAAGAAAGAACGCAAGGCCGGACAAATTACTATCAAGCCGTATAAGGCAGAATATGTTCAGCCGGCGAGTTATGATGTACATCTCGACCGACACTTTCTGATCTTCGATATCAATCACAACTTTGTCATCGATCCCAAAGACATTTCTCTTGAGCTCATGAAAAAAATTGATATCGCTCCGGATGAGCCATTTATCCTGCACCCGGGCGAATTTGCACTCGGTGTCCTTCTGGAGGAAACAGGTGTCTCAGATCGGCTCGTTGGTCGGCTCGAAGGAAAATCTTCGCTTGGTCGTCTTGGTCTTATTATCCATACAACCGCTGGTTTTCTCGATCCAGGCAACTCACTCAAGATGACACTCGAACTTTACAATGCTGGCAAGATACCAATCAAGCTCTATTATGGTATGCCGATCGGTCAGATGGCGTTTGAATATCTCTCAAGTGCTTGTGAGCGTCCCTATGGCTCCAAAGGCCTCAATTCAAAATATAAAGGGGATAGCAAACCTGTCGCGTCCAAGATGCACCTGAACTTCACTCCTCCCAAGAAAAAACCGATCAAGAAGAAATGACCCTATTCTCTATCTGATGAGGAGCGAGTGTCTCAGAATACAGTCGGGTAATTCTTAGAGACAATAATAATCTTTATGCGCCAATACCTCGATTTGCTCACTCATATCATGGATACCGGCATCGACAAGAGCGACCGGACTGGAGTCGGGACACGGAGCGTTTTCGGGTACCAGATGCGTTTTGATCTTGCGCAGGGATTCCCATTGCTCACGACGAAAAAAGTACCTTTCCGTCTTATCGCCGAAGAGTTGCTTTGGTTCGTGCGCGGCGATACGCAACTGCGGACGCTTGCCATGAAAGATGTCCATATTTGGGATGAGTGGCCGTACAAAGCTTACCTCATCCGGAGTGGGTTACCCGTACCCCAGACTGGTTCGAATGAGTGGAATGTCGGCATTCAGTCATTTATCGAGCGAATCAAGACCGATGAAATTTTTGCAGCGGATTATGGCAATCTCGGTCCAGTGTATGGGTATCAGTGGCGACATTGGCCAACACCAGATGGCAGAGAGATTGACCAACTCAAAGATGTCGTCGAGCAGATTAAACAGAACCCTGATTCTCGGCGGTTGATTGTTTCAGCCTGGAATCCAGCTGATCTTGAGGAGATGGCGAAGGCTGGATTGCCACCGTGCCACTGCCTCTTTCAGTTTTATGTCGCTCGTGGAAAATTATCTTGCCAGCTGTATCAGCGAAGCTGCGATACTTTTCTCGGTGTGCCGTTCAATATCGCTTCATATGCATTGCTCACTCTGATGATTGCGCAGGTAACGGGGCTTCAGCCTGGTGAATTTATCTGGACGGGTGGAGATACACATCTCTATAACAATCATTTCGAACAGGTGAAAGAACAGTTGACCCGCGAGCCGAAGAAGCTCCCAACACTCCGCATCAATCCCGAAATAAAAGACCTCTTCGCCTTTACCTTTGAGGACTTTACGCTTGAAGGATATGATCCACATCCGCCGATCAAGGCACCAATTGCCGTTTAGTGTCTGTTGTGAATATTTTCCAAACATCTGAAATGCCACAGCCTCGCATCAGTCTCATTGCTGCACTCTCCGAAAACCGAGTGATCGGAAACCAGGGCAAGATCCCGTGGCATCTTGCGGATGACTTTCGTCGCTTCAAGGAGCGTACCCTCGGCCATGTGCTCATCATGGGCCGGAAAACACATGAGTCGATTGGGCGTCCTTTGCCGGGACGGACGAATATCGTCATTACCCGTGATATTTATCGGGAAATCCCGGGTTGTATCGTCGTGGAGAGCTTCGAAGCGGCCTTGGAAAAGGCCCGAACGATTGAATCCGAGGAGATCTTTGTCTGTGGTGGCGGACAGATCTATACTGAAGCATTGCCAGTGGCGGATTGCTTGTATCTGACGCTCGTTCACGCCATAATAGATGGAGATACTTTTTTTCCGGAGTACGCTGATCATTTCGAAAAAGTAGTGGAATCAGAAGAATATGAAGAGGCAGGTTATCGGCTCACATATCTGACATTGGAACGAAATCATTAATGCATGTCTATGGGAAAGCTGATTGTGTTGGTGCTCGTTGGAGTTATCGGGGTACTGTTCTATATCAATTCTCAGGATGCAGCGAAGAAGACGCCGATTACGGCGACTATCGAAAAGACGGTTGATATCTCGAAGGCGCCGCGTGATGTCATCGACCCATTTGACGGTGTGTCGGGTGCGGTGCGGACACCTGATGCGCCGGTTGAGGGGCTCCGGTTTTCAAATACGATGCGACTCGGGGATGAATACCGTGCCTTTTTGGACGATGTAACCCCAATCATCGGTGTGAATGAACAGCGTATCGGACTTCCAGATTTTCCCGCGAATTCTTCGCTTCGGACGGCGGAAGAATTGAAACTACTTCACGCGTATGTCCTGCTCCGGACACCAGAACGGATCAAACAGATCAAGGCCGAGCAGGTAGCAGATGGGATAAAGATCGGACCCGAAACCATCACCGCGTATATGTCCGATCCGCGCTACCCGTTGACTGGAAAAGTTATCAGCCAGCTGTTTGACGAGATCACTCCAATCGTCATGCGGATAAAGACAAAGTATGATCGTGTCCGTGCGCATAAACTTGATCCGACACTCGCACCAGCTATCGATGTGCCCGAACATCCAGCGTATCCAAGTGGTCATTCGACACAGGCACATGCCATCGCTTTCGTCTTGACGGTTATTGCACCAGAACGGCAGACAGAGTTCGAAAGCGATGCATTGCGGGTGGCTGTCAATCGTGAAATCGCGGGGGTGCACTATCCGAGCGACTCGGCAGCGGGCCGAATCCTCGCCCGACAGATCGTCGATCTGATGCTGCGTGATCGAGCATTTGCCGCTCTCGTGGAGAGTGCAAAAGTGGAGTGGTCAGTTGGACAGTAATAAAGAAAATCAAACGAATATCGTCTATGCCAAAAATCGTTGCTGTACTCGGAATGCCAGGAAGCGGAAAGTCTGAGGTGGTGCAGTACCTACAAGGAAAGTATGGCTGGCCAAAGGTGTATTTCGGCGGCGTAACGCTGGATGAAATGAAACGTCGCGGGCTGGAACGCAATCAGGCCAATGAGCGACTGGTTCGCGAAGACCTCCGGAATCTCCATGGCGAAGACTACTACGCTCAGGAGGTCATCCGGATGATCGAGGCGCTTGGCGTGAATGATGTTGTGTTAGCCGACGGATTGTATACAGCATCCGAATACAGGGTGTTCAAGGAGCGTTTCCACGATGATTTCTATGCGATTGCAATCCATGCACGACCGAGCATCCGTCATGCTCGATTAGCGACCCGACCCGAACGGCCACTCGACCGACAAGCAGCCGAGGAGCGCGACTGGGCGCAACTCAATCGGCTTAGTCAGGGGACGCCGATTGCCCTCGCTGATTTTATGATTGTGAATGAGGGTGAGCTGACCGAGCTCCAGGCCAAGCTTGATACGGCGGTTGAAATGATTATGCACGAATAGTATGGCGAAACATGGCAAGCTCATCGTGATCGATGGCTCAGACGGTTCGGGCAAAGCGACCCAGACTCGATTGCTTCTGTCGCGTTTGAAAGCCGAGGGGTACAAAACGAAAACACTCGACTTTCCACAGTACGAAGCAAATCATTTCGGTCAGCTTATCGGTCGCTGTCTCGCTGGGGACTTTGGCGACTTCATCGCACTCGATCCGCATATCGTATCGGTACTCTATGCGGCAGATCGATTCGAATCAAAGTCCAAGATCGAGGCTTGGCTCAAGGTAGGATATGTCGTCGTGCTCGACCGTTACGTGAGCGCGAATCAGATTCATCAAGGTGGCAAGATCCACGATCCGAAAAAGCAGAAAGAGTTCCTCCAGTGGCTCGATCAGATGGAACACGGCGTCTTCGGCCTTCCACGTCCGGACACAATTATTTATCTCGATGTATCAGTTGAAGTGTCGCAGAAACTTCTCGACCTCGAGGGACAGAAACGGAAAAAGGTGTACTTGAAAAAAGGACAGAAAGATCAAGCCGAAAGTAATCCCAAGCATCTCACTGAGAGTCGGGAGAATGCGCTCAAATTGGTGAAGAAGTTGAATGCTTGGACAAAAATTGATTGTGCGCGAAAAGGGGAAATGCTCTCGCGCGAAACAATTGCAGAAAAAGTCTGGAATGTTATTCAGAAAAAGCTATGAATATCAGAGTAAAAAAACTGCATCCGGACGCTATCATGCCTTCTTTCGCGCACTCTGGTGATGCGGGAATGGATCTGTACTCCGTCGAGGATTTTGTGTTGAAGCCTGGAGAACGACGCTCGGTCGCAACCGGAATAGCGATAGCTCTTCCGGATGGCTATGTCAGCTTGGTCTGGGACAAGAGTGGGCTATCACACAAGTTCGGCGTGAAGACGCTCGGTGGCGTCATTGATAGTGGCTACCGGGGCGAATACCTGATTGGTCTCGTCAATCTCGGGCAGGAACTATTCGAGGTCAAGAAGGGGCAGAAAATCGCTCAGCTTCTCATCCAGCGTGTCGAGCGGCCGGACATTGAGGAAGTAGCCGAATTGGATGAGACAACCCGCGGGACTGGAGGTTTCGGTTCAACTGGGGTACACTGATACATCATAAAGGTTATGGCACAGTACGAACCGACAATTGGCATGGAAGTTCACGCGGAGCTCAAAACACGCTCCAAGATGTTTTGTCGCTGCACGAACAGTCTCGGTCTTGAGACGGAGCCGAATGTTCATGTCTGCCATGTTTGTACCGGACAGCCGGGAGCGCTTCCGGTGCCGAATGTGGAGGCGATCCGCTCCGTCCAGAAAGTTGGCCTCGCACTCAACTGCGCGTTGCGTTTCCATTCCAAATTCGACCGCAAGAATTATTTCTATCCCGACTTGCCGAAGGGCTATCAGATCTCACAGTTCGACGAGCCGTTCTGCGAGCGTGGGACGATGGAGATCGACGGTAAGCCGTTCAATATTACCCGCATCCATCTTGAGGAGGATACCGGAAAACTCATTCATCCGGACGGAGCTGATTATACGCTGATCGATTATAATCGCGCTGGAGTGCCGCTCATGGAGCTCGTAACCGAGCCGGACTTCAGTACAGCCAAGGATGCCCGTGCATTTTGCCAGAAACTGCGCCAGATTCTTCGCTCTCTTGAGGTTTCGGATGCTGATATGGAGAAAGGACAGATGCGCTGTGAGGTAAATATCTCGCTTCATGAAGTCGGAGCGGATCGTTTGTCAGGAACCAAGGTAGAAGTGAAGAACATCAATTCATTTAAAGCGGTCGAGCGTGCGATCGAGTACGAGATTAAACGGCAGACCGAAGCACTTGAAAATGGAGAAAAAATAATTCAAGAGACGCGCGGTTGGGACGAGAACCGTAACATGACGGTCTCACAGCGGAAAAAGGAATCGGCCCATGATTACCGCTATTTTCCCGAACCGGATATTCCGCCGTTTGATTTTACGGGTGAGTATATCAAAGCGTTGAAAGAGTCTCTGCCAGAGTTACCTGATGCGAAGCGTGCACGGTTTATGACAGAGTTTGGTCTCTTGGATATGGATGCCAATATTATTACCGAAGACAAAGACATTGCTGGGTACTTTGAGGCAGTTGTGAGCGAGCTCGGCGCCAAGCAGGACGGCGGTGAACTCAAGGCAGCGCTCCCGAAAGCGATCAAGCTGGCGGCGAATTACTTCATCACTGAAGTCCGAAAACATTTGGCCGAAATAGACCAACCGATTTCTGAGTTCGTTATTACGCCAGAAAACTTCGCTGAGTTTGTTGTCGTCGTTACTGACGGGGTAATCAACTCGAGTGCGGCTCAGACAGTCCTCGCAGAAATGTACAAGGGTGAAGATAATGATCCGTCGCATATCATCGAGCGGCTCAACCTCGCGCAGATGAGCGATAGCGGTGAACTCGAGGGAGTTGTAGATGCGGTCCTGGCTGCCAACACGCAGTCCGTTGCGGATTTTAGGGCCGGCAAACAGAATGCGCTTCA
Organism: uncultured Bdellovibrionales bacterium; assembly: GCA_964530135.1. Taxonomy (GTDB): domain Bacteria; phylum Patescibacteriota; class Minisyncoccia; order Moranbacterales; family UBA1568; genus SSEF01. The sequence goes on along the minus strand of CAZGXN010000001.1, from coordinate 41,897 downwards.
GTACTTGGTTGGTCAGGTGATGAAAGCCACAAAAGGCAAGGCCAATCCTGGTATTGTGAAGGAATTGCTCGAGAAGAAACTGGCGACCTAGTTCTTGTTTATGCAAACAGTTGTCGTGATCGGCGGAGGTGACGTATTCGAAACGTATAACGAGTATCTCGATGCGCTCCGCGGACGGGTGCTCACACTTGACCGGCTGAGGGGCAAGGGCTGGAAGTCCGATCTCGGCGAAGCGCTGAGCGACGGGTACGAGGTTTTGTCTCTTCGCATGCCATGTCCGGACAATGCGAAGTATCTCGAATGGAAAATCGTCTTCGAACAGCTTCTTTCGTTGCTTCCAGAGCCGGCCGTTTTCGTTGGTCATTCGCTTGGCGGGATTTTTCTCGCGAAATATTTTTCTGAAGAGAAAAGATTCGAGCAGGCCAAAGCCCTCTTTCTTATCGCGGCTCCGTACGTAAGCGAAGCGGGGTATTCGCTCGTTGATTTTTCGCTTACTGAGGGACTGAAAGATCTCACTGCATCAGGCGTACCTATTCATCTGTACCAAAGCAAAGATGATCCGATTGTTTCTTTCTCGAACATCGAGCAATACATTCAAGCACTGCCGTTCGCAACCCCACATATTTTCGCTGATCGTGGACATTTTCTCCAAGAAGACTTTCCGGAACTCGTTGAGGATATTCGCTCGCTTTCATAAAGGACGGATCGGCACTTGCCATTTTTCAGCTCCAGGTGTAGTTTCTAGGTGGGAATTTCCCGGAAACTAAGGAGAAAATAGTGTCTCAACCCCAATGGAAACCTCCTGGAGTGCCAGTACCGGAAGTGGAGATCGCACGTTGGATGGCAGTACAAGAAGATGTGCAACGTGAAGCGGAGGCACGGGAGCAATGTCAGTCTGAGAAGATCACACTTGTGGTGGGAATGCATGACGGTTGTGGCGGCGAGATCGAGTACCTCTCGGAGTTTCGCTTCGTTGGTGAAGTCCGTCTGGGTGGACGAAATCAGACGGAAGAAAATACTTCCTGCCATTGCAAGCAGTGTGGGGTCTCCTTTAATCCGTACTTTCCCCATTACCGTGACCAAGTTACGGCGTACCGAAACCGCGATACCGACTAGATCGGATCTGCCGTCGGCACTCGTGAGCAACTGCTCCCGGGTGCCATTTTTTATCCTCTTGTGATTTTCAGTGCTTCGGCAGCGTCTTTCACCCAGTGGATTTTCACACCTTGTTTTTCGAGGCGGCGGAGGGACGAACGCTGGCGCTTGGCATAGTGGATGATATCGTAGGGAAGCTCGGTATAGAGTTCGGTATCGGTAATCTTTTTTTGAATGTATCGAGTGACGGCACGGTATTCGAGTCCGAACGACTCGAGCCGTTCATAAGATACACCACTCCGGTTCAGTTTTATGACTTCGTTCACGAGCCCAGCTTTCATCCAACCCATGAGCCGTTCACGGATCTTTTTATTCAATTCCTCGACAGGCGGATTGAGGCCGATGACGACATAGCGTGAGAGATCGGGTCGGAGCGATGGATCGATCACGGGCACTTTACCGAGCGCCTTCGCGATTTCAATCGCCCGGAGGAGCCGAACCTTATTCTGTCGATCAATCGTTTTGGCTCGTTCTGGATCGAGACGCTTCAGATAGCCGTAGAGTTCGCCGGCCTCTTTCCTGCCCCATTTTTCACGGAAAGCCTGATCCGGCACCACTTTCGGAAGGGGAATACCTAAAAGGAGTGATTCGATCCAAAAGGTCGTCCCACCGCAGAGAATGACGCGTTTCCCGCGCGCTTCGATATCGGCGATGGCCGCTGTCGCATCCTTGAGGAAATGTGAGACATTGTATTCAATTTTCGGGTTGGCAACATCAAGGAGGTGATGGCGTGCCTGGCGCTGCTCCTCGCGCGTTACCTTGCCGGTGCCGATATCCATACCACGGTACACTTGTCGACTGTCAGCGGATATGATTTCAGCACCAAGTTCTCGGGCGAGTACAATGGCGAGGTTGGACTTGCCGGACGCGGTCGGTCCGACGATGACAATGATGGGTGGTTTTTCCATAGGTAGCGTGAGAGTTTATCGCAAAAAACAATCTTTGACTGCTTCTTATCAATCTTAGCTCCGAACCATTCAGCCATCGTCGGGTTACTCGCTGAGTAGCCCTCCTCATGCTTCATAGTTTTCGCCGAAGATTGCTGCAGAACCGCCTAAAGCTCTTTTTTGCGATGAGCTCCAGTATGTCCTAAAAAGGTGATTTTGGGAAGGCTCCGGATCTCTTTAAGCCACCTGTTCCTCGACCTGTGTTACTCCCGGGAGAGTGGAGAGTGCGGTGATTGCAGCAGGGTTTTTTTCGATAGAGAAAGAAGTGGCGATGGTCTGACCGAGCAGTTGGAGCGTTACGGCAACTGGCCCAGTTGGGAGATGGCGGAGGGTTTTCCCGATCTCATCAAAGAGCCGAGCATCGGCCGAGTCATCACAGTGGATGATGATGCCGGCTTGGATTGGCTTTGGCGCTTCAGTTTGACCATATTGGTATTTCTGATGTGTTTTGGTGACCCGGCCGAAATCAGAAACCGTGTCCAGGTTCATCCGACGGACATCATCTGCTGCGAGCCGGAGCAGTCCGTCTTTGTGCCCGATCTTTAGGTCCATCATGATGATTTCATCTTCGACGAGGAGTCCGGCGACGCGTTCGGCAGTTTTTCCAAAGACGAGGACATCGATGCGGCCACTCATGTCTTCGAGGGTAACAAAGTAGAGTGGTTGGCCGGATTTCGAAAGTGATTTGCGGACACTTGTAATAACACCACCGATTGTAACGCGTTTGCCATCGGACTCTTTCTCGAGCTGTCCGATTTCGGTCGCGGCTTTTTTCAGATACTCCGTGTATTCTGTCATCGGATGGTCAGTCACATAGAGGCCAAGGAGTTCTTTCTCCCACGCCAGGCGTTCACTCTTGGTCGAATGGACAGTTTCCTTCAATGGGATCTTCATCTCCGGAAGCGGCATGTCGCCGAAAAGGCTCTGGCCATGGGTTTCCTTGAGTGTTCGGAGCTCTTTGCCGTGTCTGAGAATCGCATCGAGGTTTTCGAGAACTATTTTTCGTTCTGAGAGACTGTCGAACGCACCGACTTTAGCGAGGGCCTCGATTGTCCGTTTGTTCAGGTCTTTGGTCTGGACACGGTTCATGAAGTCCTCGAGCGATGTGTATTTTCCGTTGCGCTTTCGTTCAGCAACAATCTCTTCGGCCGCAAGTGTACCGACATTTTTGATGGCGCTCAGCCCGAAACGGATGTGCTCTTTGCCATCTTCACCCTGAATGACAGCAAAGGAGTCGAAACTCTCGTTCACATCCGGTGGGAGGACATCGATGCCGATTTCACGTGCTTCACGGACTTCGATAGCGATGCGGTCAGTGTCTCCCTGATCGCTCGTGAGGAGCGCGGCCATGAATTCAGCCGGAAAGTGTGCTTTCAGATAGGCAGTTTGGTAGCCAATGAGCGCATAGCAGGCAGCATGGGAACGGTTGAAACCATAACCAGCAAAGGGTTCGATAAAGGCGAAGACCTTTTCACCAATCGCCCGTCCGACGCCAGTTTTTTCGCAGCCTTCGACAAACTTCACCCGCTGGCCGTCGACGAGCTCTTTGATTTTTTTTCCGACCGCTTTACGGAGCACATCGGCTTCGCCCAGTGAGAAGCCGGCCAAATCACGGGCAATTTGCATAAGCTGTTCCTGATAGACGGCGACACCGTAGGTGTTTTTCAGAATCGGTTCGAGCAAGGGGTGAAGATACTTCACTTCTCGGGTGCCGTGTTTTCCAGCGATAAAGTCGGGGATGTACTCCATCGGACCAGGTCGGTAGAGGGCAACCATTGCGATGATGTCTTCGAAGACCGTTGGCTTGAGCTGTTTCAGATAGCGTTTCATGCCGGTAGATTCCAATTGAAAGACGCCAGTGGTGTGGGCATCTTGGAGGACTTTATAACTGGCAGCGTCATCCATGGGTAGCTTTTCGATATCGGGTACTTCCTTTCCAATTTTTTTGGCAATTTTGAGTGTGTTTTCGATGATAGTCAGGTTTTTTAGCCCGAGGAAGTCCATCTTGAGTAGCCCGATTTTTTCCACGGCATTGGACTTGGTGCTAGCTGCATATTGTGTGACGACAGTATTCTCACCCCCTGCGACCCGCTGAAGCGGCGTATACTCCGTTACGGGGTCTTTGGTGATGACGACTCCGCAGGCATGCATGGATGCGTGCCTGGCCAACCCTTCGATTTTCTTGGCGGCATCGACGAGTCGTTTTACATCGCTCGAACTATTGTAATGCGCCTGGAATTCCGGCACGCCATCCAGAGCCCCCTGAATCGAAGTAAACATCGGGATCATCTTGGCTGTCTTGTCACAAAGCTCGAGTGGAATACCAAGGGCTCGACCAACATCTCGAATACTTCCTCGCGCGGCCATCGTGCCAAAGGTGATGATTTGTGCGACATGATCCGCGCCATATTTCTGACGCACATAATTCAAGACATCCTCGCGGCGGGTATCAGCAAAATCCATATCGACATCGGGCATGGAAATTCGTTCGGGATTGAGAAAGCGTTCGAAGAGAAGGTCGTATTTAATTGGGTCGAGGTTGGTAATGCCGGTGAGGTAGGCGACAAAGGAGCCGGCCGCCGAACCACGACCCGGACCGACCACGACGCCATTGTTTTTAGCCCAGTTCACGAAGTCCTGGACGATGAGGAAGTACGATGCGAAGCCGGTACTCGCGATGACTGAGAGTTCATAGTCCATGCGTTCCCGTTGCTCGGGCGTGATGGTTTCACCTGGATAACGCTTGGTCAATCCAGCTTCGCAGAGTTCACGCAGATAGTTATCAGGAGTGATTCCATCAGGGAGAGGAAAAGAGGGAAGTTGATTCTCACCCATTTTGAGTATGAAGTCGCATTGATTTGCAATTTTTTCTGTATTGTCGATAGCTTCTGGAATGTCGCGGAAGAGTTCGCGCATTTCGGTTTCACTCCGAAACGATAAATCAAAGGCCTTCATACTGAACCGCTCGTTGTCGGTTACCTTTTTGTTGTCGCGGATAGCGAGGAGGACATCTTGTGTTTCGGCATCTTCAGGACGGAGATAGTGGATATCGTTTGTTGCAACAAGTGGGATGCCGGTTTCGCGAGAAATATGGACGAGGCCTTGATTGACGACTACCTGATTTTCGTAATTGAGATGTGGCTGGATCTCGAGGTAGAAATTACCCGGACCGAAGATGTCCTGATACTCGAGGGCAACTGCTTTGGCGCGTTCGATATTGCCATAGAGTGTTTCAGCCGGGACTTCTCCTTGGAGCGAGCCGGATAGCGCGATGAGTCCCTCGTGATACTGGCGCAAGAGTACTTTATCGGTCCGCGCTTTGTAGTAAAAGCCTTCAAGTTGGGCGATCGAGATGATTTTCAGTAGATTCTTGTACCCAGTTTCATTTTTCACGAGTAATACGAGCTGATTGCGTCGGCGGTCTTCGGCGGTATTGTTCTTGCTCCGGAGGTCTTTGGACACCCAGACTTCAGCACCGAGGATCGGTTTGATGCCGAGATCGCGGGCGTGGCTATAAAACTCCACGGCACCATACAGAGCCGAAGTATCGGTGAGGGCGAGTGCGGTCATCCCGAGCTCTTTGGCGCGGGCGAGGAGATCATCGGGCGTCGGGAGCGCCGTCAGGAGCGTATAGTGTGAGTGGGTGTGAAGATGGACGAAACCCATAATTATTTTTTGGCAATAAAAAAACCACGGGAATTGTGGAGCGGAAAGATGAAGGACAGCAGGTTCATAGCTTTGGATTCCCTCAAATGTCCGGCTCGCGCTCTGGACTCCGCAGGGAAATTATCTACTCTTACTATAGCGCTTTCAGTGGAATAAAAAAAGCGACCCCTTTCGTCTTTGTCTGATTCCCGATATGCTAGCGGCAACCTATGCACACAGCGGATTTTTTACGAGAAGTAGCTATTGTCGGTGCCGGACGCATCCCGATCGGCATCGATGAGGCGGGGAGGGGGCCACTTGCCGGACCAGTCGTGGCAGCGGCTGTCCTCTTCAAGTCCGGTGATTTCAGGATTCCTGAAGGTCGTGAGAAAGAATTTAATCTCATCCGCGATTCGAAGAAGCTCTCTGAAAAGCAGCGCGAGACAGCCTTTGCGCTCGTGCAGGAATTTTTCCATGTTGGCGTCGGAATCGTCAGTGCTGAGACCATCGACCGAGTGAATATTCTCCAGGCGACTTTCCTCGCTATGAAGTCAGCGTTCTCCGAACTCGAACGGGTAGCGGGACTACGCGGCCGAGGAGCCTCGCTCGTGCTCCTCATCGATGGCAACCAAGAACTACCAAATCTCTCACTCAAACAAGAAACTATTGTTGATGGCGACGGGCAGGTAAAGTCGATTGCGGCGGCCTCTATTATCGCCAAAGTAACGCGTGATCGGCTCATCATCTTGGCTGACCACGAGTATCCGGCGTACGGATTTGCCCGGCACAAAGGTTATGGGACCCGTGAACACATGGACGCACTCCGGAAATACGGTCCGACCCCGATTCACCGCAAAAGCTTCCGGCCGGTCCAATTAGCCAATCCTGAAACGGTCAATCGACGGTTTGCCCGCGATCTCACGCCCAAGAAAAGAAAAAGATGATACGGAATAATGAGCAACGAGGAAAGAGGCAGAGAAAAAAATTCCTTGACGCTGATGATGAAGTGTGCGAGTGTAAGCGAACTCGTACCTTTGGAGGTTTCTATGAATACGTTAGTAGTTCAGTCGACTGGCCGAGTACTTGGTGATTCGCAGCGAGACTGCAACACTTTTACCGTAATGGCCCGGTGTCTCATTTCTGTCGGTGATCGGTGCGCTATAAATTTCCCGGATCATGATGATCCGGACTCGTACCGCCACCATCGTCTCTATCATGGACAAGAAGCCGAGGTGGTGAAAATTCGTCGGAAGAGCGTGGACCTGAAGCTCCTGACGGGACCGGCCGCCGGGGAAATCTCCCGCGATGTCAGACCGACCAACCTGGTCTTTTTGGGTCCTTATATAAAGGCACCCTGAATTTTTGGAAGGGAACAAGAACGGGCAGTGTTGGTAAATCAGTGCTGCCCGTTTGAATTTTTTATGGACCACTGTTAGACTTGCCAAGAAGCGGTCTATCTGATAGCCTATGAGGGCCTTCTCAAGGCTTTTTCTATAAGCTAAATGCCGTCCTTATGGCTCTCCCCAAACAACGACATACCCACCATCGCCGTGATCGTGCTCGAAAATTTCTCGAGATGAAGCCTGTCTCGACGACCAAATGCTCGAAGTGCGGCGCTGACGCACTCCCGCATCGTGCCTGCAAAGAGTGCGGTTACTACAAGGGGCGTGAAGTCGTGAAGATGGCTCCAAAACTGAAAACTCCAAAAGCTGCCTAAAGGGCAGCCTTTTGCTTTTGTATGGGTGGGGGGTTATGGCATAAAAATCTTGAGTCAAGAGGGGCGCTGCAGGCTACGCTTTGTGATGTTAAAAGACATATTGTGGCACGGCGCGTCTGTACGCCGGAGTGAGAAATGCTATACTGAACCTGAACATAATCAAGTAGTTCTTTGTCGCCATGGCTAATAGACATCTTCAGCGTTCAGTTGTCATGCAATCTCTCTTTGAATGGGACTTTCAGGGGTGTCATGATGAAAAAGCTCTCATGGTGCTTCGTAAGAACATGGATGAGTTTGCGCCCGGGCTTGAAGACTATGCGTTTGCTCGTTATCTCATGGAAAGTGTCTTGCGGGAACGGGCGATCATTGATCAACTTATTGAGAAGTGTGCTCCAGAATGGCCGCTTGAACAGGTGACCGTGGTTGATCGGAATATTCTCCGCATCGGTATCGCGGAATTGATGTTTGGGAACTATGAAGAGGTACCACCGAAAGTTGCGATTAATGAGGCGATTGAACTCGGAAAAAGTTTTGGCAGTGACGCTACTCCGCGCTTTGTAAACGGCGTACTCGGGACGATCTATCGTGAGATGGGAGAACCGATGAAAGATGATACGAGTGAAAAACATAAGGCGAAACGGGCTGAGGAATTGGAGGTTGAATCTACAGATGATGCTCCTCAGCCAACAAAGAAAGTAAAGAAAAAATCTGCGAAGAGCACCGAATAGGTGCTTTTCTTGAAAAAGTACTGATACGCGTTATGACATTTGATGCAAAAAAAATTTCGACGACGCTCGACATCAAAATAGGGAATACGGCACTCTTTCAGGAGGCGGTAACACATCGCTCTTATTTGAATGAGCACAAAACGCATCCGGTGCCGCACAACGAACGACTCGAGTTTTTGGGTGATGCGGTGCTTGAGCTTGCCGTGACAGAACGGTTATATGCGGACTTTCCAGATCGCCCCGAAGGTGAACTTACTGCACTTCGGGCGGCATTGGTGAATAGCGACATGCTAGCAAAGATCGGCCGTGACCTCGGTATCGAGCATTTTCTCCTTATGAGTAGGGGTGAAGCGAAGGATACTGGTCGAGCGCGACAATTTCTCGTTGCGAATGCTGTCGAGGCGATCATTGGTGCCCTGTATCTCGATCAGGGGTACAAAGCCGCTCAGGCATTCATTGAGGCACGCGTATTGACTCGTACCCAGGAAGTGCTCGATTCGAAACTCTATACTGATCCAAAAAGTCGTTTTCAGGAAATTTCCCAAGAGAAGCTGGGTATCACACCCCAATATCGGGTGCTCCGTGAATCTGGTCCGGATCATGATCGTCGCTTTATTGCAGGCGTCTTTATCGGTGACGATCTTATCGCGGAGGGTGAGGGGCTGTCTAAACAGGATGCTCAGCGCAATGCCGCCAAGAACGGACTCGAAAAGAAGGGGTGGTAATGGAGCCCGCAGCTCTCTTGATTAAAGATTGGGGCCGGAAAGCTTCTTTTTCTTTTAGTTCGGGAAAAGCTATACTGAAACGGTAAATGAGAGGGTTTGGCGCAACCCTTTTTCAAAAGTTATCTCATGTATTTAAAGAAGCTCGAACTGAATGGTTTTAAGTCTTTTGCGACAAAGACTGTTTTGGATTTTCTACCGGACTGCGACATCTCGAATGGCGGCAAGTGTGGCATCACGGCCATCGTTGGACCGAATGGTTCTGGCAAGTCGAATGTCGCGGATGCGATCCGCTGGGCGATCGGCGAGCAGTCATCGAAGAATCTCCGCGGCAAGAAGTCCGAAGATGTTATTTTTTCTGGGACTGAGAATAAAGCTCGGCTGGGCACAGCTTCAGTGAGTCTGTATTTCGATAATACCGATAAGCGTATCCCCATTGAGTTTTCTGAAGTTGTGATTACTCGCAAGGTCTACCGCGATGGCACTGGCGAATACTTCATTAATGGTTCGCGTGTTCGGTTGCTCGACATTGTTGATCTTTTGGCTAAGTCTGGTGTCGGCAAAGATAGCTACTGCGTTATCAATCAGGGTATGAGTGATGCTGTGTTGAATGCAACCCCCATTGAGCGGCGGACCATCTTTGAGGATGCTGCCGGAGTGAAACAATATCAGATTGAGAAAGAGCGCGCCCTCCGGAAACTTGAGAACACGCGTGAAAATCTCGTTCGCGTCGATTCGTTAGTGATTGAAATCGAGCCGCACTTGAAGAATCTCCGCCGTCAAGCTGAGAAAGCCTCACAGGCAAAGGATATCGCTCTGAAGCTTCGAGCAAAACAGGAACTACTCTATGGATTTCTCTGGCATGCGTTTCGTGAAGAGCGCAATGGTTTGGTTACCCGGCGGACAGCTATTGAAGAGGCACTCTCAACGCTCGAGCGTGAGGCAATCGCACTTGAGGCTCAGTCAAAGCGCGCGGCAATAGCGATGGAAACGAATGATCGTGAAGATGCCATCGAAACTGAGCTTGGAAAGCTTCGTGAAGAACTGAATGCGATTATCCGTGAGACGAGCATCCTTGAAGGTCGGCGCGAGGCCGAGATCGAGAAGCAGAAGGAGCGTGAGGAGGTTGAGATTATCCCAGTTGATCTGCGTTTTATTCAGGCACGGCTCGAAGAGATTTCCAAGCTTCAGGCGGAATTCATCGAAAATCTCGCGAATGTCGCAAAACTTGAAGATCTCCAAGCGATCCAAGAGTGTGCGACTATTGTCCGTCAGCGGATTACCGATTTATACTCGCAAGCTGGTGAGGGGAGTGTGAAGATGAAAAAAGTGATGGCATTACCAGATACGGAGCGTGCGGCGGCGATGGCCCGCCTGGCCGAGGTTGAATCACAATTGGTCACACTGCGTGAACGCGCGCGTTTATTTGAATCCAAGATTGCTGAGGCGAGTAGTGCCCTTACAGCGGTACGTGAATCAGGCCGAGCTGAGCGGGAGTCCTACTTTGTAGCGGAGAAGGAATTTCGTGAGAAGGAACATCTTCTCCAGCGGAAAAAAGATGAATTGAATGATCTGAAGGTCGGGTTGGCTCGGGTCGAGGTACGCGAGGAAGATTTGACGAGTTTGGTCCGCGAAGAACTCTCGCTTGCCCCGGAAGCACTCCAGTACGATGGTACGCCAGTGGAGCGAGAAAAACTAGAGCGTGAAGTCGCACGCCTCAAAGTAGAAGTCGAACATGTTGGAACCATTGATCCTCTTGTTGTGGATGAATTCCAGGAAACAGAAAAGCGTTTTACTTTTCTTTCAACCGAATCTGAAGATCTGAAAAAGGCGGCTGAATCCCTCAAGGAAGTGATCAAGGAGATGGATCACAAGATCGATGCAGCTTTCAAAGAGGCCTTCAAGGAGATCAATCGGCAATTTGCTGAGTATTTCAAAATAATTTTTGGTGGCGGCAAGGCAAGCTTGGAAATTGTGAAGGTGAAAGTGCGGAAGTCAGCTGACGAAATGGTCGAAGAAGATGATCTCGGCGATGCTGAAACTACCCCAGAAGCCTATGAAGTCGGCATTGAAATCACTGCCTGCCCGCCCGGCAAGCGTATTCACAATCTTTCCATGCTCTCGGGCGGCGAGCGTTCGCTCACTTCTCTGGCACTTCTCTTTGCGATCATCTCGCACAACCCGCCGCCGTTTGCTGTCCTCGATGAAGTGGAGGCCGCGCTTGACGAAGCCAATTCTCGCCGTTTCTCGAAAATGCTCGCCGAGCTCTCGGAACATACGCAATTTATCGCCATCACGCACAATCGCGCCACGATGGCCCAGGCTGGACTGCTCTATGGTGTAACGATGGCGCAGGATGGGGTATCGAAACTTCTTTCGATCCGGCTTGATCAGGTGAAGGAGGATGGAAAAGTTGAGGCTGCGGCCTAAGTTGACAGCGTACGCAGTGTTGGCGTATCTTTCAGACACTGTACTTTTTAGGAGGGCTAAAACATGGCCATACATCTGGAACGAGAGAAGACAGGCTTCGGGTATTTAGCAAAGCTTCCCGGGGACGGTGGCTCGGCATCTTTTGTGGGTGACTTCATGAAAGCCCTCTCTGCGCGGGGAGTATCGGAACTTTGGATGCGATACGAACCCAATTGGCGACTCAATCAGGGGCTTGGGATCATCCACCGGCATGCTCGGCGTGTGGCAGAGTATTTCAAGCAGAAAGACGATCAAGGGAAGACTCGCGCGTACCGACGAATTGCCTTTGCTGTCGGAGCGAACAATATCGGGAGCATCGATCTTTTCTGGCAATATGTGGCTAAGAATCAGGCAACTTGGCGTGCAGACGGCTGCTACATCATCCCATGGTCCCGGGCTTTCGCGAATGCGTGTCTTGAGGATGACCTCGAGCCGGACTATGCCCAGTTACTTCGCGGCTACGCTTGCCTCATCGAACGCAAACTCCATGGTCGGTAGAGGTAATTTCTACCCCCCCATTAGGGCTTCCATCGCGGAGCCCACTTTTTTTGTTGACAGCTACGGAGAATCGGGCTAGAATGGCTTTCGTATCCTCCTTCGGGCGGACAGGTATCAGATTTTACGCTTTTTACAGAAATTATGCTCGTCATTCGCCTCAATCGTTTTGGTAAGAGAAACCAAGCCCAATTCCGGGTCGTTCTTCAGGAAAAGACCAAAGCGCCGGGTCATCGTCATGTTGAGATGCTTGGCAGTCACAACCCGCATTCCAAAGTAACGATATTGAAGAAGGATCGTATCTTGTACTGGATTGGCCAGGGTGCTCAGCCCTCTGATCGAGTCCATAATATGCTCGTCAAGGAGGGCGTCATCGAGGGGAAAGTCATCGCGAAACGTATGCCCCGACCAGTGAAGAAAGAAGAGGCTCCGAAGACTGAAGAAAATCCTGCAGAAACTACACCGGTCGCTGAGGTTCCTTCATCTGAGGTAGCGCCAGCGGTTGCTGAAGCCGTTCCGACCGAAGCCCCGAAAGTTGAGTAATTGGGGTTGACGAGAATCCGTTCTTTGGGTACGCTGATTCTATAACTGAATATTTTCACCCTACTCTCTTGAGTTTGGGTGAGTAGGTCCAGAGACCTAAGGTAGTTGTCGCAAGACTTCATAAATCCTTAGCAGGAACGATTTCGAGCCGCGGCTCATTTGTTTGTCTCTTGGAAACAGGAGATTTTGTTTTTTAGCCACATATATATTATGCAGAATAAATTACAGAAGACCGAGCTCATCGCCAGTGTTGCAGCCAAGGCGAAAGGTTCCAAGGCCCTTGTCTTTGCCAACTTCAAAGGGGTTTCGGTGAAGGATATTTCGGTTTTGCGGCGCAGTTTGCGTGAGACTGGATCAGGTTGGCAAGTGTTGAAAAAAACACTGCTCAATCGAGCTTTGGATGAAGCTGGCGTGAAGGTGAATGCTCGCGATCTTGATGGTCAGGTGGGTGTTGCATTCTCGAGCGATGAGGTTTCGGCGGCCAAAACGATTGCTGAATTTTTGAAGACGAACAAGACATCAACACTCTCAATTGTTGGTGGTTCGCTCGGTACGGAATCGCTTTCGGTGGACGCAGTCAAGGCACTTGCTAAGTTGCCATCGCGTGATGAGCTTCGGGCTCAGCTCGTAGGGACGCTCCAGGCACCGATCGCAGGATTTGTCCGTACCCTGTCTGGCAATATCAGTGGTTTCGTCAGGGTACTTGCAGCCGTGCGGGACGGAAAGAGTGTTTAATTTATTTGTAATCACATAATCATTACGCATATGTCAGAAGAGAAGAAAGATGTCGTTGTGCCAGCCAAGTTCGAGAAGCTCGTCGCTGAAATCGAGAAGATGAGTGTACTCGATCTCTCGGAGCTCGTTACGGTGCTCGAGGAAAAGTTTGGTGTCTCAGCCGCTGCCCCGATGATGATGGGTGCTGCGCCAGCTGCCGCTGCTGAAGCCGTCGAGGAAAAGACCGACTTCGATGTCGAGCTCACCGCCGCTGGTCAGCAGAAGATCAACGCCATCAAGGCGGTTCGTGAAGTGACCGGTCTCGGTCTGAAGGAAGCCAAGGACCTCGTTGATGCTGCTCCAAAAGTCATCAAGGAGAAGGTCTCTAAGGCCGATGCCGAAGTAATGAAGAAGAAGCTCGAGGAGGCTGGTGCGACTGTAACTCTGAAGTAATCTCGCTTTTCCAGAGATCCAAAAAAGGCCCTGAAAGGGGTCTTTTGTTTTGACAAAAAACAAGAGAGGAGTAGGATGGTGGGGTATCAAATCTGGCTAAGGAGCCGCTTCAAAATCTCCGTATTCTACTCCGAAACTGCTCTTTCGGCTGCAAAAGGTTCAGGCCTCGTCGCGTTACTCTCTGAGTAGCCCTCCTCAGTCTTTATATTTTTCGCTCGAAATATCAGTTTCTCGTAAAGAAAGAGAGATTCTGAATAGGCTCCGAAGGCCTCTTTTGTTTGGTAAAAAAATCAGCCCTAAAAATATATGTCGCTCGAAGTCGTCCTCGCGGTCGCGGTGCTTATGCTTATTTGTATCGGGACATATTTTGTCGCTGGCCGTTTGAAAGTTCCGTACACGGTGCTTTTGGTCATCGTCGGTTCGGTCTTAGTCCCGCTCTCAAACTTCCCTCTTTTCCATTTCATTAAGAGTTTCCAGCTGACACCGGAACTTCTCTTCTTCGTCTTTCTGCCGATACTTATCTTTGAGTCGGCTTACAACATGAATATGCGGGAGATGGCCGAGAACATTCGTTCGATCTCGTGGCTCTCGATTGTGAGCCTACTCATCTCGGCGTTTTTTGTTGCTTTTGCATTGTACGTGGGTCTGACACTCATCGGCTTTCCGGTACCGTTCATGGCAACCCTTATATTCGGTGCGCTCATCTCAGCGACAGATCCGGTAGCAGTGCTCGCACTCTTCAAGGAGTTTGGTGTACCGCGCCGGCTCTCACTCATTTTCGAAGGGGAGAGTCTTTTTAATGATGGAACCTCGCTTGCTCTTTTCCTCATCGTCCTTGAAGTAGCGGTTGCGGGATTTACCGGATTCGGCAGTATTCTCGGCGGACTCTTCATGTTTACGACTATGGTCCTGGGGGGTGTCGCTTTTGGCCTTTTCATGGGCTTCATCTTTTCAAAAATCATCGGCAAAGTGAAGGATAATGAGCATATCGAGATTACACTGACCATGCTTGTGGCACACCTCACTTTCATCCTTTCCGAACTCATATCGCATCATCTCGTGCTTTTCGGACAAGAAATCAAGTTCTCATCGATCATCGCGACGGTTATGGCATCGATGGTGATTGGCAATTACGGTCGTTTCAAGATCTCGCCACGCGTCGAGGAATATATGGAGAAGTTCTGGGGTTATTTCGCTTTCGTGGCCAATTCACTAGTCTTCATTCTCATGGGGCTTCTTTTCGCTGACCTCCCGATACAGTTCGATCAATTCATCGCTCCGATGCTCATCACAGTCGTCGTCGTTCTCATTGGGCGTGCGCTCTCGATCTATCCGGTGGTGGCGATGGTCAATCGATTGAAAAAGGAAAAACCGATCCCAATCTCCTGGCAGCATCTTCTCGCGTGGGGGAGTTTGCGTGGTGCGCTTGCAGTTACGATGGTGCTCCTCATCCCGGATACGCTCACACTTCCGGGCTGGAGTTATGACTTTACCGTGAAGGAGTTTATCGCAGCGATCACGATCGGCTGCATCTACTTCACGCTTTGCATCAAAGCGACCTCGATCGGAACGATGATCAAAAAAATGAAGTTATCCGACCTGACGCCGCTTGAGACTGTGGAGTATCATGAGTGTTCGGCTCTGGTTTATCAGGAGGCGCTCGAGAAACTCGGGGACTTCCATAGCAAGGGGTATGTAAAGAATGAGATCTTTGAGCGTTTGAAACGCGAGTATACGGAGCGCTATGAGCAATCAGCTGCTTCTTGCAAATCCCTCTTTGACGCAATCCCCGCCGATATGGGCCGTGCGCTCCAGGTATATGCGCTTGGTATGGAAAAACGCTTTCTGAAGGAGTTGTACATTTATCAGGAGATTTCGGAATCGGAATACAAGGAAATCCTGAATAAGATCGCTATTCAGACCGACCGTGTCGAGGAGGGGAAAGAGCAGGTGATGGGTCATGCCGAGCGGTTCCAGCAGGATTGGTTTGAGACGCTTATTATGAGGTTACGAAAGAAATTCTACCCGAAGACCCCGAAGCAGGAGCTCCTCGAGGAATATCGTTATTACCGCGCTCAGGAAGTAGTGTTGGCCAAGGTACTCCGACGCCTAAAGTCGATCTCGGGACGCTTCCCCGGGCTTTACGGGGATGATGCCTCGATCCAATCCGTGATCGCGCTCTACGAGGGGCTTCGGGCCGATGCTGAGCAGAAACGCGATGCAGTAGCTACCAAGATAGGCACCGAACTTGCCTACCTAAATGAGTCTTTCGGTCGCTATGCGCTCTTCAAAACCGAAGAGCGGATGCTGGGCGAGCTTCTGGAGAACGCGATGTTGCCGCGCAAAGTAGCGAATATGCTCTATAATAAACTGAAAGACGAGGCGTACTCGATCTAGGATTAACTATATGGAATTTTTTGGTATCGACATGGTGCAGGCGATAAAGACGATCGGGTATGTTGGGCTTTTCGCGATCGTTTTTGCGGAAACTGGCCTTTTTCTTGGGTTCTTCTTCCCAGGTGATAGTCTCCTCTTTGTCGCGGGCGTGCTTGCAGCGCAGGGATTTTTCTCCCTCCCGCTCCTACTTATCATTCTCTTTATAGCGGCTTTCACAGGTAATATGGTTGGATATTGGTTTGGTGCATTCGTCGGGCCCAAGATTTTTACCCGTGAGGACTCGCTCCTGTTCCGCAAGTCGCACATCTTGAAAGCACAAGCATTCTATGAGCGCTATGGCGGCAAGACTATTGTTCTGGCTCGTTTCATTCCGATTGTTCGGACCTTTGCGCCGATCGTCGCTGGCGTAGCACGGATGCATTATGGGACTTTTGCCTTTTTTAATTTTATCGGTGCTGTACTTTGGTCGGTTGGTCTCACGCTCATTGCCTATTATTTGGGGAGCCTCATTGAAGATATTGATCGTTACCTCTTACCGATTGTCGTATTGATCATTTTTCTTTCGGTTTTGCCAGGAGTGTTTGAGTACTGGCGTGATCGGCGTGATCGGAGAGAGAGTCTCTTGTAGGTGTGGGTGTGGACAAAAAACACTAAAGGGAGTACCATAGCCGAGTAAAAATCTCGGAGGTTTCCGTGGAGTGTTTGGTTTTTCTCAATTGAAAAAGCTGTTGTTATGTATCAGATGCTGAAAAAAATCTTTACGACACCGCTCAAGGTGAAAAGTGAGCGTGATATTCGTGGAATCAGCGAGATTGAGACTCTCGGCAAAGCGATTAAAGAACGTGCCAATAAACTGTTCGGTGGTTCTATCGCGATTCGTGAGGTCGCCGCTGGTTCGAGTAATGCTGAAGAACAGGAACTCGTTGCGCTCACCAATGCCTATTACGATATTGAGCGTTTTGGCGTGCAATTTGTGGCTTCGCCTCGGCACGCGGACATGCTCTTTGTGACCGGCCCAGTGAGCCGCAATATGGCTGAAGGTCTTCGGCGGACCTATGCTGCGATGCCGACACCTAAGTGGGTCGTCGCGGTCGGGGATGGCGCGATCGATGGTGGCATCTATCGCGGTTCATACGCCGTGTATGATCGGGTAGCCGATGTCATTCCGGTAGATTTTAAAATTTCGGGTGATCCACCGGCACCAAAAGTTATACTCAAAGCAGTTCTCGAGATATTGGAGACCATCGATCATAATCGGACAATTCAGGCTGCGTGATTATGGAATTCTTCATGACTGAAAATGCATTGTTTCTCCTTGTCGGACTGTTCCTCTTTGGCGCAGTGGCGTCGCTTTTGGCCGAAGCGAGGCGACAGGATGGTGGTCGGCTCGCGAATATTCTCGCTCACGGTTTCGCGGCACTCGGATCACTGGTTGGTCTTGCAATAGCGGCAACAGTGCTCCTGCAGGGTCGGGGACTGTCTTGGGTGTATATGGGGCCATTGCCATTGCTTGAACTCTCGTTCCGTATCGACGGAATGGGATCTTTTTTTCTGGGACTAGCCTCTAGCCTGGTACTCCTTGCTTCAGTGTATGGTTATCAGTACCAGCAGCAGTATATCGGGAGTGGTCGACTTGGTTCATTTGGATTTTTTTACAATCTTTTTGTCGGGAGTCTCTTACTCGTACCGATAGCCAATCAGGCACTTTTTTTCCTTCTGGTGTGGGAGTTGATGTCGCTCGCCTCATACTTTCTTGTTGTTTTTGAACGTGAGAAGGCTGAAAGTGTTCGAGCTGGATTTCTCTACTTCCTCATGACACATTTTGGCACGGCGTTCATCATGCTCGCTTGTCTCTTGGCATATAAAGCAACAGGATCACTTTCCTTTGATGTGTGGCGTACGGTTTTTGGAACGGTACCGCCGAAGCTCGAACTTTTTATTCTCGGGTTTGCCCTCATCGGATTTTCCACTAAGGCTGGCCTCATCCCACTTCATACCTGGCTTCCAGAAGCGCATCCTGCGGCGCCGTCGCATGTTTCGGCGCTTATGTCGGGCATCATGGTAAAAACCGCGCTGTTTATGCTGTTTCGGTTTTTCTTTGATTTTTTTCAGGGCGCGCGGGTTGAATGGGGTGTGACATTTCTGCTTATCGGTTCGGTATCGGCATTGCTCGGTATTCTCTACGCGAACGCGGAGCGTGATCTCAAGCGTCTCCTCGCATACAGTACGGTAGAAAATGTTGGAATTATCACGATTGCCTTTGGGGCTGGGCTGACGCTCTTTGCATTGGGTCAGGAACAGGTGGCGCTTTTCGCACTGGCAGCCGCTCTCTATCACATGGTGAATCATGCGATCTTCAAATCACTCCTCTTCTTTGGCGCCGGAGCACTCGTCAGTGTTACTGGGACGCGGAACATGGAGTCTTATGGTGGACTCATACGCGTCATGCCATATACAGCGGCTTTTTTCTTGGTGGGATCACTCGCGATTGCTGCTCTCCCACCCCTCAATGGATTTGTGAGTGAGTGGCTGGTTTTCCAAGTTCTTTTTGCTGGCGTATTGGGCGCACCCCTAGCGGTGAAAATCACCTTCCTTATTGCTCTCTCAAGCCTTGTTTTCACCAGCGGTTTGGCCATCGCCTGTTTTGTCAAAGTTTTTGGAACAGTATTTTTGGCCCGGCCACGAGTGGTGGTTGCAGAAGCCAGAACCGAGGTCGCTTGGCCGATGCTCCTGCCTATGGGCCTCCTCGCGGGTTTGGCCCTACTTTTTGGTTTGTCATCACCCGCTGTTTTGGCTGGTTTGACGGGTATAGTAGCGAGTATTGGATTGACCGATTCAGCAACGCTGTACTTTCCTTTTCGTGAAATTGTTGCTTCCCGGCACGCCTTTGCCGATATTCTTCCATTGATGACAGTAGCGGTTCTCCTAGGACTTATTACAGGACTTTTGTACTTGGTTGTTCGTTTCATGACTCGGGAACGGCGGGTAGTTATTGGTCCGACCTGGGACTGTGGTTTTCCGCTTTCCGGTCGAAGCGAGATTACAGCGACGAGTTTCTCTCGTTCACTCGTAACGATTTTCCAAGGTATTCTCCGACCAACGAGGCAGTCGACAGTGGAATATCACGATGAACGGACGCGGTATTTTATTCGGACAGTTGGGATTGAGACGGGTTTACATGACATATACCATGAGCGGATATACAGACCAATCGGCCGATCCATTCATTATTTCGCGGATCGAGTGCGGCGTGTCCAGACGGGGAATGTGAATATGTATATTTTTTATTTCGCCCTCACCCTCATCGGTGCCTTGCTCTGGGCGGCGCAATCCTGATGACTCTACCTATGGAATTCTTTTTCTTTATTCTTCAAATCGTTGCGGTTCCAGTTTTGTCGCCGCTGTGTATTGGGATTATTCGTCGTCTGAAAGCGCGTCTCCAAGGTCGGGTCGGAGCCGACATCTTTCAACCGTATCGCAATTTGCGCAAGCTCTTCGCAAAAGATGAAGTCCTCTCAGAGGATGCTTCGTGGATTACGCGTTTTGCTCCTTACATCATCTTTGCTATCACACTTCTGCTTGGTGCGACTGTGCCGCTGGTAACGGCAATTGCCCCAGCGATTCCAGGCTATCCGGAGTGGGCTCTGACTGCTACGGGTGATTTTCTCATCATTGTTTACCTCTTTGGGCTGATGACATTCTTTCTGGCATTGGCTGGTCTCGATGCGGGAAGTGGCTTTGGTGGTTTTGGTTCAAGCCGAGAGATGATGGTAGCAGCCTTGGCTGAAGCAGGACTCATCTTTTCATTTCTTCCGGCTTCATTTCTTGCGGGGACCGGATATGTCCTCGATATTGTAGCGCAGCTCGGCACACTTCCGCTCTCTGTAATTTTTCCGCTCTTTGTTGCTTTCCTCGCTTTTGCGCTCGCTCTCCTTGCTGAAAATTCCCGTTTTCCAGTAGACAATCCAGCGACTCATCTTGAGCTGACGATGATTCATGAAGCGATGTTGCTGGAATATTCCGGCAAACGGCTCGCGCTCATGGAATGGGCAAGTGCGAATAAACTTCTTATATTTATCGCATTGGGAGCTAATATTTTCTTTCCTTGGGGGGTCGCAGTTGAGTTTGTTTCATTTCAAACACTTTTCCTCCCAGCATTTATTTTTGCTGGTAAAACCGTTTGTTTTCTCGGCGCTATTGCGCTCATCGAATCGCTGATGGCAAAATTCCGTATCTTCCGTGTTCCAGATTTACTCTTTACTTCATTTGTACTCGGTATGGTTGCTGTGGTACTCACGGTCTCATTGACACTGTAAATATATGGAAGCTTCTCTCCTCAATCTTGCACTTATTCTCAATCTCGTGGCTTTTCTCACAGTGGTACTTTTGCATCTGGTGCGGAGCACAAAGTATACCATTCGTCTGTATGCGCTGCAGTCAGCGTCGGTGGCGGGCGTACTCATACTTCTTGGTCTAGCAGAAGGGGAACGCAGTTTGATAGCTGTGGGTAGTATTACACTCATCGCTAAAGTGATTCTGGCGCCGTACTTTTTCACGCGTCTCATTCAGCGCTTCGGTTATCTCGTTGCAAGTGCGAGTTATCTCTCGATGCCACTGACATTGGTTGTACTTCTCGGCCTCATCATCTTTGCAGCTTCCTCAACCTTTAGTTCGTTGTGGGTGGTGTCATCCGTTACGCCGGATGTTTTTGTCTTCAATATCGCGATGGTACTCATCGCTATCTTTCTCCTTATCAATCGACAAGGGGCACTCGCACAGATTATCGCTGTCCTGGCACTTGAGAATGGCATCATACTCTTTGCTGTTTTCCTTGGCGTGAAGCAGACCTTCGCACTTGAGATGGGTATCATTTTCGATATTCTTATCTGGATGATGATCGCCTATACATTTTTGAGTCTCGTGTACCGTCAATTTGGATCGCTTGATACTCGTGAGATGCGCCACCTTACCGAAGACTAATCCTCTCTTATATGATATTTATCCTGAACTTCCTCCCTGCATTGATTGCCCTCTTTGTATTTCTTTTACCAGCAAAGAAAATTCGTCTCATAGAAGGAAGTGTTATTGCGGCCGCGGGTATTGCACTCACACTCGCTGTTCGACTCGTGATTTCGCCGTCAGCGAACACGCCGACAATTCACCCGGGCGGCCTGGCACTGGATAATTTATCAGTGTACCTCGTACTCTTGATCGCGTTGGTTGGTTTTTTTGTCTCACTCTATTCAGTGGGGTATCTTCGCGCTGAGGTAGCCAAGGGGATCATTGGACCACGCCGGGTGCGTCAGTTTTTTGTTTTGTTGGAGCTGTTTCTTTTTGCCATGTATCTGGCCGTTTCAACCACAAATCCAATCGTTACCTGGATCGCTATTGAAGCCACGACGCTAGCAACAGTCTTTCTTATCAGTTTTTATAATAAGCCCAGTGCGACCGAGGCTGCCTGGAAATACCTCATCATCAATGCACTCGGTCTTCTGATTGGTCTCTTGGGGACACTTATTTTTATCGCGCTTCAGGGCGAGCGTTCGAGTGCGACTGATTGGGCTGGTTTTATTGCGGCGGCAGGAACATTGCCATCAGGAGCCGTCAAAATTGCCTTTGTTTTAGTATTTATCGGTTATGGGACCAAGATTGGTCTGGCACCTCTCCATACTTGGCTTCCAGATGCGCACAGCAAAGCACCTTCGCCGATCTCAGCCCTTTTGTCAGGCGTACTCCTCAATGTCGCGCTTTTTGCAGTGTTGCGGTGGAAGTTGGTTACAGATATTGCCCTGGGTGACGATGCTCACTTTACCAGTAGCCTCTTTATTTTTTTCGGGATACTCTCAATTTTCCTTGCAGCCTTCATTATATTTATCCAGAAGAATTACAAGCGTTTGTTGGCGTATTCAAGCATTGAGCATATGGGCCTCATCACTCTTGGTTTTGGTTTAGGAGGTGTTGGAATTCTCGCGAGCCTTTTCCATATGCTCTATCATGCGCTGATCAAGTCGATGCTTTTCCTGCTCGCGGGCAACATTTTCCTTTGTTACAGTTCGACCAAGCTCAAGAATGTCAGGGGTGTCCTCACAGCGCTCCCACTTTCTGGGCCACTTTTCTTCGTTGGTATCCTTATCCTCGCTGGACTGCCACCCTTCGCGCTTTTCACGACGAAGTTTCTTATCCTTTCAGCTGCCATTCAGTTTTCACCTTGGCTTGCAGTGGCACTCCTTGGAGCACTCAGTATCATGTTTTTTGGACTCCTCCGTTTCGTAACCGCTTTGATGTATGGGTCGGTGTCGGAGGGGATCGAACGCGGAGAGAGTTCTTTCCTCACACAGCTCCCAGCAGTACTAATTCTTGTGACCCTGCTTGTCCTTAGCTGGCATCTCCCTGAGCCACTCTCAGCACTCCTCGAATCTATTCGTCAAGATCTCACTGACTAAATTATATGATTGACTCACTCCGCGTATTCCAGCGTTTTGGTCTCGATATTCCCAACCCAACAGTCGAAGGAAATCGGGTGTTATTTGAGGTATCTGCAGAGGCTCTTCCTCAAGTTATCCGTACTTTGAAGAAAACACACAGTCTCCCGCTCAAAACAGTTTCTGCTACCGATGAGCGAGCAAGTAACAGGAATTTTCGAATCTACTATGTCTTTGGTGTGCCAAAGGAAAATTGTTTTCTTATACCATACCTCACAGTGGATGCTGACAAGCCTTCATTTCCTTCACTCACGCCCGAAGACCAAGAATTTGCCATGTATGAGCGCGAGATTTTGACTTTTTTTGGGCTTAATCCAGATGGACACCCTCAACCAGAACGGATAACTCTCCATGCTGAAAATTTTCCCAAAGATATCTATCCGCTCAGGAAAGAGTTTCAGTGGAACACGGTGATCACTGAGCCTCAGGAAAAGGAATGGGCGACTTTCAAGCGCTATGAGGGCGAAGGGGTGTATGAAATACCCGTCGGTCCCGTCCATGCTGGCATTATTGAGCCCGGGCACTTTCGTTTCAGTGTCCTGGGTGAAGAGATCCTCCGTCTCGAATCACGCCTGGGTTATGTCCACAAAGGAACGGAAAAACTTTTTGAAGTGCTCTCATCTGAAAAACGAGTGGCATTAGCGGAACGCATTTCAGGTGATAGTTCATTTCATCATGCCCTGGCTTATTGTCAGGCTATTGAGACGCTCGCATCAGTGGAAGTACCTCGGCGGGCGATCTATCTCCGGACAATACTCGCTGAGCTCGAACGATTAGCCAATCATTTCAATGATCTTGCGTTTATCATGCTTGACACGGGCCTCGCATTTGGGGGGAGTCAAGGGACGCGTCTTCGTGAACGAGTAATGGAATGGAACGAGCGACTCACCGGCCACCGTTTTCTGCGGGGCATGCTCCTCCCAGGCGGATTGACACAGGATATCTCCAATGACCAACTAATAGCTCTCAAGGCAGATAGTATGGATCTCGAACAGGATTTTCGGGAAATAATGGAGGCAGTGTCGGAAAGCCTCTCACTGCTCAATCGACTTCAAAACACGGGTCGAATAGAACGTTCTATTGGGATAGATCATGGGATTGTGGGGATCGGCGCACGGGCCATCGGTATCAAAGCCGATGCGCGGACAGACTTTTCATATGCGGCGTATGAGAGGATTCAATTTTCTGTCCCTACTGAGACGGCTGGCGATGTCTTTGCTCGATACAAGATTCGGGAGCGCGAAGTGTACCAATCTTTCAAAATCTTGCATCAAGCGATTGAACAAGAGGCTTCAAAGAATGGACCCATTGCTGCCACAGTCAATTCGCTCACGCCCAATGCGCATGCAGTTGGTCTCGTCGAAGGTTGGCGCGGGGATATTGTTTACTTCATTGCTACGGATTCTGTCGGCGCGGTTACACGCGTGAAGGTGCGGGACCCATCTTTCTTGAATTGGCCGGTTTTTCCATATCTTGTAACGAGTGATATGGTGCCGGATTTTCCATTGATCAATAAGAGCTTCAATCTTTCCTATTCAGGCAATGATCTCTAATTCTTTTTGACAGATCACTCACCTCCTCTTTTGTGAAAACATCCAAAAGGGCACCTCTCTACAGCGGGGGTTCAATGCGGGCGCAGGTTCATGTTCGAGTGTATAAGGATTCGGAGTAGTTGTACGGTGTTTTTAGGTGTTAGTTGATCAATCCGACAATTTTCAGGGAGGAATATTTTTCAACACGGAGTCATTTCTGGCAGTGTTCCCTCTAATTATCCCTGGGGAGCGATAGTCTGGTTTATTGATGATGTCGTACTTCAGACTACTATTTTTTGGATAACAAAAACCGCCCTTCGATTTCTCTGGGGGCGGTTTTTACTTGGGGAAAGACGCCTTAGGCGCGAGTCACATTGACCGCGGCCGGACCTTTTTCGCCATCAACGACTTCAAAGCTGACAGTGTCGCCAACTTTGAGCTCATCGAATGTTACACCGGAGAGCTCTTTGGAGTGGAAGAACAGGTCCTTCGTCTCGCCTTCGCGAGCGATGAAACCGAATCCACGATCCGTGAGCGTCTTGATAGTACCAGTCATAATGGTGCTGCTCTAAATTTCAATTAATCTAGAATGCGGGAAACTCGACTATATTCCTCGACTTCTATATGCCTATCCTAACAGGTTTCCAGGGAAAAAGCAAGTCCTAGTATCAAGTCTCAATATGCTATGCTGAGGGCACATAATACAACGCTATGGCTAAATATCAGGGAAAATGCCACTGTGGGGCCGTAACTTTTGAAGTGGAGAGTGATTTAGGTTCGATTTTGGAGTGTAATTGCTCGCACTGTGCGGTGAAAAGCCTCATTCTAAACTTTGTTCCGGCGGCGCAGTTCAAGCTCTTGTCCGGTGAGTCGGAACTTACGGAGTACTGTTTCAATAAAAAATTCATCGCTCATCTCTTCTGCCGTATTTGTGGTGTAGAGCCGTTTGGAAAGGGGAAGGACCCAGCCACGGGCACGGAGACAGTCGCTCTCAATGTCCGAACGCTCAGTGGTGTAGATATTTCAAAACTCACGCTGACACCGTTTGATGGGAAGAATTGGTAAAGGCCTCATCGGTTCCTTCGGCTATTCTGTGAGTAATCGCGCGAGTAATGCTTCTCGGGTGTCGACGGTTTCAGCTCCGGCTTTTTGGAGCGCAGCTTTTGAGTTGAGCCCCCAAGTAACGGCGATGATTTTTATACCGGCTTTCTGGCAGGCTTCGACATCCCGTACCTCATCGCCGACATACAGGGTGTCTGTGGCGGTGAGTGATTGTTCACGGAGCGTTCTTTTCAGGGCCTGCGCTTTACCAAAAAGATTGCTATGAGCGATGAAGTCAACCGTGAGACCGTTGGCTGCAAGGATAGTCTGGATCGTGCGTTCCTCGCTTGATGAAACCATCCCGATCCGACAACCGTGCTCGCGGAGTGTTGCAAAAATTTCTTTTGTCCCCGAGAAAACTGATACTTCATGCGCGCGGGCGTGATAGCGTGCTCGACCGGCGTGCAGGATGAGTGGGAGCAGCACGATACGCCAGCCGAGCCGGTGGAGGAGAAAGTCCCTGAGATGTAGTTGCTTTAACTCGTCGGATGTATCAACGGTGATGGCAGCATAGCCAAAACGGGGGGCGAGCTCATTTACAATATCGAAAAACATTGACTCGGAATCAGCAACTGTGCCGTCGAGATCAAAAATGATAGTTTTTTTCATACTCACTCAGGATAACATACCTCTTGTTATGTTGACTGGTAGAGAGAAAAAAGCTATAACAGGGACACTGCAACTTACCAAAAGAGGTGAACCATGAAGAGAGTGCCAGGGAAACTGCGGCCGTATCGACTGCGGAGACTCAAAGGGGAGCGGCCCGAAGGCCATCCAGAGACGGACCTCAGTCGGGGGACGAAAGTCTTTCCGATACCGAACCAGGTTTGGGTTGAGCGTCCCAATGATCAGCTCTGGGTGGTGCAGCATGTTGTTGATGCTGGTGTTACAGGGGAAGACTGTCTCGTCTATCTCGTGCGTTACGACTGTCGCCAGATGAAACACCCTCATTGCCCACCCCGTGTGTTACAGGTGAAGTGGTTGCATCATTCGATGCTCATCTGGGAAGCTGCCACCGCAGCTAAGAAGAAGTTTCTCGCCATTCAAAAAAAGAATACAAGCTTGGTCATTGGAATCGGGAAGAATTTCCAACATTCCGTCATCTCGCGAAGTATTTGGGCTTTGACCCGCAGACTGGGTGCCGTGTCGATTGATGCGGCTCTTTTTTATTGGAGCAGTTCCTTCATTTTTTTAATAAGACCAGCTCTTGATTCGAATCGGAAATCATGGTCGCCAGCAAGACTGATGCTGTTGATGCGCGACGAGAGAGCAGGGAAATCGCGGGTACTGACGACCGTATCATTCTTCGCTCGGATGAGAGTAAGCTCGATATATGCCGAATAGGCATTGAAGAGCGCAACAGGTCAATCGTCTCACGTTCTTTCCAGAATTCGGCTGGGACGAGCGTCATGCTACCATCGCTTCGGGCGAGACGAGATATCCCATCGGGATTGATAATGGAATCAGGGCGATCGGTGAATCGTTTGAATTTGAGTGAAGCAGAACTCATTTCAAGTGGCGGAGCCAAGAAGATGGTTTTGCGTATGCCTAGGGGCTCTGCAAGCGCGACGACGACGCAACCTAGTGAGTGGGCGACGATGTCGATCATAGCTGCAGGCGATCGTTCTTTCACGCGAGCTAACTCGGCGAGGAGGATATCCTTTTGCTCACTCAGTGGCCGGACCATGATCGAATTTTCCGTCCGATTTGGAATATTGTAATCAAACAAGATGTTTTCGGCGTCAGGAAAGGCGGCTGAAGTTTCCGTAAACATTCCGCGGGCATCGCGCTCGACACCGAAACCGTGGGAGTAAATGATGACATGTTGGCGAGAGGGATTCATAAATAGCTGGGGAGGATGGGACGCAAGTGGGAATCTATTTGATGAGTTCAAGAGCCATAGACGCATAGCGATATACATCCTTACGCAGACGACTGTCGTCTCTGTGCATTTGATCTAATTCTTCTTGAGTTACCCAAACACACTCGGCATTTTTACTGGCTTCTTCTTGTGGGTTAATTTCACGACTGTCCGACTTTGCAACAAAAATAAAAGAGGAGTGATCGTGGTGCTCATTGATTGAGTGTCTATTCACAAAGATTGGCGGTACCAAATCTTTATTGATGTCAAAGTCCTGCTTGATCCATGTACTTGGTCCGACTAATTCCACCTTCAAACCAACTTCTTCCCAGACTTCTCGAAGTGCTGCTTGGTTGACATCTTCTCCTGGGTCTACATGACCGCCCGGAGCAATCCAAAAATTATACTTCTCGTGTAAACGTAAAAGTACTGCACCATTATTCACAATGTATGCATTCGTACAAAGATCGACATAATAATTTAGGTGAGCCATAACAGTAGTATTTTAAACTTAAAATATATTTATTGAGCCGCTGGGACGCTGTGGAAGCTTATCTATTTACTAAGTAGCACTCTAAAGATCCAATGCTAGGGCTGATGGGAATCTCAATCGCTTCGCTCTTTGAGAACCCATCGGTTCTCAACACTCGGAACTCGTTGCTCTCCGCTACGGGAAAACCCCCCACTTTCCCGACCCCCTTTACCGTTTGCTCCCATATCATCCTACATTAAAACCAAAAAGCTGCCCAAAAGGACAACTCTTTCGCTTTAGCTGGGGAGGATGGGATCGAACCATCGCATGGAGGCTTCAAAGGCCCCTGCCTTACCGCTTGGCTACTCCCCAAGAGACTAATTGGTTTCGGTAACGAGCTGTCCCCCGAGCATAGCTATCGCTTCGTCGATGACGGCGGGCCGTTCAGCGGTAACTTTTGGCTTCGCCTCAGTCGCTTCTTTTTCAGTGGTGATGCCCCAGGGTGTACGAAACCCCAAAATCGTAACAAAGGCTTGGTCGAGTGTCAATCGGTTTGCTGGTTGAGTGAGACGGTCTTTATGGAAGGGGTACTTTACCTGGAGTATGAGCCGATGATCCTGGATGATCGGGGTCGCCGTCGAGAGAGCAACACCGAGCGAAGCGTTTAGTCGGAGGGCATGCAGCTTGATAGCCTGCCATTGACGGAGAGCGAGTTCCAGATCGACAGTCATATCGGGAGTGATCGCCTTTAGTTCCTGCAGTGGTGCTATAACAGAAGTAGATTCTAGGGAAGTGAATTGTTTTGTTGAGTCAGGCTTTACTTTTTTTGGAGCGGTGGGTTTTGGGTTCGCTGGAGTATGGGGTGTGGGGGCTTTGGGTGCGATCGTTGGAGCTACAGGGAGGTGAGTGGCGCTTGGTTGATCGTTTTGGATAAGCTTGACGACTGCGATTTCGATCGGGAGCTCGGGCAAGGGCGAGACCTTGATAAGCCGGTCTGCTTCTTGGAAACGCTCGAGGCATTCGACAATGCGGTCCGAACCGAGGGCTGTGGCGAGCGCGAAGAGCTCAGACTTTTCTTCAGGTGTGAAATCATCGATGAGTTTGTTGGCCGTATCTCGGTCCACTGAGGCGAAGAGGAGTTTTCGACAGTATTCGAGGAGCGACAGAGTGAAACCCGCGAGTTGGGCACCAGTGTCTTTCAATTCGGCGATGGTGGTGAAAGCGCGAGTGAGGTCGCGCTCGGCGATCGCGGTGAGGAGTGTGTGATTGGCCGCGAGCGTTGTTGTCCCGAGGAGGAGGGCGACGCGGGCCGCATCGATGGGGGATGCCTCGAGTGTTGCGATCTGTGTGAATAGCACTTCAGCATCGCGCATACCACCTTGAGCGGTGCGCGCGATGAGGGTGAGGGCTTCTTTGTCGATCTTTAATTTTTCGGCCCGTGCAATCTTTTCAAGTTTGGTAACGATCAGCTCAACCGGAAAGCGGCGGAGATCAAGGCGAAGAGTCCGTGAGAGAATAGTTTCGGGAACTTTGGCTACATTCGTTGTGGCCAGGATAAAGACGGCGTGGGCGGGCGGCTCCTCAAGTGTTTTCAAGAGGGCATTCCAAGCCCCGATGGAGAGCATATGCGCTTCATCGATAATATAGATTTTATAGGTTCCGATTACTGGCGCACTCGCGATTGTTTCACGCAGCTCACGGATATTATCGACGCCGGTGTGGGAGGCGGCATCGATCTCGATGACATCGAGAGAGCGGCCATCAGCGAGAGCGAGACAGTGTGGGCAGTGTCCACAGGGTTCAACCCCTGTACGCTCCGAACAGTTCAGCGCTTTGGCAAAGAGTCGGGCGAGGGTTGTCTTGCCTGTTCCGCGTGACCCAGTGAGGAGATAGGCATGGGCAATCTTCCTCGTGATGAGACTTTGGGTTAAAACTGCGACAGCGGTTTCTTGGCCGATGATGTCTTTAAACTGGAGGGGTCGGTATTTGCGGTAGAAGGTTTCGGACATAGATTGCTTCAATGGATGGCAGTGCCTCCTATTATACCTTTCTCACGAACGAAACAAAACCCCATAAAAGGGAGATGGGGTTTGGCAGGAGAAACACTGATTATTTTTTGAAGACGAAGAGTTTGTAACCAATAAAGTTCCAAACGAGCGAGAATCCAGTGGCGAAAAGCTTGGCGACAACGACCCAGTTCGCTTCGGAGATGCCGAGTATGGGTTGGGTAAATGTCGTGATGACATATACAACGCCGCTGTTGATGCTGATGCCGATGAGACTGACGATGAAGAACTGAGAAAATTTGAAAGGCTCCTTTTCGGTACGAGTCTTGTCTTCAAATGTCCACAGCTTATTCATGAAGTAACTGTTGACGACAGCTACTGAGAATGAAATAGCGTTGAGAACGACGATACCGCCGCCACCGACAATACCAGTAACGCCGACGAGTATCCGCAAAATAACGACATCAATGCCGGTGTTTACGCCACCTACGATAATAAACTTTGAAAACTGCTTTATTGTCCGGATGAACCAGGCCTTGGAGAAGCGGGTAACTTCAGGATTCGGCACGGAATTAGTGTCCATAGAATAATTGTCGATTGGGTTAAGAGTTGGATTTGTGATTAGCGACCTTCGGCAATTTCTTTTTCGATCGCTTCCATGTCTTTCACCCAGGCATCGAGCGGTGAGAGATCGGCTGTTGCGGTCGCTGCCGGGGTCATTGTCGTCGCGGTATCAGAGTCAGGCATTTTTTCCTCAGCGAGATCTTTTTTCCAGTCGGCGTGGAGATGGCGTTCGCTCGCTGGCTTCACGGGTGGGACGGGTGTACCGAGCGTGCCTTTTTGGAGGATATTTTCTATAGCGACCCAGGAGGCGGAAAGTCCTCGTGGGAGCATGACAGCGACTTCATCGCCTGGTTCAGCGCGGAAATAGGTAATTGAAGCAAAGAGTACGCGATAGGGTTCACCATCGACGACGATGTGATAATTTCCGTTTTCATCTTGACTCACGATACCGATAGCATGGCGACGATCGATGGGGCCGATTTGTTTGTAGATAAACGATCCATCCGGCGTGATAGTGAGCTTTAGCATGTCGCCTTCGACGAGTTTCGATTTGGAGGCATAGTTTGCTGGGACGGGGTATTGCTTCCCATCAGTACCGAGCATGATTTGTCCATCGAAAGTGCCCTCAATGATTGTGCCGAGTGCAGAATCTTCTGATTTCTTGGGGCGACCAGTTTTCTTCTTCCCTTCAATCTGAAGGAGCATCGCCTTGGCACTTTGAATAGTGCGTTCAGCATTGAGAATCATTTCCCGAAGGGCCTGAATCTTAGCGCCCCCATCTGGAACGGGTTGAAGACTTGGTTCAGTAGAAACATCAGTCATATTTTTTATTTCTTTCCGTGTTTGTGAGAATTCTTTGTATTCTCCTGATCAAATTATACAAGACATACTTATCAATGGCAAACAAATCCAAGATTAAGGATGATAGACACGGTAGTTGGTCTGAGGTGCCTCACTCTTCGTCAACTCTTGACAAAATATGGTAATATGCGTTAATATGAAGCGTTGTTAGAGATCATAATTATTGATTTTTTTATGTCCGAACGAAGGAAAACTATTGATTCTGCTCGTCTGTCAAGTACGCGTACGGCCGAAGATCTTTTTGATGCTTTATTGGCGTCTTTCCCTGAGCGTTCGGGTGTCATTACACGCGCGCGTTTTGGTATTACAGATGGTACCGAAAAGACACTCGAAGAAATTGGGAAAACACATGGTATCACGCGCGAGCGAGTCCGTCAGATCGTCGATGTCATCATGCGGCGGATTCGGGAAATTATGGCCCATGAAGCAGATCATGCATTGGTGAATCGTGTCATTGAGCGAGTGAGACAACGAGGTGGGATCATGACGATCGATGCGGTTCTCGCAGACTTGGGAAATGGCAGTGTCTCGGAAGAAAAGGCGCTCCTCGCCCTACTCTCAGCTTTTCCTGGATGCCGGATGAGCAAGGCGAACACGCGACACAAAGCGATTATTATGACGGATGATTTTTCTCTTCAAGAATGGGAAGCATTCGTAGTATTGGTCGTTGGTATTCTCAAGGAGGCGGCTGAGACTCAGTCATTGGACGATCTCTATGCTCGATATATAAAGAAATCCGGAGCGACTGATATGACGAAAGAAATGTTTGAGTCGTTGCTTGTTCCAGCTGTTGAAATTGAGAAAAATGTTTTTGGTCGTTACGGACTTGTCCATTGGAGTACTATCCGTCCCCGTGGGACTCGCGAGCGTGCCCATCTGATACTCCAGGTGATGAAACAGCCACTGCATTTCCGTGAAATTGCCCGTCTCATTGATGAGCACGGCCTCTACAAAACGGGCAAGAAGACACATCCGCAAACCGTGCATAATGAACTCATCAAAGATGAACGCTTTGTTCTAGTTGGGCGGGGTACCTATGCTCTTTCTGATTGGGGGTTTCGTCCTGGGACTGTTCGCGAAGTCCTTTCTTCTATCCTCCAAGAGAATGTTAATCCTATGACACGCGAAGAGCTCTTGAAGGCCGTGATGAAGGTCCGTCAAGTAAAGCGTTCGACGGTCATCATCAACCTCAATAGTTTTTTCACAAAGGTAGGAAAAAATATCTACTCTCTCTCCGATAAGCGGAAGTAATTCCGTGATTTGTTTCAGACTTGTCTGATCGAGTGCATCGTGTCCATTTGATGATTCGATATGTCGCCCTATCTTTTTACCGTTATATCCTTCCGGACCAGAGGAAAGAGTTTCCTCGCGCGCAAAAACTCTCTATACTATGAGAAGAGACTGAGAGTCGCGTAATGAGTGATGCAGTGGCATGATTGAATTTTTTTACAACATATTGACCATTGCTTCTGTGGCGAGCGATGTTTGGTTTTATGTACTCCCGTTCGTTCTATACCCGTTGTTTATATTTCTCTGGCTGAGCAGTCGTAATGAACTCTTTGGAAGCAACATTGAGTGGGTCTTACTCGAGATTATTCCTCCGAAAGAGCTCGAAAAAAGTCCACATCCGATGGAGATGATTTTTTCGGGGTTTGGCGGCGTGATTAAATCACCGACTGTTTTTGAAGAGTATATCGCGGGTGAATACCCGGCCAAGTTTAGCCTCGAGCTTGTCAGTACCGAAGGACTGGTCCATATGTATATTCGGACTCAGAAACCCTTTCGGAATTTGGTTGAAGCACATTTTTATGCGCAGTATCCGAATGTCGAGATTGTCGAGGCCGAGGATTATACAAAGCATGTGCCGCGGACACTGCCAAACAGAGATTGGGACTTGTGGGGAACAGAGTTTATATTATTCAAACCGGACCTTTACCCGATTCGGACATATAAATTTTTTGAAGAATCCGTTACCGGAAAAATGCTTGATCCATTGGCTGGATTGATTGAAACGATGGGGAAGATCGGTCCGGGACAGCATCTCTGGCTCCAATTTTTGGTAACTCCTGTGAAAGAGGATTGGGGAGCCAAGAAAGGTCAGGCGACGATCGAGGAGTTTTTGGGACACGAAGAAGTTGCCGGATTGGGTATTTTTGCGCGGGTTTGGCATGATTTAGTGGACGTCTTCCGCAATTTGTTTTCTGGTCTCTTGGGACAGGAATTGACGTGGACGAGTCTCTCAGAAGCCGCTGCGGCCGAAGAGCAACCAGTTGAGTTCCGACTCACGCCTGGACAAAAAGATATACTGAAGGCCTTGGAAAGCAATATTGGTAAGCCGATGTTCAAGACGAAAATGCGCCATGTGTATATCGGTCAAAAAGAGCATTTCTCCAAAGCAACCGGTGTCTCGGCCTTTATCGGAGCGATCAAACAATTCAATGATCTCAATCTAAACAGCATGGTACCGGACGACCTCACCAAGACCTATGCGAGTTATCTATTGGTCGATCAGCGGACGCGGTATCGTCAGCGTCGGTTATTTCGTCGCTATATTACTCGTGATTCTGACCCACCGAGTAACTGTTTCATGTTCTCTTCAGAAGAACTGGCGACAGTGTTTCATCTGCCGGATATGCAGGTGCTCGCGCCAGCCCTTTCACGCGTCATGACTAAGCGTGGTGGCGCCCCCAACAATTTGCCAGTACAATAGGTTCACTGAGGCTTGTACTCAAACCGTTTTTTCGCTTTAGATCAACGCATCTTATGCCCGAGTCCGCTGACAATCAAATTACCGTGTTCGCCAAGACGAATTTCCGCAATCAAGAACGGGTTTTTGGTATCAAGGCCGATGACCGTCGTCGGCACATGTACCTCATCGGCAAGACCGGCATGGGGAAAACAAATCTGCTCGAGAACCTGGCAATTCAGGATATCCAACAGGGGCATGGCATTTGTTTCATCGATCCGCACGGTGATGTCGCTCTCAAACTCATCAAAGCCATTCCGCCGGAACGCATTAATGATGTGATCTACTTTGATCCGGCTGACCAAGCCTTCCCGATTGCTTTTAATGTATTGGAACAAGTTGGAGCCGATCAGCGTTCGCTTGTGGCATCTGGCTTGGTTGGGGTGTTTAAAAAAATCTGGGCGGATTCTTGGGGCCCACGCCTGGAATATATTCTCCGAAATGCGATTCTTGCTCTCTTGGAATACCCGGGTGCGAGTTTGTTGGGTGTCATGCGGATTCTCGTCGACAAGAGCTATCGTGAGCGGGTGATGGAGAAGGTAACTGATCCAGTCGTAAAACAATTTTGGACGGTTGAATTTGCGGGATGGAATGAACGCGTACTTCAAGAAGTCATTTCTCCGATTCAGAATAAAGTCGGTCAATTTACTTCAAACAGTCTGATACGCAATATTATCGGTCAGGCGACGAGCGCATTCGATGTCCGTGAAGTGATGGATTCAAAGAAAATCCTTATCATGAACCTCGCTAAAGGTAAGATCGGTGAGGATTCAAGCGCACTCCTCGGCGCGATGATGATCACAAAGATCCAGCTCGCCGCCATGGGCCGCGTGGACACACCGGAGGAAGACCGCAAGGATTTTTATCTTTATGTCGATGAATTTCAGAACTTTGCGACAGACTCATTTGCCAACATTCTCTCAGAAGCGCGGAAATATCGCCTTTCACTCATTCTGGCCAATCAGTATATTACACAGCTCGAAGAGCCAGTTCGGGATGCAATTTTTGGCAACGCGGGCACGATTATTTCTTTCCGCGTCGGAGCGCAGGATGCTGAGTTCCTCGAAAAGGAATTCGAGCCAGTGTTCATGATGAACGACATGGTGAATCTGCCGAAATATCAGATCTATCTCAAGCTGATGATAGATGGTATCGCGGGGGACGCTTTCTCGGCGACGACACTTCCACCGATTCTTATTGAAACGCCCGGGATCAATGAGAAAGTGATTGCGGCGACTCGCGAACGCTATGCTTCCTCACAAGCAGAGGTTGAAGAAAAGATCCGGCGTTGGACGGGGATGTTGACCGAAGAAGAAAAGCAGGCACTGCGAACACCTGCAACAGCAGCTCCAAAGACTACTCCGTTGACTACAGCACCACGTCCGACCTCGCGGGAACGAATAGCACCACTGCACGGCACCGAAACGATCGCAAAGCGAGAACAAATAACCGAGCCAGCGCGTCCCAAGCCAGTGGCTCGGCCGATCGCACCGAGACCGATTCCTGTGCAATTACCCAAGCCGAGTATTGAAACAGTTTCTGAACCGACTGAGTCAATTACTGTATCAGCTAGTACATCGAAACTACCGAAAGCTTCTTCAACTCAGCGACCCATTACACCAACCCCTGAAGTTGTACCGGACAGTGCAACACCTGAAGAGGCAGAAAACATGTTTGAGACTGAGTTACCGGCAGTGGTCCCTGAAAAAGTATTGTATCCAGCAGTTTGTGCAACTTGTGGCATTGATATTGAAGTACCCTTTGCCCCCGACGCTTCTCGCCCAACATTTTGTAAGGATTGTCTGCGTGATTACCAGCGGGCGATCGCTCGGGAGCGGAATCAGGTTGTGGCACAAACGAAATCTGCCGCTCCTGTTCCTCAGCAGCGGCTGACTGAGAAGCCACTGAGTCCAGAGCGCCGTCAGTCCACCGAGCTCCGTGCATACACTGCACCTGAGCCGCCGATGAAGCTATCACAGACCCAGCATATTGAGCCGAAAAGATTTAAAGCACTCCGCCGCAAGCCCGATATTAATGTGAACGCTGTTCGGGCACTTATTGATGGCGCGCGGCAGGAAAAGGGCAAATAACAAAGCTGTATTATTGTGATGAAAAGTGTAAGTCATTCCTCGCCGGGCAGATACTTCCCAAAAAATTAAAAACGAAAGAAAAACTATAGTTTTCCGATACCTGTATTCTCTCTTTCGATGTATCCTGATGGCCGTCGTTTCGTGCTGAAATGAGGACTATACAACCGAGAGGGAAGAAAGAAATTGAGTAAGAAGTGTGAATGGAAGGCTCAAAACAGGGCTATTCATCACTCTTTACAAAACCACTTAAAAGGTGTATAATGATCTGTTGTTTAAAAACTGACACTTTTGCCAGAGCATCAAGTCTTTTTGTTTCTTGTTCTTCTTCGACAGAACTCAGGATAGCAAGAATATTTGATGCTCTGGCAAACTTAACCATTTGGTTAGGCTATGGGCAATGGAGAACGTCATGACATATCCTGTCGCCGACGAAGTCATCGGGCGATTCGCCCGCCAACAACACGATTGGATGCAGCGGGTTCTCAAGGGATCCCTGGATCCGACTAAGGTGGCGAATATGGTTCAGTCCATCATCAATCGTGGTTCCCGCTACCCGCAACTCACGGAAACCCGGCTCCTCAAGCCCGTCGCCCAAGCGACCGTTCCGGCACGGACGAAGCCCTTCGTAGCGTCCGAGTTCTACCAGACCGGCGCCGGCCTCTACATCCACGACACCTTCGCCGATCGCCTCGACATCCACGCCAGGCAGACGGTGGATTCGACCCCGGCATGTCCCTATGTAGCCTCGCTCCTCAAAGCGAACGCCTACGACCGAGACATCAGGGAGGAACTGCCGGAAAACCACCTCTCCACGCTGGAAGACATCGCAGCCTTGATCGAGGCACAGCCGGGCGGCCAGTCGGGTTTGCTCCTCAACAACGGCTACGCGAATATCTTCTACGTCGAGGGCAAAAACGGTGAAATTTTCACCGTGAGTGTCGGCTGGGACTTTAACGACCGCGAGTGGAACGTCATCGACTGGGAGCTCGGCGAGCTTGGTTACTGGGATGCTGACGGCCAGG
Source organism: uncultured Bdellovibrionales bacterium (assembly GCA_964530135.1). Classification (GTDB taxonomy): domain Bacteria; phylum Patescibacteriota; class Minisyncoccia; order Moranbacterales; family UBA1568; genus SSEF01. The sequence continues at coordinate 5,175 of CAZGXN010000001.1, read as the reverse complement.
TTCTCTGCCCCGGCAACGCGGCACTCTGACGCTTTCGTCTCTTGGAGTCCATTAGGCAAAAGACCCTCGGACACCTAGACCCTCGGACCCTTGGAAACTACCATGTAGTGACCAAGGGTTTTTGTTTTGCTCAATATAGAAGCGTATGGTGGAAACTTCTTTCGGCTACGGCTGAAAGGCCAGGATACTGGAAGTGAAATGTGCCAGAGTAGTTGCGGAACTTTCTTCAGCTAGTGTGCCGCTTTATTTTCAAAAAAATATAATGCGTTGGTGTTTTGAGTTTGTGGACTTCTCTGTCCCGCATACGATACAACCTTGAGAGTATTCGAGGGGTGGTGGAATGGGTGGCGGCTCGCTCAAAAAATTTCCGAAATACCTGATTGACGAGTTCGTTTATTACCGATACAGTATATGCCCGAGAGAGTTTCGCTCTATCTGTTAGAGTAGGCATATGTTTGTCGAAAAGAAATTAGAAAAAATTGCCGTGCTAGTCTCGGGCGGTGTGGATAGTTCCGTCGCTCTCGCTCTCCTCAAAGAGGCGGGTTTTGATGTAACTGCGTTCTACATCAAGATCTGGCTGGAGGATGAATTGGCATTTCTCGGGGATTGTCCGTGGGAAGAAGATCTCACCTTTGTCCGAGCCGTGACAGAGCAACTCAGTGTGCCATTGGAAATCGTGCCGCTTCAGAAAGAGTACTGGGATCGTGTTGTCGCGGCGGCGGTTCAAGAGGTGCAGTCAGGCCGGACACCCAATCCGGATATGCTTTGTAATGCGCGAATCAAATTTGGTGCGTTTTGGGATTCGATCGGGACGAAATATACAAAGATCGCGACGGGGCACTATGCGCAGGTGGAAGCCAAGAACGGGACGGTTTACTTAAAAAAGACGCCGGACCAGGTGAAAGACCAGACCTATTTCCTCTCTCAATTGTCACGGGCTCAACTGTCGCGCACATTGTTTCCCATCGGCCAGTATACGAAGCGGGAAGTTCGGGCATTGGCTGAAAAATTCGCGCTGCCAAATGCTCAACGCAAGGATAGTCAAGGTATCTGTTTCCTGGGAAAGATTCCGTTTGATGAATTTCTGCGCCATCATCTCGGTATAAAAAAAGGTCCACTGGTTGAATTCGAGACGGGGAAGAGGCTTGGCCAGCACGCTGGATTTTGGTATTTCACCATCGGCCAGCGTGAAGGGATCGGTTTGTCAGGTGGGCCGTGGTATGTGGTAGCCAAAGATACCCTGACGAATACCGTCTTTATCTCACATGGCGAACATCGGGCCGAACGGGCGCGGGCGAGTTTTATTGTGACAGAACTAAATTGGTTCAATGAAAAACCGGAAGATGGTGCAACATTATCTGTGAAGCTCCGACACGGGCCGAAGGAATACAGCTGCCAAGTTCAGTGGCAAGACGAAAAGACACTAGAAGTCTTTCTCCAAAAAGAAACCGACGCTGGGGTGGCGTCGGGCCAGTATGCGGTATTTTACCGCGGAGACTATTGCTTGGGTGGGGGGGTGATCGACTAGAGCAGATCTCTGTCTCGGAGCCAATTCAGGATGCACCTGTGCCGCTCGAGCGCGAACACCTGTGCTGGGGAATGCATCCTGAAGCCTGTAGCGGGTGCGAAGAGGCCACCGAATGTCGTGTGGACATTGAGTTCGGTGACGACGAAACGCAGTCCACCAGATTCAAAGAGCTCCGTCTCGAAAGAATCGGCCACCTGGAGGTCGCCGGAAAGCGAAACAGGGAAGTGGCAGTGCACCCCGGTCTCTGCGCAGACTTTCCGGTTCTCGGCATCAACCATAGTCCAGAGATCCATGAGCGTGCCTGGCAATGTCGGTTGTATCTTGAACTGGGAATGGACGATAATTCGATTGCTGTCCGGAAAGAAAAGCGGCAGCGTGTGGGGGACATCGCCCCAGGGTAGTCGTGGTACCGTGATGCCGAGACGGGCACCTGTGCCAGGTCTGAATTTCAGGGTGAGCGGAGCGGAAAAGGATGCATAGAGCGGCACATGGGACATGGAAATCTCCTCGAAGTTGGAAAGGACAGGGGGCAGCATGCCTTGTTCAGCATGATGGAAAAGTTTACAATAATGTAAATCCTATGTCAATCCGGCGAGAGAAAATCGCGTTCTTTGAGCACCAGCTGATGGATTTCTTTCTGAAAGCGGGGAGGGTTGAGTTACCCTGGCGAAAGAAAAAGATTACAGCGTACGAGGTTTGGGTATCCGAGATCATGCTACAGCAGACCCAGGTATCGCGGGTGGTCGGGTATTATCGTCGATTTCTCGAGCGTTTCCCTACGGTCGAATCGTTGGCACGCGCGAAGTGGGAGGAATTTCTGCCGTACTATGCCGGTCTCGGGTACTATGCGCGCGGGCGCAATATGCTCCGAGCGGCACAGATTGTCGTCAGTGAACATAGCGGACAATTTCCACGGGATGTTGCACAACTTCGAAAGCTACCAGGCATTGGACCATACACGGCTGCAGCGATCATGAGCTTTGCATACGGGGACCAGCATTTGGCCTGGGATACCAATCTGAAGCGTGTCGTCGGGCGGTTTTTTTTCGGTACGAAACAAGCATTGATAGACACGGCTTCCTTCGAGGCGAAATTCGTAACACCGAGAAAATCCTTGAATGCGGCCTTGATGGACTTTGGGAGTGCACTGTGCCTGGCCCAGCCGAAATGTGAGGCCTGTCTGCTTCGTTCGCGCTGCCTCTATTATCGTGAAGCTGGCAAACAGGAGATAAAAAAGAAGCCGGCAAAAAGGGGTTTGAAAGTGGATTGGGGCAGTGCCAAGGCGGTGGTTGTTCTACATGACCGGCATCGTTTCTACTATTCGTCCCAGCGGACAAAGTACGCACCCTTCATTCTTCCATCAGGCTACAATACGCGATCGGGGATCAAGGCGTTCTTTTTGGAAAAATATGGACTGACACTCGCCGTCCGGCCGCCACACGCGAAGCGAGCTGAATCAGGGAAACTCAGTCTCTTCATCAATGCGCAGATTCTTCTCGGTCATCCGAAATTTCGTATCTTTCCGGCTCACACAGTAAAAAATTATCCCCCAACAGGTTCTCTCAGGCAATAATACCCAGTAGAGAACAATATTAAATTTGTAATTTTTAGTGTTATAATTTTTACAGAAACAATTTAAGTAAGCAATCTTATGCTTCACGCTCGTATCCCCACTTTCCTCGCCTACCTCCTCCTCATTCTCATGGCGGTGGGTGCCATTGGAGTGATCGTTCGTTCCCTCGAGACAGCTCTACCAACTGCGTCGCCCGCCCTCAGTATCACAGATGAGATCAATGAGGAGGATGACATTGAAGGATCTGTCCCGGAAGTTGATGGTCGAGTTGAAGCAACGGCTGTGCCGAGTGGCTGGACGCTTGTGGCTGGCGAGCTCTCAGATACTTGTACCGCCCCCACTTTTTCCGGTGAAGCTCGGATCAGGGGATGGCTTGTGTACACTGAAACACTAGGCTCCCCAGAATGGCTCTTTCAGATCGCTGACAGCGATCAAGCCAAACTCCCTCTCCACACCTTCACTCAATCTGGTCTCATTCGGACGGATGTAAATCGTCTTGCTTTTCTTGATCGTATTCCCGAATCCCTTGTTACCCCCATTCGCTCTGCGACCCCCGAGAAACCTGTAACAATTACAGTTCGGGGTTATCGTCTCTACTGCGAAGAGCACCCAAGCCTATCATTTGATATCCCCACCGATGACCCTCTCTCAGAATGAGAGAGACAGAGATTGATACAGCAAGTGATCATCTTCTCCACCCCTATGTTGTCCATCATTGCTCGCACCACCCTCCCCATTGTTTTGTTTGCCCTTTCTGTCGCGAGCCCCTTCGTCCCAATTGTCCAAGAGTTGGCGCATTTGTCGAAGTTGCCGACTGCAGCACAAGTGGTCGGGCCGACCTATTACTTCTCCGACTGCCAAACGGGTGCAGCAGTAGGCTGTGTCCCGGGTAACAATGCGAACGCTGGAACATCATCGACAGCACCCAAGCAAGATCTCTCGGGTATGAATCTCAATGATTTACCCGCAGGAACAAATCTTCTTTTTGCCCGAGGTGGAGCGTGGAATATGGTTACGGTAACGCTTCAAAACTTCAACGTTACCGCAACCGCCCCGCTCACCATTGATGCGTATGGTACGGGTGCAGCACCAATTCTTCGTCGCGATGCGGTTGGTAATACGAATCTTTTTGAATTCGGTTCTTATGGCAACACGGTCTATGACGGAGGGTATACAATTCGAAATCTTAACCTCATTGGAGGCGGTACCGGCTGGGCATTCTGGATGCGAGACGCAGTACACCATATCACCATTGAAAATGTCGAAATGTCGAATTGGGGTATTGCCATCCATTCACAAAGTAGAAGCCGCGATGTTGGTGTTGATGATCTTATTATTCGCAACTCAAATATTCATCACAATCTTGAGATGGGAATTCTCGGGGGATTCAATGATTTCCTTATAGAAAATAATCTCATTGAAGCAAATAATTTCTCTGGAAGTAACTTTAATCATGGCTTCTACTTTGGTGCCAGTAATGGTTCAGGAGGGGGTATCGTACGGGGTAATCAATTCATCAATAACTCGGTTGTAAATGGCGTCTGTCAGGGAGGGAACTTCACACTTCACGGTCAATGGGACAATCTTCTCATTGAAAACAACACAATACAACAAACCGCTTCCGCAGGGGGGTGCTATGGATTCGCTATAACGGGTGGATATACGAGTGCTGAGTGGTTCCGTAACTTCGTAGTACGCGGTAACACCGTCGTCAATCTTGGATATCTAGCGATTGCTGTCCAAGCTGCTCCTGGCATTATCCTAGAAAACAATAAGATAACGAATACGCAAGCAACCTATCAAGATGGGATTCTTGTTTCAGATGCGGAGAATGATGGACTCGACGACATTACTACAAGCGCGATTATTCGTAATAACATCGTCTGCTTTACACAACCAAGCGCAGGGAGTTCAGCAGTTGAGATTCGTGTACCGTCAACAGGAACAGAAACGGGGACTATCTATCAAACAGGATCGGAAGCCACTACAGGTGCCTGTGCTACTACCTCCACCACTCTCGATACCACTCCACCCACCGTCACCCTCACCGCTCCAACCGCGAATACCACCCTTT